>CAVUAC010000053.1:0-97747 GCA_963739335.1 uncultured Bacteroidota bacterium | reverse complement strand
CTGTATCTGTACACCTTTAACGACGTATTGCTCCTGCATCAACAACAGCCCGGTTGGTCCTTGACCGAAAACGAGAACTCGATCCCCGATCTTCATGCCATTGTCATACGTACAGCGCAGTGTTCCGCCGACACATTCCATAAGTGGTGCCTCGTCATCGCTAATAGCATTGGAAAGCTTCGCGGCCGCAAGTTTGTTGACCTTGATAACGTTGTACTGGCCAAACGCGCCTGTCATCTTTACCCAATACCCCACACGATCGCCAATGCTCCAACCTTGCACCTCTTTTCCGATTTCGACAATTTCGCCGCCGCACTCGTGCCCTAGAATGTGGGGATAGGGCGGGCACGCATCCTTGGGAAATGTACCTTCCCAGATGTGCACATCAGTCGCATTGCAGATAGAGGATCGACGCACCTTGAGAACGACTTCGTCAGGACCGCAGACGGGATCGGGCACATCGGTGATTGACAGCACGCGGGGCGCTTCAACAACTGCAGCTCTCATGGAGATTCTCCTTCGTGATTCAGACTAAGTGTGACGTGATGAACTCTAGACTCTGCCTGAATACTGATGGCAGTTGTGCGGGAGGGACGTGAGGCTCAAGCCCAAAATAACCATGATAGCCATCCCGTCGAAGTGCATTGAACAACCCCTCATAGTTAATGGCACCCTTTCCCATCCCGCAGCAGATGTAATCTCCCGAGTGATCTTTCCAGAGAAATCCATCCTCTGGCAGGGGGTGGGCCTCGGATCTGAATTTCATCCCGTCTTTCAGATGGATGTAAGCAATGTACTCTTTCAGTACCTCATATGCATAAGGAAACGCTTCCTCCCCCGCAAAGTAGAAATTACATGGGTCGTAGTTTGTACGGAAATAGGGGCTTTGGACACTTTGCATGAGCTGACGCACCCAATCTGCGCGCCGAGTCCAGTCCGTGCCCGTAGTCTCGAACTCGTTTTCCAGAGTAATGACAATCCCCTCTCTTGAAGCAACTTCCAGACACGGGAGAATGCATTCCCGACAATGCCGCAGGGCTTCCTCTGGTCCACGGTCTGCGTTGGCACCAAAATACGTGTTGACGAGTCTTGCACCGAGGGCTTTTGCTGCCAGAATGCTCTGGATGATGAGATTCTGTCGCGGACCCACATCCCCCCGTAGATTGAGTTGACTCCACGTCGAGATGACTACCGCCTGCAAACCTCTTCTTGCCAACACTTTCCCGACACTTCCAGTATCTTCATACTTGAAGTTGTGGGGGATCCACAGTTCGAGGTTCTTCACACCGAGCTCTTCGGCGACATTGAGAAGTTCTTCGAAGGGCCTATAAGGGTATTCCGTTCCGGAAATAGCGAGCGCGTTGAGCATATGTTCAGGCTAGAAGAAAGATAGTCAGAAACAAATGAGTGCATCAATCTGCGTGCGATAGCCAAAGTCCTTCATTTGGAGCGCGGCGAAATCCAGCTGGAGGGTTGTTGGTCCAATGGCCGCTTTCACGCCAATGCCACCACTGAGAGAAAAGGCGTCCCGATTGAACCGATAGCCGGCCCGGAGTGAATACGCACCGAGAAGCGTGTACTCTACCCCCACATTTTGTGTCTCGCCGATGTCGTTGAAATAGACTATGTTCCCCGTTGCAAGCACGCGATGATCCTCGCTCGCGAGCACCTCGTAGCCTGCTCCCAGGTGGAACGACATTGGGAGCCGAATCTCCTTCGGAACAAGGCTTATCAGCGCGGGGGCTGTGTCCCAATTCTCGTAGATGTTCTGATTGCTTTCGAGTTGATTACCCGTGATCAGCTTGTTTGTTCCGAAGTCTTTGAACGCCATTCCTATCGAGAACCTCTCGATCCGATACTGCAGCGCGACATCAAGAGCCCAGCCATCCGCCACAAGATCCCAGATGTGCTCGTTCACGTACTTGATCGTCAGGCCGGCACCAAACCGCTCGCTGATCTGCTGTGCGTAACTCAGAGACACCGCAAAATCACCCGCGCCAAATCGGCGACCCGTTCCATGCGGGCTCTCGATGGTTGTCTCTTCCATATCATCCATGGTGAGGAGCGTCAGGGCAACTCCGACGGCGTGGTTTTCTCCAACCGGGACATTGATAGCCATGAAGCTGTGTGTCATAGAAGCGATCCATGAATTGTGGAAAAACAAGGCACTCACATTTTTGGTCTTCGCCAGCCCCGCAACATTCCAAAAGATTGCGGCAGGTCCTTCTGCAATTGCCGTTGCGGATTCGCCAAGTGCCGTTTCACGCGCCCCCACGCCGATCTTGAGGAACTGAAATCCGGATGTGCCAGCCTTGTTCTTGATCTGCGCATTACCATTGAGTGGCAGAGCTAAGAGAAGCCCCAACAGAAGAATTCGCGCGCTTTGCATAATTGATGTCCTCATATTCGCCCATCGTAACTGCAAGGAACAAACAACACATGTGAATCGATTCGCCACCCCTAACGGACAATGGCGAATCGTCCGACTGTCTCGCCATAGGGGGATGAGAGATGATAGATGTACACCCCGGTTGAGACCTTCTGATTGTTCTCCGTCTGCAGGTTCCAGTACGCCGTGCCGCGCGTCTGGCTGGAGAATCCACCCGAATATGGATCGCCATGGTATATCGTCTTGATCAGATCACCTGCGATCGTAAAGATGCGGATGGTGCATTCGGTGGGAAGGTTAATAAACTGAACACGCTGGTAGTCGTTGTCCAGATTCCAAGCCGCATGCACAAGATATGGATTTGGGACCACCTTCACAACAGAGAGATCTGTCTGGCAGTTGACCGTACTTCCCTCCACGCGAAACTGGAAAACGTCGCCATTCCGAGGAGCACTCACGCCGGAGAGCCTAATGAATAGTGAATCCCCCGTCTGTATTTCGTGTCCGATGTCCCGAATAGAGACAAATGCACCAGGTACATAGATCTTGTATCCCGTGGCTGTGCTGTATCGGCGGCGCTTGAATCCAGAAGGACTATTCGCCCACGTCCACGTTGTGTCACCGGATTGACTGACGGATAGCACTTTTCGGTCATAGCTTGCCACGGCATAGTCTTTCCCCAGCATTCTCAACTCAAAGTTCAACTGCTGGCCTGTCGTAACGTCGTACACATTGACCTGATCGGATGCGAGAAATTGCACAAGATACAAGTGAGGCTGGAAGAAAAAACCAAGCGGCGCCACTCTTGGAACCGAGGTCTGAAAAGTAAAGTAGTCAGCCGAAAAGTCTGATTCGGATAGAACCTGCGCGCCCTGTTTTGGCTTTGTGAAGTACACAGTATCGATCCTATTGCGTAGCAAGTTGGGTCCTGTGAACGACAGTTTCAAGCCGTTGACAATGTCGGATTCGATCGTCGATGCAGGATAGCCGATCGGAAAATTCACGATGGTTGAGACTGTGTCCTTCGTCACAGCGTCGACTATGAAAATATCCGGCCCGAGGTACGACTCGGAAAGATCGATTCGAATGCTCGGCGGACTCTCGAAAGCAAGCTGGAACGTACGACTCTTCACGCTGTCCCGAATAACAAACTCGGGTGTGACCTTGAACGAGACGTTGAGCGAATCCCCTGCTATCATCTTGTAGTCCAAAAAACCAGGGATTGTGAAGTTCGATGGCGGTACGTTGGGACTGCTTGCCACCAAGTTGATCCCGAAGATCTTCCCGGTCTCCAGCGGCCCCACAACCTGGTACTCTTTCTCACCGTAATGCCGGGCCTGGTACTCCCCCCGGTCAAACGCCGTTAGCGCGTAGAAATACGTCTTACCGTTGGTCAGGTTCTTATCCAGCAATGAGTGTACCAATCCACTATTGTTTCCAATTGGTCTGCCGAGATCGTCATAGTCAACGACATCCCACTCTTTGAGTAGCTCAAATGTACCTTCTGCCCCGGAGATGCTTTTCCAAAGTCGATAGCCTTCAAAATCGCACGGGTCTGTCTGCCCCGGCAACGCAACGCTCAATTCCTTAGTGTTCTCGCTCGTTTTATCCCAGACAATGATCATTCTCTGGTCGTCTGGCACGAGCGTAAGGCGTGGAAGATCAGGGGGCTGCGGAAAACGGTACTTGTTATCATAAATCCACTGCGCATTGGCAGCGACGAGTTTCAGGTAGTCTGGGTAATGGTCAGGCTGCCCTTTGACCGAGGAATCGTAATACCATTCCGGCCAAGCGAACACAATGGCAACCACAAACTGCACCGAATCCCCATAGGCGAGTTCAAACGGGCCGGAGCTGATCAACATACGCTTGTCAGCCGGCTCACTGTCAGTAGGATCGTAGGTACCCTTTGCGAGCAGGTCGTAGCGGCTCTCGTCGGTATTCGGGTTCAACTCGCTTGCCCATTTCACGAATGTGGACATCTTGGATGCACCGGTCACCGGATCACGCGCAGGGCCATCAAGGAACTTGATACCGACGTATCCAGGAGGATGCTCGAGCTGCTCTTCAAGACTCGTAAGCTTTGCCGAGCTGTAGGTAAAGCCAAGATTGAGGTCTGGGAGGCACCCTGTTAAATCGTTCGTGGGATCGCCGATGTCTGCATCCATCGCGAAACCAATGTAGGCTTTTGTCCACTTTTTGTGCTCGGGATTTACATTTTTGATGGTGTACCGGATGAACGCGATATCCCAGACATCCCTGAAGTTGCTGTTCCAAGAGAAGGTTTCTGTCGTCAGATACACACCGATTGGCTTTCCAGACTCGAACTGTTTCGTGGCATCTAAATCGTTGCAGACACTCCAAGAATCCATTTGCGAAATCGTGATCGGATTCCCCTCGTTGTTATACCCGCGGGGCCACGGCGGAAGCTTCGAGTTTGGGTAATCGGTGCTGACGAATACCATCTCTTTTGGATCGTTGGGATCAGACCCTGGGGCGCCAGGTACCATTTCGGTTTGGATGTTAGTCGGATTGTACCCAACCGTTACTTGTTTCACGCTGTCGATGAGAGCTCCGATCCAGATTCCCGCGCCAAAGATATATCCTTCATTGGAGCCACGAGGCCAACGTCCGCCTCCGGGTACGTTACACTCTGGGTCCCAGCCAAATCGGCCGTCGTTGGTGATGGGGATCTCATAGCGTCCGTATATGTAGCGAAGATCGCGCTTAGCGATCTTGGCGAGTTGGTCGCGCCTCTTCCCGTCCTTGATCTGACCTTCAGAAACGATGACCGCGAACATAGCGAGGAAAATGAGCGGAATTATTTGTTTCCATTGCATGGTTGTCTCTCTGCTCACAGTGTTACATGTATCCGCTAGTTATCATCGATTAAAAGCGAACCTCAACTCCAAAGTACGCTCTGCGCGGCAGATTGTAGTTCGGTTTGAGTTTTAGCATGTCATCCTCGAGGCGCTTATAGGCTTCGAAGCGCTCGTCAGGGTCAAGCACCCCATCGGCGTTCTTGTCCGCCCAAGCCGAGTAGAGTGGGTGTGTGGATGGATAGGAAGCGGAAGAGATCGAGCCTTTCGTCACTCTGTACAGAGGCTCGTCAGCGTTGCCCGACCCACTAAACACAGCAACAGGCAGTTCAAGATTGAGGAGGTTAAGGACTTCGGCAAAAACGCCCAGTTCGACTCCTTTCCACCTAAAGTTCTTGCTAATTCGAGCATCGAGATTGTAGGTCATCGGATACGTCGCCGAATTGAAGCGATCCGTTGTTAACTTCTCAAAATACGACGTCATTGGCGTATAGGGAGTCCCTGACTGGATGGTGCCCGTAAGGTTGAAGTTGAAACCGGATAGGAGCTTGACGCCGAAAACCTCGGGTCCATCGCCGTGCGGGACGTTGAAGTCGAACACCAGGCTAGCTGTGTGAGCCCGCTCGAAGTTCATGGGCATGGTTTCTTGAGGATAGAGTGGTTCATAACCAAGCTGCTTGGCATAGGTCACACTGGTGAGAGGGTAGCGTGAGATCTGAGAAACATCAGAGGCCGTGCCGCGAGCACGCGAATACGTGTAGCTCAAAGCTCCCGATATCCAGTTACTGTAGCGTTTCCTTAATGTGACCTCAACGCCGTACCACTCGCCGTACTCCTGATTCGTCGCGAGAAAGTACCACTCCAGATCCGGCGCGCGGAACAACCGGTATCCCTCAAGATTAAACATGTTCTTCTGGAACGCTGTGATCTCAAGTGCGAGGTTCTCGCTCAAAACGCTGGAAAGACCAACTTCGTACGCAACCGTTTTCTGTGCTGCAATATTGGGATTCCCCTGATACACATCTGCCTGATTCAGATCAACCCACAAGTAGGAAAACATTCTGTCCATCGGTGGACGCTGGAAAAACCACCCGTAATTAGAGCGAAACACCGTGCGATCGGTGACGGGGAAAGAGATGCCGAAGCGAGGACTTAGCTGCGAACGCGTACAAGAAGACTGCCGCGTTTGCTTGAACGGATTCGACTCTCCAGATTCGAGCGGGTCGACCCGGAATTCCGTCTCGGCATTGTAGTAATCGTACCGCAGCCCAAAATTGAGGTACATTCCCTCGAGCCGCAGTTGATACGTAGCGTATGCCGCCAATTCCATCGGAGTGTAGCCATTTCCGAGCGCACTACCATCAGTGACTGTCAGCGCAGTGTCCGTCGGCGATTTTTCATAGAAATCAATGATTGGGTAGGTGACGCCGACGCCGTTCAGAGCAGACATCGCTCCGATACTGAACCGATTGACTCTATGCCAGATCGCCTCGAACCCGCCCTTCAGTTCGTGGTCGACGGTCGGCTGAGCGGTGATATCGAAACGGACTGAGAGTTGTCTATTTCTGTTCTCCTGGTACCGAATCCATGTCGCCAAACCAGACGAAGTTCTGGAAATAGTCAACATCCACGGTGTTTTGAATGCCTCCCGGCACACCATACGGGTTGTTTACGGAAACCGAATCGGCGGTGCGGGTGGCATAGATATCTTCCACACCTTTGCTGTCCTTCAGTCGCCATTTCGAATATACTTTCGGATCGCCGGGAATTCGGTAGTTATGATCGAGAAACGGAGTACGGAAGCTGAAGTCCTTCCACCATGAAGAACTTGCGCCGACGGCATTGCCAGACCATTCGCTTCGATCTCGTTGACCGCTTATGGAGTGCCAGTCCAAATATCCCAGCTTCAGAGTGTAGAACATACGATTACTGACTGCGTGATCGACAACGACCGATCCATAGGTGGTTTTTTGCCAGAGTGCTCCGAGCCGATCTAAAACCTCCGGCGTTGATCCGAACCGCCAGAACAGGTTGTAGAGCAATTGCTGGGTGCGGTTCATAGAAGCGCTCAGTCGGAGTTTCAAACCTGTGGCGACCGGAATCGTGAGCTTCCCCGTGGTGCGGTACTCCTGATATCCTTCGTGAGGGTGACTCCCCAGGTTGGTACCGTCCGGCGCCAGGACTTTCCGCTGTGCATTCATGTCACGTGAATTCAGATAGCCAGTCCAGAAGAAACGCACACCCCCGTACACTGGTCCGCCGATTGTTGCATCCCATATGTTCAAGTTCTGATAGAGCTGCGAGCCAGAAGATAGTTTGTCACTCTTATAGCGGAGTGAACCGGAGAGAACCGATCCACCATCTTTCGTGGACACGTTGACCACCCCTCCCATCGCATTCCCGTATTCCGCTGAGAATCCACCCGTCATCAAGACGATCTCCTCCACTGCATTCTTGCTGATGTCTGTCATCATCGAACCGGTGATCGGATTGGTCAGCGGCACGCCGTCCACGATATAGACGATGTCCGTCGCCCGGCTCCCGCGAATGAAGGTCTGCCCCTGGAACGTAACCACACCCGCCGACGTATTGATGACAGATTGAATTGATTCGATGGGCCGGTTTCTGAATTCCTCGGACGAGACGTTCACGGTCGACCCCGCGACTTCCTTGTGAATGAGCGGCTGCTCCGCGACGATCTCAATGGTTTTGCCGAACTCTACGATGCTCTCCGGCAACTCGGCATTCACCTCAGTGGTGAGATCTTGTACCACTTTCACATCCTTAACCTCGAGAGCCGTGAAGCCTATGAAGCTCACACGTACGCTGTATGTACCCTGGGGGTACCTTGAGTATGACGTAGCGACCATCAGAATCGGTTGTAGCACCAAGGCTCGTGCCAAGAATGAGTATATTTGCGCCGACCAGTGCTTCGCGCGTCTCTTTATCCGTTACCCTACCAACAATTTTTCCATAGTTTCCGCCGTACGCAAGGTGAAGCGAAAGCAGAGCCGCTAGCATGCACACAGCGAAGCGAGAGAATCGTTGGTCTTGCATTGCCCCTAATCCTTTTCGAAATTGTTTTTTTTCATCTATTTCAAGACGAATAACTTCTTTGTACGAACACCGGCAGCGCTGATGAGGGAAATGAAGTAGACTCCGTTGGACAAGCCGGTGACGTCGTACATCAACTGATGTGTACCAGGATTGAAGGTCCCAGCGTCGACGCGGTCCAGCAGTTGACCGAGAATGTTGTGAACAGTTAACTGGACATTGGATCGCAATGGGAGTTCGAAGACGACGGTCATTCGTGATCGGACCGGATTTGGAAAACCTTCCATCGCCCAAACCTTCTGTGGCTGTGCCTTGTTTGCTCGCTCAACGCCCGTCGCTGTTTTGATTATGCGTTCAATTTCGGGCCGGATTTGATCATACAATCGAAGATCAATCGGGAAATCCAGGCTGTCGATGAACCACGACCTCAGATCAGTCCCTGCAGCCACGCTAAATGCACACGCAGTGATGGTCAGCGATCTGATCTTGGCGCCATCATAGTCAGTCGTCGGCCGGATCGGATCGAGAAGCGGCCAAGGTGCGCCGGGAGGCCGCAAGATCGTGAACCAGCGCCGAATAGTGTCATAGCCAAAGGAATCCGCCACAGCGAGGAAGATCCCATCCACCACATCCGGGTACAGGTGTGAGTGATCTCGAATCACCATGTATTGCTTGAGCGCTGATGAGTAGACACTCGAGGTCTGTTGAAAGAGCGCTTGGAGGCCCTGCGTCGCAGCGGAAGGGATTCCATACGCGGATGGACGTGTGTACATTTCGCGGACGGCATAGAGCCCCACCATAGTGGCCCATGCCTCCCCGAAGTCCGTCCCAAAGTGCCAATCGTCGCCTTCGATCGACGTATAACCTCCCCCCGGATAGAGCTTCTGGAACCGATCGGCAGCCAACGTGAAGTTGTGCCCAAGCTCGTGGAAGTACATGAACCACGCGGGTTCGTCGCGCCAATTCCACGATCCAAGCATCACAGGATTGCCGGCACACGCCACTCCGTTCATCCAAGGATTGAACATCACCCGGAGAGGCTTGTCCGTGAACTGCGTGCCACAGAGGGTGCTCTCAATTCGCGCCGCCGATATCCACGGTTCGGAGCACATCATAGGCATCAAGCACCGATTGGAACGTTTTGGGGTATACGATCTGGATGAACTCCGACGCCACCGAGTCAACATCCGCCACCTGGCTGGTATCGATGGCAAGGCTTGCGTGTCCGACGTCGGGAACGCGTCCGTCCAGTGATCTTTGTAGTAGATACGGGTAATCCAATTGATCTGCGACCATTTCAGCGAGATCAGAGAAAACTCCCATCGAAATCGTTGTGATACAAGATCGGCCGCCGAAAGGTAAAATCCACTGGACCCCGTCCAGTTGCCGGCCGCATCGAATCCCCAGGACGCTTCACCATCAATCCATGACTTGCCATTCCAGGCTGAGAGATCAACCCGCAGCTTGTAATCGTATCCGATGTCATCAAGCGGTGCCCCAGTTGTCGCGTTTCCGTCTGTATCTATGTAGACCTCAAACACTGTTGTTGCCGTGATTCCCGATTGATTTCCTCTCGGAATTGGCACCGATGGATAGAAGTCGATCTGGACCTTGTCCGTCGCCTGACGAACGCGCACTCGGAGGAGATCGAGAAATGTCGGATCACCGGCACGAATATCGCCGGTTGAGTCCACGACAGACTGCGCGACAACGGCCACTTGAACTCCAGCGGCGAAAGCAATGATGGCAGCCACCCTTGTGAGCAGCCGGACGGCGATCTCGCATCTCAAGAAGTCTATCCTTCTCACCAAGCGATTCTTTTTTATCCCTGCACCGATGAGAGAGCTCTTGAGATGGATGAGGAGATCGAACGGCCGACCTCATCCATCCCAAGGAAAGTACTAACACGACTACTCACTTCAGGAGAACAGCCTTCCCGACCGCTGTGTGGTTGCCAGATTGCACGCGGTAGTAGTAGACTCCAGATGGCAAACTGGCTGCGTTCCAGTTCACTTCATAACCGCCGGGAGCAAGCTCTGCATTCAGCAACTCAGCCACCGCCCGACCAAGCATATCAAACACACGGACGGTTGTGAGAGCATGGCTGGGGATAGTAAAAGCGATTCGCGTCGAAGGGTTGAATGGATTCGGATAGTTCTGATCCAAACGGAAGCCTGTGGCGACTCCGGTCCCGGTCTCCTCCACTGAAGTCATCAGACCCTGGAACACTGTCTTCGATCGGTTATAAACAGAGTCAACCGTGGGATATTCCGTAATCGCCTTCAAGGAAGCATAAATGTTCTTGCCTGTCGCAGCGTCGATAGCTCCCGCTTGCACGCTTGCGATGTTTTGATACCAATACTTTCGTGTGCTATACGGTTGGCTCCCATCACCCACCCCGTCTCTGAGGAATGGCTTCACAAGCTGTCCAAAGCTGTCACCACTCGATGTGTCCGTGGGGAGTGTGAATGTGACGGGGAACGCGTTCCACAATTTCTTCGTCCAGCTCAAATCGCTGCTTACCTTATTCAGTAAGAAACCGGTCATAATCCACGGATCCAAATCCTTTGCCTGGCCGGAGAACGTGGCATACGCGGTAGATGCTTGCGTCCGCGCTGCAACTGCTGCAGCTCTCGCCGCCACATGGGTCAGCTTCTCACCGACGTAGATCGTGACAAGATTGTGGAAGGCGCGGCCAAGAAGAGCTTTGAATGTAACCTTGTGGTTCGTTGTCCACAGCATGCCATGCGTGCTGTCGTAGCGTGTCGAGTACCAGCTATCAGGAGTATTAGGCAGCGGAATATCTGTGGACATAGTAGTCATGAAGATTTCGCGATATCCCGCGCTGCGTTCCGCCATCGTTTGATAGACCGCTCCCTCAAGCATCGCCCACCAATTCGGAGTATCAACCCACTGTGTGCCCGGAATGTACGTCGTGAACGTGTTGTTCGGTGCGCTCACGTAGATGAACACGGGATTGTCGGAGAACGGATTGTACGTAACCGTGTAGCGCTTCGCGGGACTAATGGTACCGATCTCAGATTCAACCACCCTGACAATATCATCCAGTGCACCTACGATATTCTCGCTGACGGCACGGGCCCTGTAAGTGGTAGGGATTTTGAGCTGACTCCTTGTTCCGACGAGCGACGTGTCCAGTGCTGGAACGAGGCTTGGATTGAACGAGTACAACTGCACGCTGTCCAACGCGCCACCTTGGTTCCATGGATCGTTCCACCAGTTCGAACCCTGCAGGTAGTACCCGTTCACATCGTAGGACACATCTTCCAAGCCCAGCCCAACTAAAGAATGCCTAAAGGAAAGCGTTTTGCCATCGACGGAAACGCTGACAGGACTCTGTGCACGAAACACGAAGTTGCCGATTTTGTTGCTCCATAATCCGTACGTCCGCATGCACCAAATGCTATCGGCATCCCAGTCACAAAACGTCAAATTGGTTTCTGAACCTACGTTTCCCTGTTGTCCGGTGGACTTATTGTCATCATAATCATTGAAGAATGTATTACCAGCATGCAACAAGCCCTTGCTGCTCACAAGACCCTTGAACGTTATTGCGACATAAAGGCTTTCCCCTTGCTGTTCATAGGTTACCTTTTCATAGTCCGCCCAAGCAGGGGGACTTGTCTGGGCCTTCAGTGGAAGGACGAAACCAACGACACTGATCGCAAGCACAAGTATCCTAACTGTGCGCATATGCCCCTCTCCTTTCGAATTGGATTGTGTGTGAGTAATGGATCACGAGAATGATGAGAATTGCAGGCGTTGAGGTTCGAGAATCTAGGTGACCCGGAACGAGCCCGAAACAGCTTCGCGAGCTCCGATACCTCGTGCTTGGCGACTCCGCGTTTCCTTAAAGAACTGAGACTCCGAAGGCTTCGCTGCGTATCCGCAGGGTGGTGCAAGAATCATACCATGCGATGCCACGCGTACACGCAAGCGCGACATGCAGAATTCGAGAGAAAAAGAAGGATGGGGCTTAAAGTGCGAGGCGGAGAGATCGTGTATCCTTCCAGAATGAAATGCACGATTTCAAAATGAAAGGCTGAGCAGCAGAAACCTGCATCCGTTCATGACGGCTTGACACAGAAGCAGCTAAGGATTGGCAACACACCAAGATGAAACCTAAGGACCGCCGGAACCATCGCATATGTTAGCGATCGCCTGTCATCAGGCCGAATCTCTTGATCTTGCGCCAGAGCGTCGTTGTACCGATACCAAGTTCGAGAGCAGCACGCTTCCGGTTCCAGTTCGTTCTCTCAAGCGTTCTTAGTATCAACTCTCGTTCTTGTTCTGCGAGTAGTTTTGCTTCTCCCCGCTCAGAGTACGTCCCTAAGACGACCCCCAGGTCCGAAGCATCAATGGTGTCACGCTTGCAAAGGAGAACAGCGCGCCTGATGCAATTCTCTAGCTCGCGTATGTTGCCGGGCCAGGTGTGTTCTTGCAGTATGCACAACGCACTTGCAGAGATTGATGTCCCCGGCCTCTGAAATCGCTCTGCGTGCTTTCTGATGAAGAAGTCGACCAGAGCAGGAATGTCCTCCAAGCGCTCTCGTAATGGTGGCAGGACCAAGCGTATGACATCAATCCGAAAAAGGAGGTCTTTCCGGAACCTATCGCGCTTCACGAGAGCAGGCAAAGATTGATTGGTCGACGCAAGAATCCTGACGTTCACGTGCTGCGGCTTGTTGCTCCCCACCGGTCGCATTTCCCCATCCTGAAGGACGCGCAGGAGCTTTACTTGAGACGGCAAGCTCATTTCTCCGATCTCGTCGAGCAAAATCGTCCCCCCATCAGCCTCCTCAAAGAGGCCTTTTTTTTTCTCAATGGCTCCCGTAAATGCTCCCTTCACGTGCCCAAAGAACTCGCTCTCCTGAAGTGATTCTGGAAGAGCACCGCAATTTATCGCCACAAACGGTTTATCCACCCGCGCGCTCTTGCAGTGAATATATCGCGCCACCAGTTCTTTTCCGGTACCACTCTCTCCACAAATAAGCACCGGGACATCTGCTCTTGCCACATCTTCAGCTAACGTCAAGATGTCTTTCATAGCAGCGGTTTGCCCGATGATAATAGGTACGATATCGCGCGGGCCCGTGCTCTGCCGATGCTTGCCCTGCGGCAGTGAATGCTGCTCAGTGAGCGTCCGTACCATCGCGAGAATCTTCTCACGCTGCAAAGGCTTGGTAATGTAGTCGTACGCACCCAATTTCATTGCCTTGACAGCGGACGTAATCGATCCAAAAGCCGTGATCACAATCACCTCAGTTGAAGGACACAGTGTCCGCGCTCGCGCTAACACTTCGGTGCCGTCGATATCACCAAGCCGAAGATCCGTAATCACGATGTCGAACCGCTGACCTGCCAGCATCTCAAGTGCATCCCGGCCCGCCCCTGCCACCTCCACTTCGTGCCCTTCACTCCTGAGGATCATTCCCAAAGTAAGGCAAGTATTCTTGTGGTCATCAACAACGAGGATGTGTGCCATCACCCTTCCACGTCATTTAGTTGGAATCGCAATAGAGATTCGTGTCCCTTTTCCCACAGCACTCTTGACGGAGATCTTCCAATCGTGATCTTCAATAATCCGCCGAACAATGGCGAGCCCAAGCCCTGTGCCTTGCCGTTTTGTGGTATAGAATGGCTCGAAGATTCTCGCAAGCTCGCCTTCTTCGATGCCGCGTCCGCAGTCTTCAATAACAATGGTGGCCCGGGACGGCGACCACCCGGCGACTATTTTGATTTCCCCCTTCTCTTCGATCGACTCGACGGCATTCAACAGAAGATTCCAGAACACCTGTTTTACCCCGTTAGAGTCAAATGGAAACCGCGGTAATCCGTCTGCGATCTCTACCGTGAAGCGAATTCGACGCGCGATACTCTGATCAGCAGTGAGCAAACCGACAACCTTCTCGATGACGGACCGTAGATCGCCCTCGACAAAATGACGCTCTTCCTTGCGAGCAAGAAGGTGGTAGGTGTCTAGTGTCTCGTTGAGGCGGGCACATTCTTCTTTGACCACATTCATCAGTTGGCGATGTTCGTGCGTCAGCGCAAGGTCAGCCTCCAGAATTTCCACTGCCTCCGAGATCGCGTTCATCGGATTACGGACTTCATGAACGATATTCGCTGCAAGTTCCCCAACGGATGCCAGTTGCTGGGCTTGATCAAGTCCACGCTTGAGGAACTCAAGCTCCTCCTGTGTATGTCGAGCCGTTGTGACATCTTCCACTACTTCAAGAATGTGAGTAACAAGTCCCCCCGCGTCGGTGATTGGCGCCGCAGTGATAGCATAATAGCGGCCGGACTGGGTCTGAATGACATCGCGGCTAATGCGGCCCGTTCGAAACGTGTGGCTGCCGACACACTGCCTGCAGAGATCCTCTCCCTGAGTAAATAGACCGTAACAGGGATTGCCAACCGCTTTCTCGAATCCCCACTCCCTGAACGTCCTATTGACCCATTGTACACGATAGTCCCTGCCGATCATCATCATACCGTGACCAATGGAGGAGACTATGTCCTCGAGACGCTTGTGGCTCTTCTGGAGTTCTGCGTACAGATTCGTGTTCTTGATAGCAATCCCAATCCTGTCGGCAAGCAACTCGACGGAATTGATGTCATCTTCATCAAAATAACGGACCTCGCTGTGTTCGATGTTGAGTACGCCGATGGTTTCGCCATCAACACGGATAGGGACGCAAAGTTCGGCTTCTGTAGGAATGAGTTCGGGTGTAACGTTCAAGAAGAAAGGATTCTGACGGGCCTCGTCCGAACGAAGGGTCTTGCCGTGTCTCGCAACCCACCCCACTATACCCTGGTGAAGAGGTATGACCTGATCTTGTGGCACAATCCCACAGTACTTCCCTGCGAGCGTTTTCAGCTTGAGCGCCTGGTTCTTCTTGTCCATGAGATAGATCGCGACGTGGTCATAACCAAACGATTCTTGGATTTGCTGGACCAGGGACACATAGAGCTTTTCCCCGTTGATCAGGGGTTCAATCCCTTGGGAGATTCTATTGATGAGGTGCAGTCTTGTCGACCTTCCCCTCTCACGCAGAAGGAGTTCAATTAGCGAAAGCAGCGTGGTCGTGGTGAGCAGAATTGGTAGGATGTCTGAGCGTTGACCCTCTTCCTTCAGATCCTCTTTCTTTTGGAGTATCAGCAACACCCCCCTGAGCTTCTTGCGTGAGCGGAGAGCAAATGTCCGTAGAGCTAAGGGCAGTGGAGTGTCGAGGTAGGGGCAGTCTGATGCGTCGACTGCATGGCCGTCCGAAGAGTTGAGGTCTTCCCGTATTTGTGCAAGCGGAATGTGGGCGCGATAAGATGGGGAACTTCCGACGTCCGACGAGAGAAGAAGTTGGAGATGACCCCTCTGCAGCAAATATAGTGCGGCATACTGATTCCTCATCTTGCGCGCGAAGCTAGTTAGCTGAGTTCCAAGCAGCCCCCGGAGAGCAACAGCGAAGCCCCTCCGTAGGAGTTGCGGGTCCCAGACTGTCACCCGGCGGTTGAGCGTGGAAGATGACCTCCGCGAGCGCATCGTGTCTCTATTTTTTCCAGCTGTCATACCGCTCTTGCACACTGCGATGGTTTTTCTCGGCGGACAAGGGGACAGGTATTCCACAGCGTCTTGAGCCAATATTACTTTTCTTTCCTCAAGGATGCAAGACACAGTTGCTCCCACAAACAATCTGACAGCTCTTTCAAAAGCCAAAAGACCGGAAATTGTAGATCATAGGTGATGAACATCCATGCCTTCCGCGAATGGTAGGCTTCCAACTCTTTTTGCGATGCCAGCGAAGACACGTTCTCTAACGCACCAAGCTTGCGCACAATAGCGCACGCGCAACTAGCTATGCCGCTCATAGGTCCTGAACAGAACAAAGTCGATCGCTCTTGCGTTTCGTTTGATGATACCCCTCGACGATCGTCGAACGGACATTTGAGTTCGCAGAGCTCAGACATCTTTGCCCATCATGGCATGGACAGAACCGACGTATGAAAACCAATTCTCTGAACTATTCAGGTCTCCTTGTTGTCGTGACCATTCTGAGAGTCATTAAGGATCACATCCTACGGAGGATTCATCTTCGATTTCACGACTCGACTTGACATCGACACCATTTAGCATAAATGCAACTTGCCGCCTTGACCTTGCCCTATCGTTTTCTGAGAGCCGCTTGGGCAAGGCTAGGATATCTATGTCTGACAACTCACATCCTAGAGAGACCATTCTGTAGCGATAGAATAGAAGGCGGCTTATTCTTTTTGTCCTCCTCAAACACTTGATAGTCGTCACCCGACAACATATATCTTTTGATAGAAACGCGGAGCTTCAGCATAAGGTAGATAAGTGCGACCTTAGAACCAATCCGTACAGATACGGACAAAATTCTGACCGTCGCCAGGCTATGATGGGCAACTTAGAAATGGTTTTCAACTTGAGGAAAGAAACGAGGGATGATTGAAGATTGCCGGCCTAGTATGAAAACCCCCACCGACTTGCCCCGATGTTCTTGATCGGGGTCTTCACCGATGAGCCTGCCCGACTGATATCGTGCCGGACGTCGGTCAGGCGGGGATTCTTCTTTAGAGCTTGCGGGTTCCTTGCGTCCCGCCGTTTTTCAAGCGGGATAGACCTTATGTTTAAAAGTCATAAGCCTCAACCTTGTTTTGTACATTTGGAATGTCAGTCCCCAACCCACAAACAAAGCGAGGCTTATGATGACTACCCAAAATACAAAACCCGACTTTACCGGTCAACACCTGTTCGTCGGAATCGACGTCAGCAAGAACTCCTGGAAGGTCTGCATTTTGACACAGCACGTGGAACACAAAACCTTCACTCAACCACCCAAGCCAGAAGTGCTCGCCAGCTACCTGCAACGTCACTTTCCTGGTGCCCACTATCGCTGTGCGTACGAAGCAGGTTACTGCGGCTTCTGGATCCACGATCAACTACAAGCGCTCGGTGTTGATTGTATTGTGGTCAACCCAGCAGACGTCCCCACCATCCATAAAGAACATTCAAGACCGATCGCATCGACGCACGAAAACTGGCCCGGGCACGAAGAACTGGTCACGACGATTCATACTCTGGCTCGATCAACTCACCATGCTATGCCCCAGCGGCACGCAAGCACTCAAAGCACTCATCCAGGAGCTGAAGTATCTTCGACAGATGATCGCTGACACCACAAAACAAATCCGTACTCTGGCCAAAGAGCCGGCGTATTGCTCATACACCGTTCATCTGCTCACCATCCCTGGCATCAGTACACTCGCTGCGATGATCTTCCTAACAGAACTTGTCACGCTCAGTCGCTTCGCTACCATCGACAAGCTCTCCAGCTATGTGGGCTTAGTCCCCGGGGAATACTCCAGTGGCCAACGGGAGATCACCACTGGCATCTCCCAGCGACGCAATCCGTTCTTGAGAGGCTTGATCATCGAGTGTGCCTGGGTTGCAGTCAGGAAAGACCCTGCTTTGCTGCTGGCCTTCAACAAGCTCTGTACTCGTATGCCAAAGCACCAAGCCATCATACGCATTGCTCATAAACTCCTGAATCGCATTCGCTTCGTCTTAAAGAACCAAACACCCTATGTGCATGCTGTTGTATAGAAGATAATTATAGACGATGTTCGTTTGACTCAGTCACCATCATCAGTCATCTCGTGGGTAACGCTTGGCCCCCGCTGCAGCGTCCCGCCCAAGCGCGACTGTCTGCTCAATGGTAGACCGCGTACCCACACTCTGTTCCCTTGATAAAGGTAATGCAGCGATCTCAGAGGTCTGTCTGCTGATAAAAGCTTGATGTGAGATGACGGTGACTGGTTGCCAACAAGATGTCGGTGATACAATCCGACCGCGAAGAATACTGTTCACTGCAAAACGAGATGGCCCTTGACTTTTAACATAAAAGCGGGGGCACACGATAGAAATTTCAACCTCATACCGGTAGATTTGCTCTGCATTCCGACTTTAGAAGGGCTCAGATAAGTGTCGGAATCCGTAATCTCCGAGGAGCACGGTGGTCGGATTGGCCTGCATCCCATTGTGGCGTCAACCCTCGCCCTTTCTGTGGCTGGGAAGGCTCGCTTCTTATGGCTTTTGCATATTGCATTTGAATCGAATCTTCTGTAAGTACATCACACCAACAGAATAAACGATTCAGGCACACAAATGAACAATATCCTAAGATATCTCAAGCGAAAGGGCGGCTTTGCCCGAATGAATGAGCTGAGAGCCGCGTCTTTCCAAACGAGGGAAATCGCCAAACTGGTCAAGCAAGGAAAGATCGAGAAAGTGAAGTCTGGCCTTTACAAGCTGCCAGAGATTGACGTGTCCACCGAGGTTGATGCCAGTCTCGTGGAAGTCTCCCACGCAGTCCCCAAAGGGATAATCGCGCTTGCGTCGGCCCTGGCCCATTATGACCTCACCACATTTGTGCCATCGGAGATCTATGTCGCTATTCCGCTTTCAGACAAGCCTCCCAAAATCGAGTTCCCGCCTATTCGCTTCTTCTACTACCCGAGGCAATTCTACAGTGTGGGCATCGAAGAAATCAAAACCTCTGCAGGTACAGTTCGCATGTATAACAAGGAAAAGACGATCTGCGACATGTTCCGATACCGAAACAAGATCGGTGAAAACCTTGCACTCGAAGCGCTAAAGAATTACCTCCGACGCAAAGACTCGAACATAAAGAAGCTTAATGAATTCGCCATCATTTGCCGGGTTAAGACGGTCATGCTCCCATACATCAGAGCGATGGTCTCATGAGCCCGAAGAAGAAAGACGATAAGCATCCCGCAAATGTTGGTGCATCGGTTCGAGCACGGCTATTGAACATCGCCAGGAAAACCGGCCAGGACTACAATCGTCTTCTTGTTCGATACGCTCAGGAACGACTGCTCTACAGGTTTTCCGTTTCTCATTATCGCGCCAACTTCATCCTCAAAGGAGCTCTGCTCTTCCTCACCTACGATATGCCCGACCTCCGCCCAACGAAAGATATCGACTTTCTCTGTCATGGCGTCAAGAATGATATTGACGGTATTAGGTCGGTGATGGAAGAAGTTTCAGCCATCACCGAAGAAGATGGTGTCACGTTCGATTCGACAACGATTGCAGTAGAGCCAATCGCGGAACAGGCTGAGTACGGCGGCCTTCGTGTGTCCATCCGGTGTTCAATAGAAGGAGCAAGAAACGTCCTTCAGATTGATGTTGGGTTTGGCGACAAAATTACTGCGGGCCCACTCGATATTGAATATCCGGTGATGTTGGATTTCCCCAAGCCACACATCAAGGTGTATTCACTGGAATCAGCAATAGCTGAGAAGTTCGAAGCCATGGTTCGGCTAAATGTTATCACAAGTCGGATGAAGGACTTCTACGATTTGGTCCATCTTGCACAGCATCAAGCCTTTAGTGCAGACCTTCTTGCTGAGGCCATAGAACTTACATTCAATACCAGAGGTACTCCTTTACAAGACCGCCAAATGATCTTCAGCGACGCCTTTAAGAGCGACAGCAACAAGCAAACACAATGGACCGCTTTTCACGCAACAAACAAATTGACCCCGGTTGGTCCATTTAGAGATGCAATTGGACTGATTGAACGATTCCTTGAGCCTATTCTTGTTGATCCGAAGCCCTATTCGCGCTGGCAGCCAGATCAATTCAAATGGCAAACGCATGAAGGAAAAAGTAAGTAGAGCACTTGTACCTTCGAGCACAAAACCAAGTGCGTCGCTGACTATTCGCAAAGGTGATTTCGTCGGATCGTGAATTGAGCAGCAAGCCCCAGCGAACTCATCACTTGAGGTTATGACTCTTATTGATGTACAAAAGGTCGAACTCTTCATGTCGCTCTTTCGCGGCAGATCAGACGTCTATGCACGCCGCTGGGAAAAAGACGGCCGATCCGGTTACAGCCCTGCTTATGAATTCAGTTGGGATGAGTTCATGGCTCATAAGCGACTGGGCGGCTCACTGAAAGACTTTGAAAACAAGAAACTTTTGCCTCTGACAAATGAGGTAATCAAGAAACATCTTCTTGGCTCGCAGGTTGTCGGCATCTATCCCATTCTTCCCGACAACACATCTCATTTCCTCGCAGCTGATTTTGATGGAGAACACTGGCAAGCTGAAGCAGTCGCCTTCATTGATGTGTGCGCCGAGGTGGGACTTGCTGCACATCTTGAGCGTTCTCGTTCCGGCAATGGAGCACATGTATGGATTTTCTTTTCTGAACCATATCCCTGCTATAAGAGTCGACAGATCGGCCTCGAGTTAGTACGCCGAACATTTCACATCTCAGAGTTTGAGAAGGAATTCAGTTTTGATCGACTTTTCCCCAACCAAGACACGCTTTCGAAAGGCGGGCTCGGCAACCTGATCGCGTTGCCCTTACAAGGCAGGTCAGTATCGCAAGGCAACACTGTGTTCCTTGATCTGGAAACAGGAGCTCCATACAAGGATCAGTGGGTGTTCTTGAAGGAAGCAAAACGACACTCTGCGCAAGAGATTGACGCGGTCCATCAAAGAATTTTTGTTCAGAACGCGGGTTCGACCGTCATTACAGCTTCGCCAGGGAATCATCTCACTATCTCCGTCGCCAATCAGATTGCTCTTGCTCGTTCACAGCTCTCGCCAGAATTAGTAACCTTTTTGAAGGACGAATTGAACTTTCTCAACACCGAATTCTTGACCAAGCGCCGGCTTGGTAAGTCAACATATAAGGTGCAGAAATACTTCAAGTTGATTGAAGAGTCGGGTGATGCTGTTTCAATACCTCGAGGCTTCCTGAACAGGCTTGTTGCGTTCCTGAACGAACACGTCATCGGCCATTCGGTGCGCTACGACTACCCTTCGCTTGATGAGGTACCGTTCAAGAGTTGCATCGAGTTGACCCCATTGCAAACCGAGGTGGTTGATTCTGCATCGGAACATGACCAAGGTGTAATAGTAGCGCCGTCAGGAAGCGGCAAGACAATCATTGGGCTTGAACTCATTGCGAGAAGGAAACTCCCGGCTTTGATTCTTGTTCATCGCAAACAGATCCTCGATCAGTGGGTGGAACGAATTCAGGAATTCCTCGGAATACCGAAAGCGCATATCGGACAGTATTCAGGCATCAAGAAGAAGATTGGCACCCAGATTACTGTCGGCCTGCTTCAAAGCCTGGGTCGCAAGAAGGACTTATCCGAATTCAAGAGTAAGTTTGGAACAATTCTGGTTGATGAATGTCACCACATACCCGCATCGACTTTCCGAGACGTCGTCGCACAACTGAACACCCACTATCTCTATGGGCTGACTGCCACCCCTAAGCGCAAACACAATGACGAGAAGTTGATCTATGTCTACATCGGAGACATTGTTGCACGAATGGAGACGACGGACCTCAAACCAGTATCATCTCCACCGAGCCAGTCCTTCGAAGTTGTCGTTAGGGGGACGGACCTTACGATTCCTTTCAAATTTACAACCGATCTCTTCCAACTCCTGGCAAAGGTGGTCTGTTTTGACACAGCTCGGAATAAGTTAATAGTGGATGATATCATGAAAGGGACATCTGGTGGCAAAAAGGTGCTTGTGCTAAGCGAACGCAAGGAACATCTCGAGATTCTCAATCTCTATCTCAAAGGCAAAAGCGAGACCATCGTCATTTCTGGTGACGATTCACCGCGTGCGAGGAAATCAAAAGTCAGGCAAATCGAGGATGGTCATTATCAGGTAATTCTCTCCACGGGCCAATTCTTTGGTGAAGGAGTAGATATTCGTGGAATCAGTTGCCTGATTCTCGCGTTTCCATTCTCATTTGAAGGCAAGCTTGTCCAATACATTGGCCGCCTACGTGACATCGGCGACGAGAGGCTCATTATCGACTATCGGGACAGAAACATTCCCTTCCTTGAGAGACAATTCAAACAACGAGAACGGTATTACAAGAAGTTGGCTGCCAAGATAAGTTCAAAGGATCCCGCTGAAATGGGTTTTTGATCTTAAGATTGGGTCAGGATCAGCTCAAGCCATCGGAGCTCGAACTGCTACGGCCCTGCTACCAGTCATAAAACAGAAATGCCAATCGAATCTTGGCAGAAATTGATTGGCATTTTTGTACCCCCAACGGGGTTCGGCAACTACTGCAGTTCAGGGGAGGATGTGTTCGCGTTCGTATGTGAATATCCGCTTAATTGAGGAGACAAGCCAAAGGCAAGCCCACGAAAATGGCTTCAGTACCAACGGTTTTTGAAGCTTCTGTCGACCGCGTTGTTGCAGGTTCAAGTCCGGGGCACGCGATGCACATGATAGAAACTTTAGGCTGATACCGGAAGAGTTGCTTTGTATTCCCGTCTTCGAAGGCCTTAGATGAGTAGTTCTTCCCTAAAACCTTCGTCGAGAAAGGAATAATTCCATGAAGCCCATTCTATCACGTAGATCCTTCGTTCTTCTTTGCCTATTGGCGCTGCAAACCGCAGCAATCGCCCAACCCGCAACGACCTCTTCTGCCACTTGGCACGTTTACTTCTCTCCGGGTGGAGAGGCTACCTTTGCAATCTGACAAGCGCTCAATAATGCAAGGTCGACCGTCCTAGTTCAAGCCTATTCGTTCACCTCGGCACCGATTGCCGACGCTCTCGTAAGAGCGCACAAGCGCGGGGTCAAGGTCCAGGTTATCCTAGACAGAAGCCAGAAGACCTACAAATACTCCTCCGCCGATTTCCTCGCCAATTCCGGCATTCTCACCAGAATCGACGGCGTCCATGCCATTGCACACAACATGATCGTGATCATAGATAACGAAGTCGTCATAACCGGATCGTTCAATTTCACAAAAGCCGCAGAAGAAAAGAACGCAGAAAACCTTCTTGTTATCCACGACAGGGAACTCGCTGCCCGATATACTGACAATTGGCAACATCACGAGGCACACTCTCAACTATACAACCCCAAAGCTGTTCGCATAGATCGAACGACATTGCCGAGAAATGGAGCAAATCCTGAAGATTGATGTCCGGTGGTTGCTGCACTATGCCCAATCGCCGCCGTCAGACACCTCCCACACGGCAGCATCAAGCGCCTACGCATTTGGCTTCCTAGCTCAAAAGCTCCGTTAGCCAGGGCTCATATTTTCCGCCTCAGTGGTAATCCCAAAGCTAATCTTGTTCACTGCCCCGTGAAGTTCACTCGCAGCAAGGTGGCTGTAGATCTGGGTGACCTTCATGTCTGAATGCCCCAAGAGCTTTTGCACCTCGAATATCGACACACCCTTCTGTACCAGCCAAGTCGCAAACGTGTGCCGCAATGAATGAAACGTCACATCATCTTCAAGGCCAGCCGCTTCTCGGTAATCTCTGAATTTGTGATCTATGTAGCTCCTGCTCACTTTGCGCTGATTGTAATGAAAGACAAACACTGACTGACTCCCCTCGCTCCTTATCTCCTCGAGCAACTCCAAGACTCTGTTGCTCATGGGAACTACACGGATTTTGCCTGTTTTCGTCAGAAACGTCTCTGAGTTCGAGACAGCGATCAGTCTTTTGTCGAAATCGACGTTTCTCCATTCCAAGTTCTGGATTTCTCCCAACCTCATTCCCGTCAACACCGCAAATTCATAGAGGCGCTTGAACAATGGCTCCACAGTGACTTTGCAAAGGCGACTGAACTCCTCTTCAGTGAGGCATGTAGGTCTTTTCTCTGGAACTCTCAGAGGTGAACACTTCATGAAAGGGTTTTCCTTGATGAGATCCCACCTCGCTGCACAATTGAACGCCGTTTTCAGGGACCGGAACTCGATGTTTACTGTAGTTGGAGAACAAACCTTAACCCTCCTCGCCTTGAATAGGTCAACATCCCGAGCTGTATAGCTTGATAGATCTCGGTCACCACAGACGCCAATGAAGGTCTTGAAAGACCTGCCATAGACTCCGTTCAACGTGGATTCGCGGAGATTGGGCCCTTCGATCTCATTGTATTCTCTTGTGAACTCGGAAAAGAGAATCCGTCTTGGTTTCGGCTCCATCGCTTCTTTGAATTCTGTCAAAAACAGCAGAGCATCTCTCTTTCTCCGCGCTTTGGTCGACTTCCAGCACCTCCGGCCTCCATCCCTATAGCCAACATACCAGACCCCGTTAGAACGTTTGTACAGGCTCAGGTTCGTGAAGTTCATATCGCTACTCCTTTCTCTGATTGAGCAGTGAGCTGCACACGATCACAGTTAGCACAACAAAGATACGATTTCCTGAACATCCACGAGTACCCCCCCGCACGGCGGCATCAAGCGCCCGCACGTGGAATATGATGTTATTCATAGACACGTGCGGCTTCGTGCCGCCACATCGAAATCCTCACCTGGCGGCATCGCTTCATGCCGCCTCGCCAAAGACTTCCCTGAGCAATAACGCCTCAACTCAATCGTTCCGCTGCACTCCGTTACGTCTCGCTCATTCGTTAATAGTTGGGTTGGTCTTCGCTCGCCTCCACCTCATTCCGCTCCGCTCTCTCGTTTCGGCGTAATTGCCACCTGTTCTGAACAACGGCGGCTGTCACAGTTTTTGCAGCCACTTCGAACCCTATCGACGCAAAAACTGCATGTGAAATCCTCTCTCTGTGCCAGCCGCCGACCTGATAGGTGTCGGGTTTGTCACGCCTTTTGCAGTTCGAGTGCAATGCACTGCAGCAAAAGGACGCGCCAAACCTTCCTCAGTGACAATCGGCCCCTGCCAAAAAACGGCGGGGCGCACAAAACGCGCAATCCAAAATCTGAGCTTCCCACCAATCATCAATCGGAAATCGACAATCGAAAATTCCATCGAACAAACTGAGGATACATCGCCCCTCTCTCAGAAAGGGAAAAGAAGCAAAAAAAGCGGGTCAATATAAAAACGGCAAACGGCCCACGATGAGCTGATGCGCAAAAAGGCAAGGGTATATAAACACCGCAAGCGGGAAGAATGGAAAGTTGATACCGCTTGCGGCGCCCTTGCCTTTTTGGTTTGCCGTTTTAGACACCTACATCCGCTTTTTTTCTTTTCCCTTTCTTTTTTTCGGGGCTGTCCCAACCAGGAGTAAACCAGAAGGTGAAATCGTGAAAATCTTTCAGCCACTCAAGATGAAGTCTACAGCAAGAGTCATCGGGTACTTCTACCGCATCTGCAATGATGGAAAGCTGCAGTACATCTCCTTCGCTTCTTCTGTGGATTCCATCGAAGCAGACAAGGTCGAAGCAGCCACCGACGCCGAGCTTGAAGCCACCAAACAGAGGCAACGTGAAGCGGGGCTGCGCGGATAGCGCCTCAGGAAAATCGATTGGCGAAAAGGTACAACAACACAACTCAACAAAGAGGAGATCAACATCATGAAACCAAGCACCCGACCACAGGATGAATTCTTCCCCGACGCCGTAGAGCCAGCACCGGTCAAGTCCGAGCACCTGACCGTCCTCCACCGTGTTGTTCCAAAGGGGGAATTCACTACCTATGCCGCTGCATTGACAGACGCCCTTCTCGAAGAGCAGTCTGCAATCGAGGCATATGTCCGAATCAGAAATGTCGCCGACATTCTTGACCAGGCGCTCGGACGAATCAAAGACCGGGCAATCAACTCAATGCAGGGAACGAGCACAGACATCTGCGGCGCGAAGGTCCAGCTCAAATCCCTTCCAAAGAAGTACGAGTATCAGGATGCAATCATCGACGACCTCGAATCCCAGAAAAAGGCGATCGAAGAGAAACTCAAAGCCCGGAAGAAGTTCCTTGAAAATCTACCAGCCGAGGTTGCCAATACTGCAACCGGCGAAATCATCCACCCAGCTCGATTCGTTTCCGGCGGCTCAACCCTCCAAGTCACATTCTAATCAACCATTCACCAATCAACCAATTAACTATTCACCAATTTCCGCCGAAGGCGGATGGGCCTCCGGCCCAAACCACTCACCAATCACCATTTAACCAATCACGGGAGAACTACCATGAATACCCAACCTTCATTCCAAAAAGCCCAACGTATCGTCAAGAAAGCACGCATCGGCATTTGCGGAGCCGCTGGATCCGGCAAGACCCTCTCAGCGCTCAAGATTGCTTGCGGTCTAGGCACAAAGATTGCACTCGTCGACACTGAGAACAACTCCAGCGTTCTCTATGGCGATCGCATCGACTTCGACGTGCTCAACATCGAACCGCCATTTGAGATCGACAAGTACATCAAAGCTATTCACCAGGCCGAGGCTGCCGGCTACGATGTGCTCATCCTCGACAGCATCTCCCACGCCTGGGCAGGTGAGGGGGGCCTGCTAGACACACAAGGCAAGCTTGCTGATGGCGGAATGAACAGCTTCACAGCCTGGCGCAAACTAACCCCTCAGCACAACGCCTTCATCGAGGCGATGATCCGCTCAAAGCTTCATCTCATCGCAACGATGCGCTCGAAGATGGACTACGTTGTCGAGACAAACGAGAAAGGGAAATCGGTCCCGAAGAAGGTCGGACTTGCCCCCGTGCAACGCGAGGGTATGGACTACGAATTCGACATCGTGTTCGATCTTGACCTCAATCACAACGCCCAGTCCACTAAGGACCGCTCAAGCCTCTTTGACGGCAGACTAGTTTCGAAACCGGACGAGAAGCTCGGCAAGCAGATCCTCGAATGGCTCGACCGAGGCCAACAACCAACGCCGGCTGCGACCGTCGTTGCACCAACCGGGACGCCGATGTTCAATGAGTCAGGCTTTTTGACAGGCGAGAAGGAAGCCGTAGCGATGTTGGAAGCAATCCAAAAAGCAACTACTGTTGACCGACTGAACTCTATCGAGCAGAGTAGGCTTAAGGGGATCAGCTCCAAGAGGCTTATTGAGGATCAGGGCAAGCGGATCGCCACTGCAATTGAATCAAGACGCCGTCAATTGCAGTCAGTGTCCCAACCGATGGCGTCATAGTTGCTAGCGAATCGGGGTGGTGCTGCTCGGCCACCCCGATTCTTGGCCTTCACTTTCTTGACCCTTTCACAAAAGGGAAACCAAGAATGACTCCTATCTTCTTTCTGGGGTTTCACTTGGGCTTATGTTAATATGACCATTCGCCCATCTTCCAACCAGATCGTCAGTTCTTACCCCCCCCCAAAAAAAAATGAACGCACGACCAAAAATACCGCGTTTTAGGTATTGACAGTGCACCTCCCAGAGAATAGATTTCCATCGAGCTTAGGAAACGCCGATCCTCCCGGCTCGCCGTTACGTCTGTACCGAGGTGATTGTGTTCTCAGTCGCAACGCTCATCAGGATCTTCCGGCAGAAGGACGTCTTGATCTAGGAGAGAGCCCGCTGGGGCGAACCCAAATTCACATAGACTACTGAGGTCGCCGGGCTATCGAACGCGCATACCATGTTAACGCGCATACCAAGAACTTCTAAGCGTGTCGCTTCCCGGTTGCTATTTCCGCTGTAAGTTCCTTAGTTTGAATGAGTAAGAACAAATAAGGAATGTCACCAGAGTTAAGGGAGTAACGTGGAAAAAAAAGCGGAGTAGGTTTTGTCCCCACTGTGGATCATCGAGTGTGAAGAAGAATGGTCATCGAACAATTATCGAGCGAGGTGAACGCAAAGAACGCATCAGGAAGGTGCAGCGGTTTTGTTGTTGTGACTGTCACCGAAGTTTTGTCGCTCGACAGTATCCGGGAAATCGAATCAGTCACGAGCTGTGCGAGGAGATCGTACGACGACATGTCGAAGGAGGAGAGAGTTATCGAGCTATCGCGCGATGGATACAACGAGCCAGTGGTCGTAGACCATCACCGGGCAGCTTACAGCGGGTGGTGGAGCGCGTAGCGGGCCGCTGCAAGACGGCCTGGGAGATGAGTCGGGAGTTGCGACCGCGATGGGATGGTGTGGTGTTGGTGGATGAGAAGATGTGTCCGGTCAGAGGCAAGGGGCAGTGGTTTTATTTGGCGGTAGACACAACAGGCGATATCATGCATTGTCGCGCAGTGCCGGAGTTAAGCAGCACCGAAGCGGCGAAGTTTTTGGAGGAGGTACGAGCGCTGGGTGTGCATCTCAAGGCTGTGGTGAGCGACTTAGACCCTGCCCTGACTCGAGCTGTTGCAGTTGTCTATGCAGAAATACCCCATCAATACTGCATAAAACACGCATTGTCGGCGATAGGCATATTGATCGGATATGTTGAAAGGAATGCCCATCGAGGTTGGAACGCTCATTCAGCGATTGATCAGGAAGTCGGCGAGCGACCAGCTGATGATATCGAAGGGGAAGAATCGAAACACAGAGCTCTGCTTGGAGTGCAGAAGCCACACCGTGCAGGTTCAGCGGGAGATGGTTCGATTGCTGCATTGTATGAAACGTGTCGTAGGATTTTGTCAGCACAAACAGAACGTGAGGCACGAATACTCTACGATGCGTTACAAAACGACGAGAGCTTCCCACGGGTTCAGCATCGTAAGGCAGTGAGGTTCTTGAGACGTCGATGGAATCAGTTGATGATGTATCATCACGTTCCGGGTCTTCCTCGGACCACCAACTTGGTTGAAAATGTAAACAAGCAGTTGCAGCGACGGTACAAAACGATTGAGGCCTTCCAGTATCGATCGACGGCGATTCATTACACAAATCTGTTGGTTGCCTTCCTTCGGCAGAAGCCGTACACCGATTGCCGGGGAAGCAGAAAGCATCTCAACGGCAAATCCAGGCTCGCGTCAGCCAAAATCAGAGGTCTTCATCCGGATTGGCTGAAAAACTGTCTAAAAAACACCTAAATTAGCAACCGTAAAGTGACACGCTTTCAAGAACTTGGTATTGCGTCTGTTTCCCTTTGGTAATAGCTTTCAAGATGTACGGGTTTTCTACACAACAACTACAATCCGTCAAAAAACAGGGAGGTCGCCATGTCACTACCAGAAAAGAAGGATCAGACTGTTACGCTGGACAATGCCAGCAAGCTGACCGCCAGCTATCGAAAGGCAAACCCAGGCTCAGCAATCAAGGCCGCAGGCTTTTGGCGCGAAAGCGTTCAAAAGATCCTCGACCAACCGGGATGCGTTGCCCTTCGCGCGTACTTTGGCCAGAATCCAGATGGTTCACCTGCGCTTGTGCTGGTTGGAGTCGATCAGAAAGGGGACGATCTCACTGCGGGGGTGTTGAGCGATGAGCATTTTCCATGTCCTCCGTTCTGTGCAGCACCGAACCCCCTTAACAGTTGAATGTGCAAATGATCCCGCTCCACGCGCAGCTCGCGTTCTTTGTGGATCTAGCGGTTTGCGGCCTCGCACTGGTCCGATATCGGCACTTGAGTAAAGACCTTCGGATCTTGACAGTCTATTTCTTTGTATCTGCGATGTCTTCGGTACTCCAGTACTATCTTGCCACACGTCACATCAACAATCTGTGGTTTATTCATCTTTTCACGCCGATTCAATATGCCTTCTTCGCCTGGATCTTCTCAACGCGGCAAAAAGAAAAACGCAGAAGGCTAGCGCTGCAAGCCTCGACGATTGTCTTTGCACTGCTTTGTCTCGGGGGTGTTTTGTTCTTTGAGGATCTTCGGAGCTTCAACAGCTACACGAAGCCGGTCGAAGGACTTCTGCTGGTGTTCCTTTCTGGGCGTTTACTCTACGAGATCGACAAAGAATCACTCGATTCGCTCGCACGTCAACCCCAGTTCTGGTTCTCTGCGGCAACGCTCGTTTACTTCTCTGGACTCCTTGTCCTCCACGCGTTGAGCAGCTTGCTTCTCAGCCGCTCAGTCGAGACCCTCCGCACTGCGTGGGTGGCACACTCAGTCGTCAGTATCATTTCAAGCTCTCTCTACGGAGTTGCCTTCTTATGTCCCTCAACTCGCCAGATATCTGGTGGACATTCCTGACGGCGACGCTCACGCTGTTCGTTCTCAGCATCGCCCTCATCGCTACAGTTCTACTGGGCCACAGAAGATTCCTGAGAATGCAATCGCAGCAGACACAGGAGCTTCGTGAGCGGGAAGAACGATTTCGCCTTCTCGTCGAGCGAAGTTCAGATGCTCTGATTCTTTTCAGTTCATCCGGGCAACCTGTCTACGCGAGCCCCAACGCTGAGAAGGTTATTGGCTGCTCGCTTCAGAATCCAAACATCCGTAATCCGTTGGATCTCGTCCATCCCAGCGATCGTCAACACGTGGCAGAGCTCGCAACTCAGGTCTTGCAGTCTGCAGGCAGCACACTCACGGCACAGTGCAGGATTCAGGATGGAAATGAATCGTGGAAACCCATCGAGCTCATCGCCACAAACCTGCTCAATGAACCATCAGTTCGAGCGATTGTGGTCAACTGCCGGGATATTACAGAACGCAAGCAGGCCGAAGAGGACCTCAAACGACTGGCGAAAAGGGTGATCGAAGTCCAGGAATCAGAGAGTAAGCGTCTCGCAGGCGAGCTCCATGATAGCATCGGACAGATGCTCCATTCGGCAAAAATCTTGGTCGACTCCTCCCAGGATGGTCTCAAACAAAACCGACGAACTGTGCGGCGTAGCTTACGTGACGCGTCAAGAATTCTCGACAAGACTATTCGGGAAGTGCGTAGATTGTTAAGGAATCTCCGGCCAGCCACACTGGACAAACTGGGACTTTTCCCTGCCGTCCGGGCTGTTTGCGAAGAGTTTAGAGCGAGGACAGGCATCGACCTGGAGCTAAAGCAGAAAGGACTCCCCGATTGCATTCCCGCCGATGTCAAGCTCGCTCTGTATCGGATCATCCAGGAGAGCTTGGCCAATGTGGAAAAACACTCGAAAGCCACCCGAGCATCCATCCATCTTGAAGTTGAAGGCTCGGTCTTTCGAGTATCGATTAAAGACAATGGCAAAGGGTTTAGCCGATCACATCTCCCCCGGAGCAAGAAGGAGGCGCACCTCGGCCTTATCGATATGAAAGAACGTGCAAGTTACATCGGCGGAGAACTTAACATCCGCTCAAACCATCACCAGGGAACCGAAATCACCGTCCAGATTCCTATCGAAAGGCTCACATCAGTTGAGAATAACTGACAAATGCAAAAGAAAGCAATAAAGGTGCTACTCGTCGATGACCATCCAGTCGTGCTGACAGGAATGAAGACGTGCCTGCTAAGCAACAAGAGGATAAGGGTGGTCGGGCAGGCAAAAAATGCAAAAGAGGCGGTCCAAAGGACAAAGTTACTCCGTCCTGATATCATTCTCTTGGACATCGGGCTGCCTGATATGAGCATTACCGAGACCATCAAGACGCTGCAAACAGTGCTCCCTTCTGGAAAGATCTTGATTCACACAATGCACGATGATCGTGAATTGATCCTCGAATTCATGCGCCTCGGTGCGAGAGGATATCTTTTGAAAGGATGCTCGCCAGCCCAGATTTCCCGGGCCATCGAGGCCGTCAACAAAAACAAAACCTATTTCTCCCCTCAGGTCTCCAAGATCTTGAATGGAACCATCACACAAGATTCCGCGGCATCAAGGAACCTATACACCCCCCGCGCCTCTGCCAAACCGGATTACAGGCTTACACAAAAAGAAAAGGAAATACTCGGGTACGTGGTAGAGGGGCTGAAAATGCAGGATATCGCTGATAAGGTCTCCCTACGCTACAACACACTCACAACACACTTCAAGCACATCTACGCAAAACTTGGAGTCCACACCCGCGGGGCAGTGGTCGCGAAGACCCTCAAAGAGAACATCTTGTAGCTGTCGGCACGTTGGTGCCCCTCAAGCCTCGCTTAAGACCTGCCAGAATGCCCTGATTTCTTGGCACAGTTCGCTCACCGACCATCTCTCTCCCCCTGGTCCGTAGGATCAGGGTCAGCAGTCTTTGGCCGAAGAGGAATTCACAAACTATCAACCTCTACGATACGAGTTGCCGTTTTGGGGGATCACCGTCGGCGGCCTGAAACGCTGGCGAATCCAACAAAATCCGCATCAAGAGATGGTCTCCTATTTACGGAGAGTGAAATGAGGGCGAAATGGGGCGGCGAAAGCAGGAATCTAAGATTGGTGTCAGACAGACGGATCCGGTGATGCACCGAGTGTTCACGAACTCTTCAGCCTTGAGATGCTGGCATAGACCTCCGTCACGACGGCCAACGTCCCCAGTCTGGAAGAGACCACATCGCACGCCTCACGAGGCATACAATGATTGCACTCAGTCTCAGCAGTTCACCGTCTGCTGGCAGACAAATCCTCAAATCTGAATCCAAAATCAGTACGCCACTGTCAGCGTAGCCGAAGGGAAGAACGCCAGCATGTTCACGCGATGGCCCGTTTTCCTGTCAAAGGTGAGGCCATCCCACACTACGCCGCGAACAGCACCCTTTTGCGCATCGACAGCAATGGGACCGTACACTAGAAACGGCACAAATATCAATATTCGATAGGGTATCTCAATCATTATTTGATGTTGAGGCCAAAATCGTCCGGCAAGTAATGTACTAAGGAATCAACAACGAAAGCGCCAAACACCCCATTTCCACCTCTGATGTTTGAGTAGTCTGGCATATCTAATCGTACTGAAACCGGATCACTGGAACTGTTCGCTGTGCTGTAATAGTTATATAAGTTCTCCTCAAGCTGGACAACGCGTGCAACAATCCTGTGGAAAGTCACCTTCTGATCACGGTGATCACTCACGACCTTATCGAGTGTCTTCAGGTAAGCCAAGTACTGATACGTCTTGCCAATCTGGTTCGCCACAACGCGTTCTAGTGTCGGGTAGTCTCCAACCCACATGTCCAGAGTATCTACCAGCACTCTCATCGGAACTTCTATGCGTTTCTGTTGCCAATCAGATCCCCACAGGACTTCATAATCGATGAACATTTGTATGACACAGGCTTTGCAGCCAGCTGAGAGAGTGGCCAGAACCAAGAAGAGATCTCGGACTTGCTGGCGGTAGGGGGGCGGGCTATCGAACCAGCCCGTGAACAAAACCGGCGACAGCGATACGATCGCTTTACCTGGGATTGTGACGGATGCACTCGCTATTCCCACATCTCGTGTCGTTACAGCAAGATTGTACGTTTTCCCATGCTCCGCGCGGAAGGGAGAAGCCGCATAAGCGTGGATAGGTGTCTTATAGTGACTGGTATCAATACGCGGAAGAAGCATACCGTTGAAACGATAGGAATTTGACGGCCCGGTCACGGTGACCTGGGCACCGAGGACGGATTGGTCCACTTGGTTTTCGCTCGGGTCGAAGCCGGTTACATCATAGTTCGTGCTGACACGCACATACTGTTTGTCGCGGTCATTGGAAAGGATCGAGAAGACAACAAGTTCCTTCTCAAACGGACCCTTCGGGTCAAAGGGTTGGTTGCACCCTGACGAGGAGAGAAGAAGCAAGCAAAAGAGAGATAGCCAACGGACGCGTGCGTCCATGTGATGCTAGCCTATGTCTAATACTGCACCGTCAGCATCGCGGAAGGGAAGAACGCGAGCATGTTCACACGCTGGCCGGTCTTCCTGTCAAAGTAGAAAATGTTCTTGTTGTTGTAGACGTTCAACAGATCGACGCCGGCAACGATTTCGAAGCCGACAAGCCTCAGGGTATAAGCAATGCTCATGTCAAGCCGGTGATAGGCCGGCAGCCGGGCAGCATTCTTCGGCCCCAGCATGATGTAGGGAGAGCCAGTCTCGGTCTCGAACTGCCCCGGCAAGGCATTGTCGAGCATCAGCCGATCGAAGTACCCCACCGTTTGCGAGAACGGAAAGCCCGAACCGTACTCCCACTTCGCCGTCGTGCTCAATCCCCGCACCAGATGAAGGATTGCCATCAAATTGATGTGATGGCGGCGGTCATAGCGGGGATAGTAGACAAATCCGCCGTTATTGATCTTGGCGAAAGCAAGCGAGTACGTCCCATAAAGATCGACCAGTGGAGAATGTGATCGCAGCGTCAACTCTGCGCCGTAGGAATCACCGCTTCCCTGTATGTAATCGGGATCGCTCGCATCGATCTTGTCCCGGTTGTAGACGACAAGTGAGCTGTACTTCTTGTCAGTACGTTTCGAGATTCATCGTTGCCTGCTCCGTGAGATTGCCGCTGAGGCCCAGGACAAAGTGATCCGCCTGTTCAGGCTGCATGCTCTTGGGCACGGCGATCCAAGCATCGAATATCGAAATCACGTCATCTTCATTCCCAACGGTCAGCATTCTCTGAGAGAACCGACCGATGGATGCTTTTGCCCTCCATGTGCCCGCGAGAAGATAGCTGAGATTGAGCCTTGGTTGTATCTCGCGGGATGCAGATGCCCCATCGAACATTGCGCCTATTTCAACATGGAGCCCGCCGTCAATCGAAAGTGGTCCCAGCGTCGTTGAGTACCGGGCCCATGCCGATACTTCGAGCAACGAGCTCTGGAGATCCTGTTGGAGGCCCTGTCTGTTCGTGAACGAATAGTCGAGCGATGGAAAACCAAAATCAAACCCGAAATAGTACAGATCCTCCGGACCTGTGTAGATCGTAGCGTTCGCGCGAAGCCCTTGTTCCTTGACGAACGTGGAAGCTGAAGTGATCGAACCTGAAGGAGTCGCGTCTCGATTGGCATGATAACTGCTGATGTAGACAAGCCAGTTGACAAACATCCGATTGCTCGGCAGCCCCGACCCTGATAGGGCCACCCCGTTGTTTCGCCACGAGTAGTTAGGTTCGGAGGGATTGCGGGAGTTCAGGTTGTCACCGCTTGTCAGGAAAGTGACGTCGAACTTCTGCACGCCTCCCGGCTGGGTCGCGATTTTTACCGTCGCATCGTAGAACGACAGGGGAACATCCTGGCCCACGATGTTACCGAACGTTCGCGAGGATATGGATTTTCTTGCGTCGATGAGGAATGTAGACTTGGAGATTGCCGGTCCTTCAAGCCCAAACTCCGATGACAAGAAATTCCCGTTTGCGCGGGCTGCGATCCTGTCGGCTCGACCGTCGCGTGTCGCAATGTTCACGACAGAAGAGAGCTTGCCGCCGAACCCCGGCGGGAAGGCGCCGGTATAGACTTCCACATTGTCCACCACCTCGGGACTAAAAACGCTGTAGATGCCCAGTGCGTGGAAAGGATAGTAGATCCTTATCCCATCAAACATAAACAGGTTCTGGTCGCCTGCTCCGCCTCGTACGTAGAACCTGGAGCTTACATCGCTCGTCGACACGATGCCAGGCAGGATCTTCAGCGACTGGAGCAGATCCTGTTGCCCGGCAACCGGGACTTGTTTGAGCTCCGCCCGCTCGAGAACGTGAACGCTCGTCGTCTTCATCTCTATTTCCAGGTTCTTCCGGGGGGCAGTCACGACGACTTCCTCCTCCTGAACCGGGACTGGAGGGAGCTCGAAATTCAGCTCGGCGGGCTTTCCCTCTCTGATCGTCACGGTCTTGGTCGACTTGATATATCCGATCGAGCTCGCTGTAATCTCAAATGTCCCGGAGGGCAGTTTTGGGATGAAGTAGAATCCGATGTTGTTGGCTGCTGCGCCCCTGGTTGTCCCGACGACACTGATATTGGCAAACGGAATGCGCTGCCTCGTCAGGCTATCCGTCACGATGCCGTAGACGTCTGATGTCTGGGCCCATAATTGGCTCAGGGAAACCATCAGAAGAGATGTGAAGACACCAAAAGGACATTTTCTCGCGACTTGCATTGGCGGCTTCACCAGGAGTGCATAGGGAAGGGAAAGATTCCAACAAGACAATGTGCTGGAAGTAAAACGACCGACAACCAAAAACAGTCAATCACCTGTTTCACTCTTTGTTGTTGAAAGCAAAGTTCTCGGGTAATAGATGTACAAGCGAATCCAGTGTGTACGCACCAACAACGCCAACACCACCAACCAGGTTCGAGTACATCGGCTCATCCAATCGCATAGAATGGGGGTCGTTGGACGCATGAGCAACCTGGTAGTACTTATAAAGATTCTGCTCGACTTGCACGAGTTGAAAGACTACTCGATTGAATATTATCTTCGAGTGAAGATATTTCTTGTAGGCAACCACCTTCAGTGCATCGCGAAATAGTTCGTTCTTGTATGCCCCGACGACTCGATTGGAAAACAGACAAGGTGTTAATGTCCCATATAATGCATAGTTCAGATCGCGTATGTCGAAATACTGATATCGAAGAGGCACTTCCACACGCTCCTCCACCCATTCATTCCCTTTCAGCACAACGTAGTCAACATAAAACCGGCCAATGTATCCCTTCGTCCCGTAACCGAGAACGACGGGAAAAAGTATGTCTGCCTCTTCTTTGTGTCCCTCCGGATCGTCCACCACCGCGGTAGAGGATAAATCAATTGCCAAACTCGGCTTCGTTGGTAACGAGACGGTTGCAAATGCCAAAGGAAATTGCGACGATTGCACTGTGATCTCATAGGACCTGCCATACACAGCGGTCCACGGATCCAAGACATAGGCTCGCAGGGGCAACTTAAACCGGCTTGTGTCGGACCTCGGCAGGGTAGTATCTCTCAACCTGAATGTGATGCCACCATCACGCACTGTAACAAGAGCATTGGCGACTGAGTTATCAGCTGTGTAGGCTAAAGCATCAAAATCCGTGGGCATATAGTTCTGTTCGACTCGCACCAATTGCACGTCACGGTCTGTTGAGAGGATCGAAAAAACAACCAACTGTCTCTGGAGAGATCCTCTCGGGTCGAAAGGCTGGTTACACGCCAGAAGTGAACCCACGACGCAACCAGTTGTAATGATGTTGCTAATCGGCGCCCACAACCGTTTATCATTCTTCATCGGAAGTCTTTCAAGGTCGTATCAAATTTAGCCGCCCGCGAATCTGCACAAGCCCGCGCCTTCGCATGATACACACACGGCCCCCTCCCTCATTATTTCAGAAGCAAGAAGTTCCTGGCCACTACAATCCCAGCGCTCCGAAGGCAATAGCAGTAGACGCCGCTTGCCAACCTACCAGCGTCCAGCGATGTTCTATGACGGCCGCGGTCCAGGTTCCCATTCACTAGCGTCGCGACGCGTCTTCCAAGCATATCAAAGACCTCCAGCGTCGTGTAACCTGATCTACTGACACTGAAGCCAATTGTGGTAACTGAATTGAACGGGTTGGGATAGTTCTGATCCAACGCGATATCTTCAGGCAACGTGCGGTCCCGCTCTCTGCTCACACTGACCACCACAGATCCTGCAGCCTGCCCAAGGATCGTACCCCCTTCCCCGACGACAATTCCTTCATTGGCACCAATGAGCATGATCGAGCACAACTTATTTGTTGTCCCGCTTGGTTCGGGAATCCACGTCACTCCCCCATCTGACGTTCGAATCATCATCCCGCTGTCCCCGACGGCCACCGCCGTCCTTGCATCACACATGCAGATTCCATACAGAGTCTGGGATGTACCGCTCTGCTGCCGCGTCCAACTTTTCCAGCCATCTGTCGTCCGTAAGACTATTCCTGAGTCCCCCACAATCAGTCCATAGTTTCTATCAGCAAAGGATACCCCCCAAAGCTGGGCTGTCGTAACCACGGGCCCAGGACCCGGGAGGTCCTCCCCGGGCCACGTAGTCCAATCCTGTCCACCGTTCGTCGAGCGCAGGATGGCACCGTTGTCCCCAATGGCAATCGCGGTGTTCGTATCACTATAGCAAACGGCTCGTAACCATCGATTGCCTGTCAAGCCGGCGGGGGCAAAGAATGACAAACCGTCTTTTGTACATAGAATGTACGTGACATCATTTCCGGCGACATCGAACGTTTTTCCAACAATGGTTCCTGTGGTCGCTGTCCCGAATGAAACTCCCGAGAAACGGTATGTACTCCCCCAACTTGTCTGACTCCAGGTGGCGCCCCCGTTGTTTGTACGCAGTATAGTGCCATAAAGTCCAATGGCAACCTCGGTATTATCATTTAGGATAGCTACCCCTTGAAGATCGTCGTTCGTTCCGCTAGATCGCGGCGCCCATGTCGATCCGCCGTCAGTCGTACGGAGGATTAATCCGCGAGATCCTACAATGGTCCCCCTCAGCGCATCCTCGAACCGGACCGCATTCAACGAGTTTCTTGGTCCTGGCGTCTGCGCCGTCCAGGTCGCACCACCATCCGTTGTTCCCAGGATCGCGCCATATTGCCCCACCACGGTTCCCACACTAGCATTGGCAAATGACACCGAATTGAACCGAGAGGCTGCACCGCCGGACACCTGCGTCCACATCACCCCACCATCGGTCGTTCGCGTAACTATTCCCCCATCCCCCACGGCGATTCCCTTGTTGGCATCAGTGAAAGCGACACCATACAGGTGATACGATGTGCCGCTCTGCTCTGGAGCCCAACTGACACCCCCATCTAAGGTGCGGAGAATAAGCCCGGATTCTCCTACTGCAGTTCCCGTGTTCATGTCTGGCATCGAAACGCCATATAATCGCTTGAATGTTCCGCTGTTCCGACGGCTCCAATTCAAGCCACCGTTCGTCGTGCGATAAATCGAACCGGATGAGCCAACGACGATTGCGTTGTTCGCATCAATCAAGGACACAGCAAGAAAATAATTCGCCGCTCCGGCAAATCGAGGAACCCACGTCTGGCCACCGTCAGTTGTGCAACGAATCAAGCCAGGGTAGCCAACCGCAATTCCTGTGTTCGCATCGGTAAACGCCACAGCATAAAACGGATCACTCGTTCCACTTGATTGCGCCGCCCACGTGGCACCGCCATTACTTGTCAGCAGGACGGTACCAGAATCCCCAACAACAAAACCTCTGTCGGCATCAAGAAACCAGACGCCCCTCAGGTTAGCCATGGTTCCGCTTGCCAGTGCTGTCCAGACAGAACCGCCGTTCGCAGTCTTCAGGATCGCACCCCCTTCTCCAACAGCGTAAACGAGGTTTGCACTGACGGAGTAGATAGCCCAAAGATTATTTCCCTGCGGCAGCGGGTTTTTCCAAAACCATGATTGTTGCGCAAGCAATTCTTCCTTAGGCTGTAGCACTCCTAGTATCAACCCAATCGATGCGACGAAGGCAGTCCGTGTTCTTGCGCGCATGTTCTCACGCGAGCCAAGAGTACGGGGCACAGCTATCGTTAGCGGTAGGGGCAGAGTGTGGTGGGCTGACGATAGATCGCAGCAGATACACTTTGCGAGTCACCACGTCCATACATCAGCCAAAATAGTCATTGCATATCACAAGATCAATCCTCTTCTCCTTTGGGGTTGCATCAGACGCCAGGGATCAGGGGAAGACATACACCCACTTAGGTTGCAGTTGTCGCTTTCATCAAACGACCAATGACGCCGTTTGAACATCCTCTGTGAACATTGACAGCTCTTGACCGAGTGTCCGCCAGTTGCGTCAACATTCCCTGCTGCTCCTGGCTCCATTTCTCAGTCATCAGTACATAAACTTCCCCCGCAACGGACGGGCATCATACCACCCCGCCCGTTGCGTGAAAATCACACAAGCTTGCAGAAAGCTTCGCTGTAACCTGCACAAGTTGTTCCGGATTACTGGCTCCGTGAACATCTTGACTTTTCAGCAAAGAGTCCACCTCTGATGTCTTAGGGGTGGGTGGCGCGTAAGCACCCACCTTCAGCATATTCACTCAGGCCAGCACGATCCAAGACAATAGCTGGCACAGTATGTGACCAGATTGTGATTGTTTTCGCAAGTGCACTGGATGAACGGATCAGGATTACACACTGCTGGAGGGGGTGCCCAACATGCTTGAATGCACTCGAACGGAAGGGCCTGAGCCACGTTCTGAGACAAGCCGAATGCGATCACTAGCACGATCGCGCAGGTGAAGCATAAGCTCAGAATCTTTTGCATGACATACCTCCAAGTTATGGTTATTGGGTGTGATTTATTTTACCGATGGAAGCGGCAGCCGCCGCTTCTTCCATCTTCTCTTCGTTCAGTCTCCCGTTCCATATCTTTTCAACCTTTCCATTACCCTGTGTTATCACTGTTTGTGGAACCCCGACGATCTTGTTCATTTTCTTGAACGTTGCAGCGTCGAGGGAAACGAACACGGGAAAAGAAATGCTGTTTCGCTCCACATAGGCTATCGTGGAGTCCTTCGAATCAAGTGAAATTGCGAAGACAGGCATGTGTAGCTTCGCTTTCGTATAAAGCTCCTTCCACACCGGCACGGTTTCCCTGCAAAAAGGACAAGTCGTTGTCATGATGAAAATCATCTGTCGGGGAGATGTCGTGTCCAGATGGATCCCGGTTTGAACCGGCTGAAGGTGATGGAGAAACAGAGTGTCTCCCATCCGCAGTTGCTCCGCCCTAGCTGGTACTTTCCTTTCTTTTAACTCCCTGTTCTGACCGCTGAGCACAACAACCTGGATCGCCAGCACAACTAGAGCAACATGGAGGAAGGCATAGTACAGGTTTCTGGACGTGAAGAAATCAGTGAGGTTTTTCATGGAGCGTCCTCCACCTGTGTAGTATTTGGCGTCTTTGAATATCGAAGGACAAACATCGAGATCAGGAGCAAAACGATGTTCCTCAACACGAAGTACTCATCTGTTTTCATGTCCAAGACCTCGCCGAAACAACCACACGATCTCGGGTTCTGAATTGTGGCGACCCCCATGAATGTGAAGAAGAGAAGCAAGATCGAAGAAGCAAGCGCGGATATTTGCACATACTGCTTGCCTACAAACAACATTACGCCGATCATCATTTCAAGAAGGGAAAGGGCAATGACGAGAATCTTACAAATGCGTGGATCCAGAAATGAAAGTTCTGAGAGTAGATCTGCGGCCTGATGCGGCCAAATCAACTTGAGTACGCCGCTCAATACAAACACAGCGCCAAGCACCAGACGCGCCGCCAGATGCAGTCTACCAATTAACATACAACCTTCAATATCACCCCTGCCAACACCAGGCCATCAATACTCATAACTTCTCGTTGGGGTTGAACAGGACAAATTGAGCCAAAGTCGCTTGCCATTTACAATCAAAGCGATGGGCCTACGAGCCGACTAGAAACGCTTCGAGTCAGTTTACCAAATCTAGATCTTTGCGGCAATCTATTCTTTGCGACATTCGCGGTCACAAATCGATGAATTGTGATCAGTTTCGTCACCCGAGATCGAGCTTGAGGATGAGTGTGCAGATAGGGTACTTGCACGATGTCAGGGTTTCCTGCGACCCCTCGCGATTCCGGTTGGTGCCACGCAACAACAAGGCTGCCTGTGTGTCTCGAAGTCATTGCTGCTCCATCACACGTGAAAAGGCGGCAGCAGGCATGAACCAGATTTTGGCTGACGATCGGATCACTGTGGCATTAGCATGAGGCGGGACGTGAGGGGCTGTCCAAATCTGAAGAGCCTTCAGCGTTCAGACAACAATTTCATCAATCTTTCAATTTCTTGTCGGTCGTTTGGCAGCAACCTCGAACACAACGAACACATGTCAGAGGTACGACGATTCTTGCCAGGGCCTTTCAGGCTGGGAACTGATGGACAATCAATAGAACTACAGATCTTTTCAAATAGCCGGTACGAAGGTTTACACACTCCGTTTTCTATTCTCGCATAATGCTCACGCGAGACGCCAAGCATAGCCGCAAGTTCCTTCTGCGTCAGTCTCCTTTGTTTCCGATGTGCCTTCAGAACGACACCAAGCACGGCTTCTCCTCCCACGACAAGCTCCTTGTCTGACCTCCCGCCTGCCGTCCCATCATCCAATTCAAATTTCACATCTCTGTGCATACCCACACGGAGCTTTCTTCCCACGTGCAACAATACGCAGCTTTTCTTTCCTCGGCCCTAGGTGTTGCACACAAGCTGGAAATTGATATTTTGACTACTGCACACCGAGTCGACGTGGTTCAGCAAAACGTGGATCTTATTCTTCGGATCATTTTCCAATGCCTTCTTTGAAATACCAGGCTGTACGATCCAGCATTCCTTCCGCACCTGTGGATTTCTCAGATATCCGAGAATAGTGCTTCGCAGCTTTGGTAGGTCTGCTTTCTTGCTTGTGAATTGCTTCTTGGACCAGGATTCGAGCTTTGTATCCACTGCCTCAGGGACGAAGAAGCGCAGGTTCTTAAGAACCTGCGCACACACAACTTGCAGGTCCTCCACTCTCAGATCTTTCTTCCGTTTCTTGGAGTGCTTTGAATGAATAAGCATGAACCGGTTCTCTTCGACAATGATGAAGTCTGCCGCTTCATTCGCTCCATCGTCATTGATTCCGATAAGTGCCTTCGCGTAGTGGCCCTCGATGGCGTGTGCGATGGTATGGTATCGCCCTTTCTTCTTTGATTCCCTGGTAATGACTGTCCCTTTCCACGAAATCGGAGTCGCGCTCTTTACGAACGGCATTTTCATTCTGTTGTCTTCCCAATAGAGTCCGTCTCGATATCCGACACCGTCTTCAAAAAGCAGCGTAAAATTCTCATTCTCATTGAGGTAATCCACAATGTCCCGCGTCTTTCCACGCTCAATATTCCCTTCGTCTTCGCAGAACTTCAAATCGATGGAGCCATCATCAACCAAGGAAAATGACCAACTTTCTCCGTCTTGTGAAATCTTCACGGAATGCAGGATCCCAGTCGAATGTGAAATGAAGTCGACTTTATCCGGCTCGCTCTCAGAAAGATAGGCATCCCAGCCCAGATCAAATGGACGGGAGTCAAAGCTCAGCGCGATCATTCCCTTTTGGTAAACGTTGAAGTCCAGATAGAAACCGACCACCCTCAACGTTTTGGGCGGCTCCTGCAAGGGACGAACCAGGGCGCTGAGTGTAGGCTCCTTGGATTCGGCGTCAAGCAGGTCATCGATCTCCCTGCAGGCTTTCGTGAACTCGTCGAGGTCGCTGACCCACGTCTGCCATATCTTGTTCTTCTTGATGGAACAACCGAATGGTTTCGTCCTTCGCTTATCAACTTGCTCCGACGCGAAACAGTAGCTGAATCCGAATCCGCCGTCATATGTTGGCGAGAGCGAATACTTTGTGTCGCGCCCGTAGTATGACTTCCCCTCGGGCGCAAGACCGCCAGCACTGAAGATATTCTGAATTCCAAGCGTTCTGAACTGCAGGTCTTTCTGGTTGATCAAGTTCAAGAGATTGCGTGAGTCTATCGTCTCGAACTTGTTCTCGTGAAAGAAGGAATTGACGCAATCGAGCAGCACGGGGCAATTTGAATGAGCGAAAATGTGCTCTTTGTGGACATAAATAATGATGATGTCATTCTCTTCGTCGATGATGCGTACAGTTTCTCTGCGAAGCCACGTCGGAAGTGACCTATGCCTCGCAAAATAGACATACTTCGGGTGTTCGCTCGAAATCATACTGACGGTGAACCTCTTGAGTGGTTGTCCGATCTTGAGGTCGAGCTCCCCCTCAGCATCTGTGATGTAACGGACAATTGCTCTCGGATCGAAATCCCTTCCGGCCTTTCTGAAGACAACTACTTGGAAGAAGGGTCTTATTTGATCCAACGAGGGCACTGTTGCTTTTCCCATATTTCCTCTCGCTGATTTGTGTCATGAGCTTGAAAGAAAGGGCCGCGCACGCGACCGATCCGACGATCTGCTCCAGAGAATCTGTCGGCCCCCTTTTCACAGCACGGCCTGTGGCAGGCGATCGCAGTCGGCGTCTTTTCTGGTAACTATTGACTAAGTGAGTTCTCCCTGGAATTTCGGGTCGTCCAGCCTGTACGATTGCACAAAATGGTAGTTCGAATACAGCTCGATCAGGTCTTGGTGATCGATGGCGCCCAACTGATTCTTGCCGACGGCTTTTCCCCCGCCTTCGACCCAGGCGCTCTGCCAAAGAACGGCCATGTGATAGCAGCCATTGGCTACATTCTTAACCGTTCCCTCTCCCAGTGTCTCCCACGCTCTCTCGTATTTGCCCTTTCCGGCATTGTTGTCGAACGTCTCGATGATCTTCATAGGTGGCAGATTCTGATGGGTCGATCTCATCAACTCAATAACAAGCTTCGCAGCCGCCTTCCCCCCTCTTATCAGATCTCCCTTAAGCACCTTCTTCTCCACGGCGTTGACACGCTGAAAGAGGTTTGCCGCATTTCTATCGACCAGCACATCTTCATAATCACTGTGCACTTTTGATTCCTGCCCGGGAATACCCGCATGGAGGTAGGAAACATGGAGAGGCTGACATGCGTCACCGACATAGTGAGACATTGTTCCGCCAGCACAAATGAATTCTGCAACGCTCCCTTGTGCGAGAGACCGAACCATTTGCTCATACATTTGCCAGACTCTGAACGGCAGCGCTCCCATTCTTGGGTCTGGCTTCTCTTCTCCGCTCCCCCTGTCTACTTTGCTTTTGGGATTCACCTCATCCATCTGTTTGTAGAACGACAACCAGAACTTGATATCGAGGTTCCCTTCGTCTGCGCAGAGCTCAAGCAATGTTTTGCCTTTCATAACACGATTGTCTTTTTCATCCATGTCTGCAAAGTGATTCGAGCCTTCCGTCGAGAATCTCTTGTACCGCCACCACAGGTCTGGAACATCTGCAAGTGGAATGAACTCTGCACTTTTTGCCTTCGCAATACTATTCTTGTCCTTGAGTTGCTCGTCGGAATAGCCAATGTTTGCCTTATTCGCTTGCAACAATCCACCCAGTTCTTCGTCACTTGCCAAATCACAGGCCCTTGCCGCTATTTTGAAGTGCCCCGTCTTCCCCCACGTGTAGTCTTGATCGAGGTTCCACCCCCTCACGATGTCGACGTCCAGGAGGTTGCAGACATTGCTCAGACAGGTCGCGAGACCGTATCCGTGCTTCCGTGTCTCGCCTCCTTCCATGAATTCATGTTGCCCCCAATGGACCGCAAAAGGACATTTCTTGCCGTCGATTTCTAGCACCCAAAGCGTCCCGGAATCCCCGTGATGGAGAGGTAATCCGCTGCCACCCCTCGATCCGATCAGAAAGTCGGAAACGTACTCCGCGCCCCGATCGCCTTGTAACGGTAGAACAATGCGACAACTTCACCTTGAAGTTGTCCCGACACCGCGCCATATCCAACGACGGGTGCATTGATGAGATTGAGAGTCATGTTGGATGTGTCCAGGCTCGCGAGTGTGTCGAGCTGTCCAATCCCGAAGACCTCGGTCTTCCAGAGGTTGACGTCTTCTATCTCAATGAGTCCAATATCGTTGTTCACCAGCAGGTTTGTTCCGCTCCATTCCTTATAAACGTCTGTGAATTTGATCTTGCCCAGTTGTTTGCTCGAGCTCGTTCCGATCGGCCTCAGTGTCGAGCCCAGTTTTGTATAGACGACCGTCCCCTCATTTCCCGTGACGTGCCTGTTGGTCAGCGTGTACACTTTGTTGCCGTCGGACACGAGACACCCAAGAGACGCGATTCTTTCTTGCCCTTGCGAATACACGATCAGTGGAAAGCCTCCGCTGATGAGGTTCTTGGGAAAGTTTAGTTTGCTTGTGTCCACTGTGTCGTCCGACTTTTCACTCTTCGGAGCCTCAACGACGCAAATTGGAACGATTCTACCATCGGGCAGATAAACGTTATTGGGGACGATGTTGCTCTCGCCATCGTTAATGAGATCTTTTTCATCGCTCCATTGCGTGACAAAAACGAGAATGCATGGCCACGAGTAATCCCTTACTTCAGAATTTTCTAATGTCCGCTCCCCCCTATTCCGGGGTTTACTCACATCTTGATTGCTTTTTTCATTTGGCCAGGGATCTGATTTCCTGATTCTGTACCTGCCAATTGCCGTAGCAACAACGTTCTTCTTGTTGATGAGATGAACGTGGAAAAGATCCCTCGCTTCAACGAGATCTCTTACCGAAAGATGGTTGAAATTGAATTTTGTCTGAAGGATATCCATGGCTAACATCCCTTCTCGTTGGACAGAGTGTCCAACTCATCTTTATGTGAGTAACAGTGAAGACTCGCCATCGTGCGACAAAAGCTCCGATGGACAGGCGGGAAATCCGGTGCGATTGTACTCATCCTTCTGTTCCACCTTTTCCTCTCGCACCGGAATTTCAGCAAGTGAGAAGGCGGCTCGATCACGAGGGTTATGATTTCGAGAAGTTCTCTTTTGCTCCTTTCTTTTGAGAAGGAATCTCCTGTGAACCAAATCCACCAAGACAGGAATACCGACCCAACAAGTACGCTTCCGTTATTCCATCATTCCATCACTCCGTCTCACGTCTACCGTCTTACATCTCACATACTCACTCCTTCTTCCCCACCTCCGCACCATTCGCCGACCTCCGTAGCGTCTCAATGACCTCCTCGTAATACGGTTTCTCTTTGAGGCTTGAATAGGAGCCTGGGAAATAGACCACTGTGATCTCCGCGCTGGTGCTGGAAAAACTCCTCAATATCACTGCACACCGCTGATCGTTTGACAGTCTGGTGTTATCGATCATGGGAAAGTCGAAATACCCAACCCCGAATTCCGCTCCAAGAACCGATAAGACATCGGAAGAGTCTCCAAGCGTTTTCACTTCCAGACTAATCTGGAGCTCTTTCCTCATCGTGTCTGCCTTTTGGATGATCAGTCTGAAATTCCTCTTGACTCCTCCTAATGCGAGGTCTTCCTCTGCAGACCTTTCCTCTTTCCCTGGTTCCTCGAGAACCGGAAACTGCAGGGTCTTCACGTTGATGCTCTTGTCAAAGCTGACACCAGCCCCCTCTAGAACCAACATTTGCTTTCTTGTTACATCCGACGCGACTTTGTCCAATCGATCCAGATACTCGCCCTGTAATTTCGGTCCTGAGATGGAATCGAGAACCTCCCTCCGCAGATCGACAAAAAGAGGTTTGAGGTTGAGTGATTCATGAAAATTGTAGGACAGGAGCTCCAGATTGAGGACCTTTTCTTTCATTTTAAGTGGTGCTTGCCCGGGCTTCAGGAACGATTGAATGATCGACACGAACATGTCTTTCCTCAGCGCGCTTTCTGCTTCTTCCCGCTTGCTCATCAGTTCCGTGTACAATCGCGAATTGATCTCACTTTGTTGTCGCTGCTGCAAGATATTGGATCCAATGATCCCGACAATGAGGGCGGCCGCCACGCCCCCGAGTGGTTTGAGGACAATGTCAATCTTATCCCACGTGTCCTTTTCTTTGCTGTCCACTGAGAGTCCTCCTTAGAACGTTCTTGCTGTCATTCTTTTCCAGTAGCAAATCAAATCGAACAGGCCTCGTGTATGAAAACGCTTCGATGGAAGCTTCTTGATCACCATCGTGCACAGTGAGCGTGCATTTACCAGTCGATGGCACGTTGATGCTGTAGGAACCATATTTGTCTGTCAAGGTGGTATCCGTTCGGTTGCCACATTTCACTACAACCTTGATCCCTTTTCCTACTGGACGATCTCCCTTCTTGATGAAGCCATAGATTTCACCAGCTGACACAAGAGAGACGAACATTACCGATATCAATAGGCATCTGAGCATCGTTTTCATTGTATATCTCCCTGTTCCGTGCACTCAGTTACTCTTGAAGAACTCTGACCGAAACACCAATCTCCTGTTCATCTTGGTGATCTTCGTGTCTTCGTGGTTTTCCTTCTCAACAGCCCGCTAGAGGTCCTTAAGGTCGTTCTTCACGTCCTTTGCTGTGCTCCAATGCTTGATCATCCGTGCGAACATGAAGTAGTGTGGCGGCCTGCCCCATTCAAGTTGCTCGCTGGCCTGCAGTTCCGAGGCAGGATCGGCTGCATAGAAAAGCTTCTCGGCCTTATCTGAAATCGGCGTCGGCGTGACATCCCAGACTGCCGATTCCTTTGAAGTGAATCCGCCCTCCACTAAAGCATGCAGTTGATCAGGATGCCCATAGTCTCTCCTTCCACGGGCAACAGTTGCAGCGAAACGGTCTCCCAGTACCCGAAGCCAGGGAGACGTAAGCTGTCAACACCGATGTACCGATACGTGACGTCGCTCGGATGTCCCTCAACGTGCACCAGTGCTCCCACACTTTGCCGCCATCTTCCTCGCCGTTCACAGGTTGATCAAAATCCTGTCGCCGCCACAGGTTGAACAAATTGGCCGGATCGCTCACACCCCGCGCAGAGGTTCTCCCCAAAGAATTACCCTCGACAAATCCGAGGAGCTCTGAACCCTTGACAATGGATCTTCCCTCCGCCGAATCGAGCGCAAACGTCTTGATGTCCTTCCCCTCCTTCATCGTGACGCTGGCATAGTACTCATCCCGCGTTGTATTGTGAGAAATCTCCAGCCACAACAACGCTCCATTCTTGGACCGTTTGACTCCGCCAGCCCCGGCGAGGTGACACCCCACGTGCCAGGCGCCGTTATCAAAATCGCCTGGATCCCCCGGGCCCAGGGAAGACCCTTGAACGAGCTTACGACTAAGCCAGAGATTTCTCAGTGCCTCCACATTTTGCGTTGAATCAATCAGATCACCTGTGTCGGTGACGTCAAATCCAAAAGCCCCGCGTGGCATGGATTGTCTCCTTGGTCATGAAGTTGTTGAATGGTGAACTCGCACATCATGGATTGCCGTTCACTCCGCACCAGAATTCCATTTCTCGCATCGCGTCGCTACCCTTCTTGAAATACTTGTCTTGCCAGCGGTCGCTCGGCTCAAGCCCGGTCCACGCTTTGCGCTTCTTGTCTTGCAGTAGGTATCTCCAACGATAGTGGTCGTAGACATCCATCGTATGGACCGCATATGCCTTGGCAACTTCCGTGTCGCCCTTGATGATGAGCAGGTTCTCCGTGTTGTTGTAAGATGCCCGATATCCAAGATTGTGGCTTCCTGTGATCACGGCGCAGTTTTCCGAAAGAGGATCCACAACCACAATCTTGTCGTGGATGATGGCGTGTGCGGACGGAGATGCCTTCAGCAGTTCCTCTTGCCAGAATGAGAACTGGTCGTTCACCGCCGCTGCCGCCACCACCGTGCCATCGGGCTTCAGGCCCGATCGGTGATAGAGATCTACATCGAAATCCTTCACCGCCTTGGGATCTGTCACCGCACCCCGAACGAAAAGTCCCTTTTTGGCCTTCTGACACGCTGCAGCTTGGTCCAGGACGCTCGGCTTTCCCGGCTGAAACAGCAGAAACAGTATCGCTTGCTCTGCACCCTTCATCACGTCGAATACTTCCTGCATGTCGGATGGCGTGGGTGGGTTCTTCGAAGGTTTGGTCTTCGTTCGAGTGTTGGGAGAAAACCAGATGTGAACATCATTCTTGTCCACCAGCGCTTGGCGCACCTCATTGTTGTCGTCCCGAAAATCCAATGATTGCTCCGCCCCGTCTTCTTTGAGCTTGTTCCAGTATTTCAAATACAGTGAAGCGACTTCTGTGGATTCGATCAGAATCGCATTGTTCGTTTGTGCGCAAAGGCCTGTATATGTCCAATTTGTGCTCCCGGTGAGAACGGCTCTTGCCGTTCCCTTCTTGTCGACATAGATAACGAACTTATTGTGACCGATATGGCCGCTGGAGAAAAAGTTGTCGGTAACAGGTGTATCGGATTCATGCAATGCCTGCCGTGCGGCTTGATTTGTGCTGTCGTCTGTCCCTGCATTGGCAAGCACTATGTGGACGTGAGGTGCGCCAATGAGAAGTTGGAGCAACTCAGGATCGTTCAACTCGTAGAGAGCGCAGTAACAATCACCCCCCTCCGACTCTGCACGCTTCAAGAGTGACTTCAAGGCATCGATCGATTGTCCCGCCAGACTATTCCTCAATGGATCGCCCGGTTGATCGATCCGCTCTGTCAAAACCCTGTAATTTGGCTTTCCACTGGGTCCCGACGGAATAGCGTGTGCAAGATGCTGAGTGGCAAGAATCCCTCTGTTAAAAAACACCGAATAGCTCCCACGCTTTGGGGTGAGCTGTACTTGATTCGTGGTGCGTCTTAGGTCCGTACGAGCTCTGAGATCACCTGGGTGTCCAATCATCGGTACGATCTCATAGTAATATGTTGATCCACGGGCCGCCGTGAAATCCCTCCAAACGAATTTCTGGACGGGCCAAACTTCCGTGGTTCTTGCGCTCCACTCCTTGTTTGATTCCCCCCGGAAACCGACCCACGCAGGAAGGGGTGTGCGCTCTTTCGTTGATACGTTGACTCGATAGATGGCAAATCCGAGACAGCCTTGAATCTTCTCCGGGTAATACCAGGAAACCAACGCCACATCATTGTTCGAGTAAGCCAACGCCTTCGCCTCGTCGCTCATGATGACCTCGCTCTTGAATGTGATTGTGTGGAAGAACCATTGTTTGAGAACTCGAAGAAGTTTGGACACGGTCTGCCTGCTCATTCACTATTCACCATTCACCATTGACCATTGATCGTTGACAATTTGACAATTCACAATCAGCAGTCGCAGAATTGCTTTTCAGCCTGCTGCTGGTGTCCCGTACCCCAGGTCCCTTGAACAAGTCCCGTCAGGCACCACAACAATTATCCGTTGACAATTGACCGTTCACAATTGACAATTCACAATCAGCGCTGTTCTATCCAAAAACAGCAAGGAGGGACTTGCTCCGTCGAGTCCGAAGGCACTTGTTCAACGTTTGTCCGATTCAGACCACCAGTGGGATGTCGAGAAAAGCAAACCTTCGCCGCAGACAACGCCAAGGCGAGATCGAAGCGTTCTACCTATTCCCAATTTGTGGTGCTTTGCGTCCTCGTGTCTTCGTAGCGAGACTCTTCGACCGCGTCTCCGACTTATGATCTCTTCTCCCTTGGAATCCATTCATCCGCGAAGAGCTTCATCATCTCGTCTGCAACGGACTCAACATACTTCTCCCTTTCCTTTTCAAAGCGTTTCTTAAGCACCTCAATACTCTTTCTCGTCTTCTCAGGAAGGTTTCCCATGATCATCTCCCCGCGCAGAACAAGCGTGTCGATGTTTCGTGTCGGCAGCCGTTCATCATTCGCGACCTTTTCCAAGGCATCAAAATACCTCTGCCGGACAAGAAGATACCGGTTTCTCATTGCATCGACTTTCCTCCAACCCTTCTGCTTTCTCCGGCGAAGCTCGCCCACTACCAGTCCGGTATCACGGGCCAGCTTATTCTCGCGACTGAGGATGAACTTGACATCCGCGTCACACTCCACCTTCGCAACGAGCTTGGCATCTTCTTTTTTCAACCTCCCTAACGGAGTATAAGCCTCTCTGGGATCGAGCCGCAATCCGCCAAAGCTTCTTTCGGATCCACCAAGACAGATCAGACCGGGCCGCTCCTTGGGATCATCCATCGCCGCCTGATACACCTGTTCCTCAGTATATGAGCCTGCTACCCAGAGGTCGCACCGTGCAGCATGCGATGTCCGAACCAACGATCGCAGCTGATCCGCCGTCAAGTGTCCACATCTGTCATCGCCGGCATCGACGAGTCTCGGATCCTTTGCTCCCTTGTTCATTGTATCAATGAGCAGGATGTCATGCCTCGTTCTCCTCATCAGATCGATGAACTGGCTCCCGATATCATATGCCTTTGTGTAGACACGATCATCGGTGACGATTGGTTTGTCGACGATCCCTATGAAGACCAGGAACTGGTTCTCTTGACGCTTGTACGTGACGCCAAGCCCCCTCTTCACTCGTCGCACGAACTCCTTCATCTCCTCATAGGTCAACCCGAGCAACCCCACCTTGATGCAGCCTTGTCCTGACTCAATTGCTCCCGCCGCAGCTTCGATTGCTTTGTTCGCAGTAGCAGCCATATCGACCGTTCTTCCGTCCCTGACGGTCACTCGCTGTTTTCTGCCATAGTCGAGGATACCATTCGTAACGTCCGCTGAAGCAAAGTATTGCAGGAGTCCTGGCTCGTGACGCGTCGAATCCGCCATGAGGTAAAATTCCTTGAGCCCCATGGACTTGATCAGATCCACACATCGCTTGACAGTAATCTCTTGTTGTGGAACCCCGCTCAGTCGGACGACCGGCGTCACCTTGTGAACTGATGCGATTCGTGTAAACCCCTCCTCGGCGACGTTCATCCCCTTTGTGAGATATCCCATCAGAAATCTGAAGAAGTCTCGGACGACGATCGGATCAGTTCCGGCCGCAAACTCAATCCTCGCTTCCCGTGGGTGATCTCGATGTATCAGACTCGCACTCTTGGATCGGAAGAAATGCTTCAGGAGGCACGCTGCAGCTTTCCGCGCTTGATCGTTCGCATCTTTAGCCGGGTCGATTGTATGCGCAGGCTTCCAATTCTCTTCTTCATAGATAATCTGAACCTGCTCACTGACATTTGTCGAGTGATCCACAAGAAGCGCCCCATGGTACGACGAGTTCAGGAGCAGATCTGTACGTTCCGGGAGTCGTCGCTTGTCCGAGCCGCATCAGTTCGAGGTCAAGCATGCTTCTCAGGAACACAGGGAACATCAGGGGCGGAACGTCTCTCCCCTCCTCGATCAACCTGTTCAGGACTCGAGTTCGGGGAGTGTCCAGCGCTGCTTCAATGACGTTCTCAAATCCCATGCGGGAAATGTCCCCCTCCTTTCGCAGATCAGACAATCCCGTGTCTGACCAATCCGGAAAGGCTCCGCTCGAGAGGATCTCTACCCCCAGCATCGCCGTTTGCGGAGTATCTTTTCGCCCGAACTTCCTGTACGCATAACGCGGACCGGCAGGCGCTCTTCCAAGAATTTGAATCGCCGAAGCACCCGTCTCAATCACCAAAGTTGCCGCACTGGACAGTATGACCTTTTTCCCGAAGTGCATCAAAAGCGCAAAAGTACTTTCGCCGCAACAATTCCTGTCCCAGCAGAACCAGATCCTGCAGGATCTGACCCCGCTGGATGAGAGAGCGTATTTCATACGCTCTCTCTAGCTTCTGCAGACTATCCTTGAAGCGCTGAATCTCCGCAGGCAAAACGTGAACAGTGACATCGTTGCCGGCGAGAGCGACTGCGCTCTTGTAGTTTTGCCATTCTATGAATCTTGACCCTCCTTGCACGTGTATCTGTTTGGACAACCTTTCCTCAAGCTCCGCAAGCGTGGGCGTACGAAAGAGCGGTATGGTCAGAGACTCCCCAAAGACCACCCGCCTGCGGATGAGCTCAAGGAGCTCTCCACCGCTCACAGCCTCGATGTGTTGTTGATTTGCCATTGTGCGAACGCCTTAGTTATGGATTTAAAATGTGGTTTCAGTGCTGGGTTTCTCCGTCTCTCGAGAAAGCGGAAGAAATCTGCACCATTCGTGAAAATGTGTTCGGCCGGAACGTAGTTGTTCTTGGTAAATGGACTTCCCCCGCCTGATGGAAGCAGAAAATACCGTTCTTTGCGGAAAGCTCTCGCGTGACCAAGTTCGTCCAGCATTCCCGTACTCAATGGTGGCATCTTCTTGTAGGGATGAAACGCAGCCACGATGTCCACCTTTTGAACATCCCATCGTAAATCACGACACACGGTATAGGCGAACACGACAGATTCGTCCTTCGGATCGACGTTGCTTCCCAGCTCGATGCTCGCTGGATCAATCACGACTCCATATTCTCTCAGTCTCCAGATGAGGTGGTTGATCTGCTTCCGTACACCCTCAGTCGCAACAGTCATCGAATAGGAAGAGTAGAAGGCGGGAAGCTTGCGCTGCGTGGCAAACTTCGTCAGGTTGTCAACATCATATGTGTACTTAGTTCTGTCATGAAAGGACGGGGTATGAATTCCGAGCACGTAGTGCCTCACTGGCTTGTTTGTCAGGAAGCGAGACCACTCCGCCCAGTCTTCGCTGATCGAGACTTCCGCGCCCAGCCACTGAAGGATCGTTTCAATGCTCAGCCTCTTTTGATGTGTGATCGCCTCAAGAGCAAGTTTCCCATAGGAAGTCTTGAGCCGCTTGGCAATTTTCCATTCTGCATCGATGAGGGTGACGATACGGTCCGGCTTTATGACGCGCGCGATGATTCGATGATCCTTGAGGTTGTTGTTCACCCCGCGCCATTCAATCGAGGCCGGAGTTCGTATGAGCACATTCGCATCCCGGGGAAGTTTGTCGATCTTCCTCGCGATCGATAGGTATGCTTTCTCACGTGCATCCTGGAATTGATACAGGTATCCATCGAGCAGCTCCCCAACGAGCAAAGCCTCCTCGTAAGAAGAGCTGAGTTTCACTCCCGACTGCTCGAAGATTTCATCGAAGACATTGAAGGTATTGATCGTGAGCCCGAGGGATTCTGCAAACTTCACTGTGTGCTCAATGTAGCGCGTCGAAAACAACCCGACGATGGGTCCAGTGACAATTGTGACGAGCCGCGGCATGGGAATTACTCCTTTGAAAAGTTCTAGCGTTGAATTTCACCTCACATGACAATTGGGAACGTCAACGACAATCGCCTTCAAATCATGCTGGTGTCCTGTTTCCCAACTTCCTCGAACAAGTCCCGCCTGGGACCACAACAATTATCCGTTGACAATTGACCGTTCACAATTAACAATTCACAATCAGCGGTGTTTTGTCCAAAAGCCGCAAGGAGGGACTCGCTCTGTCGAGTCTGAAGCGCGCGACACTGCGACCTCACGAACACTCGGGCAGGTTGAGCAAGTTGTCTTCACCCGTTGCGTCGGGCTTCGTCTTCAGGTACTTGTGACCGTTGTGGGTTGCTACAATCACATCCGTGATATATCCACTGGCACTCACGTAGAAACTGTATGTGCCGTCTTCTATACGCTCAATCGCTCTTTGTTGCGAAATCTTCCACCTGCTTCCATCTGGATTGACACCACCGATGTTGATGATGCGCTCATGCGGGTTATAGTGTTCACGATTATTGATGCAGGCAACTCGAACTCAACTGGGCATGCCTGCCCTCCAACCGATTAATCGTCCGAAGGTCGGTCACACCGCTAACCGGGTAATCCTTCCCTTCGTTGTGAGTTTCAACTTGGGTCTTGTGTCTTGCGGGGGCGGTGATTTGGGTAACACTAACATGGCGGGATACAAACAAAGGCGCAATCCCAAGAACTTGGTATGCCTCGTGAGAACAGATGGCAGTCCGTCCATCACGCCCGGATGCGGATCATCACGAGCGATCTCTCCCTCTTTCCAAGTGGACGGACAAAGAGGCGAATCTTCCTACGATTGGTTTCGCTCTTTTTCTCTTTCGTATGACTTCTATTGGTCGAATTAGCCCCATCAGGCTCAATTCACCTCAATTCGTTGATACACCACTCTGTACCCAAGAGACGCTACCTGTTGAGCCTCCCTCATCAGGCTCAACTTGCTGAAAAATGGAAGCTCTCTGTCCAACTCACGGATAAGCGCAAACACCACGGTAACACGACCCGGCAAGAAATTCTTGGCCGGGAAGAACTGGGCTATCTCTCTCCTGAACTTCTTCACGTGAGTCCGGATATGCTTGCGCGCATCGGGAACTCTCCGGATCGTTTCTGCTGAAACTGCCCCCTGACGCAAGAGATGACTGAATGTCCCGGAAGCGCCCCACCGCTTCACATGGACCAAATGCCCCTGCCTTGACAGCACGTCGCAGAGCTCGACCGACCCTCCGGGCATCATGAAGGTCGCCTTGTGCATACTCGCCAGATCTCTTCGCCCCTTCATCAGTTGAGCCAGGTACTTATCTTCCGTGTCCCCTCTATTTGCCAAATCTAGGGCTAGCGCCTGACCCTCTATTTGCTTCAAGAATTCGTTTGCTTCCTTGATCAAATCCTGTGCGATTTGATGCCATCGGCCATTGCTCAGAACAAAGACGGTTTTTCCAAACATTACCTCAAAGCAAAAGAACTGGTATTCCTTAATCGGCTCCACAATGTCAGCGGTGTCGAGGACTCGGATCCGCCTGCGCTTTAGCTCATCTACCGTGAGAGTAACAGGTCTTCCCTCGGTAGCGCGATACCAATCTTGGATCTCCAGTTCAGGGTGAACGCTGGTCTCGCCTCGTTCTCCAGAATACAGAAAACCGCGAATGTTGTCTCTCGTAAACGAGTCCGGCGTCATCATCTGCACATCGGCACTTTTCCTTCGCAAGGCACGGATGAGCAAATCATCAAGATGAAAGATCATCTTCGGCTCACGAATCTCTTTGATGTTCCCAATCCATCGGAATCCCTGTCTGAGATATTCCTTCTCCTTGTATGCCTTCAGCATCTCCTCGCACTTCTTGCCAAGCTCGACAAAATTGAGAGGAGCGTCGATCACCAACGAATCAGCACCGCTGATTCTTGTCGCAAACTTGAGATCTCTCGGTCTGCCGGTGACGGCCCGCAGGAGATCCTGTCTAACATTGACGGTGAAGCTCCGCAGATCCGTCCCCCTTGCTGCTTCTTCAGATCGCTTCAATGTCATCTCCCTGAACATCCGAAGACTGAGACCTCTGATGAGACGAGCATCGACTCGGTTGACCACAACCATGAGCCCGAAATCCAGCTCGCAAAGTTCTTCCTTCAGAAGCGACCGTGTATGACCGAATGTGAATGCAAAGATTCTTCCCCTGACCTTAACGAGCAGCAGCGCCGAAGAAAGTCTATTCGCTTCCACGCGGACCCTGTCACCAAAGCCCCCCTTCAGGAAATCTACCCAAGCAGGCTCCTTCACGGGCGATTCCGGTATATACAGCGCCGCCTCAAAACCCTTTTTCTTTTCGATCATCAGCTTGGTGGCAAGCGTCGGAGATCGGAACGCGTCTTTGAATTGTTTGCAGCTCTCCCGAAACAGAAAAATGTTCAGATGCTGCACTCTTGCGTCGCGATGCGGCATGATACCTCCTTCGGATTATTCACGAATATGCAAGTTCCTCAAGGTCTTGTGCGGGAGAGCGCAGCGTTCTCCGGTGCCTCTATGTGATCCATTTGATCTTCGATCTTCGCCAGAATCTTGAACATCTCCGCAAATGGACCAAGCGTCAGGCCAACCCCTGCATACACAACCACACATCCAAGGATTTGCGCCAGCAGCTCTGCAGCTTCGCGCCCCAGATCCTCTATTGATGTCTCGAAGAGCTTGATTGCCGCAGTGACACAGATCGCAATCGCGACCGTGACCAGAGCGCTGATCGCGCTGAACCACTTCTTGTGCAGAAACTTGATTTTCTCCATCCGGGCCTCGCGAAGTATTGACTTGTCCTGTGCAAAAGAGAAGTCGAACTGAAAGCCTCGGAGGAACTCCGTCGACCCGAGAATGAATCCATAGCCTGCGAATTGAATAGTGAGCGCCCCATTAAGTCCAAAGTTGATCAAGGAAACCGCCGCAAGCGAGACGAACACTAGAACGATGAAGATGCCATATGACAGCGAGTCGCCTATGATGCTCCTAGGGAGCTTCATACTGATCTTCGCAGCTTCGAAGATAAACAAGAATAACGGCAGTGAAAGCCATAATACCTTGAAACCCCAGGCGTACTCCGGCAGTCCTGGCTTCCAACTCTTGCCTGCTAGCACAACAAGTCTGTAGATTTCTGGATCGTACTTGGTGGTTATCCAAGTGCTCAAGAGGAATCCCAATGCACCATAAATTGCCAACCCAAGTCGATACCCTGGAGCCGTGAATTGTGCTCTTACTTCGCTTGTCGGGAACCCCATTTTGTCCTCGAATTGTGAATAAACAGTTCATGAATGGATGCGATGATCACCTTGATTCTTCGACGTTCACGACGCGAGATCCAACAGCATCAAATTCCTCGCTAGCTGTCCAGACAGTATCACGCTGTGTTCTTCCCCTCGACCTTTGACCGGATCTCCCGTGTCGCCAAGCCAATAATGATTCCGACACCGATTGCCTGGAGTGAACTGTTGATGTACATGTTGAAACCAAATACCGAGACAAGAAAACTGTTTGGACCGAGCAGGTAACAAGCTACGACAAAGGTCACAACGATGAGAGTAATCCACGTTGCCAGGGATACTGGCCTTTTGAACCTCTTGGACACTCGAAAGCCGAAGAATCCGAAGACTGCATAAGCACAAACGAGTGCTAAAATGTCGAGAAGAGAAACCTGCATTCTGCGAAGCTCCTTTCAACGCCCACCGGCTATCCTGAGCAGTTGCATCAAAGTCGATAGGATTGTCGCGTACCCTTGTGTCTGCTGCTCAAGCAGTCGACGTGTGCGACCTTATGTCAATAACCGCGAGGACGGGAAACTGCAGCTCCAAGGAATCCCAGCGCTCGTCTCACTTCACCCCGGTTGTGTCCCTGCAACCAGCTTGTGCCATCTTGTCGCCATCTGCTTCAAGCCGTCGATCACGTACCTTTTTCCATGAAATCGCTGGAAGTCGTTTCAGGTTTTCTGTATATCTCCTCAAATCCATCCGATTGGCGCCCTTGACGATCTTGCGAATTTCATCCGCAAACGCTGCTCCGATCATTAGCTTCGCATCAACTTCCGAAACACCCTCGCTCTTCAGTCGTTCGAATGTGACGCGGGTGATCGGTGGCCTATTATCCTCCAATTGCATGTCGACAGCCTCGAACACAGCCGTAAAACGGACGTCAGGCTTTTCTGAATCAACCATTGCTTGTTAACCTAACAACCTTGAATTTGCGCCCGGTCTTCCTCGCTCGCTGCGAGAAGAACTCCCCGCCTCTTCAACCGAAATCGCTGCAATCTCTTCCCCATCAGGTTTACGATTCACCGACAAAAGAACTGCGTCACAATACAGTCACCCTCCGCGAAAATCGCCAGAGTGAACATGTCACTTTCTCTCGAACTCGTCAATACCAAGAACTTGGTATTGACATTTGCAGAAGGGCAAGATAGCTTTCCAGTCAGTTTTCACCTCAGCAACCACATCATAGCGTATCCCAAAGGGAAAGTAGAAAGCAGACTGGCTTCAATGACTCGGCGTCAAAACCCTATTCATCAAACCAGGCAGTCCATGGGAAAACGGCTACATTGAATCATTCAACGCAAAACTCAGAGATGAACTCTTGAACGGAGAGATGCAGAAGGCTGTACAACACGATCAAACCGCATACCTCGCTCAAGTTTCGACCACCGGCACCAGAAGCACATTATCGCATCGGCCTGCCAATGGCTCGGCAAATTAACTAACTCTGCATTGGCACCACAACTGGGGGCTGGTCAAAATCATTAGAAGGGTCGCATATATGTTTCAGATTCTGATAAATGGGTTTTTGATTGTATCTGGTTTGATATTAACTCTAGTTCTTCTCCACTATGGCCTTGCTCTGTGGGCGGGCGTAAGCAATACTTACATCAGAAAACGGAGTTGCGGAGACTGCTGCTTCCACTCATCCGGTCGTTGCGGGGCTTCCCTTTGGTATTGGTTTCCACTGTCGTTTATTGTGCTCAGATGTCGTCGACTGGGTCTTTTCTGTCCGTTCTGTTATGATAAACTGACCACTGACCCGGAGCATGCAGAACGCAAGATCACTCGTTCCTACCTGGAAAGGCTCGCGCTATTTATCTTAGCAAGCATACCAGCTTTTTTTGCTTGTTTTTGGGCGTTCACGAAATTGAAAGGCGACTAGACATGGAAAAACAAGATGCGTCGACTTTTCTCGAGTCCTTGAAGAGAGCACTTGATTTTTCGCTAGATCAGCCAATTCGCAAAGGCACACATCCGGATGCCAATGATTACTTTGCTAGCTTACATGTCCCATTCCCAAAACAAGACAATGAGTTCTTGGAGAAGCTTCACGCAAATCTCGATGGCTTCTTGGTTGTAAGTGCACCGACTGGGAGAGGCAAGACTAGCATCATCAGGATGGCTCTGCTATCACTGCCGAAGAAAGCGCGCTTCTTTTTATTCGATTTTAAGAACGAGATCGAAAAACTCTACGACTTTCCGCAAGAGCCTGGGGGCAGGCACAAATACTTGCGCGACCTCTTGAAGCGTGAACTCGCCAGCCAATTTCTGACAGAGATAGATCACAAGCTCAGGTTCATATTTAATGCGCTGTATGATTTCTTCTTCGAAGAGCGAATGCACAAGTTGATATTCAAATGGAGGGCTAAGCATGATAATCCTCACATCGGTGCCAATCGTGAAGATCTCTTTAAGCTTTTCCTAGACGACCTTGATGTCACTCCGGCCGAAGAAGAATTCGTAATGGAACGATTGACTTGCGCACAGATGATTGCCTGCATCAAAGCTACACTCAAGATCGAGCATTTCCTGCTTGTTTTGGACAATGTAGATAGACTCAACGGCGATATGCAACCGGTCTTGTTTTCGGTGGCGATTGACATATTCCATGGCGGCAACGGAGACTTCGGCTTACTTGTTGCGGTCCGAGAGAAAAACCTGCTTCGCTTTGAACTTTCAACTTATGGTGGCGAGATTATAGAGGTAGTATCGTTGGTTACACATGCAGCTGAAAGGTCGAAGCCTGTCAGGCTGTCACCTCCGGATGCAGAATTCATTGGCAATCTACTGGAGATGCGTTACATCTTCGCGGAAAGAGCACTCCCGGCAACTGGATCGGCGGTTGGAATAGTCTTCGGTCATATCAAGCCTAAAGTGAGAGCCCGATTCGTAGAGGAGAAATTGCATAACCTTGCAAACCACAACCTCCGGAACATGCTCACGCTGAATTATGAATTCATCGAGTATCTACTAAAACTCGTTGACAAGCGTGTAATAGTGAATGAGCGAAATGCTCTTACAATCGATGACCACGACTTTGCTTCCTACCTATACAGGTGGATGTACTCTGTTGCAAATCAGAGGCACGAAATGCTCCTAGACATAACAGATAGATATGACCAGGTAGTACGAGGCACTATTCAAGATCCTATCGAGTGCGACATCGAGCTTATCTTGCTTGCCTGGCTGACCAACTCTCCCAATAGATTCCTTCGGGTCAATGACATCGTAGAGGACTTCAGCCACATCGGCGTGCGTCGAGACTTGGTTACAAGATCATTGCAGCGTCTTTACGATGTGCCTTTGGATTTTCGACATGTCGAGATTGGGGACAGCGAAGTTAATGTGAGTTGGGAAGCTATTGATAAGCGTAATCCGCGCGTCTTCATCACCCCTCTGGGAAGAGAGTTTGTTGGTTCGACGATAACAAAGTTTGAATTCCTTTTTCATTGTTTGACCTATCCGAATGTTGTAGACACGGACTCGCCCCAAATGCTCGCGCCTGTTTCGCGAGATATGACCAAAAAGGTTAGTGTGATTCTTACCTTTCTTGAGAAAATGAAGGGTGTCCATAGCGCTGCTGTCAACCAAATCAAGATGCATACCTCAAAAGAAGGCCAAGACTGGGAAGAGTTGTATCGAGAACGATTTTGTATTAACCAAGAATTGATCCTGGAACGAATTGTCTATAGTCACCTCGCGCACCTCGGAAACACAGAGTACCTCACTCGGTACAAACAATTGCTTGAGTCATACTTGAACGAGATAGGTTCAAAAAGGAGATTCGTATGGCCCGGATAAAAGAATCCTAGAATGTGTGAGTGCCATACGCTATAGATTCCGATTGGTCTCAATGATCGTGTCAAGCAAGACACAGTTTTTTCCGTATCTCCCGAAGGGTTCGTTCAACTGACGCATTTGGTGCTTGCATACAATCTCGACTTTGGCTCAAGGGTTCGAAAACTGCTGTTGCTCGCTGGTCATTAGAATAGTCACCTAAGTCGACAAAATTAGCATCAGGCTTCACCTATCCCCCTTATCGATGTTGAGACGACTTTTCAAGTCAAATGCTAAGGGGGAGCGCTAGCAATAGCAAGGAGAACCACTGGTAATACGTCTGTTCCTTGAATTCTCATGGACGTGAGAGCCAGAACTCCCTCCCCATTCTTCAATCGATCGAAAGGAGTCAGCAATGCCAGGGTTCAGCCTTCCCTACCAACCGATCCGTCAGCAGCTATACACGTGCGTCGAGCTGTTCCACGGCTTCAAGCCCGATGATCCAGCGTCCTGGGGACAGACGGTGGACTTTGCTATCTACCGGCATTTCGTCATGGAGGGTCGAGGCGCACCAACTAACCCGTACATTGGGATGATGCAGGCGCTGCACGACAATGCCATCACGCAATCTACAGCCGCCTTCATTGCTGATCGCAAAGTCGCTGCCATCATGGGTGACCACAAGATGGCGCGCGATTCCACCGCCTACAGGGACATTGCGATACTTTCTAATCGCCTTACTCGAAGTGGCATCCTAATGTGCACCGGTGGCGGGCCTGGGGCTATGGAAGCAAGTCACTTGGGCGCATCACTCGCCGGGGAGGGGAATTCAGCCCTCGACAGCGCACTAGCCAGGCTGAAGATTCAGCCTGTGGTCCCGGCGCTCGGAGACATCGTCAACTCCAGGGGGGTGGTTAACCCAGCGTTGGTGGCTCAGGCACACGCATGGTTCAAACCGGCGTACGAGATCGCTGCATCGATCCCTTCTCCACATGAGAGCCTGGCAATCCCGACATGGCACTATGGCCATGAGCCGACTACTCCATTTGCCACGCACGTCGCCAAGTACTTTCAGAATAGCATTCGAGAAGACGGACTCTTGGCACTCGCGAAGCAAGGCATCGTCTACTCAGAAGGCAAAGCCGGGACAATCCAAGAGATCTTTCAGGACGGTGCGCAGAACTACTACAAGACGTTTGATTATTCCAGTCCGATGGTACTGTTTGGTGTCCAGTACCTGGACCACAAAGTATCCCGTCGTTGGCGTTCTTCAGAAGCTGTTCACCCCTGCTGACTTCGCGAAGTACGTGTTGGTGACGGACGATGTCGACGCTGCCGCGCAGTTCATCGAGCAGTTTACCCCGTAAGGCGGGCTAACAATCGGTGACAACGTACGGCGCTACGCGCCGCCGCTGAACCGGAACGTTAGGTTGCTGGCTTTCCCTTATGGCTAGACGAGATTACATCGCCGAAATCGTTGCACGACGGTCCCGTCTGCGCAAGCGAGGAGCAAGGATGAAACAAGTAGAGAAACGTGTGGTTGTTCTATCTAACCTTCGGCGTTTTATTGGATCTCCTGAGGCGCGTAAGATTTCCTATCGACACGAGACGGCCAAGTACCCACCTATAGGTTTCGTTGCGTGCATTGAAGGATTCTTTCGATTGGCCTTTCGCGACCTGATCGACTTCGACGTGCTCAACATCGAACCACCGTTTGAGATCAACAAGTACATCAAAGCGATTCATCAAGCCGAGGCTGCCGGTTACGAGGTGCTCATCCTCGACAGCATCTCTCATGCCTGGGCAGGCGAAGGCGGCCTGCTCGATACTCAAGGGAAGATGGCTGACGGCGGCATGAACAGTTTCACAGCCTGGCGCAAGCTGACACCCCAGCATAACGCCTTCATCGAGTCAATGATCCGCTCAAAGCCTCATCCCATTGCAACGATGCGCTCGAAGATGGACTACGTTGTGGAGACAAACGAGAAGGGGAAGTCGGTCCCAAAGAAGGTCGGACTTGCCCCCGTGCAACGTGAGGGAATGGACTACGAGTTCGACATCGTATTCGACCTCGACCTGAACCACAACGCCCAGTCCACCAAGGACCGCTCAAGTCTCTTCGATGGCAGGCTGGTTTCGAAACCGGACGAGAAGATTGGCAAGCAGGTCCTCGAGTGGCTCGACCGAGGTCAACAACCGACCCCGGCTGCGAATGCCGCCGAGCCAACCCGGACGGCGTTGTTCAATGAGTCAGGCTTTTTGGCAGGCGAAAAGGAAGCGGCAGCGATGTTGGAGGCAATCCAAAAAGCCACTTCTGTTGAGCGGCTGAACTCTATCGAGCAGAGCCGACTCAAGGGGATCAGCACCAAGAGGCTTGTCGAGGATCAGGGCAGGCGCATTGACACTGCAATTGAATCAAGACGCCGTCAATTGCAGCCCGTGTCCCAACCGATGGCGTCTTAGTTCTTGCTGAATCGGGGTGGTGCAGCACGCCCACCCCGATTCTTGGCCTTCGATCGACTGTTGCTCACGTCGCACCAATCCCGACAACGATTCCTATCTTATTCCCACGCCTTTATCTGACCTGACATTATTTTCTCGAATCTGGTCCCACTTTTAATTCACAATCCCACCAAAAATACCGAGTTTTCGGTATTGGTACTGGGCCTCCCAGTGAATACATTTGCACCAGTCCGGCAAAAACCCGACGGGACTCCGAGTCGTGTAGAGAGGATGCAACATCAGCCCTCGGTGGTGTGATGGCGGTACACAGAAGGAGCTTAACTTCTCAAGCAACAGCTCTCACAGCTGCAGCGTACTCGGGCTTCAGGACTGTCGTCCATGAAAATAACTGACTTCCAATTCTGTAAACGGCGAGCAAAAAGCTTTGAATTTAGATGCCTGCTGGTTCTCAGCCAGAGATGTTGAAGTAGGGGGATGGTGACTGTTCTCGCATTCGCAGAAAAATCCCAATTTTTGGTGCTTTCCCTTTGACATATTAGATACTCACTCATTGTTTCAGGGACGGGCCCAATTGCTTCTCCTTCCTTTTCCAGTGTTTTCTCAGAAATCCCAGACTTTGAAGACTGAGGGTAGCTGGTGCGATCAGACTCAAAGCCCGTTACGCGGGGCTACTGGGTGGAGCGACGCCCTAAAAAATTCGCAATGATACGGTGTGGAAACCTTGGCTCGAACAGCGACTGACTGACAGGCCCTCAATGAATCCAGGCTGCCAAAAGTAGTGCTTGGAAAAAATCGTAGTCCGTGTGAAGCCGAGCCTGGGGAAATGGGACTTCGTGCACACTGATGAGGATGTGTTTCCACCCGGATTCATCGGAATATGTATTGATAACTATCGCAACCGGCCGGTAAGAATGTGCGACGTCTACGGATTGTATCACGAGGCAGGAAGCGTCTATGCCTCGCAACTCACCAAGTTAGATGCGGACAAGGATGGGTTCAGGAAATACATGACTGCATTGTATGAGAGCATCGAAGAGCTGACGGGAAGTCCCCCGGACTGAAAGCCGGATGACCTCGACTCAAATTACTTTCTCAGGCGGTTCAGAGCACAGGATTAAAAGCCGACTTGATTTTGACTCCACAACGATGTATATTTGTAACGTATACAAATGAATGACGCACATCTAAATAGCGTGCTCCAGGTCTATAGGCAGTCGCTTCAGATGCTCGAATTATCGCAGAAGCAGGCAGAGCTACTAGAGATCGCAGAAGACCAGCTCAACAGGTGCCAAGTGCCGGATTCCCGATTGCTTCCAGAGGCATTCCATGAAACAGTGAGGACAGTAGCAATCGCGGAAGACCCGTGGTTAGCATCGATGCGAGCCGAAAGGGTGAAGCTCGAACAGATTATCTTGAGCTATTCTTCAGTTGCTGCATTGCAGGCCAAACAGTGCTCGTATGCCTACCCCGACGTCTGCTATGATTATGATTACGCGCACCAGTATATCCTGGATGTGCGTGACCTGGTGGATGGCAGGACGGAGGAGCAGCGACAGAAATACAGGATCACTCCTCATCAGGAAAAACAGCTCCCACAATTTGCCAAGTTCTTCACAAAGCTGAAACAGCTCATCCTCGATTTGATGCAGGCGCTTGCGCACGCAAAGCGTCGCATCCATATCGGCAACAAAATCACCCTGACTTCTCTTCTTCAAGTCCTTCACAGCAGCGAGACCCACAGCCGACACGAAAATTCTACTGTCACGCGAGCCAGCGGTTTAGGTTCGCACCAGAATTTTCATGTCAATGGCAGTATTTTCAGTGAATCGGAAGATTCACGGAGGTCTCTGGTATGCGAAGGATTTGTCAGAATTGTAGGATTAATCGAAAGGACAGGCCCCGCAACACCCGTTGCAAGCGCCACGTCCTAACCCGCCTCAGGATATTTTTCCGAGATCTTCGTCCCGTTCTCGACGAAGCCACAAAAACAATCAAGAAGTCCTTCCTGTTGATTGGAGCAACGGTTACCCTCATAATCCTGCTCTTCGGCTTGGTGCGCCTCGTCCAGGACGTAATGCCTTTGCTCTTCGGTGTGAGATGACCGGTGCTCGGGAAAATTTGACAGTGTCGGATGGCGTTCATACATTGACACCGCACACAGAAAGGGAGGAAACAATGGGCGATCTATGGACGGGCTTCTTGGCGATATTTCCGGACGGTTTCTGGTCAAACTTCCTGGCCAATTTTGTGGCCACCATTCTTGGCATCTTCGCCGGCGTTCCCTTAGCATTGTGGATGGAGAGGAAAAGGGCGGTCAAGGAAAAAGAGGCGGAGAAACTCAGGGCCATCAAGGTGGAGGAAGCAGAAAGAAAGCGGGCTGAGAAAGACAAAGCGTCGAAAGAAGCGGAGGCGAGGGCAAGAACGAAGAAGATCATCGAATTGCTTAGAGGCGAGCTTGCGGAAAACATGGAGAACATCAGCGAGATTCATTATGATGTCTCCAATTTCTACGAGCCGATAAAAGTTGAGCTGTGGCGTGCATTTTCTGATGGGGGAGAGCTTCATTGGATAGATGATCCGGGCATCCTAGATGCGCTGGCCGATTCGTATGGAGAGTTGAACCACCTGAACGTGCTATACAGATATTACTTCGAGAGATTCATGCTTCGGAGGAATGAAGTGAACGTCGGTGTTACGGATCCGCTGTTCGATCAGCTCCTCAAGACCGCGAAGAGATGCAAAATTTCAATTGAGGGAACACTTGTAGCCACGCAGAACAAACTGAGAGCACTCGGCGGTGATGAAGACATTTAGAAAGGATCAAATATGTATGATCTAACCCAAAATGAACTGATCGCAAAGTCCCTGGCGGTAGGGTCTCTTGCCTCTACAGAAAATCACCTCTCGACAGACAACACAGATTCTGCACAACGAATAACAAACCTCTACCGAGCGATCCTCAATCAGGTAGAAACCGGTGAGAGCTGGAAAAATAAATGACATCTCATATCAGCCGCCAAGAGCTGAAGTCATAATATCAGGCGGCGTTGCCAGCCGACGGCTTTTTATTACTCGGCACCCATATCTTCATCGGGTGCAAAATGCCAGCCGCCAATATGCAGCATTCGCAAGTACACCCGGTGTGGAAATAGGTGAAAAGATAAATAGAAGAAGAAAATCTTGTCTTCTTTTCATCGTCTTGCGGACAGCATCAGCGGTCACCGCCTCGACTGGGTTGCCTCAACAATTTCAAGATCCAGGATCATGAGACGCCTCGATATCGTCCTCAGTCAGTACGTTTCGTTTCGGATACGGCTGGATAAACGGGCGGATGCTTTCTAGGACTTCCCGGCGCTCTCTTGAATTTCCGAGAACGAACATGTAGCGGTGTTTCGGGTTGATCGGAATGGTCTGAAAATGAGGATCGATCTTCAGCAGATGGGCCCTTGCCCTCGAGCCGAATTTGCTAACAACTTTACGTGGGTCGTAATTGTGGCCATTTATCACGTATCGCTTGCCGCCGCCAGGGGACGTCTTGCCAAGATAAACCGCGTTGCAGGCCTGATACACTACTCCGATCTCCCCTGCAACCTCGTCAGCATATGCCAATACCGCTCGAGTGCCGTACTCTGAGTGCAATGATCTCAATGATTGGCAGATCAGCTTGCTGGGAGCCCATCGTGGCGCCCAATAGCTCGTCGCTCCGCGGCAGAGCTGCAATATCTTCGATGACATCTGGCCGCCGAGAATACTCTGGTACCTGGTAGGAGCCACGGGTGGGCCATAGCAGGCAACAGCCCCGAGGTGCTCACCGAACGTGAGGCCGAAGCAGAGCTTGGATGTTCCCATGTTGCCGAGCCACTCATATTCCAGGACGAAATCCTTGGCATCTTTGTACGCCAATTGGTGGATTTTCCAGTCATCAAAATCGACGTCGGGAATAATATGATTGTTTTCGGCTTCTTTGGTCTTCTTCCTGAGGGTACTGCCAGCAGGAACCATCGCTCATAGTACTTTCTTCCCTATGAGCCTGAACAACCACAGGAAGAGGATTGCCTGAAGAAGGGCAGCGCCAAACTTCGGCCAATTGCTGCTGATGATGGTATATATTGACGGGTCAGTGAATTTGGAGAGGTCGGCACCAATCACTGTGCCACAGGCTGCTGAGGCGAGTAGCGCTATGATTAGCTGTAGCCAGAAGAATTTTGTATCACTGATATCGTAAACGAATACCGCATCCGTGCAATGAAGAATGGGTGGTGGAGCCACCGAAGCCGCTGGGGCAATTGAAAACGTCATTTTGCTGCTACTACTGTCTAAGGATTTCCCCACGCGAAAACTAACAGGGACTGTGTTGGTATGCGAATCAATGCTGACCTCTGAATTGCCCCTCCAAAGGATTCCTTCATCGGATTTCACAGTGAGCTTTGCCGTTGCCCGCGGATCAGTCCTAAGAATGGGATACTTATACGTCAGCAACAAATCATAATCTTTATTGCGCAACATTTTGAATACGGAATGTCCATTGCGGTAACTCGGTTTTACTTCGCGTTTCCACCAACCGTTACGATTTAGGGTACTTTTGAGGAAACAGAAGTAATCATTCTTCGAGCTTGTGAGAACGTCCGTATCTTTGATCCGTTCGAAAGTTTCGGTCCAGGCTGCATCCCCAATTATATACTCTTCTTTCTCCTTGAAGATGCTGTCCGCTTCTATCACATACTGCCCATCCTGTGAGAATTTTGGGTCGCCGTTTGTTAATTTCGGGAGCCCCTTCGCTGATAACATCTCAGTAAGTTTCTTGTTAAAGGCCCCGAGATCTTTTGGAAACACATAGTCTGACATCTGCGCAACGATGTGGAGTTGGTCGCCTTGTGGCTCAGCAAACTTCAAAAGAGCAAGTCTTAGAGGGTGAAAAATATATTTGCCCGGATTATATCTGTCGATAAAAATTATGACGACGGGTTTCCTCCAGCTTCTCTTCTGTAGCTTGGTGGCTAGTTCCGGAGTGACATTTTGCGAAATGCGATAACGGTATCTGTTTATGTGCTTTTTGGGAAGAAAGAGCGTGTTGAGGACATTTGTTGCATACAGCTGTGATATTCCTGAGTTGAAAATATATAACATACGAAGCTCCAGCTTGTTGGCGAGGAACGTGTTGCAAGGTAGTCATTTCTACCCCGACTGGCAAGAAAAAAGCGACAAAAATGTCGCCCATCTGGAAGCGCAATCTCTATATACTGTTACCGTTACTCTATATACAGATTCATATGCCATTTGAACCAACTGTCGTGCAATGTCGGAAGTGCGGGAAGAAGATTGAAGGCAACTCGGAGAATCACGCCGCCGCTCTCCTGAACCAGCACAGCCATTACTGCATGGGGAAGAAGTGATAGTGGTGCAACCTCCAATCATGAAAGAGCAAATCGGCGGGGTGTGGGCAGCTTACATCGGTGATTCAAAATGAAATCCAAATATTTCCTTCTCGTCGTGGCCTTCGACTTGAGTATGCCTCTGGTACTCTACAGTTTCTATCAATACGCCGATATTCTGGTGAGAATAAATACTGGCAGATAGAAAATGCAACGCTTGGAGAAGTGGAAATGCCCGGATTGTGGCTTTGAATGGCCTACAAAACTCTGAAGTGCCCTATCTGCTATGACGTCAAGCAGGAATTGATCACGACGCTGGTCGTTGAAGCTCCAGTCGATTCCGGGCCGCTTGCGAATTTTCAGTGATCCCCATGAAAATAAATGCAATCCTCTCCCACATGGAGCACCTGGGCTTTGAATTGATGAAGTCAACATCCGAAGAGGGGACCAGCGGAATTGCTAGCATCTGGGACGCGAGCAAGGTGGGTATAGAGGATCTCGATTTTCTTTACTCGGTTCTCCTGGACCAAGCTTGCACGGTGAATGTCGGCGTGGGCAGGACGGACACTGGCATCTTTCTGGCCTGTGTCATCGACGTGCAAGCGATCGTGGAGAAGAATGAGATATGACTGAATATCTGAACTGGCCTTGTGCATCGTGCGGCAAGTATGCGATAACTATCTCTTTGGCCGGAATTCTCTACTGCGCCAACAGCCACATGGCCTACGGCGAGTCTATGCAGCAGAAGCTGTTTGAGCTCGAGGTGTATCTGTGATTGTTGAAATTCATTCAGAGTTTCGTTGAAATATCATGCATGCCACCGGCCTAGTTCCTGCAATTGTTCTTTGAAATGACCAGCCTCCTGAGGATAATTGAAAGACCTGGAGATTTCCATCACAGTTTCAATAATAATCTGTTGTCGTATGTTGGGCTCGTTCAGTGAACTTACTTGTTTGATCAGGTTCCATTCGAAGTCCGGCTCAATTTCATTTTTGTGAAATCTAGCATAGTGGTAAAACTGATTTTTTGGGAGCGTTGGAATGATCCTCACCCCAGTCAACTTTCGAAGAGATATCTTCGTCTGAAACACGCCCCAGAATCCGAGAGAACTATAAAGTTGGGATACAAAATCCAATGCAAGATCCAGCCTGGCGAGCAGCCTTATAAGCCGCATATACCATTCAGGTTCAACTATACCGGGTAGCGTGCCATAATCCGCCAGATTTTCCTTGAAGAAAACTAATCCGAGAGGGTTCAGTTCCGTGTAGAAGAGATAGTCATGGTCTTTTTCGATCGAGTAGGAGGCGGTTCCCCCCTGAATGAACTCGGATTGACGGCTCAACTCGGGAAAAACCATCCCTCCTTTGTTTGCGATTCTTATGCGATTGAAAATATCATCGAGATCTTCGACGCTGCAGAAAGGTCTTCTGGGATATTGCGGAATGAATGATAGCGTCAGTTCACCATTAGGACTCGGAACCCCCCTTACACGGCAAATGGTGACGAACCGGGCCTCGGCCCGCATGAGGGAAAGTTCTCTCAGCTCTTCGGATTTCTTCCTCTTGTTAAGAAGCCACTCAAGCTGGTCGAAGTTTACCAATTCTTCAGGTTTGGTACGGTTTCCGGTGCGGATGTGCGTGTGAGTCTTATTCAAGATCGCGTGGGGAGCTTCGTGGCTCTCAGGAATACGAATGAGCACGAACATCTTTGATTTGTCGTTATTCGGAAGAGACTTTACGCTGATCTCTACTGGAGGATAAACGTTTCCAATGTTGATGTTCCAGACGCGATCTTCCGCCTTCTCAACGTAGTCTATTCCCTCGAAAGGAGCCTTCGGCCTGTTGTTCTCCTCTTCCACGCCGATGACGATCACTCCGCCGGAAGTGTTCGCGAAAGCAGAGATGGATTTCTCCAGATCCTTAGGAAAATCTTTCTTGTAGTCAAGGTTAACACTCTCCTCATAACCTTCCCCGCAGAACGCTACAACGTCGTCATACGTAATTTCGTTGAGTGGCTTCGTGAATAATGTCATGGATGGTCCTCCTGCGCGGGTTCTGAGTGCAAAGATGCAAAAGGATATCTAGATATACCAGGGCGACACAGAAGCCCCACATAGAACAACTATGTTCATTAATGGCGGCGTAAATAATAATGCGTTCCGACTTCGACGATACCCTGGAGAAAGAAGTGGCAGGGGAACTCAAGTGCCGCAGCGCTGATAGCTGTAGACTCAAGGGAGCTACGCAAAACGCTAGGATCCTAAGGCAGGACGATTGATACCTTCGCACGAGTTCGGGAAGAATCCGAGGCCATCCTCGATCGAATGAATGGCATTTCAATTCGGAGTTCGAAAGGTTTAGGGTGTGCTCTGCATTCTCGAGAATCGATCGCGAAGCGTTCCGCTCGTCGACGTGCGAGGACGCAGTTCTTTGTGATTCTGAGGTCTAGCGAAAAAGTGAAGACGAGGCGCGTTGAAGGACAGTGAGGTGTGGAGAGTGTCCGAGAACTTCCTGAGGAAATTGGAGAACCCCGCCTGGTTGTTGCGAAGGTCAAGCCGTGTACACGCGAGAGAAAGGAAGGAAGCGAGGTTACTAGACTAAGAAGATCCGCTTCAACGTATCACCCGCCTGAAGTTGTGCTGGAGTGCCTTCAAAAACAACTTCACCCATCCTGAGGGCATACACTCGATCGGCAATGCGTAGGACCTCGCGCACCTTCTGCTCTACGATCAAGATCGTGGTCTTGAACTTCTGATTTATTTCCTTGATAGTTGCAAAGGCTTTGGTGACAAGTTTCGGTGAGAGTCCCAAGGAGGGCTCATCGAGGAGAAGGATCTTCGGCTGAAGCATCAAGGCTCGAGCAAGCGCAAGCTGTTGTTTCTCACCCCCACTTAGTTTTCCAGCATCAAGACTCAACCGATCTTTAAGATCAGGAAACAATTGAGCCATAGACTCGATTCGACGAGCCAATTCACTCCTGTCTTTGAGCAGATAGCCGCCCATCTGCAAGTTCTCAAACACCGTTAGCTCCGTGAAGACGCGATTTCCCTGGGGTATCATTGACATCCCAAGGCGGACGATCTCGTCAGGGTTTCGCCTACCTACCGAGCTTCCATTGAAGTTGACTGACCCGCCACGTACGGACACGATTCCCATCAGCGCCTTAAGCAGCGTTGACTTTCCGGCACCGTTCGGACCGATGAACCCCACAACCTCACCCTCCTCAACTGAGACCGAGATGTTCTTTAGAACAATCCTGTTACCGTATCCGGCTTCAGGTATGTCTGCCTTCAGCACAGTCATGAAAGATATGCCTCAAGAATTTCCGGCTTGTTTTTTATCGCGGGAGGAACATCCTCGGCGATTTTCTTGCCGTCGTCCATGACGACGACAACATCTGAGATTCTCAACACAAAATCGATGTCGTGCTCAATGAGCCAGACCGTTCTGCCTTGCTCAATGACCAAGTGTTTCAAGATCGATTCGATCTTCTCGGCCATTGCTGGTTGCACACCGGAGACCGGCTCATCCAGCAAGAGGATATCCGGTTCTGCGGCCAGACAGCATGCAATCGTGAGGAGCTTTTGCTGGCCGTATGACAGATTCTCAGCAAGCTGATCCGCCTCATCCGAAAGCCCAACAAAGTCGAGCCCCGCCATCGCCTTCTCAACATGCGATTTGTGCTCCGGAGACTTCTGAGAAAATGCAAAGAGCGCATTGAGCAAACCTTCGCCGCGCTCGATGTTGTCTTCCCAGCAAGACATTGTCGAGTACGCTGAGCTTCTTGAAGAGCCGCAGGTTCTGAAACGTGCGTGAGATCCCTAGCTTCGCGACCTTCCAGGGTGAAAGCCCAAGAAGCGGAAACGCGTTGTACCGGATGGTGCCTGAGTTCGCGGCGAGGAATCCGGTGATCACATTAAAGACCGTGCTTTTCCCCGCGCCGTTTGGGCCGATGAGGCTCGTGATCTTTCCTGGCTGGAGGAACAGGGAGAAATCCTGCACTGCCTGCACGCCGTCGAAATTTTTATGTAGGTTTCTGATGTCTAGCATGGATAGCGAAGATGGATTTCGCAGATTGCACAGGTTTTACACAGATCGTACCTGCATGCTATCTGCGCTCGATCCGCGTCTTCTGCGTCAAATCTGCGTAATCTGTGTAATCACCTCTCAAACCCAAACTCCCCCCAGATTCCCTTCGGCCGAAACATCATAAACGCCACCAGCAACCCGCCATAGAGAATCTGCCGCATATTTGCAGCGATGGAGCTCGGCATGCCAATGAATCGAAGAAGCTCCGGTATGCTCACGAGCAGCACCGCGCCAACGATAGAGCCGCCAAGTCTCCCTGCTCCGCCGACGATCACGATGGAAAGCATGAAGATGGACTCTGGAACTGTGAAACTCGTCGGATCTATGAACGTGATGTAGTAGGCATAGAGAGCGCCACCGATTGCGACCAATCCGGCTCCCACAGAAAACACCAGAACTTTGTAGTAGCTGACGTTCTTCCCGAGCGATTGTGCAAAGAGATCGTCTTCGCGAATCGAGCGCAACACGTTTCCAAAGGGGGAATTCACGAGCCTCCTGCTGACGAGATAAGTCAGTGCTGCAAACAGGAGAGACAGGAGAAGAAAATCCAAATGAGAGGTAAACTTGTATCCAAACACCTCAGGCTGCGGGATTCCCGGCAAACCGAGTGGACCGTTGGTCAGCTCCACCCAGTTGTTCATCACACTGAAGATGATAACCTGGAAGCCAAATGTGGCAATGACAAAGAAATCATCGCGGGTACGCAGCGAGGGAAACCCTATGAGGAATCCGAAGATCGCTGCTACGATGATTGCGGCGGGGACAGCAAGCACGAAATTGACACCGAACCGCAGTGAAAGCAGCGCGGCGGTGTATGCGCCGATGCCGTAAAATGCCGCGTGGGCAATGGAAATGAGGCCTGTGTACCCCGCGATGAGGTTCAGAGACATCCCCACGATGCAGTAGATGCAAATGAGGATCAATATGTGAACTAGGTACTCCATAAGAATCTAGTCAGTCTGAGCGCAGTCCCGACGTTTCTTGTCGGGACGGAGTCGAAGACTGTTCATAGCTGAGCCTTCCACAAACGCGCTTCCAAGTTCATTATGCACATCAAACGCCGCACCGATGATCTTTTCAGTCAGGTCTCTATGCGGATAGAGTTCATTAGCATCCATCTGCGTAAAATCCGCGTAATCAGTGAAATCACCCTGTGTAATCAGACTTGTATCTTCTGTGGCTTTTTCCCTAGTATCCCATACGGCCTCAACAGGAGAAACAAGATCAATATCACAAACGCTATCGTATCCTGCCACTTCGAGGGGAGCCAATAGACCCCAAGGTTCTGCGCAAGTCCGATGAACAACCCACCAAGTGCCGCGCCTGCGAGACTGTTGATCCCGCCGACGATGACCGCAATGACCCCCATAATGAGTGCGTTGAAGCCCATCGTCGGAGTCATGTCCGTGTCAAACGAGATCATAATCGCAGCAACCGCGGCAAGGAACGAGCCAATGGCAAAGGCGTACAAAATGTAACGATCTGAATTGATCCCGCTCAACTTCGCGAGCTCAGGATCATTCGCCAACGCTCTCAGAGCCTTCCCAAAACGCATCTGCGTCATCATCAGCGAAATCAGCGTAATCAACACCAGGCTAGTCACAATAATTGCGATTTGGATGTCGGTGATTCTTGCGCCCAAAAACGAGTGCCCTTCCACCACCTCACCGGTGCGCATCGTCTTCGTGTCATCTCCCCAGATTATCGAGATGACATTCTGTAGCACAACATACAGGCCAAGCGAGGCGATAAGCAGTGTCAGATCCGTGGCTTTTCTCTTGCGCATTGGCTTGTAGATCGCAAGCTCGAGACTCGCACCAAGCAACATTGTGGCGAGGCAAGCCAAGGCGAAAGCACTTACGCGATCAAAGCCAAGTTGGATGTAGAAAAGATAAGCGAAGTAGGCGCCAAATGTGTAAACGGCGCCGTGGGCGAAGTGGAAGAAGCGGGTGGTTTGGTAAATGAGAGAAAAGCTCAGGGCGACCAAGGAGTAAATGCTTCCGGCAATTATGCCGTTGAAAAGTAGTTGCTGCAGCATTTAGGGTTATGGCTTGTTGAAGTGCAGAGTGATGATCTTTCTTTCACCGCAGAAAAGCATGCAGATGTTCTCGAAAGTATCTCCGTGATCAAGTAGATTAAGGCTACTGCCCAACTTTTGAGTCAACGGGATTCCGACAATTAAATCAATACTAAGAATACACAAGATTTGATTGGCGAGGCATTCGCTGAAAGATAGAAGCCTCTACAAGATAGACAGAAATCCCCTCGTGCACGCTCGAAACTTCCTGAACGCGATACCGCGACTGAGAGACGTCGCAAAACGGTACCTCGACGGTATGAGCGAGATTGGCTATGACACCGCCGGAGACCGTGTGGTGTCGCGTTTGTCCGAAGTGTCACTTTTGCCTGGAACGCAGGTGACCTGGTGGAGTGCAGATTATCCCTCAGTCTGAGAACCTTTTTCCCCCTTCGTTCCACCGTGCAGCTTCTTTCTTACATCTTCTATCGAATGGCAAACCCGACTGTCATTCCAATATGAAAAGGGATCTAGAAACTTGTCACGACCTCGGCTGAAAAGACGAAGGGTACCCACATTTTCGTTCGTTGGATTCTTATCCCATTCTATGACGACACCGTCGTCAAAAACAGCATAATCACTGTTCTTGCACATCAAAGTCTCAGTAAGGCTGTTTGTATTGACAAACCTCATCTCTAGTCTGTGGCTCGCATCAGCAAACTTTACGAATTGTTCGAAATCCCATCGGTTTTCCTCATTCAACAAGGCTTTGTATTGTTCAGAAGTTAAGTTTACGAGCCGTTGCTTTGGAACACAGCTTTGAACAAAGGCTTTCAGGTGCTGAGGATAAACATCAATCTCCAATTCTCTCTTCTGTTTCTTCCAATCGTTATATTCGTCCGGCTCGAGCTTCTTAAACCACTCAGCGGGCGAATATGGACATGTCCACTTCATCGAATACTCACTTTCTGAGACGATCTGAGAAATGAATTGAGAATACTCGACTATATTGACATCCTTTATCTCGATATATGCGCTCGTGTCAAACTCCTTCGAGAGTTTCTTAGAAACGAACTTAGCAATTATCCACTGAATTCTTCCATTCGTGCTGCGCACAAGATCTATCGCTTCCTCAAACCTTCGGTTTTCTGTACCAAGCGCGAAGTATTCCATGAACATCGAGAGTCGCTTGTCGAATTTCCTGTCAAGCAGTCTTGGAAAGGTATTGAGAAGAGATATATAATCGACCGCAAGCGTGACCAACAAGAATATAATCGTCGAAAGAACAAGATTGAGTGCTAATGACTTGAGATTGTTGGTCCAAGTTTGATTCATGTCCCAGTCCTTTATTCCAAAGACGATCAAGAACAGTATAGAAATGAGCCCTCCGACCAAAACGCTGGTCACAAGCTTATTCCTAAACTCCTCGTCGAGACTTCCATACCACCTTTTCAATGACATAGATGCCCCCAAGTGAATACGTGAAGGTGTATCGACCAGTTGCTATTTCCCAGTAGGTTCATAGGGCTCATAAGTATCACCCTTGATCTTGTAAGACGCATAATGCTTTGATATTACATCACCATTCTTGTCCCACTTGATTAAGCCTGTTGCCCCAATTATCCCTTCGCTGAGCTTATCAAAGCGGTCTTTAATGGATTTCCCGTCTGTCGCGCCGGAACGAACCGCCTCTGCGATCAGCATGATCGCATCTCTCGCGGCGGCAGCGTTGATATCTGCATCGGTGCCAAACCTTGTTTTATATTCCGCACTGAGTTTTCTGAACGTATCATTATTAGGAGTTGCTGGCAATGTGAAGACTACACCCTGAGCCACATCCAACGCTTCAGTGTATATGGTTTTATGACTGAAGGTGTCTCCTCCGTAGATTTTGGATCGTATTCCTAGTTCCTTTTTCTGCGTTAGCGCTGGAATTGCTTCTCCGGGATGTACGATGAGAACCAATGCATCGGATTTGGATTGTTTTATCTTCGCGAGTTGCGTCCGAAGATCCGTCTGATTTGAAATGCACGTTTCGACTGACCGCACATTTCCACCCATAGACGTAAAAGACTGGACAAACACATCCGACAGCCCTTTCCCCCACGAATCATTCACGAAAAGAACAGACGCCGTCCGGTTCTTATCTTCATATACAACTCTCGCAAGTTCTCTACCCTGGTATGAATCTGTAGGGCTTACACGATAGACGTACTCTCCAGCGGAAGTAATTTGGTCACCGGATGCCAGCGGAGACAAGAGAACTATTTTGTTCTCATTGCAGATAGGTGCTATCGCCATTGTCTCGGCAGTCGTAATCGGCATGACCACTGAAACAGGGTTCTTTGCCATTTCCTGTTGTAGTACATTCGTTATCTCGCGAGGTGACATTTTTGTATCTGCATAAATAATGTTCATCTTTTTTGCGACCGGATCGCCATTCAATTCTGACATGGCTATCTCGATGCCCTGCTTTTGGACATTTCCATATGAGGCCGCATCACCTGTAAATGGTACAGCCACGAGAATGTTCGTTTTAGTGTTAAGGCCTGTACATGAAACACCTAAAAGGACTGTGATTACGAAGAGAACCGCAGATGTCATCTTATTGAGATTCATGGTCGTTACCTCCTTGGACATGATCGGTGTCATAGTCAAGAAAGTCATTGACGATGGATTGTTTTTTCGGAAAGATAGCGGCATCGTGCCTGTAAAAAGCGGAGAACATCTCGGGTGAGGATTTGATCAGTTCTTGTTCTTCCTCAGAGAGCCTGGGATAAAACTCTGGATAGATCAGTCCCGAAACTGATGAGGGATCGAAGACCATTTTCTGGCGTAACTGTTCTTGTACTTTCGTACCCGAAAGTGGTGCTAGTTGATAGAGATTCACAAAAATGTTGTTAGCTGGTAACAGCTCGCCTATAAGTTCGAGCGTTTCACAGAGTTCTGTTTCGGATTCATCTGGATGTCCCCAGATGAAGCTTGCAGTGACGTGTAAGTAATCGGCGGCTTGCTTTAGTCGCGAAAGAATAACGTTTTTCGGAACCAACTTACCCCAGGAATTTCGTTTTTCGTTACTACCTGTTTCGAGACCTATGAATACTCCAATACAGCCAGATGATGTGAGCCTTTCTGTTGCTTCGGGGGTTAGATCGTCTATCCGGAAATATGAAGTCCATTTCATGTCAGGGAACTCATTGTGCAGCATTGCACATACCCTGTCAAAATGTCTCCGGTTTACCCCGAAGTTATCATCCAAAATGTGCAAGACGTTCTGACGGGCAATCCCCGAAATGAAATCGATTTCTCGTCGTATGTTTTTTGCCTCTTTAAATCTGATTGTCCCTTCCCAAACGTTGTTGGCTGAGCAAAAATCGCAGCTATATGGACATCCCCGCGAAGTGGATAGTTCGAATTTTCGATACCCAACGTAGTCAACGCCTGAATAATCCAACGAGGGTATGTCTTCATTCTTCAATCGTGGTGTGACTACTCTTCCCTTGATATTCTCGCTCTTCCATTTCCCAATTACATTGGAGGACAGCTTGTTAGGATCGGCATTACTCGATGAGATCCAATCCAATACGTTTGTGAGCGATCGTTCACCTTCGCCTTTCACAACGAAGTCGATCCAAGGGAAGTTTTCTATGATTCTTTCGCCAACGCTTGAGGCCGAAGGGCCCCCTATCATGATTATTCTCTCCCGATCCAATTCCTTCAGGTACTTTGTCGCAAGGACCACCTTGGGAAGAACAGAATCCCAAACGGAAACACCTATGATTCTCTCGGGAATACTCGAGAGTTGATTCGAAAGTGCTTCGACATTCATTTGCTCCAAACTGAGATGGCGCGCTATGTCATAGATCTTCGGTTCTATTTCTGTGTTCAATCGCAGGAACGTAGCAAGAGCAAGAGATGCCTGCGGAACACCGAGCTGCATTGGATCCAAAGGAGGAAAACAGAAATTAACGAGAGCTATTTTTTTCTCCATCACCTGTACTTTGATCATTCCTTGGGGGCACAAACAGAATTATCAGTACTGGATCAACACACGGAAGTCCAAATCTGCTTATCTTATGGCGTAGTGATTTTGGAATAGGTCTTACGCGGACTTCCTCTTCATTTGTTGAGTTGAGGTCATCATCTATCATAACGTTCCTTTCGCTCTTTTCGATTTGAACTCTGCATGTATTGGGGGAGACTTCGTTCAAGGTCTCATTAGACAACGTCTCGTGTCGCTTTCAGCGGGAAGATCCAGGCATCTTTTCTTATGCAAAGCCGCTAAGATAAGTCGGCAAGAGTGTCGGTATGTCTTGATCATGTCTTGTATAGAATACCGAGCACGGACAAAGGTCAAAAGAAGCTATTGTGCGCCTAAATTTCTCAGAATATATGATCTCCCCGATGCTGTTGCGATACAGGTTGCCATAGACAACGGAGTGACTTGGACAGTCGACTACATTTCTGTTGGGAAAGACACCAAAAGAGAATAATGGCCTGCGGCACTTCGGCTCACCGACAGTTCTTGTCCCAACTTCAAGGCAATAGTCAATTCCGAATTTCTTGTCCTTTCTGAGGGCTTCCTCGAAAAAGGCTCTAGAGTTGCCAAAGTTGTGCGAGATTCTTCTTTCCAGACGTGAGGTTGAGATCTGAACAAACTCTTCGATCATCGGTACAATCCCAATCATTCTTAAGGTCGGAAGTAAGTCATCGAGAACTCGTCTCTCGTTTTCCTTGGTCACCGGGATCTCAATCGCAAGGCGACCATCCTTGTGCATGTTCTCACAAACTGCATAATCTATCGACGCAAGAGTCAGAGCAAAAGTGTTTCTGCCAACTGCTTTGTTGTGATAACTTTCAGCTGTATCCCTCAGAGAAAAAATAAGTACTCCCCCTAGGGAGTTCAACAATGAGATGTCTTCTTTCGACAGCAATACCCCATTTGTGAAAACCACCGATCTTAGATCAAAGCTATCAATGAAACGGATGTAATCAATTGCCTTTCCCCAAGTAAAGAGTTCACCCATGCCGCCATATACGACTGCTTTCGCTCCATGTTCCTTTGCAAAGGTCAAGATATGCGACAACTCACTCTCAGAAAAATACTTTGCCCTCGGCCTCGAAGTCGTTGTTCTCTTGTCTTGCCCAGTGTAGCATCCAATGCATGCTTGGTTACAGGAGTTCGGGAGCATAACATATACAAATTGAAAAAGCGGATGTCCAGTGTCACCGCGCGCCCATTGCATGTTGTGTGCAACTATGTGCGATATTTCAGCAGAATATGAATAGTACCTCAGCCGTGGGAGGTAATCTGTTTTGAAACCCATTGATGCGCTGGGCTCAGAGAAGTGAATTCCCCGCTGAACGTCATAATCCAAATATGGATGCAATCTAGGAAAAAGTCTTACAACATCGTGTGAATTCATGATGGTCGGCACTCACCCGGAAAACAAGCGCTCACATCAGCAATTTGTTCCTATACAGCACCGCCCCTTCGCGATCCAAGATCGAGAGACATGCGATGCCTCATGCTTGGACCCCTTGAGCTTTGGCAACGCGCGCTCAGGAGGCCAAATCTGCGGCACCCTTTCTTTCTGAATATTGTCAGGTCCAAATCTTATGCTTACGCCAACCCACGCCTTTGCTTTCTTACCATCCTTCGCGTCCCGCCTCCCTCACCTCCACCACCTCCTCCCCCAGCATATCGATGATCTTCACTGCGACTTTCGTCTTACCTTTCGGCGCGGGAAGCTCGTACTCTCCTCGAACAAGGTCAGTCTTCTTTTCTGGAACATCGGATAAACAAACGTTGAACGCGTCGCCATCGTAGTTCGAGTCAATCATCACGCAGTCGACCATACTTTGCCAGTCGGCAATGCGGGGATGGACGACGCCAGTCTGCTGACTGAGACGCTCGATGATGGTGGGGGAGATGAAGTCCTCGATCACAACGTGGATAGTAGCATTTTTTCTCGAAACCTTCACCCGTGCCCTTGCAGGCTCATGCTTGATAAACTTCCCATATTTGGGGTCGGTGCGGAGCTCAATGATTTCAAGCTTGTTTGGTACGTCTCCCTTCTTGCGTAGGCGGTTCCATTCCTCAGCCCAGGCGTCGGCGGCAAGCTCTTTGCCGAGACAGACAACGACCACGTCCCTGTCTTCGCCAGGCCGTGCTGAGAGCTCTTTCTTAACCTCTTCGAGATCAGGCGGGGAGAGGGGATGGTTGAAGGGAACAATCTTTACGAGCCGCTTCCCGAGTGCGCCGTCGAAGAACGCATCGCCGCGAGTGCGAGTGATGCCGATGTGCTCACATGCAAGATTGACCGCCTCGTTGTGCTGGATCTGCAGGTCGTAGTCGTTTACGCGGTAGACTTCAAACGAGAGCTGCGCGGGAGGAGTTACACTGAGCGGAGTCCCGTCCGCTTTTTGACGGGACGAAGTCGAAGTGTCTGCGTCGGCAAAACCGAGCTCCACCTGGCTCTCCTTCCGCTTCAGCTCTTCAATCTGCTCATAGATGATCGTCTGCAATCGTTTGCTCGTCGTCTGGATTGCGCCTTTGTTGATGTCGCAGCCGATCCAGCGGCGGCCGAGCTCTTGCGCAACGGCTGCCGTTGTACCCGATCCGATAAAGCAGTCAAGGACAACGTCGTTGGGATCAGACGCCATCTTTATTATTCGCCCCAACAGTGATTCAGGCTTCTGAGTTGGGTAAGGCGTTCTCTCATGCGCGACCGGATTAACCGAATAGAGATCAGTCCAAAGATCTTGAAGTTTCACTCCTTGCATCTCATCGATATACTGTTTGAACTGGATACGACCAGACTTTTCATGGGGAAATATCAAGAGTCCCTGATTGTCATACTCCTCCATTTTTGCCCGCGTCCACTTGTAGCCATTAGGGTGAGGCCAATATCCTTTGTACTCATAATACAGATTGGGCCGTGGACCTGGGTTACCGGTCGGAATGGGAATGTACAGCCTGCCACTCTCGTCCTTGACGGCCCGTTGTAGATATTCCTCTTCGTATGCATGGTATTGCATGTTGAAGGTGTACTGCTCAGACTTTGAATACCAATAGATCGTGTCATGAAGTGTGCCGCATCGCTTCTGCGCAAGCCCTGTCGATGTCGATCGTTTCCAGATTATTTCATTTCTGAACGCGTTCGGAAATACTTCTTCCAACAACATCCTAAGGTGATAGTTTTTCGCGTCATCTGAGTGTAGGAACAGCGAGCCCTGTTCGCCCAATAGCTCGCGAAGCAGCAACAATCGTTCATACATGAACTGCAGATATGAATCATTTGCCCATATATCTGTGTACTGAATTTGCTCACCAAGAGTGTAAGATTCTGCGTCCAGTTTCTCTGGTTTCTCTGAGCTTCTAAGTTGCACTCTCCTCACATAGTCCGCTCCGCTGTCAAACGGTGGGTCGATGTAGATCAGCTTCACCTTTCCTCGAAATCCGTTCGCAAGTAGGTGCGCGAGAACTTCTTTGTTGTCGCCGTGGAAGAGAAGACCAGCTGCGGGGTAGGTCTTGGGCCAATCATGCCAAATCGATGATTGTAGAATCTGAGTTGGCGGTTTTGGATTGAAGCTTTCGATGTGCTGGGCAGGGAAGGCCGTGACGCGCCTTAGAGGCTTCTTGCCTACCCAGACGAGCATGGGGCGGCCCTTGGCAGCAGACACTTCTACAGGCTTTGGAACAGTCGGTTCCGCATGTGCCTTTGGTTGGCCGACACTCTGAGGCTTCCGTTGCTTCGTCGCTCCGGATCGTTTCTTTTGATGTCGTCTTACTTTCTTCATTTTTAGAGTTTCTCTCGGCAGTAGAATCGCCGATCACTATCTGCGCATGGTGCCTGATTTATCGCTACCGGTGACAAACTCAGATGCCATCTTGACCTGATCGTGAGCGATCATTTCATCTTTCGTATAGATAACTTGGTATTTCAGTCTATCTGGGTCTAGGACTTCCCACTTCTTGAGGGCGATAGCCTTCCGCCCTTCAACACTCAGCAAGGCCTCTCCTCGTTCTGCCCTTTCTGCATCCTCTCTAGTTACGTTCTCGAATCGGGCGTCTTTTATCTCCACTATCAATGTCTGTCCGTCTTTTCGTTTGATCACAAAGTCAGGCGTATATCGATGCCATTTGTCGTCGTCCCCTTTGTATTCCACGTAGAAATCCGTTTTCTTGGGATCGGTCAACGCTCCGGTGAAGTAGATGTCCTCCACGTCATTCGCATTCGTGTTGATCTGGTTCAGTATCTGTTCGAAGAAGTGCTGCTCGGGCTTCGAGTCAAAGTTGTAGGGCGTGTAATGAAATCCGAATTCGCCGGATTTGGTCTTCCAATCCTCCCAATGAGCGAGCAGGTTCTCCCGATCGACCGGGTATGTGATCTCTGCCGTGTAGATTTCAGCCCCATCGATGTCCGTTTCCTTCTCAAAACCCTCCAGCTTCACCAGTGCAAGTCCCTTTTCAACGGTCTCTTCCTGGACCACGTACCGGCCCAATTGCTCTTCGAGTTGTCTTTTGAGATCCTCGCAATGTGAGCGAGGAACCTCTGAATCCGGGTATTCGCGCTTAAGTTCATCATAGATCGCCCAGAGGTCGAGCCGATATGTCGAGGCAAGCTCGATCGCTGCAGCATAAGTATCCATCGTTTTGCGCGCCGATACGATCTCAACCGTCTCGCCAACCTGTTGCAGCACATTGTAGGTTGACTGCTGTTCCGCTACAGTTAGCCTTGCTTCCTTCAACTTTTCAACTTCACGCACCGCGGGTTTCCTCAGGCGAGGCTGAGTGGAGCTTTCCTCCTTTCTAACCACAGTGCGAATGATCTGTCGGACATAAAGCTGGGGGATATTGAGCTTCCGGAGACGAATGATCGCGCTCTTGCTGTTGCGAGTTGAGCGATTCAAATCGTCGAGAGTCTCCCCATATGTCTCCTGTAACTGCCTATCCAGGATCGATTGATTGTCCCTCGACAGATAGATACGCGCTTTCTTTGTATTCCCAGGAATCTGCCGAAGGCATCGACAGGCAGCTTGCAGGACGAAATTGTTGCTTGTCTTCAGTTGTCGCGCGAGACAACAAGCGAAGAGTGCAGGGACATTCCATCCTTCCACACCGCGGTCAACGAGAAGGGCTACTCGATGTGTCGATTCCTTGAGCCGGAAGCGATCGAAGTCTGCTTTGCTTTCGTGCTTCGTGTGGTGCTCGAGTATGACTGTTGGGGAGAGCCCCAACTCCATAAGTTTCGCTTCGACAACAGGTCGTAGGCGTTCGACATCGTCCGTTTGTGGAAAGTACATGGCAAGCTTGGACAACGTTCCATCGGGCAAAGCTGTGCTTCCGTACTCACCAAAGAAGTCTTCGACTACCCGACTGATGTATGCGGCGACATTGTCATCGGAAAAGTCGTACGCCATGATATTATCAGAGACATCTTTCAGGATGCCGTCTCTTATGCCCTCTGACAAACCATACCACGCAACGACATCCCGTAATAGTTGACGATGGAAATAGGGTGTGCCGGTCGTGTTGACGACGCATATCAAATTCGGGCTATTGTGGTGAAGGTAGTCCACCGTTTTGCGAACTTTCTTGAGCTCTGTGTCAAGCGCCTGGCCGTAAGTGTGGTGGGCCTCGTCTGAGAACACCGCAAGGTGCCGAAGCGAGGCCAGCTTCGTCAATCGCCGGTTAGCAACTTCCGCTCGTGCTTCCTCCTGCTTTTCCGTCGGTGCAAAAAGAGTTCCTATGTCCGATTTACGAATGTTCTCCTTCTGAATTCTTATCTTCTCAGTGTTCGTAACGACGATATTAAATAAGCTGTCTGAAATAATTGGAATATCCGGATCGCCGTCTCGGGTGAATGTGAGCCTCACAGATGCGGCGAATTGCTTGAAGAGGCGCTCAGGCAAGATCCTTTGATAGGGGATCTCGGCAAGCTCTCGGAGTGATTCGATGATTGTCAAACCTGGAGCGAATACCAACGCGTTGTGCACAAACGGACCGTCCTGATACTCTAATCCCATCGCGAATTCTGTGGCGACGATGGCGCCGATGAGAGCAGTCTTGCCAGCTCCCATCGCGAGAGCTAAAATGTAGCTTGGGTACTCAAGAGTTAGTGTTTCCCTCAGTGCCTGCAAACGAAAATCCCGAACAAAGCTGTCGTCGTCCCTGATACTTTCCCAAAGTTTCGATTCATCGTAGTCGACGCGCTCAAAAGCCTCCGTCGGAATTCCTAGGGATTTCAGCAGTTCAGACTTGTTTGCGAAAAGGGCTTTATACAGTTCGAAGATGTGGGGGGTCCCCTGTACAAGGCGAAGATACCAGTACGTTTCGAGAGCCCTAACTTGGGGTGGCCGAAGCGTGAAGCCGCTTCCGTCAGGATTCCTTGACCATTCGAGGATTTCAGCAATGGTGGAGAATTCGTGGCCAGTGTAGCCCGACTTTCGCCACTCATTGACTCCAGCTGCAAGGGCCTGATAGAGGTGGGTCATACCTTGTCATGAAGGGAGAGGAATTCGACGCAAATCAATGCCGCGGCTCTAAGTAACGAGTTTTCGGCCTAAAGTCAACCCATCGATTACAGGACGCTCAGCTGGACAGAGCGATAGCCACCGAAGCCTTGCCTCATCGACACGCTTCCTATTTCCTATCTCACACTACTAAAGTCGTAGTCGCCTCCCATACAGCATTCGTTCAGTACGTGAGAGCCGAAATCTTGTTTAGCGCATCTTGAAGCTCGTTTACTATAAGATGTCTGTAGCTTTCCGTCGTCCTACGTCTGAATGGCCGACAAGCTTCTGCATTTCGTAGATGTTGACTCCTCCCTGAACACGCCAGGTAGCAAATGTGTGTCGGAGGGAATGGCAACGTAGATCGTCATTGAGATCGCCGACGAGCACCGCAGTTGAAAATTGACGCACAGTTCGGTAATTTGCCTAAGTCAGATTCGCGAATGCCGGCACAGCCAAGAGGCTCACCAATCACGGCCTGACCTTCTATTCACTTGTTTTAGAAACGCTCCAATGTCAAAGTGTGCCTATCCATCCTGTGAGCGACCGAGCAGCATGTTCGGCATAGCCAGATTCTGCATTTACCACGCACAAGTCCGCGAGAAAGGAATTTCTCCTGAGGATTTCAGCAGGCTGATTAACGAGCAGTTCGAGAACCGCGACTACAACTTCGAAGGCTATGTTTTCTCATGTTTTGCGGATTTTCATGGACGAGTCTTTGAGGGCCCGGCTAACTTCCAGGGAGCTGTTTTCGAAGGGAGCGGTCAGCTCAAGGATTGGCCAACTAAAGAGCTACCGTTTTCTCAACCCGAACATAGTTGCGCTGATTTCCGGAACACCACGTTCAAAGGGGACGCGAACTTCAGCAAAGCGAAATTCTCTGGTGGAACTGTCTCATTCCAAGAGGCGCTGTTCCTTGGCACCCAAGCAAGATTCGATGATGCCTTCTTCGATGCAGACAAGGTGGCATTCACCGAGACGGTTTTCAAAGGATTGTATGCGGGATTCACCGGCGTCAATTTCTCTCGCGCACTAGTCTCCTTCTACAACACGACTTTCGACAATCAGGAGACCTCGTTTTCAAAGACCCTTTTTGGTGAGGTCTACTTCAGTCACACCCATTTCCGTTCTTCACGCACTCTGTTCGTAGATGCTCGTTTCGAAGGCGAGACACAATTCTACCGAACAGAAGTTCGAAATGAAGTCTTATTCCTGGATTTACAAATTCCAACAGACACGAATTTCTACTTCAAGGAGCCCTTGCTGTCGGTAGAAGTTGGCTCATTGCCACGTGTTCTATTCTCTGGGATAGAGTTTAAACCATTCGCTACTTTTTTCGAAATGCTTCCGCGGCGTGATGAGAACGAGCCGTTAGCGAAACCCCGCATTCCAGCATTTCTTTTCAGATACTGCCAGCTCAAGGATGTATACTTCACAGACAACCAGCTCGACTTCATCTCGTTCTACAAGAGTTCCTTTGATGAGGCACATTTCGTTTCCGGCTTGTGGGGAGAATTCGAGGAACGCCTCCTCGGAATGCGTTTCAAGCGCAAAAACATCATCGGTGATGAGCTGCTCAAGCGGTGTTCCTTCAAGGCTTACGAATCGGGGCAAGTGAATTGGAGAAGTGAATACGACATCGGAGACTATTTTGATTACAACGAGGTGGCTGTTCTCTACCGGCGATTCAAAACTACTCTGGACAAAGCCAAGGACTACCAACGTGCTGGATGGCTCTATTTCAACGAGTTTGAGATGAAGAGGCTGGCGCTAGTAGAAGAACTGTCACAGTCAAAACTGAGCAAGAATCTCAACGACAGAGGCCGATATCTTCTATACTCCCTTTACAGAATTGCCGCAGGATACGGTGAGAAGCCTCTCTGGAGCTTTGTTTGGTTCTGTCTTCTAACGCCTGCATTTGCCGTCGTTCACTTACTGAGCGGATTGACAATCGACGGTTCGTTTGTTGTGAACTATGATGTTTCTCTTTCCTCTAAGGGTATCGCCAATTTTTTCGACGCTGGGTTTCTGAGCACTCTCGTCAAGGACTACGGCACGTCTTTGGTGTTCGCCCTCTACCGCCTGATCCCAATTGGCTATCTTCCTTCCGGAGGTCTACAAATAGCACCAATGGGAGCCGACGGTTTGCTTTGGTCGTTCCTCAACTCCGTTGTGCTCATTCTTCTTGTCACTCTCACAGGTGTGGGCCTGAAGAGGCACTTCAGGAGATACTGAGCTTGACTGGTACGAACTCTGATCCGATTTCCAATTCCAAGGCCAGCTCGAACAGTCCACGCAATGATATAAGTCCTTTGATGCTTCTGTTCCCCCCCAACATCAGCCTGCGGACGAATACATTTGTCTTCACTTGTCTTTGAAGCTATCTTTGATGAGAGGTACGAATTTCGCAGGGACAAAGTTCCAGTCAATGCAGTTCTTAATTTGCCTGCACAGCTGGTCGTCTGCTTTTTCGAGGAGTCTTATCTTGTCGCTGTACATCTCAATAAGCTTGTAACAGCATGCCTGATGAAGCATGATTGAAGAGTATTTGTCGATGAAAGAAAAGGCCTTTGGTGCGACTATGAACTTCTGAACATCCTTGTTGCAACCCACATGATACTTGTCCATCCGATGTTCGGTATTAAAAACAAAACAGACTATGATGTCATCATCATAGTCTGCGCTTGAAAGGGCAATGAAGAACTTGCCTTTTGTGCCTCGATGGCTTTCGGCTGCTAAGTCAAGGAATGTCTGGCCCCTCTCAAATTCTGCCATCCTTTTGCAGCTCTTTTTGTAACTGGAATCTTTCCTCTATCTCCTCCTTCGCCAGCGTAGTTTCATCGTCTAGTGCAAGAAAATAATCGATCAGCTCGTTGGGACCTTTCTTCTTCATCGTAAGATCCCAAGGCGCGTTCTTCAAATGAGTTATCTCGGACATCTCTTTGGCTGTGGCATCGCGAAAGATAAATGCGATCTCCTCTAGGATCTTCTTTTCGTTCGGAGAGAACCAATCTAGATCGGGTTTTGCCTTCTTATCCAACAGGATTCTGAATCCCAATGATTCGCCTTCATCATCCTTTTCTTCGACTACTGTGAACGCCTTCTTGAATTCGTCTGGAGCAGTGTCGTGAGTGATCTGTTCATAAAGCTCGATTGGGACAGGACCCTTTGGCATTGCTATGTAATCATAGCCTGTCACACTGGTGCCGTACCTCTTGAAGTGAACAAAGTCCAGGAAGTAGAGAAGCTTGAAAAGCTTGGTCTTTCGGCAGTTCTTGGTGTGCCTTACAAAATAAATAATCGCGTTCAGGGTCTTTTGCTGGGAGGGGCGCACGTCAGTATGGTACAGTTAGAACAAATGAAAATCAATACGCTATTTCACTTAGAAAACATCAACAACACATGGTCCTTATCTTATAACGTAGCTCTGGCTGTACAAGTTTCCGCAAGCAAGGTGAGGATTTCTAGATTCATTCAATGTGATCTGTGTCAAAAATGCAAATCCCCTCCGCCCCGAAACTGTATATACCCGGTCGACACAACAACTTATCATATCAGATGATGCGATATGTGACGAAGGCCGCGAAATCTCTTTCCTATGAAACCTCAACTTGTGATGTCATGGGCAATTACATGCAAAGGATTGGCCTCAACTAGGCATCTCTCGCGGAATGCGGGTGTTAACAATGCGGGCATGGCCAATCTGAGCCTTGTTGATCAGGGCGTCCGCTGAGACAGCTCCAGTTGTTTCTATGCTTCGACTTGCCTATATTCGCACCACCTAAGCATCAAATCCAGAGTCCAGAGACCTTCGAGTCCAGAGACCTAAGCCCCATCGGCCCACATCCCGACCGACGGTTTAGGTCTTTTTCTTTTCAATCACATCCCGGATTGAACATGGACTCGACGAAGGATTTCAAACGCACCACGATCCCCTTTGAAACCCGCATTCCAATCTCGAAAACATCGAGAGAGGTTTTACTCAACAGCTATGGGAATATCCGGGCAGTTCTTGATGGCGGCGTTCTGACAATTCAGACGAAAAAGTTGAAGGGCAATCAGAGAGAAGTGGTCCGCATCAATACGAATGTGTCTCCCCCGACGATAGAATTCATCCTCCAGGCTACAGAAACCTGAGCACAATACTCAGCTGGAAGGCAGAAATCGTGGCACCCGCTTCTCTCTATAGACAGTTCTAACGCCATCTCATGACGCATAAACCCGCTTTTTGATCTTCACCGCTCCTGCAACAGCCTCCGCAGAGTCCTCAGGATTCCTCACAACGATTTCCCCACGGCAGGTCAGATCGACACTCTGTCCTTGTTGGGCAGCTACCAACATGCCGTATCGGCCTTCCAGTTTTTCGTCGATCAGGAGAAAGCTCAGGTGTTTCAGGTTTTCGTTCATTTTTCACCTATGCAATATCGCACAATCTAACCCGCCACTAAGGCAGACGCAATCAATATTGCTTTGCACTCTGCAACAAATCGCTTTGCATTGTGATCCTCACTCTTCATCTTCTCCGCCGCGAACAAGTCGTCCCTGGCCCCCGAAATCGATGGTCGTCAGACTCCGGCAGAGTCTAACGGACTCTGACGAGCGGTGTGCGTTGGCAGTTTGATCGCGTGCGTTCAAATTTCGGTGAAATTCAATCAAACTATGGAGAGTGCACCATTCTCTCATCACCGAAATTTCCGGCCCGTGGGGTGGAAGCTCTATCCCGTGGGTTTCGATTTCGGCGTCCCTTCTTTCGTCCCTTTTCCGTTTTGGGGATCCCGCACAGTCGCCTGTGTCCTAGAGCGGGACTTCGGACGAGCGAAGAAATGGACTGACGCTCAAGCGCTCTATCAAGTCGCGTCACACTGACTTGAACAATCCGCCAATTGATTCCGACTACTCTCTGAAGTGTGGTTTTCCATCTTGCCTCTTCCTTAGCCCCACGGTCCGGAAATCGACGGCGGCGCGGGGAGGCGGCTTGAACACGTGCGTTCAGATTTCGGCCTATTGCTTATATTTCATCGATGGCAAACTCCTCACGGCCGAAATCTACGGCCTGTGCGTGGGCAGCTTGATCCCGTGGGTTTCGATTTCCGTGTCCTTTTTCGGTTACCTTTTTGGACAAGCAAAAAGGTAACAACCCGTAAGGGTTGAGAACCATCGCTACAACATCTCTCAATACATTGGACTGCTTGACAAACAAGCTGACATCCACCATTCAAACCGCCAATCGATTCCTCTTGCTTTCTGAAACTTCTTTTCAACATCTTGCTCCATCGTCAGCCCTGAGCCTCCGAAATCGACGACCGTGTGGGTGGACGGCTCTCGCGTGCGTTCAAATTTCGGTGCAACTCCACAAATCTCTGAGGCTGTCGTGATCCTTAAGCACCGAAATTTCGGCTGGTGCGCCCGGGGGCTCTGTCACGTGCGTTTCGATTTCGGTCTCCTTCTCTTGGTTACTTCTCTTGAAGAGGCAAGAGAATTGACTGGCGCTCCCACGCTTCACCATGCTGCGTCACAATTCCCAGAACAATCTGTTCTTCCTATTGACAAAATCTTCGCTCGACCCAGGACTCCATCCTTCCATCACTCCTTCTTCCCTCTCCACTCAATCTGCCAATCGATTCCTCTTGCTTTCTGAAACTTCTTTTTGCCAACTTACCCCATCCTCAGCCCTGAGCCCCCGAAATCGACGGCGGTGTGCGTTGGCAGCTCAATCACGTGCGTTCAAATTTCGGTGAAACTCCACCCAACCTTCGAGAGCGCAGAAATCACTCCTCACCGAAATTTCCGGCACGCGGGCGGAAGCTCTATCACGCGGGATTCGATTTCGGCGTCCCTTCTTTCGTCCATTTCTTCGGACGAGCGAAAAAATGGACTGACGCTCAAAAGCTCTATCATGCGCGTCACACTTACCAGAACAATCCGCCAATCCACTCCGACCACATTCTCATCCCACAGTACACCGACTTGCTTCTAATTCATCTCGTCTGGAATCTAACAATTCAGAAACATAGATCTGTCTCAGTCGCTCCATCATCACATCCGCACCCCTCTCTTTCTCGCAGCACCCGAACAGCGAAGTAATCCTGGATAGCAGCTCTTCCTGCGATCATATCCCTTCTAGAAAATCTGGTTTCCGAGTCCTGGTGACCCTAGAGTCCAAGAGACCTTCAACCGCAAGGAACGATGTTTTTCCGGGCGGCTTAGGTTTCGCACCTATGTCTGGGCTCATACACTAACACCTGGATTCTGGATACCGTCGAAATCATAGGGCGCAGCCCTTCAATCACAAGGCTCAAGGCGAGAATCCCGCACCTCTCAGCCGATACCGAGCCTCTCGTGATTATTGGAGAGACTGGTGTCGGCAAGACCTTGTACGCCAAAGCCATCCATGCCCGTAGCCCGCGGAAGTCATTGAAGCTCAGTTTAATCAACTTCAGCATCTTGAGCGAACGAGAGCAGCGCGTAGCCTTATTGGGCGGTGAACCACCCGAGCTCACAACTACCCGGCGCAGCTCCCTCGAACCTCCATCGACGCTCATACTCAAGCACATCGACCACGCTAATCCATTCCTGCAAGAGAGACTGGCCGAAGCACTGACAACGAGAAAACTCACAAGGCTCGGATCGGACTCGGTTCAGCTTGTTCTAAGCAAATCCATCTTCACCCTCAAGAAGCCATTGCTGCCTCTATACCGCAGCGGTAAGATAATCGAGTCACTCTACCACAAGCTTGAGCAATACAAACAGATTTCCATCCCGCCCCTGCGCAAACGGAAAGAAGACATACCTCTCCTCGTCGACCATTTCCTGAATCAATTTCTTGACGGCTGCAATGTTCTGGGACCAGACCGTGCTGAAGCGGTACGATCGATCAAGACTGGCGGGAGAATCGAAGCGGGACTTCTTGGACTGCTCCGGCAACAACGATGGGAACAAAATGTTGTCCAGCTTAAGGCCTATATCCGGAGCCTCCTGCTGCCGACTCACCAGGATTCAATCCGGGAACGAGAGAAAATCGAACTGATGAAAATGTTTTCCATGATAGAGGAAGGAAGCGAGTTTTCCCTGCACCAGTCTTTGGGACTAATCCAGGGGTACATCATCGATCGCGCCCTTCATAAATGCAATGGTAACAAATCACAAACTGCTGCATTGCTCGGACTCTCCGATCGATCCATCCGCCGCCGCTCCAATTAACCACCCACCAATTTACCATTCACCAACTTGACCGTTCCCCGAACAATGCGAAAGGCCCAGCGATTGCCGAGCCTTTCTTGCACGTTACCCGTTGTGAGCTCATACTATTTCACAAGCAGCATCCTCCTTGTCATCATGTTCGCACCAGCTCTGACTTTGCAGAAATAAATACCGCTTGAAACGGCCACTCCGTCTCTGTTCCTGCCGTCCCAGATCACGGAATAGACACCTGGATCCTTCTCTTCATCAACAAGCTTTCGAACAAGCTGCCCAAGAGAGCTGTATACCTCAATCACGATCCTTGCCTGTTCGGCTACCCGGTACATTATCGTTGTGGACGGATTGAAAGGATTGGGGTAGCTCGCCAGATCAGTTTCTTGGGACAATTCAACGCGCATTGCATCGACAGCTCCTGATACCTTAGGAGTGGTCGACATCGTCATCAACGGGGGAGTACAGTTGCCGAACACAGCGTACTCAACTCCGTCATCAACAGCTACTGAGCCGTTGCCCTGATCATGCGGGACCGTCACCACATAAGTCGCGATTCCAATATTCCCGCTCGGATCGCTCACACCGAGCCTGATTTTGTAGACTCTTCCGTTTCCGTTGCCGTCACGTTCACTTTTGAGCTGAACGGATCGGCAGTCTGAACCGATCACGATGGCATCGCCTGGTTCGTCACTCGAGGCCGAAACCACCACGACGTTTGAAATGGGGATTGTGCCCGCGCACACATCAACTACCGACTTCACCATCGCAGACACCTTGAATCTGGAGTACCTTGTGATTCGGCGGCCACATTGTCGCCGGCGGCATCAACGTAATCACTGGCGGCTTCGTGTCTACAACACGAATGATAACCTGGGCAGATGAAACCCCTCCCCTGCCATCGTCAACCGTAAGAGTGATGGTGTTTGTTCCCATCGGGAGAGTGACCGTCGGAGTGGCTCCCGACGCCGTACCGAACGGCCCAACCCACGTGAATGTGAGTTGATCTCCATCTGGGTCGCTTGACGCTGATCCGTTGAGCTGCACAAGTGTCGCAGTAGGTGATGTGCATTCTACTGTTTGACTCGGGCCTGCATTCGCGACTGGAGGCCGATTGACGGCCTGCATTGTGTTACGGAGCACGGTGACACTATTGCTGCCGTAGTTCGTGACAGCCAAATCTGGCCTTCCGTCGCCGTCGAGATCACCAATAGCAACCATGTAGGGATTGAAACCTGTTCCAAAATCAACTTTCGGCGCGAACGAATCTGCTGTTATGCTGCCAGAAATGCTCGTGTTGCGGAGAACTGACACTGAAGTACTGAGGAAGTTGCCGGCGACGATATCGGGTTTCCCATCGCCATCTAAATCACCAACGGCAATTCCATATACTACATACCCCACGGAGAATTCCACTTTGGGGGCAAATGATGCAGCTGTGATCGCTCCTGTGGTGCTCGTATTGCGAAGAACAGCAACGGTGTTTGTCCCGCTTGTAACCACATCGAGCTTTCCGTCCCCGTCCATGTCAGCAAGAGCCACGCTGAACACACCGGCTGCAGCTTCAAAATCCACCTTAGGTGCGAATGAAGTCTGGCCGGGAGAGCTCGTGTTCTGAAGAACCGATACACTCGCCCCTCCGTCATTCGCAATCACCAGATCTGGCTTACCATCGCCATCAATGTCACCAATCGCAGCCCATGTCGGATACAGCCCAACGGAGAAAGTCACGGCACTGGAAAATGAGATGCTACCGACCGTGCTGGTGTTACGAAAAACGGAGACCGTATTGCCTTGCACATTCGCGAGTACCAGATCGGGTTTGCCATCGCCGTCAAGGTCGCCGACAGCAATGTTTCTCGCGCTAGAACTGGGGCCGTAGGGTATGGAGAAATCAACTGGTATGTCAAAAGATGCCGTGGTGATGCTTCCCGTTGTGCTGATATTGCGATAAACTGATAAGGCGACGCGGCTGGCACCACTATTCACAAGAATCAGATCCAGTTTCCCGTCTCCGTCAACGTCTGCGGCGGTCGTGCCATAAGGGTTCTCGGCTGCAAGGACAACTCTCGGCAAAAAGGAGTTAGCGGTGATCGCACCGGCACTGCTTATGTTGCGCAGAACAGAAGCGCTGCTGTTACCCGTGGCTGCATCTCCGACTGCCAAGTCTGGTTTTCCGTCTCCATCAATATCGGCGATTGCTAACTCTTCTGGTTGATTCCCAACCGGAAAATCGACCTTCGCTGCAAACGAGTTCGCATCCAGTGTTCCACCCCCTGGGAAGGTCACCGTAAAAGGTTTGCTCGAAAATGCCGTCAGTCCGTTCACCGTCACGGTAATTGGGCGATAGGTTGCGCCCGTTGGGACGGTCACAGTGAGCAATGTCGCTGTTGCTCCTGTAACAGTTGCTCTTACTGCGCCGAAGTACACAATGTCGTTCGAAGCGGTTGGGCTGAAGTGTGTACCATTGATTGTAACAACGGTACCAGTGGAACCCGATATTGGGGAAAAAGACGAAATCGTCGGTGGTGGTGAAACAATGACTCCCTGGGCGTACGAAACGCACCAATCGTAAGCAGATCCAACACTTCCATACCAGAACTTTGTCGGATTGCCGAACATAATTGCACCCGGTCCTCCCACGCCTCGATCTTCAAAGGTCGCGCTTGAGCCAGACAAAACAACGCCGCGCTTCGTCCAATTGATCCCATCGGCTGAAGTGGCATAAAAAACCCTGAAGTGTTCGGGAGGACTGTAGTTCTCAGCGGCCCAGTACCACATTCCATAGGTGTCGTTTTGTTTGCTGATCTCGGTTACACCAAGCTGATACCTGTCTAAGTCACTGGAGCTTCCTGGAGCCACGGCAGGTCCGTAGTACGACCAGTTGATACCATCTGGCGAGCTCGCGTAACCGACCTTGCTGTCTAGATATGACACTTGGAGATCGAAACCAAACCACAACTTGAACAATGCACCGTCTTTAATCACTTTCATACCATAGATTTCGGCACCGTCAATATCAAAAACCTTTCCCAAATCCGTCCACGTCATCCCATCAGTAGACGTGGCGTATCCGACCGCGTGTCTTCCTGCTGGGAGGTTGGACACTCCACGCCCCGAGTACCACATCCTGTAGACACCATCGTCCTTGATGATACAGTGGTGGCCAACACCACCGTACGTAGGACCACCGAGATCTAGAACCACGCGGTCGAATGTCCAAGTCACACCATCAGCAGAGGTAAAGTGGCCGACCTTATCGACATGGTCACTCGAACTTATGTTCGCCCACATCCTGTAAATGCCATTTTCAAACCGTACATTGTTGACCACAACCAGGTTCGAAAATGGGCTTATTTGTCCCCTCACGAGAATTGGGTTGCTTGGAGACCTCGTCCAGTTGTATCCATCAGGTGTCTGCGCACTACCTCTTGTTGGCATGAGAATCGAAAATAGCAGGAAAAGCAGGGCCACTCCTGCCGAGCGGAGAACTATTGGCCAAGATTTCATAATGACCTCCGTAAGTAGGTTGAAGGATTTAGAAGGAACGCTAGGAGAGGGTCTAAAGTATCTACATCACAACTCTTTTCTCCCAGAAACAAAAAAGCCGAACTGAGCATTTTCTCAGTCCGGCTTTTTCCTAAGAATCTTGGCTACTCTACGTTGCGCTCACTTTCCCAACGCCCGTATTGCCTCCTTCCTATTTCCCAACAACTTCCTCATATCTCTTGTTCATCGCACGCTGATGCACAAACTTCTCCCCATCCCAATAAAGAAGTGCCCTGCGCAAGTTCTCCCTGTAGCCGTCATCAACCCTTGTCTTCAGCTTCCCCTCTTGCTCCAACTTCCTGTGTCGAGCGATAAACCGATCAGATGGCTCTGCCCGCTCGCAGGTCAACGTGGAGTCAAATTGATAATTCACACCGATCGACCAGTCATCCTTGTCTTCCGCAACACCGACGATAAACCTCTTATCGGCGTACACATTAATCGCTGCGGCTACGTTACGCACGCCGCCTTGGAGTCTGTGCAAATCCGTTCTGGGAAACAGTATGTAGAACTTCTCAGCCCCCTTGTCAACCCCCTCAAAAGAATATCCTGAAGGCAGTGGAGCACACCCTCGCATCAATCGGGGATCTAAGACAAGCAGGCACGCCGCATCGTAGCCATTATCTTCGCCAACAAGAAGAAGCTCCTCTCGACCATCTCCGTCAACATCCCCGTGCTTCATCGCATGGAAATAGCCGTTGTGCCAATAGGTGTCGAGAAGCCATCCGGTAGCCGCGTCCAGCCGGAAAACAATTGTCGGCTCGAATGGTATGTGGTGGGCATACCCAATGACTTGCTTTTTTCCGCTCTTGTCAAAATCGTCGACAGATACACCCGTTATGGTATAGTCGCCCGAGTATGTTTTCCCCCTGAATTTCATCGGTGTGTCGCATTTGTGGCTCCACCGTTCCTCTCCATCAGAATCGAAACAAATCACCTCGTTCCGGCGAATCGCAGTGGTGGTCCAACCAAAAATGGCAACCACCTCTTTCTTACC
>CAVUAC010000052.1:0-140255 GCA_963739335.1 uncultured Bacteroidota bacterium | reverse complement strand
AATAAACCCGGGAATCGCTTGGAGCCGTGACATTCCAGGTAACCGTTGCTTTGTAGTCCGGCCGATCCACTGTTGGGAGCCAATAGCGCGCCCGGTTAGGCCAGTTGTCACCAAAGGCGTACCAGCGGCCCTTTTCATCGGCTTGCATGATGAGTCCATCTTTCACCTCACCGTGATAACGAACTCCGACAAGCAATGTGTCAGGAGCCGTCTGAACCGGTGACCCGAGCGAGATGCGGAGTGTGGCTGGACCTCTCAAAAAGTCCGCCGACCTCGCATTCACCCACACTGAGTCGACCTGGAGACCGATCAGATCCAAAACAAGACGGTCCACTGCAACAGAGCGCGTCACGGTGATCGTTGCTTGCCCTTCGATCAACCGACCACTCTCGGGGATCGAGAGCATAAAATCGTAGTGAAGGACTTTGATCCCTGGCTGGTCTGGATTTCCTTGACAGCAGAGACTACCTGTGCCTGCGACGAAAGCGACAAAGAAAATGAGGAAGCGACGCGTCGTGGTCATTTCTATAGCCATTTATCTCTGATAGAGTTTCCGGCCCGCTTTCTCGTACTCATCCCCTGGCTTCCAGAATGGCGTGTCCTTCATATCGCTGATCAGTCGTGCGGAATGCACGTATGCTTTACAGAATCTCAGGAAGTAGGAGAAGTTGAAATTCTCATCCGCCTGATCAGATGCTTTGTGGTAGTATTTCAGGATTTCTTCGCCGAACCCGCGGAATCCCTCGCTGAAGGTTGGGGCAGGGACACCCCGTTTTGCGAAGGGGACATTGTCTGATCTGTTGAACAGATTCTGCTCCGGCACGGGGTCAGGAATTGCTTTCAGGCCGTACCGTTCAGCCCCTTCTTTGATTGCCGGTTCCGCTGTCGTTCGTTCGAGGCCCACGACGGTGACAATCGTCGTGTCATCGTAGCCGGCACCGTCAGAATTCAAATCGAATACTATTTTCTCAATTGGAACGGGGGGATTGGCCGCCAGCTCCCGACTTCCGAACAGACCGACCTCTTCGCTCGTGACGGCGGCAATGATGACCGATCGCTTCGGCGGTTTGGCGGTGAACGAGCGGGCAGCCTCGATGAGAGCAACGGTTCCCATCCCATTGTCGCGTGCACCGTTGTAGATCGTGTCCATTGACGAACCGCTCGGCCTGCCTGTCCCGATGTGATCATAGTGCGCAGTCAGAAGGACGTACTGATCCCGGAGTCTCGGATCGGATCCGGGTACCAGTCCGATCACATTGCGGGCCGAGATCCGGTCTTCGCGAAAACCGTCTGTCCGGATTTCAGCCGGCCCGCTCGTTTGCTTCTCCAGTCTTGCTGCGAAGGTGGCCGACGTGTCCTCAATTAGGAAGTGTGGAATGTCATTGCCAGCCGGCGCCGTCTGGAATGAGGGCCGAGTGAGGTACGAAACAAGAGAACGCCATTCGAGCGAGCCCCGATAGAGCTCGATCAGAGCGACTGCACCGCGTTCAGTGGCGCTTTTTCGTTTCTTATCCCCGATCGTTGAAAATGCAGTGAACAGATCCCTGTTGTCCTGGGCGCCAAATCTCGCAGCCACCACTTTGCCCTTCACATCAATACCGTGGTAGTCATCGATTCCTTTTGAAGAGTCTACGGTTCCGTAGCTCACAAAGACGAACTTGCCGCTCCATGCCATTCCTCCCCCGCTTCGCAGAACCATCTTTTTCCCTTGTTCCGTCGTTTCACCAAGCAACGAAATTCGTCCGCTGGAGGGAGGGTTACGACGCAGGATTGGAACAGGCTGAAAATAGTCTTTAGCCTGGGGAAATGTTGATAAGCCGACGGCCCGGAACTGCTCAGCGATGTACCGGGCAGCGACATCAATCCACGGCGTTCCGGTCATCCGACCCATAAGCTCGTCAGACGCCAAGAACCGCAAGTGAGCAGCAACCTCCTCCTGCCGCAAGTTGTCTTCCGGGTAGGAAGATGTGATCTGTGCAGTCAGCTTCGTTCCACCAGTCGCCAGAAATGCAATCATCAGGGCGATGATCGATCTTTTTGCACGGGTTGTCATACGTTTGGTGCTTTCAGTTATGTGAAGATGAGAAAAAGAGCGGTCTCGTCTGTCTCATGAGAACCGCACCATCAGCGCATAAAGAGGATAGCTACTCCAGCCACTGCAATGACGGCACCGCCAACGGCACGCCACGACACGGTTTCCTTCTGCACATACTTCACTAATGGGAGCATGAGAATCGGCACCGTAGCCATCAGTGTCGCGGCGACGCCAACCGTGGTGCGAGCAACAGAGACGAGGCTTAACGTGATCCCAAGAACCGGCCCGAGGACAGTCCCCAGAAGAGTCAGCGAAAGGGCTTTGCGGTCTTTCAAATAGATACTGAGGGCGTTGTCGTACCGTCCGGCGAGCCATGCAAGCGGCCAAATGACGACGACAGCCGAAGCAATCCTGATCAGTGAAGCCACGAATCCATTGACGGGCCCTTCATTGAAAGCCATTTTGGCCATCACCAGGGCAGTGCCCTGGCCAGCCGAGGCAAAGAGACCGAAGACGATTCCCGACATATAGATTTTTCTTGTCCTTGAAATCGTCTCGCGGCGGTCAAGAACGACGACGGCGATCCCCAGCAACGTAACCGCCATCCCCACCACTCCCATCCAGCTGATCACCTCGCCCAGGAGGAGATATGCGAGAACGGCGCTGATAGCCGGCGCGATAGACATGATGAGCATTCCGAGGCGGGCACCAATGATCTCGTATGACTTGAAAAGGAACGTATCGCCCAAGACCAGTCCGATGATTCCACTAATCACCAGATTCTGCAGTTGAGAAGACGTCAGGTGGATTTCAATGCCGGCGAACACAACGATAACGAAGAGAAGGAGAGCCGCAAAGATGAGCCGCGTGACATTCAAGCGTATGGGGCCAACCCGCAGAGTTGCTGCAGAAAACGCAAGCGCGCTGCCTGACCAACAACACGCCGTCAGCAGCGCGCACACTTCACCGATGAAATTCACGCTATGCCCCCTGTCCAGCGCTTTCCAAGGAATACGCTCTCTTTCTGATCACTTCTTGATCAAGTACCTTCCGTGCCCGCGAACAGCGAATGGAGATTGAGAGAACCTGACCGGGATTTGCTGGCCAGCGTCACATACGTCCGCGCCAGCGCATCCTTCCCTGCTCCCAGCACGGTACTGACAAGGCCGAGGGCTTCGTTATATTCACTTGGCGGGAGCGTCTTCACGATTCGCGTCCACATCGCCTCTTCGAGCACGTTGAGCGCAGTCTGCACTTCGGAAAGATCAAACCCCGAGGCGAAGCGTTCCACGCGATCGTCTCCGCGTGGGCAATCATCGGCCCGAGGTTGCGCTCCTTCACGGCCCGCGTTGTGAGGACAAAGAGCGCTTTCAAGCGTTGGTGCGTATGCTCTTTGCCGTCCCGCTCATAGTTCTTAAGATGCGATCGTTCAACCGCCGTCCCTGCGGCGGCAAGGATTTCGTCGGCTGAGTCATGCAGGAGCTTTACGAGATCCATGATGGTATTCCACCTTCATTCTCATCGCTACTGTACTTCGAGGTAATCTTTGTCGGGCAATTTGGGGAAAGGCGCGTGAGGCTCAGCCTGGTACCAGAAGCCCACTGATGCTATATCATCCTGTAACGGGAGATAGCGTCCCTCCGAACGCCAGCCGATTGCCTGGATCGTGACCTTCAGATCTTTTTCGAAGCGGACAGGATCCATGATGTGCCAACGATACAGGCCGAACCGCTGTTGAGAGTTATAAAGCCCGTCGGGGCGAATGACCTGAGCGAGGCCGCTGTACGGAGAATTGAACTCCTGGTACTGATGGGTCACTTGATTCTCGAAATCGTAGGAGCCGCAAAAGTAGTCTTCCGTCCCGGTCCCGCAGATCGTCGGAAATCTGTCATCGCCGTCCATGTAGAACTTGATTTCCCCTTCCCCCCACCAGCCGTTGTTGTTCACGCCCCACGCAAGGTACGTCCCGACATAGTGGCCCCACCCCTTGATGCCATCGAGGATCGTGTAGACAGACTTGTAGGGAAGAGGATTGACCCGACGGAACTGGGCATGAAAGTATCCTGCATCTTCCGGAACGTCGGTGAGAGTGTAGTCAACCTGATAATAGAGCGTTATGTCATTTTCATCGATGTTCTCCATCGTCATCTTGCAGAATTTCCGGAATGGCATTTCCCAGTAGCAGTTGAATGCGCTCCCGGGATTCACAGCGATGGGCAGCGATGAGATGGGAGTGAACTTTCCCCACCCATTGCCAAAGAAGTCGCCCACCGGAACCTCAACAGAGGGCTCCTTCTCACCATCCCAGTAGATGCGGAGAATCGAAAATCGCCAATTTCCGGTGATCGTCATCCAGATGTGCTGCACGGCCCCCGGACCATCAATTTCAGCCAACGTGAAGACAGTTCCCTTCTCGATGCGGATCGACGGGGAGATTTTCCACCCGCGGCCAAGATCACGCGCGGCTTCTTCGCCAGTCCCGCTGGTCGCCATCCCTGCTCCGCCTTTTTCGCCAGTGAAGTTCTCCGGAGAAATCGAGCGGGTTTTTGCCTTCGAAAGCTCTGAGAGATTGCCCAGGGTCATATGCAATCCGTTGAACGATGTGCCTTGTGCACTGAGTTGATTCGACATAACTCCTCCGACTAGAAGTAGGCAGAAAATGCGGAAGTAAAGATTCATAGAGGCACCTCTATCTTAAAGGTGAAGTACGTGGGACTTCATGTGGCAGGCTTCTGCTGTTCGAAGGTACCGGATATGTCTGTCATTTGCAAGACAATGCCGAAGGCATTGTGTTCAAAACCAACAAGCCCCCGCGGTGCGAGGGCCCCTCTTTCAGATGCGACGAGCGAGTGTCAATACAACCGCTCGTCAAGGGGCATTGCACGGATCATGCTCATCAAGCGTGACTGATTTCAGTCCAACGTCTGAGAATCTTCTTTCTGTTTGGGCGAAAAAACCATATCTATGGAACAGTGCTGGGGCATCAACAATTCCCTCATCCCAATCAATCTCATAGAAAGGGCGCCTCGTTGAAATCAAACGTGATGGTCGGTATCATTTTCCTTCTCTTGCCCGTTCTTGTTTGCTCACAAGGAAAAGAAAACCCGAAAACGCCGAAGGACAAAGTAAGCTACAGCATCGGCCTTCAGACGGGTCGAAACATGAAACGCCAGTCGCTCGATCTGAATCTCGATGTCTTCTTGCGTGGAATCAAGGACGGTCTGAGCGACGCCAAGCCTGCTCTGACTGATGCCGAGATGCAGGAAGTCATGACCGCATTCCAGAAGGAGATGATGGCCAAGATGAACGAAAACGCGAAGAAAGTGGGCGAAAAGAACAAGAAAGAAGGGGATACGTTCCTCGCCGAGAACAAGAAGAAGCCCGGAGTCGTGACTCTTCCCAGCGGCTTGCAGTACAAGGTTCTAAAGGAGGGTACAGGAAAGTCACCCAAGGTCACTGACACTGTCGTGACAAATTATCGCGGCACGTTGCTGGATGGAAAGGAATTCGACAGTTCCTACAAGCGAGGAGAGCCGGCCACATTCGCCGTGAACCGTGTGATCGCGGGTTGGACGGAGGCGCTGCAGCGTATGAAGGTCGGGTCGAAGTGGCAACTGTTCGTACCATCGAATCTCGCGTACGGGGAAAATGGCAACGGACCAGACATCGGGCCCAATGCGACCCTCATCTTCGAGGTCGAGTTGCTGGATATCAAGAAGTAGAGAAATCACGATCGATCCGTCACAAGCACAATTTGTGACGGATCGCATTTGTGGTCAGGAAGTCAGAAACCTAAGCGTGCCCGGGCACCGGGCCACCGGCAAGATGAATCGTGAAACTTGAGCCTTTTCCTACCTCGCTCTCCACAGTGATCGTGTAGCCCATCAAATTACACAGGGACCGGCAAATCGTCAAACCGAGTCCCGTTCCATCGGATTCCTGATTCGCCGCAGGCTGGGCGCGCTCGAACGCCTCAAATATAGCCTCAAGCCTGCCTTGTGCGATTCCGACCCCGGTGTCGATCACTTCGACACGGATCGGGCGGCGCAGCGCATCTACTGCGACGCGTACCGTCACGGCCCCGCTCTTCGTGAATTTCAGGGCATTCGCCAGGAGGTTGATCAGCACCTGCTTCAGCTTCTGACGGTCTGTCTCGATGGGCTGCGTTCCCTTTGGGATGTCAGCAATCATTGGGACAGATTCAGACTTTGCGTGCCCCCGCAGTTCGGCAATGGTTTCACGAACCAGCTCACCCAGAGGCACCTCGGAGAGCACGAGACCCAGCTTGCCCGTTTCGATCATCGAGAGATCGAGCATCTGCCCGACCACCTTCAGAAGATGGGTCGCGTTTCCGACAATCCTGTTCAGATAGAACAGGTCTTGCTCACTCAAATGGGCTTCTTTGTTCTTCGTCAGGAGGTTGGCGAATCCGATGACCGAATTCAGGGGTGTGCGCATTTCGTGGCTGACGTGAGCCAGGAACTGGCTCTTGACCTTGTTGGATTCTTCCGCTTTGCGCTTTGCGGCTTCCAGCTCCTGCACGAGTTTCCCCAACTGCGCATTGATGCGCGCCAGCTCGTCTTTTTGCGTGACGACCTCCGCGGTCCGAACGAGCACTTTCTGCTCCAGTGCAGAGGCGAGCTGGCGTATTTGCTTCAAAGCCTCATCATGCCGTATCGCGGGGCGGGCTGTGCAGATCAGTCCCAGCGTTCTGTAATCGTCCCCCCTGACTGGCATCGCAGAAAGGTGGACGCGAAATTCCGTTCCATCCTTTTTTCTAGCCGACATCTCTCCCCTCCAACCGCGATGGAAGGAGTACTCCGTCGAAGCATCTCCTCCGGCCCGTGCAATGAGCAGCTGAAGAGGCGCAGGCTGCGCAGCGAGTTCCCCCAGACTATAGCCGAACGTGTCAAGGAAGGACTGATTCGCGAAGACGACTCTCCCCTCGGCATCCATGATGCAAATGAGGTCGGTCAATCCATTTAGCGCCCGAGCGTACAACTGAATCTCGGCTTCGTGATTGTTCTCTTCGCTCATCTGCCGGATTGTAGAGTGAGTCAATCTGGAAAGGCGGGAAGCGAAACGGTCACTACGGTACCTTTCCCGTAGTCGCTCTGGAGCGTGAGGTATCCTCCGTGGATTTCGATCAGCCTCTTGGCGACCGTCAGTCCCAGGCCTGACCCTTGTTGCTCGTAGAGTTTCCGCTCGAACTGCATATATGCTCCGATGTTGTGGAGCTGTTCTTCTGAGAGACCACGACCTTCATCACGTATCCGGAGCAAAAACTCTTCGCCACTCAACTCTGTCTGCACCTCAACTGCCGATCCCTTCTTTGAGTATCGCAGGGCGTTGTCGAAGAGTTCCTCAAAAACTTTGCCGAAGTATTCTGAGGACATCGCCACTGATGCAGGTACGAGGCGCAGTGAAAGATCTGTCGTGCGCTCAGCTTCGTATGCCGCGCTGTCGGGCAGTTGTGTCAATAATCTTCTCGACTTCGCCCGATTTGTTCTTGCGCAACTGCTCAATTCTTGAATAATCCATCTTCAGGATCTCAATCTGTGCGTAGATCAGGAAGTTTTCGATCAGGCGGTCGAGTCGCCTTCCGTTGCGATAGATCCGTTCCGCCATCTGTGCAACCTCGTGCGGCTCCAGGTCGACCGACTGCTTACGCAGGATGTCCGCATAACCAAGAATGCCGTTCAACGGCGTCCGAAGCTCGTGCGGCAAGGCTGTGCTGAGGTGCTGGCGGAGAAGCTCGAGCTTCGACTCGGCTTGCTGGAGCATGGTGTTGTGCTTCCGAAGCCTGGTTCTGACGGCAGCGAGAAGATCGTTCTGCGAAAACGGTTTGAGCAGGTAGTCGTCCGCACCGAGCTCCATCCCCTGCCGCATTCCGGTCGCGCCGGATTGAGCGGTAATAAGAATGAACGGAATGGATGCAGTGGAAGGATTGTTCCGGATCGCGGCAAGCACTTCATAGCCGTCGACCAACTCCATCCTGACATCACAGAGGATCAGATTCGGAAGCTGCTTGCGAGCGAGCTCGAGACCCTCCACACCGTTCGATGCAGCGGAGACCTCATAGCCATATTTCTTGAGAGTAATAGAGATGACCTCGCGAATTGCGGGCTCGTCATCGATTACAAGAACTTTGGTCATACAATTGAAGGATGAGAGTGGATTGGGATCAGTTTCATGCCCTTGATTATAAGATAAGAGAAGGGCACCGAGAATACAACCCCCGGGGACCATCAGCAGGCCTTCAGATTGCAGTTTGCACGAATTGAGAATGCCTCGAAGCTGGAATGGCAGAATCGCATCAACTCGCGCCCATTGTGATTCCGGTCAACAACTGTGGTGGGTTGAATCCAAGGCCTTGATCGAAGCGAGCGGGATGCGAAGGTGCGACATTCACGGGGGCAACGGAGGGTGGGGGAAAAAAGAGTCCCGGCTGCGCATCCCCCACACGGTTCTACAACTGCGCGGTCGGGACCTCCCCCAAGGGAATATGATGGTCTCACTCAAACCATGAAACGATCTCATATTGGCCCGTTGTCGGGAAAAACGGGGGTGCATCATTCATCAGTCGGGCATCGTAGAGGTAGTTCTTGAGATAGCCGCTTACAAGATGCGGGGGGCTGCCGCTGAATGTCCCAACCGCGCCTCTTGAATATTGTTGGATACCCCCGAGGAGCCGGATCGTCCCTTCGACGCCGCGGGAATCGTAATTTTCCGCGGTAAAGCCACCCGCGCGGCTGAAAACCGACGCTTGTATATCGATGCTTTTCCCGGAATTGGCAGCATTGTCGGCTATCAGTATGCCGTTTTCGGCAACCAGCCCCAGCACGTCCGTGGAAGGTCCCGTTCGGGGATTGTGTGCATACGTGAGGCTGCCGTCGATATAGATATTGCCTTGCTTGCCTTTGCCAGTCAGTCCCCCAGCACCGACGGTTACTCTTCCATTCAATATACCACTGACGTGCACATTTGCACCATCGGCGTAGATAACGCCATTCGGCGCCAATGATGAAAGAGGGTCCTCTTGCCACGCACTGGCGACTCCTTGCTTCCACTTCAACTTGCCGTTCGACTCAAACTCTAGATAGACTGAATCCGGACCGGTGAATTTTTTTCCGCTCGCGGCAGCCGTCAACAAAGGATTGAGATCAACGGGCAGGCTGATGTTTACGCCGCTGTCATAGCCTCCCTTGAACTGGGGCTTGTCCACCTTGGGGCCGGTATTGTAGAGGATGCTTTTCAGCGAGGTCGCTCGTTGCATAAACACGGGTGCGCCTGCCACACGCAGATTGTCCTGTGTATGCATCGGACCCCACACCGTATCGCCTGTGATCCACCAGATGTTTCCCTCGATTGTGCTATAGTAGCCAAAGCGTGAGAAACTGCTCGGCTGAAGCACACAAGAGACCACACGGCTCTCACCCTGATACGTTCCAGTTGCGGTCATCCGCACGCGGTTGTACGCAAGGTTTTCCAAGGGTACATGTGAAGGTGCCTCCCCCAAAGGCTTTCTTCGCGAATCCAGCCCGCCATGCTGCATTTTCAAAAAGCGACCGAGCAGCGAGATTGATACCCGAGCCCGCAATCGAGTGTGCCACGGAAGAGCTGTAGTAGTACGTGTAGTTGGCCATAGCGTTGTTCGATACTCTCGAGATGTTTGACCCGATCATCATCAGAGCTGTACCGAATCCCATGACCATAAGAAGTGACGATCGTCCCATAAGATGCTCCTTCATCTACCGGTTGCGGAGGTTGCGCGACGCGAGCCGCAACTGTCTCCAGTACACTTTGAAATCTTCCGCGGCAGCTGTGCTGTCGTGGTATTGAATCTTCGTCAGCGGGGCAGGGCTTTCGAGGGAGATATTGACCTCGAGCGTGTAGATCAACTTCGGATCGGCAACAGGAAAAGGAATCGTATCGCCCAACGCATCGTAATAGCGAAGACCAAATCGGGTGACACCGAGACTCCACCCTCTGGTCGCTTGACCGTTCACAACACGATATAAGAGACGCTCACGCGGGTTGTATGGATTTGTCGCCACACTGCCCAAGTAGTAGTAAATAGTATCGACGATGCCGTCACCGATGTCCGTCGGACTCGACGGAACGTCCGTGAGGAATTTGATCCCGTTCGAGTCCGCAGAAACAATGGCGATGTTCGGGGGACTGATATTCATAAAGTCTTTGCAGTAGCCGATCTTGCGGAGATCTGACTCGACGATATCCACCAATGCGACCAGCCCTTCCTGAAGATTGACATTGTTTTGGTAGATGGCATTCGTCTCAACAGCCTGGGCGTTGAGCCGCAACGCGATGAGCAGCAACAATCCGCCAATTACCGTTGAAGAAATGATATCAAATATGGTAGTCGTTCCCACGGATCACCTAAATGACCAATAGCTGAAAAGGTATGACATCTGAACCGTATCTTGCGAACTCATTCCCCAGACGTACACAGTGAGTTTCTTGCTGAATGTCCTGGTGTTTTTGTACACGTCAGGGCTGGATGTGTCGACATAGCAGACCTTAGACCATCGGAGAAACGTGTCGATGTCCCGGATCCTTACGGTATCACACCTGACGACCACGTTATCTCCTTTAGCCCCGCCCTTCATCCAGTTGAAATCATCGAAATCGTTGTAGTCTTCGCGCTTTTCACCGACCTCGGGACCGAGCGAATCAACTGGGGTACATTCGGTCGGGGACGTGAGGAACCCTTCAATCGAGTTCTTGTCAAACGCCTTTCCCTGAGCTTCCTCCAAAAGAGATGAGGCAAGGGAGGATGCGAAGAGTCCAATCTCGGTTTGCTGAATAATGACACCATGCTGCAAGGACGTCTTGTTCGTGCTGAGCACATTAAGCCCCAGGAAAATGATTGCGCCGATAGTGAGAATGGTTTGGCCCGTGTTCATGTAATCCTACCTTATTTCAGTTCCCGCAGAGAGAGGCGACCATTTCTACTCGTGGAAGAACGAGGATTCAGCGTCAGTCTCTCAAGAGAGAATTCGCACACGGATTCGTTCATAAACGGTACCAGAATAGAACGACTACCCTTGCGCCCCCCGCTGGCCACAACCAATTGAATTACAAGGGGTTATGTAAGAGTGCGCGAAAGTACTTTGCGGCGGGAATGCCACGGGCGTGTAAATTCTACAAACAACTCAATGATGCGCGGGCTGAGCTTTTTGCCAGCACGAGGCCCAAGACTAGGCAGCAGTTCGCCCTGATGTCCTACGCGTGGAGGAAACTCAGAGGTGCTGGAGACTATTTCGTTGATTTCAGATGCAAAGTCCGTGGGAGGACTTCAATGCTGCAGGGGAGGTAACCAAGGAACTCGCCGTCAGCTTCAGTCGGGACCCGCTCGCTCGATGTCACGGTGACGTGTCGCCCCTGGAAGTAGCTGATCCAGGAGAGATTGACGTGAGAACCGAAATAGATCCTGGGGAAATTCACGAGACGCGAGGGAATACGTTGTTTGTGTATCAGAACAATGTCGAACAACCCATCATCCACTGTGGATCGAGGGGCGAAGTTCATTCCTCCACCGGCGTACCCCCCGTTTGCGACAACGACTCCGAGCAGCGAGTCGGTCACCATTTGCCGCCCATCGATCTCGACACTCATCACTTGTTCACGGTGGCGTGCGGCGGTCGCAACAGCAGTCAAACCAAATCCCAGGAAGCCGCCGAGCCACTTGTGATGCGCCTGAAATCGTTGAACAACAACGGCTGCAATGCCTTGTTGACACTCGTTGAGAAATAGCTCTTCGCGGGGGTTCCCACTTGCGTCGAGATAACTGACTCTTCCGACATCAACAGTCCGTTCGCTGTCTCCGCAAGCCACTTCTATTTGTTGATCTGAATGTCGGGGCAGGCCGAAGCTTCGTGGTGTATCTCCCGCAGTCCCACTGCTGACGATCCCCAAGCGGCATTCGGGATTGATGAGGCCCCCTTTCGTCCAAAACCCGTTGACGACTTCATGGACAGTCCCGTCCCCTCCCACCGCCACAATCAGTTCAGCTCCCTGCTGGATAGCAGACCGGGTCGATTCTGTGGCTTCGAGTGGTTTTGTCGTCACACAGATGGAATGAGTTCCTCTCAGGTGTTGGATAATCTCACGAACGATTTGGTCTTGCCGGCGAGCGGTTCTGCCTCCCGAGGAGAAGGGATTGACGACGATATGAGTTCGGCTCGAATTCACCGTGAAATCGAGGTTTTGTAGGTGGAATGAGAAAGCCATTGGTGGCGCTTTCAAAGTAGCAAGTTTGCGAGGCAGAGTCAAACGTATTCCGGGGATACGAGAACTTGGTTCCGATGCTAACGCTATGGCCTATCGTTAGGCCGCGATTTCGCATCATTGGACTCTCAAAAGGCTTGAGTTTCTTCAATCTAACGTGTATAATCAAGTCGGCCCGCCTTCTTGACCTTTGACGCGGCCGGTTACATACAACCAGAAATCCTTAATATCTTCGAGAAGAGCGATGAACGAAATCCTCGATTCCCTTACCCGCTGCGTCGAGCGTGGAAAAGTCAACGCTAAGTCCCCCTATCCACCAGACATGAAAGGTCAGGATGGAGCTGATGAGCTTGCGCGAAAGGCGCTCGATGCCGGAATTCCACCGCAGGATGTCCTGTCCAAAGCGCTGATCATCGGCATGCAGCATGTCGGTGTGCGCTTCCGGAACAAAGAGATCTTTGTTCCTGACGTCCTCATGGCTGCCAAGGCAATGGCTGCCGCGATGGAACACCTGAAACCCTTCTTCAAGTCGGACGAATTGAAGCACCGCGGCACGATCGTGATGGGAACCGTCCTCGGCGACCTCCACGATATCGGGAAGAGGCTGGTCGCGATGGTCATCGAAGGAGCAGGCTGGGAAGTTGTGGATCTTGGAACCGATGTCTCTCCCGAGAAATTCCTTAAAGCGGTCAATGAACATCCCGGCTGCGTCGTCGGTTTGAGTGCGCTGTTGACGACGACGATGGTGAACATGGAAACCATCGTCAAACATATCAAGTCAAAGCACCCGAACGTCAAAGTTATCATTGGCGGAGCGCCTGTCACTGAAGGTTTCGCGGTGAAAATTGGTGCCGACGGGTACTCATCCGACCCGCAAGGCGCAGTTGAGTTCCTGAACAGCCGGTGCACGCCAAACTAAGAGTGCCGCTTCCACCAGGAATGTCCAAATCCGTCTCTCTCGAGGCCGTCACATTTTCACCTTCATTTCGTGATCTCGCTGTAGACCGGGCTGTTGTTGAGAAGGACCTCGGCTACAAGGATGGTGGCGCGCCTGATCCAGTACGCGAACTCATTGACGAAGTTTTTCCCGAGGTCCCGTCTCGAATCGCGGTTCAATGCGGCTTCCTTATTCTCCCCCCCGGAATTGTGTCCGTCGCTGATGATTCATTCACATGCAACGGCGTTCTGTTCACCGTCGGCCCCATACTCGCAAAACAGCTGAGAAAGTCCACCTCGCTGGCCTTTTTCCTCGCCACCGTCGGTCCTCAGATGGAGCAGTGGTCGAGCAAACTGATGGCTGAAGGCGACATGATGAAAGGGTATATAGTCGATGCCGTTGCATCCGAAGTTGTCGAGCAGGCTTCGGAGTGGCTGGAGAAAAGAATCGCTGAATATGTCAAACCGCTCGGCTGGTTAATCACGAATCGATACAGTCCTGGGTATTGTGATTGGCCTGTTTCCGAGCAGCACGAGCTCTTCTCTCTACTCCCCGATCGATTCTGCGGAGTCACATTGACACCGAGTGCGCTCATGCTTCCCATCAAGTCCCTGAGCGGTGTCATCGGCCTCGGACCTGACGTGAAGCGGGGAGCGTACCAGTGCTCCATCTGCGATTTGAGGGATTGCTTTCGTCGGAGGGACGAGCCCGCACTCGCCGAGGAGTAACAATGAAGCCAAAAATCATTGTCGTCGGCAGTTCCAATACCGATATGGTTGTCAAGCTCTCCCGACTGCCGAAAGCCGGCGAGACTATCATCGGCGGCACGTTCGCGATGGCGGCTGGAGGCAAGGGCGCCAACCAGGCGGTCGCAGCAGCACGGGCCGGTGGAGAGGTCGCGTTCATCTCAAAGGTAGGTGATGACCTCTTCGGCAAACAGGCGATCGCAGGCTTCACGAAAGAAGGTCTCAACACACGATTTGTCGGGACCGAGCCAGGCGCCGCGTCCGGCATCGCATTGATCTTTGTCGACGACCATGGCGAGAATAGTATTGGCGTAGCATCCGGAGCGAATGCGGAGATTCGGCCATCAGATGTCGAAGGTGCGAAAGCGATCATCTCCGCCGCCGACGTTCTACTTGCTCAACTCGAGATTCCGCTTCCCACTGTCGAAGCAGCGATCCGCCTGGCCGCCGAGGCCGGCGTGCGAGTGATACTGAACCCCGCGCCCGCTCAGCCACTCAGTCCAACTCTCTTCAGACTCATTTCCTTCATTACACCTAACGAAACGGAAGCCGAAGCATTGACCGGCATCCGGATCTCCGATGAGAGGAGTGCTGCCGAGGCCTCTCAAGTTCTGATGTCGCGGGGCGTGGGTGCCGTGATCATTACATTGGGTTCCCGTGGCGCATATCTGGCTGATGCCAATGGCGGTCGCTTCCTCCGCGCCTTCAGCGTTCGCCCAGTCGATACGACTGCCGCCGGTGATGTTTTCAGTGGTGCGCTCGCCGTCTCCCTCGGCGAAAAGGCCAATCTGGATGAGGCTGTTCAATTCGCAAACGCAGCGGCGGCTCTGTCAGTGACAAAACTCGGTGCGCAACCTTCTGCTCCATATCGGGAGGAGATACTTGGCTTTCTGAAGGGAGCATCCTAGTGGTTCGCATTTTTGCACGATTGTGAGAAACAGGTTTATTGAGTACCTTGACGTTCGACAGGAGGAGAAACCGAAGGAAATGAAACATGAAGAAATTGCACGTTTGCAGGCTGAAGCCGCAGCGTTCCTGAAGAAATCGGGCATCGCGTTCACCGAACAAGAGAGAGCTTCAATCGAGGTGGCCGACTTTGGGCTCAACGACATTCACGCTGTCGGGCTCGAAATCGTCGTTTACGAAAACAACGATCGGTACTGTGCGAAAGAGCTGATTCTTTTCCCCCGCCAGATGTGCCCCGAACACCGCCATCCACGCGTCGACGATCTCAATCCGGGCAAACAGGAGACATTCCGATGCCGCTGGGGTGAGGTCTATCTGTACATTGAGGGGGAGCCGAGGTCAGGCCCCAAAGCTGTTGTTCCGGAGAAGCACAAGAAGCACCTGACGGTATGGAAGGAAATCGTACTCAGACCGGGCGACCAATACACCATCAAGCCGAACACCCTCCATTGGTTTCAGGCCGGAGACCAGGGAGCAATCGTCTCGGAATTCTCCTCAACGAGCTTCGATGAGCTTGATGTCTTCACCGATCCCGACATCAAACGCATTCCGGAGATCGAGTAGGCCAGGGCGAAGGGAGTATGACCTCAAAACAGAGATTCATCGCTGCACTCACACACCAGAAGACGGATCGGCTGCCGGCCACGACTCACCACGTGATGCCGTTTTTCCTCAAGAAGTACATGCACGGCATCTCGAACGATGAGTTCTTCGATTACTTCGGGCTCGACCCCATCCGATGGTTCGCAGCCTACAAGCCGGATCAATCAAAGGGAGAGTACGAGGACCCAGACCACACGCCTGGCTATCTTGAAGCGCGACGGATCGTCTCGGACAACTGGAGAATCAAGCACGAGCACATCCCTGATCCACGTTATGAGACCATCCGTTACAACTTCATCACGCCGAAGAAGACTCTCACGCTGGTATTGCAGAGCAATGAACATACGTCGTGGGTCACCGAACGGCTCGTCAAAGAAAAATCCGATATTGATATCATCGCTGAGTACACGACCAAGCCCAAGTGTGATGTCGATGAGGTCAATCGACAGGCGAAGGAATTTGGGGAGCGAGGGATGCTTCGCAGCTTCGTTAGCATGTTTGACGTCTATGGGCAACCAGGTTGCTGGCAAGACGCGTCTGTTCTCTACGGCATCGAAGCTCTCATCATGGCCACCTTCGAGGATCCAGATTGGGTTCACGCATTCCTGAAAGTCATGTTCGAGCGGAAGAAGACATACATTCAGTCTCTAAAGGGCGCACACTATGACGTGGTCGAATTCGGAGGCGGAGACGCGTCATCAACGGTCATTTCCCCTGACATCTTCGATAAGTTCGTTGCGCCGTATGATGCCCCGCTGATTGGGCTTGCCCACGAGGCCGGACAACGAATTGTCTATCACACCTGCGGAGGGATGATGCCGTTCCTGGAACGGCTTGCGGATATGAAGCCTGACGCGATGGAGACCTTCACGCCGTCTGGGATGGGAGGCGACACAGTTCTTGCGGAGGCAAAGAAGCGCATCGGCGATCGGGTGTGTATGATCGGCGGGTTCGACCAGTTCCACTACTTCAAAGATTGCACACCGGAAGAAACACAGAAGGCAGTCCGCAAGTGTTTCGAGGATGCCGGCGGAGGAGGAGGCTATATTCTCTCTCCGTCGGACCACTTCTTCGATGCAGATGTCGAGCTACTCAAGGCCTTTGCGGACAAAGCGCGCAAGTGCGTGTATTAGTACATCCTGGATACCTTTTCGAGGTTTGATGAACAGGCTATGGAACCTCGAAAAGGTGCCAAGGCTTACTCAGGGTTTCACTTTCTTCCTTGGTCGGTTGATAGGCTGCCACGAACTCACCATAGGCCTCGCCATCCTTGAACCAAGTATCTCGGAAAAACCTGCCTGCGAAAGGCTCGTCTGTGTTGCTTATCCACTTCGAACAGTCGGAAAACGGCCATTCGCCAGCCGTCTTTGCCAGTTTGGCCAACACCGGATTGGAATGGATGTAACGAACAACCTGGAGAACATCTGCATCTGTTTCGATGGTCCTTGATTTTGCTGGACCCTGGAACAGAGTTCCGCTGTGACCCTCCAGCACGTTGAAGTACTGCACGAAGGCGTTGAAAGTGGTTTGCAGGTACCTCGAAATCGAGCCACCTTCTTCCTGACGAACCAACAGGTGGTAATGGTTTGGCATGAGACAGTAGGCAAGCATTCCGACCCGGTACCGAGTTGCATATTTCTGCAGTAACTCAAGGCATTTCTTGTAGTGTGAGGGTTTCCGAAAGATCGTATGTCGATGTGCCCCGCGATTGTACACATGGTAGATGTGGCCATCTGCGTACTTTGACATACTTGCCTCTAGGATCCCAAGCTCGTGCACCTTTTCAAGGTCTTGAATCAGCTATGGTACCTTGAAAAGGTGCAAAGTTTTATCTCATCGATAACGACAGCACATCGTCAGCAGAGATCTCGAGTGGCTTCTCGAAACGAACGATCACCTTTCCCTCCTGCATCTCAAGACTCACTGGTAAGGTTCTGCCGCGAAGTGAAGCTTTCACCGTTTTTGGCTTAGCTTTCCCTGCCTCAAGCACAAGATCCTTCAAGCTCAGACTCCCATACTTCATTTGCACTTCAATAGCGCGACGATCGTCCTTGATCTTGTCACTATAGACTCCCCATCCTGTGCCGGTTGACCAGAAAGTCCTGAAGTCTTCGCTCGATACGCGAGGGGCAAATTCAAGCCGATGTGAGACACCATCGCACTGGAAACCAGTCAACGCGAGGAGGACGGCCCAACTCGACATTGCCCGAGCGTAATGGTGTCCGCATTCCTCCTCATCCCACGGATTGCGGTGCAAGCCGTTGTACCGGCCGCGCACCGCCTTGACAATCTCAAGGCCCTCGTTCACTGCGCCGTCGTAGATCAGCTCAGCAGCAACCTGATATTCAATGCCCGTCCAGACCTCGTCGCTGTAGACAAAGGGCAAAGCGGGGCGATCTCCCTTTGGCCACGAACAGAGCAGCAAGCCCGCTTCCTTATTCAATGCATAGACTCGCTGGACATTCGCGAATTCATCCATGCTCTTTCTGAAATTGTACTTGAAGATTGATCTGGAGGCCGTGCGGACGTGCTCAGGATCGAGCACATACCCCAGACCAACGGTGTGAGCGAGATACTGCCCCAACAACTGATCCGACAAACAGCCCTTTCCGTACCTGATACTTAGGGGTTACCATCGTCGTGTCGAGCGCCGGAGCTTTCTCACCTGGAGTCTTCTTGCAGGCACAATCCGGACCGCAGCCCTCATCCTCCGGTGAGATCAGGAATTTCGGCACCTGAAGTCCTTTCAGCACATAGACGGACTGCTTGTAGTATTCTTTGTTCCACAACACGTCGTCATAAAGAGTGCTTCCACTCTTGAAGAGCTTTGAATACTCCTCCGCCTTGTCGGCTTCACCAAGAGTAGCAGCCATTTCGGAAGCAGCTTTCAGTGCAGCGAGATACAGACTCCCGGTCATTGTGTTTGGACCGTAGAACTCGATGTCATACGTATTGTGTTGCTCGCCTTCCATAACGCCGTTCTTGTCAGGATCCCAGGGCATCGAGACTTGTTGTTTGGTCCACTCGAAGCCGGCGGGCAGCGTATCTCCCGCCCCGCGCCATGCAAACTCGAGAGCAGATTTGACACGCGGCCACAGCTTGCTCAGCCAGCCCGAATCCCCCGAGAGTTTCCATTCTCGGTACGCACGGACGATCTCGCCCATCTGCCCATCCGCGCATGCTTTGAACTTCCACCAATAATCGCCCAGCGGAATCAGTGTACGGAAGGTCATATATCCATTTGGCAGAGTGTTATGCAGAAACGATGTCTCCCGCATCGATCGTTCCAGCTGCGGGAACAGGTGAGCGAGCGTCTGTTCATAATTCCAGACGTGCGTGCAATTCAATGGACAGCACCCAGAGTTGTCATCATTTCCCTCGAAGCCAAAGAATGACCCATCCTGCAACAGCATGCATACATTTGTCTTGATCGTCGACATTTGACTCGAGACCGCATCGAGTACGTGCGGTGGCAGCGTTGAGCCGAAGAGAGCATCATGAAAAGCCCGCGTCTGCTGATCGAGGCGGACCTGATTCTTGAAGAAGTACGATGCAACATCCCAGGCATCAGTGTACTTGGCTGCGACATAGTTCTTGATCATCTTGCCGCGAACCTGTTCCTCGCCATTCCAATAGTTCTCTCGGTTCGGGAAGTACCACGTTATCAACAGCGGCAGCGTTACAGAGCCATGAGGAGCAATGGTCGCATGAAGAACGAGGCTTCCCACATCAGAACGCCAGTCATCTGAGGCAAGCGTATCCGTCACTTCTTTCACCCGACCATCGTCGCTGAAATCGTCCCAGAACCGATGACATTGGTCCCACCATCCTCCCCGATACCATCGCGTGACGCCATCGAAATCCTTCCAGGTCGTGCTGAGCGTCATCGATCCAGAATTTGGGTCCCCTTCCGTGACCTTCTTCGAGTAGAGATACAGTCCTTTTGATCCTTCACCGCTCCTCAGCTCGTTGATGTTGCCTCCCAGACCCGGCCTCTCGTTCTTGATATTCGCGTATCTGCTGCCGATCGGATTTGAAACGCTTGCTGCCAACGATACGCGCACCGTGTCGGAGGAAGGATTGAAAAGTTTCCATGTGAAGAACGCCAGCGGTAGCGCACTGTCATCCACATTGAGAGGGATGAAGGGATTCCACGCTTCCAATTCAACGCGCACCGGAACAGTGCGGTCCTTAAACCTAACCGTTGCGAAAGGATACTCTCCTGTGAATTCCACCTCCTCGAATCTTGGCAATCCTGACAGCAGTCGTTGCGGGACGCCGGATCCGCCGCCGCGGAACGGAGGCAGCAGCTGCCGCTCAAGCACCTTAGCGACCGGTTTCCGATTGCCTTGCTGCGCCCATATCGCGAAGAACGAGAAATCCAATCGTCCCCCTTTGTCGGGACGGTTGAAGATCTCCCAGTCCCGAAGATCACCGCGACCGCCAAGCGAAATCGAGCCAGTGCCTATCCCGCCAATCGGAAAGGCAATCTCCTGAAGAGATTGCCCCGTAAAGACGCGCTTTCCTTTGCCCTGAGCGAGCGTTTCGCCGGCTATCGAGGCGGCACAAACAAGTGCCGTCAATACAAGAAGAAAATGAGCCCTGAGCAGCTTCGGAATTTCCATATGCACCTCCTTGAGAACTATTCAGGTGTACTTCAGATTCAACGTGGTTTTTTCTCCAGCCGACAAACGATAGCGCGCACGCTTCAAAGGCCCTTCCCCTCTCAATCGTTTGAGCGGAAGAGATTCTCGAGCGTCAAGAGCAACCTCTCCTTCACCATTCGGAGGCGCCTCAATCTCTATTTCCCTGCTCCCCAAAAGTCCCTTCGTCCGAACAGCGATTGGACCCTGGATGGTGTTTGCAGTGAACGAAAGAGACTCGAGATCTGCAAACTGTGGGACGATCTCATACCGACGGAATCCCGGCGACAACGCTCTGATCCCGGCGACGCTCATATACAGAACGTTCAGCGGAACGACAGCGCAATGGCTCCATTGTGAAGTGGAATCACGTTGCACTGTCCAATCCTCTTGGAGCGTGTTGTTCTCCCGGACAGAATCCATCATAGCCCAACGCCCGCGCAGATCTTTCAAAACGACATCCACCCTTCCACCCTTTGCCAGTGCCCACAATCGCCAACCGGCGTTGGCCGGATACGAAAACCCCATCTCGGGCGGAACTTCGGCAAGCGCCTTGAGGGAAGGTTCATTCTTCCCGGATGGGGACTGGTCAAAAAGCACGGCGGTCGCCAGCGAGCGATCGGACAGGCGGACATTCTTCTCTTGAGACAGCCAAGGTAAATTGTCGACGAACAGCTTCGAACGGCGATCCCAAAACTTTTTGACCGTCGCCTTGAGGATTTCATCTGAGGTTGCTTTCACTTCTTCAGCCCACCGCGTATCCCCAAACGCAACGCACAGCGGAGCCAGGGCGTGACGCATCATCGCCGCAGCATAGAGACTGAACGGACACTGTTTGTGTGACTGCTTCTTGTAGGCATTGTGGTCAATCCACACAGACGGAATGCCGATGTTCTCTACAGGCAGAAGACCGTCTGTGCCACAAATGGATTTGAGATATCGGAAGAACCTCAGCAACCGAGGGTATGTTTCCCTGATCGCATCGAGGTCACCCGAATACATGTAATGATACCAACAGTCGAAATTGAAGCCAACGCCGTGGTCAAGTAGAGGGCCCCAGGAGGTCATCTGGAGTTGCCGTTCCATCAATCGGGCCAGGCGATCATAGGCGGGCCAGCAATCCAGGAAATAGCCGTCAAGCGTGAGACCCTGACCGAAGGTCGTGATAAACCGAGCAGGCAGCTGGGCTTCGCCGAACGCATAGCGCATCGCGTGAAGCTGATGGCTGCCGTCGCCACTGTATTGTTGGCGCTCGCGTGCCATCCCGTCGACGGCGGTTTCCTGCGCTGAATTGTTCAGAGTATTGGTCGAAGCATCAAAGAGCCTCTGTAGAGAGGGTTCAGAGCACGAGATCTTCGGCTCATAAGGCCAGGGGAATACCCTTCGACGCAACCCAACATCCCGCACCACGACCTCCCCCACAACACCACGAATATGCAACTGCATCCATCGACAGCTTTCAAAATCGAACGTTTCGAAATCGTTCACACCCTTTCGACAGATGAAGCGTGTCCAGGCATAGAACTGAGTGTTGAGAAGGGGTGGTCCTCCCACCTCATGCGACTCCTGGACCATCAATTCGACAATGGTCCCCTCAGGAGCCTCAATCGAGAATCTTGGCCATCCGACGATCTGTTCTTCGAACTCAAATGTGAGCGCTGCCGCACGTGAGCCATCGAGCTTCACCTTCCACGAACCAGTTTCCATCTGCGTCGCGCATGAAGTGCGGATTGCTTTAAAGCTGCCCGGCGTCGAATTGTCGAAGTATTCTTCTGGCGGTCGTTTCCAGTCTATCCAGAGCGATTCACTCAGGCCCTTAACGGGAATGATGGTTTCCTTCAGGAGCGGAATGCTGCGCCGCCGCAGCTCGGAGATTTCCTTTGTGCCGCGGATCTCCATCGCATATTCTGGATATGCTGAACAAGCCGGCGGCTTGTCCGCGGGGCAATTGAGGTTCATCGGCGCGAGCCAGCTGCTGTCCATTCTGAACTCTGGGCTAAGCCAGCCGTACGGATACAGCCGCGCATCAAACTCCTCCTGCAATGCACGAAGGTACCAGCGCTTATACTGACCCAGCGGCCAGCTCTTCGCAAGATGCGTAAGCCAGGTCGAATCCGAGACGACCTTCAACGCCGAACCATCGCCTCCCTCGATCTCCAGATTGAAGATGAATCCGGGTTTTCCAATCGGCCACGTCCCATCCCCCAGGCCGTAGTAGAGCACTTCCACGCCGATGACATTCTCTCCCTCGTGAAGTGAGTCCCTCAAGTCCATCGGATCGACCTCGACCCACCGCGGATCGGAGGGCGCAGGGCCCCACTGGATTCGCCTGCTATTCACGAAGAGCCGGTATCGGCTGTCCGCTACAATCCAGCCGGTCGCTTTCCTCACGGGAGCAGTCAGCTTCAAGGACCGCCTGAACAACACAACGGTGTTGCACAGCGTCCGCCCGGAGGGGTACCAGATCCATTCCGCCGGGCTCAAGTCGAGGGTGTGACCAGAAGGAAACAATTCTTGTGGCAACGGTAGAGGTTTCATTGCAATCTGTTGGCGCTTTGGTTTCTCACTCTGCGGAGAGAGTGCCAGGAACGACAGCCCTAATCCTCCCAAAGCACTTTTCTTGAAGAAATCACGACGATTAATTCTGCGAGCCTTGCGTTTGCGCGGCTTCATGCTCATTCGCCCTTTCAGTGCTGAGCGTTGAACTCACCTAATGCCTGGAAAAACGCATCGATATTCCTGAGCGGGACGTTTGGTGGGACATCACATCCCGAAGAGAGAACGAAATTGGGAAACTGCTTGGTGGCTTCAAGCAATTTCAAGACTGCCGATCGCATCGCCTCCGGCGTACCTGACTTGAATACACCGACGGGGTCGAGATTTCCGAACACAAGGGTGTCTACGGGGAGTCGCGCAAGAGCTTGAACGATGTTGCAGCGATTTCCAAAGTGAAGTCCCCACGCGCCTGTGCTATCCATCGAAGGAACCAGAGAATCAGTATCGCCGCAGTTGTGAAGTATCAGAAAGAAGTTTTCATCCTGCACACTGTTTACGATTCGTCTGACGAAAGCCGAGGAGAACTGGGAACAGAGATCGGCTGAAAGTACACCTGCGACGGGTTCTGCCATCACAACTCCGTTCGCTCCGGCCGACTTGAACGCTTTGACGTATGAGACCAGGAATCGAGTGCACTTCTCCAGAAGCGAGAGAATGCTGTCAGGTTCAATGAGGATGGCAGTAAGGATCTCTGTGACATCAAAGAGCCGCGCCGCGAGTGAGAATGGACCGATACATTCTGCGAACACCGGCCGGTCCGAGATCGTCTTCGCCGCGATCGCGGAGGCTTCGATCCACTGGCCGACCCTTGCCCGCGTGAGATCGGGAATTGTCAGACGATGAATCGACTCAGCATCTTGAACGCAACGCGCAACGACAGATGGAACTTCATTGTCACTGAAGCGCACCTTTGCTCCAAAGGCCTCAGCTTCAACGGAAAGGTCCATGATCATCGTGGATGCTGCCGTGGGGTATGACCGCGCGACTGCCCGGACGGCGTCAAAATGCAAGTGGGAATTCGTGACTGCCTCCAACACCGTGCGCCCCATCAGATCGATTCCCGGATGGGTCATGATCGGCATCGCGAGCCTGTTGTCAGACGACAGGACGATCTCTTTCCATTGACGCATATTGATGCGCATCGATGCAGCCTTTTTCCCTAACGGTCGATAACCTCAAACGTTGACTTCAAACGTATGTCATCTGATGAGCTGCCGATCAGAACTTCGATGATGCCGGGCTCGACGACGAATTTCATGTTCGCATCGAGGAATCCAAAGTCGTCCCTGCCCAAGTCGAACATGACCGTCTTCTTCTCGCCCGGTTTGAGCGCGATTCTCCTGAATCCCCGCAGCTCCTCGACCGGTCGCGCTACACTGGCCACAGGATCGTGCACGTAAAGCTGCACAACCTCCTCCCCCTTTCGATTGCTTGTATTCTCGACATCGACGCTCAGCTGTACCTTTCCATTCCGATCAATCTTGCCCGGCGTGATCTGCAGATTGCTGTACTTGAACGTCGAATAGCTGAGCCCGTATCCGAAGGGGAAATGCGGCTTGCCGCTGATATCGGTATAGTCGTTCCCCCTTCCAGTAGGCTTGTGGTTGTAGTAAAGAGGAACCTGGCCGACAACTTGAGGGAATGTGATTGGAAGCTTGCCGCCAGGGTTGTAGTCACCGAAGAGGACGTCCGCAATTGCATTGCCGCATTCTTCTCCGGGATACCATGCCTCGAGGATGCCGGCAACCTTGTCCACCCAATTCTTCATTGTCACGGCGCTGCCGTTGATCAGGACCACGATTGTCGGTGTGCCGGTTTCCGCTATCATTTTGATGAGCTGTTCCTGCTGTCCGGGAAGGTCGAGGTTTGCACGATCGGAGCCCTCCCCTTCCATAATGCTGACTGCAACAATAGCGACATCCGATTTCTTCGCAGCATCGACGGCTGCCAGGATTCGGGGGTCAGCCGGACGCTTCAGGTCCCATACGAGGCTTGCATAGGCCCATCCTTCGTTCTCATAATACTCAATCCGGAGATCGTACTGTCGTGCGGCCTCGAGTTTCACAGTAACGACATCAAGAGTGGCACCACGGTCAAACCAGCTATCGATGAGTAGTTTTCCGTCGAGGTAGAGACGGACGCCATCATCTGAGCTGAATCCGAGATTGTAGGTTCCTGACTGGGTCGGTACGAGCTTGCCCGTCCACCGAGCGGAGAAATGATCAGGCGGAATCGTCGAGTCAGGCGAACCCATCGCAAATTCGAAATTGACCTCTTTGTCTATCCGCACGAGATGTGGCGTTCCCAACAAATCCTTGTTCGTGAAATACTCGGCTCTGAGTCCATGCTCCCCGGGTTTCGCATTTGCCGGTACGAGGAACTCGCTAGGGATTGGTGGTAGCGAAGCAAATCCAACCTCACATCCCTTTTCATAAATCACCTTCGTCGTCGCAGGGACCTTGTTCCTGAGCCCTTCCAGGAGAGTCACCGTCTTCATGCCAAATCCGCTGTAACCGCCGAGCTTGACAACATCAACCTCAGGACCGATGACAGCGATTGACTTGAGAGTCTTCTTCAGCGGGAGGACACCATCGTCGTTCTTGAGCAAGACCATCGCTTTGCGCGCCGCTTCGAGCGCTAGCGAGCGATGTTCTTTTGTGTCGTTGATTGCCCCAGCCGCTTGAGGATCGACATACGGATTTTCGAACAGACCAAGGTGAAACTTCGCACGAAGCACGTTCGAGACGGCTGCATCGAGCGCCGTCTTCGACACCGACCCTTCCCTGGCCGCGGCAAGCAACGGATCGCCATAGAAATAAATGTCCGGCAACTCCATATCGAGCCCGGCCTCGACTGCCTTGATTGCTCCTTCCTTCGGCGTTGCCGCTACGTGATGCATGCTCATGATTCCCGACACTGAGCCGTAGTCAGATACTACAAACCCTTTGAATCCCCATTCCTTCCGCAGAATATCCGTGAGCAGCCACTTGCTGGCAGAGCACGGCAGATCGTCTATCGCATTGTAGGCTGCCATCACAGACCAGGCGTTGGCCTCCTGGAATGCTGCCTTGAAGGGGGGAAAGTAGATCTCACGCAACTCGCGCTCCGAGAAATGGATTGGATAGCTGTCTCTCCCTCCATCTCCGACATTGGCCACGAAGTGCTTCGGCGTTGTCAGCACACCTTCGTCTTCGATGCTCTTGCAGAACGCGACGGCCATGCGTGACTGCAGGTAAGGATCTTCACCGTATGTCTCCTCCACTCTGCCCCAGCGCACGTCGCGCGCCATGTTCACGACAGGCGAAAGAACCTGGCGAATCCCCCTTGCGCGCGTCTCTTTCCCGATGACCGTGGCAACCTTCGCAACAATGTCCGCGTCAAATGTGGCCGCCAGGCCTATAGCCTGCGGGAAACTTGTCGCACCATTGCCGATAAGCCCATGAAGAGCCTCGTCGTGAATAATGATCGGGATCCCCAGCCGCGTCTTCTCGACAGCCATTTTCTGTATTTCGTTGGCTTTTTCCGCAGCCTCTCTGGCAACGTACGACCGCAGCAACGGACCGATGCCTCCAAGCCCGTTGATCGTCAGGTTCTTCCCCCACTCGATTTTCCTGAGCGTGCATTGGAGCTGGGTGACCTTTTCTTCAACCGTCATCCGGGAGAGAAGATCGTTCACCCGTTGTTCGATCGGGACGTTCAGGATCCCGGTATTTGGGTTTTTCCTTCTGATCCTGCCCAATGGCAGCAGAGCTCACGAACAGCATGGACAGGATGCCTATCAAAGCGAGGCGGACAAAGTTGATTGCGATTTTCATTGTACCAATCCTCCTGTTTTGGATGAGAGGAACATAACACCCGTGTTCCATCTCTCAAAGATTTACGCGAAGTCACGTTTAGACTTCAGCCCCAAAATCTCTCGAGGCTTTGATCAGTGCCAGATAGTTTTCATACTTCACATACTCCGGTATGCTGTTACCTGAACCGACACAATAACCGCCGTTGTATCCCACCTTCTCAATATTCTGTTTCACGACCGTTCGGATTTCCTCTTCCGATCCCCGTGCGAGAAGGTCGACGTCGACATTGCCCAACAGACAGAGTCTATCTCCGTAACGGCGTTTAACATCTGCAATATCCATCGCTTTGGGTTCAATCGGGTGGATGGCATCGACGCCGCAGTCGATGATGTCGTCGAATACATCCCACAGCAGGCCATCGGTGTGATAGAGCAGGGGCTTGTTTGCCTCTCGAGCGAGCTTGCCGACTTTCCGAAGCCAGGGGAAAAAGTATTGATGAAGCGTGTCGGGGGAGACGAGCAGACCCTGTGTGAACGCAATATCATCGCTGAACCAGAGAATATCGACGCCATCAGATTGTGCGAAATACTCAAACATGCTCAGGACAAGCTCACCGATTTTCTGATTGAGAGCCTGAACGAGCGCAGGACTCTCATAGAGGGCGAGCGAGAACGTTTCGAATCCCATCATCTCCCAGGTCATCGTGAAGATATCACCGTATTGGCCGATAACGCCCATCCCTTCCGGGAGAAGAGGCCGCACCTGCTCGAATTTCCAGTAATCAAAATCCTCCTTCGAAGGAAACTGATAGAGCTCAAGGTCTTCGAAACTCATGATGACTCCCGAGTCCTCCGAAGCCCACTTGCGAAAGGGCGTGCCATCCTCGTTGAATGTAAGATTCTCTTCGACGCCGATTTTCCCGGGGTTGAAATCCGCGCCAGGTTGGAGCTTCACGTAGTCATAGCCGGCTTTGTACCAGAATTCGATATCGTCACTCAGGGTCAGGACTTCCCGGCCCAGGAGCCGGGCTTTGATGTTTGGATGGACTCCCAGCTCGATCATCGGGACGAACGTTCCTTTTCCCCTTCGAAGTGTCTTCTTCAACTGCTCAATATCCGGTCTCATGGGGACGTTTCAGGCCTCCTCGATCAATGCGACTTCCCGACACCTGCCCGACTTATCGAACCGGATTGTCTTGATTTCAAACGGTTTGAACGAGAGGGAGACATTGGATTTGACGCGTTCGAGATGGAGTCTCGCTATCGAAGGGACACCAACGGTTTCCTGCAAGCGAAGGACAAGGGCTTTTCCATCTTCGGATCGTTTTGTCGCCAGCAACCGGATGTTCTTCGGATGAAGAGTCAGGAATTCTACTTTTCCCCGGATCCGGCTTCCGATGGGCAGATGGGCGTAGGCCGATGGAGGCGCACTGAGCCAGTCTGCCAAGCCAGAGAGTGATTCGCGAACTGCTTGAGCGTCGCCAGCCGTTATCAGAAGCCTCACCTCATGGACTCCTTGATCCATATATTTTCTTTCCGGTGGCTCTGTGATCGTGAAGCCCTGATCGTGACAATAGGCAGCGCTTCTCAACACCGACAGTCGAATCTCCCCATCCTTGAAATCGAATCCGTGCTGCCCACTGTTGGTCAATGCGAAGCCCGTTTTCTTTCCGTTCACATTTCCCTCAAGGAAGCACCAGCGTCCCTGCACGTGTTCCTCCCCGTCGGCCGGTCGAGCAACGGCTCCTCCGGGTACTTCACAGCAAATGCTCTCGCTTCTGAACACCGTGGGGACTGAAAGCTTGAGCCGCTTTCGTTTCTCGGCCCAGGCAATTCTGAGCTGGAGTTCCAAGACGGGCCACGATGCGTATGCAATCGTCCGCAGGGTGATCTTGCTGTGATTGTATGTGAAGAGAGATTGCGTGACTGTTCGAATTGGTCCTGTCTCGACGACTGCGAATTGCTCGGGAGCAAATTGGAATTCGCCAACAACCTCACGATATCGCCAACGGTCTGCACCCCACGAATCGCCGTCGTCTGTAACGACCAATGGCTGCAGCAGATATCCGGAGAGGCATTCCCTTCCTTCTCCAGCATCGAGGCTCTTCACGAGTCCTTTCTGCGGATCGATCATGTACTTCAGGAGCGAAGCGGCTTGAGGCCGCTCTCTCTTCCCTTCAGAGCAGCGGACTTCAAGAGGTAAGCATCCGACCTGCGGCAGGTCCGCCATGAACACAATTTTCTTTCGCCAGTTGAATGGCAGGAGCGATTCCGGTTGTTCCTCCTGGCATTGCTCTTCAACGCCGTCGAGAGAATGAAGGTGCAGATGCCAGTCACCAGTCCACTTCGGGCGGAGGTCGACCATGCACTCCACTTCGACAGGCACTCTTGTGCAGGATGGATTCGCGTTCCACACGGACACGGGAATGTAGAGCCTTCTTGGATTGCCTGAGATGAACTTGCTGATCGCGGACAATCGCAACCGGCGCAAGGACTCAGAAACTTTTCCATACTGGTCGAATGCATCGAGTTCTGCCAGCTCAACGCTCGAACCTGGCAGGATATCGTGGAAATCATTAAACAGATGATCACACCAAGCCTCTTGCAATTCAGCGCCCGGATACTTGCTGTTGGCGTCCCACCACGCCCAGGCGCTGAGAGCCTCTGCCTGAACGAGCTCATTCAGGCTACGCTGAGCGCGCCGCTTCAACCGCGAGAACGAGGTATAGCAGCCAGTGAAGACTCGCTGGAGATCCCCTTCTACCACAGGAGCTGCCTTGGAGTATTTCTTCAGCGCATCGTACAGCTTCTCGGTCGTGCTGTGGACAACCTTGACTCTTCGTTCTTGTTTTACGAAGGAATCAATCGCAGCGAGGGCCTCCCTCGTCGCGCCTCCGCCGTGGTTACCAATTCCCCAGAACACCGGGACATCACGATTCAATCGTAGCGCTCGTTCAACCCCTTCATGGAGCTTCTCCTCGATGTTGTCGAATTCTGAATGGTAGAACCCAACTTCAATTCGGTTCGTGAGAATCTCTGATCCATCGACTCCGCGCCAGCGATAGAGATCAGAGGGAAGCTTCAGGTCCCGCGCTTGCGGCCGCATATGGATGTACATCTTGTAGCCCGCTTGCTTCAGAATCTGAGGCAACCCTCCACTGTGACCAAAGGAATCGAAGTTGTATGCCACCTTCGGCTCAACGCCAAACTGCTCACGGAAGAACTTCCTTCCAACAAGAATTTGTCTGATGAGCGATTCTGCTCCCGGAATATTGACATCCGGCTGGAGGTACCACCCACCGCCGATGCACCATCGCCCCCTTTTCACCAGCTTCTGAATCGCGCGGAAGAGCGGAGGATCATACCTTTGCACCCATCGGTAGAGGACCGCTTCATTATGGTTGAAGGCGAGGTCTTTGTGCTCACTCAGAAGCTCAACCGCATTTCCGAACGTCGAGAGCGCCTCAGCACATCCCTCTTCCCATCTCCATTGCCACACAGGGTCGAGATGAGCGTTGCAGATGAGGTGAACTGTAAGTCTGGCCATAGCGTAAACAGGAGTTTGTCGCAGATACATCAGATTGAGGCCACCGGGAGGCTTCACAGTCTCTCAGCAAAGACCTTCTTGATGGCTCGGATGAATTCAGGATTCGTGCCGCAGCAACCGCCGATGAAGTCCGCTCCTGCAGCACGGATTCGCAGAGCCGACGCTGCGAATTGCTCCGGCCTTACGTTGTAGGTGACCTTGCCATCGCGGAATTCAGGCATTCCTGCATTCGGCTTGACCCAAATCGGAAGACTGGTCACTGCCCGAAGGCGCTTGAGGATCGGCTCGATGAACTCTATCCCCATCCCGCAATTCGCGCCGATGACATCAGCCCCGGCATTCCTGAGCTCCTCTGCTGCCTCCTCAGGAGTAATCCCCATCATCGTACGATCGTATGCTGTTCCAGAATCGTATGCCATTGAAACGACAACCGGAAGCCCTGTCTTCTGTGCAGCGCGGAGTGCGATCCTGGCTTCGGCCAACTCGCTCATCGTTTCAATGACCAATCCATGCGCACCTCCTTCCGCCAACGCTAGCGCCTGTTCTTCGAAAGCATCACGCAGTTCGTCCTGGCTCACTTCTCCAGCAAAGATCATTTTTCCGCTGGGTCCCATCGAGCCAAAAACATATGCCTTGTCTGAAACCGCTATGCGAGAAATCTCAGCTCCCGTGCGATTGATCGCTGCTGCTTTGTCTGCCAATCCATGCCGCTCCAGCATCAGTCGGTTGGCACCGAACGTGTTCGTCAAGATGATGCGGCTTCCAGCATCAACATAGGATCTTGCCACCCGCTCAATTGCCGCGGGATCTTCGAGATTCCCATGCATCCGGGCAAGCTCCCGGCTCAAGACCCAGTTGCTGGATCTGCGTGCCCCACGCACCGTCAGTGACAATTGGCCTCTCAGCGAGCAGCTTTTCAAGAAATGTATTCATTGCTCTTTCCCCAGCGTTATCAAGAATGTCTTGATTTCGCCCGGCCTGAGATTGAAACTGAGGCCTGCATCTCCACTGCCCTCCCGGGAGACCGGCTTCGGATTCCACTCAATCAGATCAGTCTCCTGGATCCGGGCGATGGGCTGCCAGAGCCTCATTCTCTCCTGAGCGGATTTCCCCGTCGCCTCATAGCAGCGCACGATAAGGTTCTTGTCATCCTCACACTTCTTGACAGCAGTCAGAACGACGCTGGGATTGCCGAACTGCATGAATGAAAACGAGGAAGGAAGTGAACCCACATGTTGTTCAACCGGGAGAATGACAACCAGTGTGTTGAATTCATACCCTCTCAAAACAGTTTGTGCTTCCTGCCAGCGGCCGGAGTGAGGATATAAAGCATACGAAAACTCATGAGCTCCTTCGTCTGCTTTCGGGTCCGGATCAGTCGAAGACCGTAGTGCAGTCATCCGGATCACGCCGTCCTTCACGTCGAATCCGTACTTCGAATCGTTCAGGAGGCTGACGCCATATTCGGCGTTTGAGACATCGACCCATTTCTGGGCCACAACTTCGTGTCCATCAGAAGGACGCTCAATTGCGCCGAATGGGATTTCAAAGGTGGCATTCCCGCCGCTCACACTCAGCGGAAATGCGATCTTGAGAATCCGCTTCCGGTGTTGCCAATCAGCAGAGAAACGAAAATCGATTCTTGGATAATCGGCATACAGCACAACATCTTGTGTGAATGTGGATTTCTCGTAGACGTATTCCGATCGCACGATCTTCCGCACCTTGCCAGACTCAAGGACTCTCACAGTTGAAGGGGCGTTGATAGCTTTTGCCTCTCCGTGCAGCCCGATCACCCAGGCGGACATTCCAGTATCATCTTCCTGAATCTGCAATTGATTGCCGAGCTTACCACGCTGCAGCACCTCACGTTTCTTGAGCTTGTCATAGATCCGCGCAACAGAGCCTGTGACGGAGTCGATCTCCACCCTGAAGAATCGATTCTCAAGCACCAGATCGTTTGCTTGACGAGGATTTCCCTGCTTTCGAGATGCGATCCAATATGTTCTGTAACCCACCGAAGGAATCCCGTTTGCCAGAAACACGACCTTCGCCGAATCAGGCCGCCGCTCGATGATTTGGACGGGGATTTCCTTTCCTCGTTCATCGATGATTTTTGGATCCTGGTCGGCATCATTCCTGACCATCATCTCAACCGGCTCGCTACGTTTCCAGTTAAGAGGATTGAAGAGGACAAACGGTCGGGCCTGCTTCACCCTGCTATCGGTCGAGATATTGACCGCAATGGCCCTCAGGGCTCCATGCAACGCCGTGCCCGCCCGATCAAAGGCGTCCGCGTAGAACTGCTCCGCATCGGCATAGACTTCGTGGATTCCTGAGCCGCACAGGATATCATGGAATTGATTGAAGAGCACCTTGTGCCACGCGTCAGTAAATTCATCACCCGGATAGTCATACCCATATTTTGTAGCAATGGCTGAAAACAGTTCTGCTGTCGGCAGAAGGGCCTCGGCCTTTCTGTTGTTCTTCTTGATCATCGCCTGGCTCGTATAGCATCCTTCAAACGCAGGATTCAGTTCGCCTCGATGAACCTCGGCATCTCTCTCCTTGGAGAGGAGCTTCTGGTAGTACGCATCGAAGGAAGACATCTCTGTTTTTGGATACAGGTCCACCTTGCTCAGCTGCTCGATCTGCTCAATTTGCCGTCGTGTAGGACCGCCTCCATGGTCGCCAACGCCAAAGAATTGTATAGCATCAGAAATACCGAACTTCTCATGCGTATTCACGGCCGCGGTCCACAAGGTGTCCGGAATGCCCGACCACGTGCCGTACCAATTTGATGGATGGTGCGCCAGCACTCTGCTGCCATCAGGGCACTCCCACCAGAAGATTCGTTCGTCTTCCCATGGTCGGAAGAACGTGTATGTGTCGATCCCACTCTTACTGAGAATCTGAGGCAGCGTTGCGGTGTGGCCAAATGTGTCTGGATAGAATCCATGTTTGACCTCCACGCCGAATTTCTGCTTGAAGTACCTCTTGCCATAAAGATATTGACGGACCAGCGATTCACCCGAAGGTATATTGGCATCCGACTCCACCCATGTGCCTCCGACGATTTCCCATCGCCCCGATCGAACATACTCCTGTATCTGGCGAAACATATCTGGATAGCGCTGTTCGATCCATTGATAGCTGTGCGCCTGGCCATGCGAAAATCGAAAGTCAGGGTACCACTTGAGGTTGTCGAGCGCAGACTGGAAGGTCGCCCGCGTCACCTCAATGGTCTCGGTGTACCGCCACAGCCACGCCATATCGATATGTGCATTGCCAACGAGATGCAGTGAAAGCTGCTTTGCATCTGGGACGAACCGAGCAATCCGTTCGTTCACCGGTTCCAGAATTTCGTCAAGCGCCTGGAGATTGTGGCTTTGCAGCAGCTCGACGATCTTGGAAACGACAGAAGCTTGGTCACCAAGATCGATCTTGTAGATCTCCTTTGCGAACCGCGGATTAAGAAGGTATTTCTCAATGACTTCCTGACGCGGTCGGAGAGATGAAAAAGCCAACACATTACCGCGTATAGGCTTATCGGACTTCACGGTCAGGACAATATCATACGAATCGTGGGCACGCGCATTCGAAGTCAACCACAGTTCACCTGAATCTCCACTAAACCGGGTCAGCGTCGGCTTGCCGTTCACGGAGACTGACCCCCAGAGCTCGCCGATGTCGACTGCGAACTGAAGACCGAGGTCGGCAAGCTCCTCGGGTACGACAAATTTCCGGGAAATGCTCACCGTCTTCTCGTCAAGCTGTCGCTCTTCCCAACCCGCGAAATTCCAGGGCGCAAAGAACTTGGTCAGCGCCTCACCCGAGAAGGCAAAGGAAAAGACAGTGTCGCGCCCGCCATAAGTCAAATGTACCTTCAGCGGCGCTGCCGTTTGGGCTATCTCCGCAGCTTCACGAAATGTCAGATACTGAACGAAGCTCCTCATCTCTCCCCCAGCAATGTCCTGTGGTGACGAGCCAGCGTACGATTTTGAGCCGGCGATGAGCTCCAGCTGTGCACTCGTAGCAGGACCACTTCCCTTGTTAACAAATGGGAGTTCGAGCGCACCAGCCACCTGATTCTGATCAGTGAGCGTAAAACGCAAGAAGACCTTCGACGCTTTGCTGAGAATGAGTGGAGGAGTGAGGATCTCGTCGAGGCAGAGACGGGTTCACTCCCGTCAGGATGAGCCCTTTTCCATCGGCGAAGCGCGCTGAGGCGCCGAACCCACCTTCTCCGTTCGCGACTTTCATAAGGATCGTATTCCAACCACCGACCAGGTTCACCTCGACGGAGTCATTGTCTACCTGCAGGCCACGCACAACGTCGGCAAAGTGCACCCGATGGCCATTGCACCAGACTGCGATGCCATCATCGCTTCCAACGAGCAGATGAACCCGTTGCGGTTCGGGAGACTGAACAAAGAAGGCGGCGTAGACCACGCATCGCTCGCGAGCCTCGAATTCGAAGTCGCTCCACAGGAAATCTATGAACTCACGCGGCGAGTGATACAAGAGCCATTGCCGGCCTTGAACAACCTCGCCACCGCGCGGCGAAACAGCACCTTCTCCCCCAAGGCAGTCTTGAGAGAGCCTGGTCACTGCGTCTTGATTGGGGAATGAACCGAGTACAAGCCAATCCCTCACGTGGTTCGTTTGGGCAGAAGCCGGCCCAGCCAAGAAGAATAGGGCCAAGAGAATTCTCTTCATATGCTCACCTTTGGTCAGTGAAGTATCAACCTTGACATCTCGACGGACAAGGTAGTTACTGCTCTTTCTTCCTGTCTGGACTGAAGACCAAGCTATCGTCGATATCGGCAATCCTGGCATAGAAAGCGTACCCGCCAAAGTTGTTTTCAATCTTCAACAGTAGTTTGTTCCACCCCGATCTCAACGGCAAGGGTATCGTGTCCTGGTCAGGTTGCGCGCCGCGGAGGGTCAGCAGGCGGAAGAGCTCATGATCATTGAGAAAGACTTTTGCACCGTCGTCCGAGCCAAGCAACATCCGCAGGGTTTGCTCTTTCGGGGAGTAGACATACGTCAGAGCATACACGACGACCTGTTCGTTCGGATCGAACTTCTCCAGATCCATCCTGCCATTTGGCGGGGTCTTCTCGAGCTTCCATCCCACAGACTTCTGGTCTACTCCAGGATACGTTCTTCCGAGATCAACTTCTTTCTCCGGCGGATAGGGGATGTCCAATCCAAGACGTTGTTGGTCCGCATCCAGGGGATTTGGAAAAGGACCGATGAGATACCATTCCGGAATGTACGTCCTGTGCGGTTCGAGCACGAAAGCATCGAGACCCACGATGTATCCTGTTGACCTGCTGTCCTTACCGATCAACTCAAACTGGATCGGCAACACACCGCTGAGCGCTCGGAGATCCACCAGCTTGATCTTGCCTCCAGGCTCGGTCGTAGCATTATATCCCTTTATCTCACCGAACTTTTTACCGCCAACCATCACGCTCACGTCACCATAATCAGGTCCTTTTGCATAGTAAACAGAAACGTCATAGCGCGGCTCGGTCGCAGGGACATCGAATGCGAATGAGTCGCCCACGCTCTGACCGATGATCCTCAGTTGCCTCGAGTCGCTCCACTCGGCACCGAACTCAGCCATGTCTTCGACACGGCACGCAAGATCCGTCTTGCGGGGCGTCAAGGATTCAGCTTCAATCGCACCGTTGGGGACAGCAACTCGGAGCGGTATCCTCGAGCCCGCAGCAAGAATCTCGGCGAACCGCTTGTGCGGTTCCTTCTGATACCAATAGGCCGTGCTGCTATAATCTGCAATCTCTCCGTTGGCGTGCCCGTGCTCGATCGTGAAACGGATCGACTTCTTGAATGGGATCGCATCCTGGATATGGAATCGGTACGCAGCGATTCGTCCAAGTGAATCATCCTTCAGGATGAGTCCATGATAGGGAGCGGCAAACTCGCCCTGGCTGAAGTACCAACCGCTGGTGAAGTAGTCCTCTGTCCCCGTGCCGTAAACCGATGGCTGCTTCTCGCCATCGACGTACACCATTTCGTCCCCCTCAAGAAACTGCAGCCCTCCATCGTAGCCTTGCATGGACATGTTCAGTCCGACGAAGTGACCCTCGCCCTCGGCCTCGAGAACGACATAGTTCGACTTGTCCTTCGTCCGAATATCTCTTCTCCAGTTTGCGTGGAAATAGGCCACATTTGCTTCGAGCGGCTCTCTGAATTTCTGGTAGTCGATGTGATAGTAGAAAGAGCCCACAGCCTGCCCTGTTTGGTTCACGACTTCGATCCGCGCCGATTTCTGAAAGGGCATGGGAAAGTACGAGTAGTACCCTCCGCTCGACATGCCAACGAAGGGAGTCACATATTGCTTGTATTGCATTCCGGTTCCAAAGAAATCCCCGATAGGAACCTCGACGGACGGATTCTCTTCTCCATCCCAATACATCCTCAATAGAATCCTGCGCAAGAAGTACTTGTCTTTCGCGCCGATTGTGACCCACATCTGAACAATCACACCAGGCCCTTGGATCTCAGCCAATGTGGCTGACGCGCCCGCGGGAATGGGAATGAAGTCACTGTTTCCTCCCGTCCGGTCGTAGCTGGAGATCTGAATCAGGCTGCTGTTCTTGAGATATGGAAGCCTTGATGGCGAAAGGATGTTATCGAGCGATTGACCGGAGACTTGTTGCGAAGAACACAGCGCGACAATCATCAAGAAAAGCGTTGGAAGCGTGATGTTCTTTTTCATAGTGATCACCAGATCCTATTGGTAGAGATGGAATATGGCGATTAAGGTCAGATCAATTCCCAGGTACTGCGTCTTTCACGCAACGGAAACCGACTGTCGCATTGCGATCCAATGCGGGCGAGACCATCAAGAGAATCTGCGGGTTGTCGACCGACTGCGGTCCGCCTTTGACGTACCAAACGCTGGCGCTTGGATCGTAATAGGACCCCCCGCGGATGATCCCGAAGTAGAAACTCCCATTATCATACACATCATTCGTCAGCTGCCAGACGTTACCGATGAGGTCCGCGACACCAAAGGGGCTGCTGCCTGTCGGGTACTCACTGACAGGCGTTGTGCGTCCGAGGCTTTTGTTGCATCTCGTTGAATCGAACTGGTTGCCCCAAGGATATTTTCTCCCATCGGTTCCTTGTGCAGCGTACTGCCATTCGACTTCGGTCGGAAGTCGCTTACCAAGCCAGCGCGCATAAGCCCTTGCGTCCTCAAGGCTCACGTAGACCACAGGATGTTGTTCGAGACCCTTTGGAGGACCGCCGCCAATCCAGTGTTTCAAGAAGTTTGTCGTGTCCTTCGGTCTATATCGCGTTGATTTGATGAACGCCTCAAACTGCTCGTTCGTCACCGGGAACTGATCCATGAAGAAACGCGAAACGGAAACGATGCGACCATCAGCATAGTCAGGATATGGGATGACTTCATTCGGGCTGAGAAAACTCCTTGCTGTCTTGACCTTGAATGTCCCGGCGGGTATTTCAATCATGCCGGCAGTAGCTCGCCGAGCCAGTGGAGTGCGCTCGAGACGCGAGATCAGCCGCGGCGTTGCTAGCGGCACCTGAACAACGCGCTCATCCAGCAGTTCATTCTCATCGAACAGCTGCACGACGAACTTCTCTTCATGCTGACCAAGATGCTCACGGAGCGATATCGTGCGGCGTGCGGCGGGAAACTCTGCGGATCGACAATTGTAGGAAGGCAATCCAGCCCAAACGATGACCTTCTTCCCCCGTTGAGCTTCGAAATGAAGCGAATCCTGATCGACGTTGACGGTGAGAAGATTCGGCAAGAGCGCTATGCAGTCGACATTCCCCTCCCGACGTGTTCCAAGCCAGGACCGACTGAAACCATCTGCGGTCACAGGAATGTACGTTTTCCCATTCGAAGAGACGAGTTGCAGTTCTTCGTGATGCCAGAGGCTGACGTAGTGCGAGTCCTTCGGCGCAGTCGCTTCAAAGAGAGGCCCACTGAAGCCCTCCGGTCGGAGACTGTAGATCGTATAGAGGGTCTTCGACTGGGTCGGCCATTGATTGACCCAGATGCTATCTGCTGTCGTTTGCAGCAACGGGACCCAATGTCGAGTGAGAAACGCGGAAGAGTTTTCCCGCAAGATTCTTCGTGGTGCGACCCAGGTAACCAAACTCCTCCTCGATCCAATCCGGTCTGCCGGGTCGCATGATGTTCAACTCCACACCATAACCATTGAAGAAGGAGACTGCGGTCTCGCGATGAATTCGTCCTTCCGCGAGCTGAACAACCCGGAATATCGCAATGTCCGGCTTGATGAGCTTGTTCAGATTCAATGGCGGCGGCATGTAAAGGGCGTCATGCACACGGCCCGCCACGATCCCTTGCATATCACTCGGCACCGCCATCCCCTCGCTGTAAAGAATAATGCCGGGCTTTGCGCGGTCGGCTGCTGTCTGGAACTCCTTGCTCGACTCCCCCCACGTGTCGAGAACGACCCCATCGGCATCAATCTCTTTGAGTAGTTTCTCCAGACCCTTGATGTGATCCTCATGTCGCGTGCTCTCATCCCAGGGATTGTAGGAGATGAAGTACTTTCCCCCTCGCTTGTGCATAACGCCGGCTTGTCGACGCAGCTCCTTGAGTCCGCCGGGGAGATCCCTGTACATGTCCCATTGATTCCGTTGGTCAAGACCCAATCGTGGCCATGTCGGCCAAATCATGTAGGCCTCGTAGCCTCCAAGGACTTTGTCCTGCTCAGCGATGAATTGCTCAAAATTGGACTTTCCCTGAAGGGCGTCATAGTATTGCTGATCCCACGCGAACTGGAGGAGCAGCAGGTAACTATAACGGATCCATTTGAGATCCTCCCGCTCGTAGAGCGCATTGTCAAACGCATTGACGTCGTAGATCCATCGTTCCTGGAACATCATTCGAAGCCCATCGCGCCAGTCACCTCGGTGCTCGTCAACGTAGAAAACGTACTGCACGAACCCGCCCGGTTCCAGAATCGTTCTGAAGCGTCGAACATCTGCTTTATTTGACTCGGTTCTTCGGGCAATCGCCGAGAGCGATCTCGCGGGGGCAACGCTCACATCGCAGAATCCCAACTCCCATGCGTTATCGGGCAGCACTACTCCAATCGGACCTACGCCAGGTCTGAAGAGCTGCGATCGACTGAGACGATGGATGTAGTCTAAGGGGCCGGCCGAGACAATGTACACGCAGTCAGATCCTACGCCGAAAGGAACTACGTTCGAAATCTGCTGTTTCTGGTTTGATGAGTTTTGGAATGTGACGACTGCCTTCCAACCTCGGCCGAACCCGTGCACGACTCTCACGGAGCCAGTGATGCCGGACGCATAGCTCCACCGGAGACTGTCTCCTTCGGGAACTGCGGAACAGTTGAATGCGCTGAGGACAGTATCGTTTAATTCAAATGTAAAAAGAGGTAGCGTGTCTTTGCAGGCCACTCGGATGCCATCGCCCGCCTGATAGGCCGACACAGCAAGTCCACGCGAAGTCGTGACATCAAGCGATCGTATGGATTGCGCCTGCAGGATGGAGCAGGATAGAACGAATATCAGCAGGAAAAGCAATCTTCTTCTCATGCCTAGACCGTGATGATTGTTTTCAACCCGCCTGGAAGGAATATGGTTGCAAGCGGCTCATAGGGAATTTTTGGGATGTCATCGATCAATAGTGATCGAGAACAAGGAGGAAGTGAATTGCAGGGGGCTGAACTGTGTCTAAGCGCTACTTCTCGCCGAGGCGGAGCCGAGCCGTTCCTGACTGTATGCTGGTGACGTAGACGTTGTTCGGTTTTCCCGTCCGTTGCCGGTATCGCTCCCGCACCTTTTCGACGAAGGACTGGACCTTTGCCCGTTCGACGAGGTTAATCGTGCACCCGCCAAAGCCGGCACCCATCATTCGGGCTCCCAGAACGCCGCTCAGGGATGCAGCGACCTCGACGAGAAAATCCAGGTCGGGACTGCTTACTTGATATCCGTCCCGCAGGCCATTGTGCGATTGGAACATCCTTTCACCAAACGAGCGAAAATCGTTCCGATGCAAATCCTCGCACGCACGGAGAACCCTTTCGTTTTCGTGGAGGACGTATACACATCGTTGATAGACAACGGGATCCAGCTCCGCGCGATGTTCTTCGAGGAAATCAACTCCTACATCTCTCAGACTCTTGAGTTCCTTGTTATGCTTCTGCAGGATTTTCACACCCGCCTCGCACTGCTGCCGCCTGATGTTATATTCCGATGACGCCAGCGATCGCTTCGCCTCCGTCTCGCACAGAACAATATTCAAGTCGCCCCGTTCAAAGGGAAAGTACTCGAATTCCAGCGAACGGCAGTCGATCTTCAGGACCTTCCGATCTTGGCCGAAAACGTTGATGAATTGGTCCATGATGCCGCACTGAACGCCAACGAATTTGTTTTCCGCCCGTTGCCCCAGCTTCGCCAGCTCGAGTTTGGTGATTCCGAATCCAAAGAGGTCATTCAGTGCATAGGCGAACCCACATTCGACCGCTGCGGAAGAAGACATCCCTGCCCCAATGGGGATATCGCCACCGTACACAACATCGCAACCGGGTATAGGGTGACCCAGTTTTCTGAACTCTTCAATGACGCCCAGCAGGTAGTTCAGCCATCCCTTGGCCGATCGCTCGATCGCCTTGAGATCAGCCGCATATTCGTCCTTCAGATCAACCGCGCAGAAGTGACCTTGGCCATCTCTGCGAGGGGCGACGACGAAGACCACGGCTTTGTCCACTGCCGCAGGGAGCACAAATCCTTCGTTGTAGTCGGTGTGCTCCCCGATCAGGTTGACCCTTCCGGGGGATCGAACAATGATCCGGTCGTCGCGCTTTCCAAACTTCCCGCGAAAGATCGACTCGAGAGTATCAACGAGCGTTTCCACAGCGCGATCTCTAGCTACTCGACTGTCTTTTTGCGATTCGAGAGGAGGAAAACAATCCCGGCACCGATCATGATTGCCCCCCACCACAATTCCGGATGGAGACTCGAAAGGACCGTTGTTCTCGAACTGGGGCTCAAGTAGTTCGCGACACCCGAAATGAAGACCACGGCCCCCATGGCGCTCAGCATCAGACCGACGAAATACCAGATAGGCTTCATCTTTTTCTCTTTCTGTTCCATAGTATGCTCCATCCTACCAGAAGTAGATATTAAGGGCGATCAGGACAATAACCGATGCAATCGCTAATGCCTCGGGCTTTCGATACCAGGGTAAGTCTTCCGTACTGACGGCAGGAGTAAGTCCTTTCACGAGGCCTACGAGTTCTTCATTGGGCTTCCTTTTCGTGAAGAGGCTGATGATAATCGTGACGACAAAACAGATTAGCCACGCCCACCACGCCCTCCAGAAATTGGCAGCCTGATCGCTCGCAACGCTGGACATCGTGATGACCCGTGCATCGAACCAGTTAAGCTTCACTGCAAGGAAAAGCGTGAACGATGATCCCATTCCCGCAAGCAGGCCCCAGAATGCCCCGTTTGGTGTGATCCACCAGACGAACATTCCTAGAACCATCGTCGCAAAGAGTGGTGCATTCACCCACGAAAAGATCGCCTGCATGTAATCCATGATACTCGGAAAACTTTTCGCCCAATACGCTGTGCCAACGCTGACAAGAATGCCCACGATCGTGGCGGCCCGTCCCATCCAGAGCAAGTGCGCCTCGGAGGCCTCTTTGTTGAGAACCGAGTGATAGATATCATACGTCCAAACCGTATTGAACGCACTGATGTTGCCAGCCTGACCCGCCATGAATCCAGCGAGGAGCGCTGTGACCCCCAGGCCAACGAGGCCCGCCGGATAGTAGCGTGCGATCAGGAGCGGTAAGGCGGAATCATAATTCACTTGTCCGCCATCCTGCAGGAGACTGAAGCCGCTCTTGGAGTCGTTCGCCAATACAATGGCAATGAGGCCTGTAAGAATCACGATAAATGGGACCGCCATCTTGAAGAAGGATGCGAGGATCGGCGTCATGCGGGCGGTACGCAGATCTTTCGCGGAGAAAGCCCGCTGCACAACAAGAAAGTCGGTAGTCCAGTAACCGAACGACAACACAAACCCAAGACCGAGGACTATTCCTCCCCATGTGATGGCCATGCCATTCAGCGACGGATCGCCGCTTGTCGACCAGAGCGTCGTGTACCAGACCGATGTATAGAGTTCATTGACACGCTGGAAAATGTCATGGATGCTTCCAATCTCGACGATGCCCAGGATGGACACGAGGAAGAGACCAAACCAGATCAGGAAGAACTGAATGATCTCCGTAAAAATTGCAGACAAGAGTCCACTGAGCGTGACATAGGCTGCGACCGTGGCAGCGGAAATCAACATGCTGACACTCCAATCCCAGCCAAGAAAGGTATGCAGCACAAGCGCCATCGCGTAGAGGTTGATGCCAGAAACCAGAAGTGTCATCATGGCGAACGCTATTCCGTTGAGAACCCGCGTCTTCTCATCGAATCGCAGCTTAAGATACCCAGGGACCGATTTGATGCGGCTGCTATAGTAGAAGGGCATCATATAAAGGCCAAGGAAAAGCATCGCCGGGATGGCACCAATCCAGTAGAAATGCGCAACGTACATTCCGTACTTGAAGGTGTTGCCCGTCATGCCCAGGAGCTCGAGTGCCCCGAGATTCGCCGAGAGAAACGCAAGCCCGGCGACCCACACACTGTTCCTTCGGCCTGCGAGAAAAAAGTCGTTCTCGTTTTTCGTGAAGCGCTTGAGATAGAAACCTATCCCAAGCACGAAGGCAAAATACAAGGCAATGATAAGCCAATCGGAAAATGCCAGTTGGATGGATTGCATAGAACCAAGTCCTCGCGTTTAGATGTGGGATGTGGTAGTGAGAAGACTCATTTCGGGCGGTCTGCCCATGTGCTTTGTGATGACTGGTGCGAGTATTTAGTGCATAGCTTACACGTTCTAAACTGGAAAATCAAGCATTTTAGAGGCTTTCTGGATGTTCACAAGCCACCAGAGTCAATGTTGCGAGGCGAGCTCGTTGAGAAGGGTCACCATCCTGCTCACCCTGGACGCATCAACCACCCTTTTTGGTGCGTCAAAGAGCCTCGCGTGGGCCAGGCTCCCTTGCATCGTCGAGACCGAGGATAATGAGTGGACTTCTTCGACCTTCGTTCTTGTGACGATCTCTCTCACATTCTCAAGGGTTACGCCACCACCAGCCAGGACCTTGATGGATCGATTGGCTCTTCTCACCAAATCCGCCAACGACTCTACTCCATCCTGTACGCTACCCTTGCCCCCAGAGGTGAGCACTCGATCCACCCCGAGGGGAACCAACTCAGCCAACGTGTGCGGAAGATCGGAACATTCATCAAACGCCCGATGGAACGTCACCGCCATCGGTCGTGCCAGTTCAACCAGAACCCGCGTCCTCGCGACGTCTACCGTCCCTTCAGGCGTGAGGATTCCAAAGACAACGCCATCGGCGTCAAGCTCTTTCGCTTTCAGCACATCGTGTTTCATCACTTCAAATTCGAGATCGGAGTAGCAGAAATCTCCCGAGCGCGGACGTATCATCACGTGCACGGCGATCGAAGCCCAGCCGCGCACCGACTTGATCATGCCTGCACTCGGCGTTGTGCCTCCATGGTCAAGGTCTGCACAGAGCTCAACTCTCCCCGCTCCCCCCTCTTGAGCGGCAATGGCTGATTCGACTGAATCAATGCATACTTCCAGAATCATCAACGTGAGCTCCTCACCAATGTGACCGGCACCATGCATGGCCCTGCCACAGGGTGCCGGGCACATTATCAGCTCAGAGAAGTGACCGTCAGCCCGCAGAGATAGCCCTCAGATTAGGTGACGGTCACTCATCGTTCTACTTCACCATATATTCTGCGTCGATCACTTGAATGTCCCCATCCTTATGGAGCGTGTACTGCAGCCCTTTGCGATAGCTCATTGCCCCAATCTCGCCGTCCTTCCTGAGCGCAATAAATCCGGCAAGAAAATCACCACCCTCAGCATACTGAGGCTGCTTGTGAACGATGCGTTCCAGCGCGAGTTTGCAGGCTTCTTGCGGGGATTTGCCATTGCGCATCGCCTCAACGATCAGGAAGCTTCCTGCCACCTTGATGACGGCTTCACCCAACCCCGTCGAGGTCGCTCCTCCGACGTCGGCATCAACATACAGACCCGCCCCGATAATGGGGGAATCGCCTACCCGGCCATGGATTTTCCATGCAATTCCACTTGTCGTGCACGCACCGGCCATGTTTCCCTTCCCATCAAGTGCAAGGAGGCCGATGGTGTCGTGATTGTTCTTATCCACCTTCGGAGGCTTGTAGCCTTTCGTCTTGAGCCACTCCTTGTATGCTTCTTCAGCTTCCCTTGTGAGCAGGTTTTCCTTCTTGAATCCATTCTCCAGAGCGAATTGAAGTGCACCTTCGCCGGCGAGCATCACATGCTGCGTCCTCTCCATCACAAGCCTTGCAACAGACACCGGGTGCACGATATGTTCCAGGAATACAACTGACCCGCAGTTGCCATTGCCGTCCATGATGCACGCATCGAGCGTTACGTGTCCATCCCGATCCGGATAACCACCATAGCCGACGCTGGTCACTTTTGGATCAGCCTCGGGAATCATCACGGCCCGCTCCACAGCATCAATGACCGTCCCGCCACTCTGAAGAGTTTTGAACGCGGTTTCCGGCACCGCGCGACCGAAATCCCACGTTGAGACGATGACCGGACCCTGCGCAGGCGAGCTGCCGGCACCTGTGACCCCAAACCTGCCGGCCGAGAGTGCGTTCTTTGTGATCATAGTTGCAGCGCCGGCAAGCGATGCTGCCTTGATGAATGTTCGACGTTTCATCCGAATGACTCCTCCTTCTGGATGAACAAGAGATTGGATGTCTTATGCAGACACGTAGCAGCTTTGATACCATCTTGCCGACGGATTCTCATCGCAGCCTACTTCGTCATCAATGCGATTTCATCAACAAAGAGCCAAGCTTTGCTCCCTGCTGCTTTGTGCCACTCTGGGCACGACCAAAATGTCGCCATAGTCCGCGACTCCCGTTCCGCTGAGGTGAGTGTGACTGAAGCCGAGAATCGTGGAGTCCGAATAGTGATAGCCCGAGCAGGCATCCCATCCCTCAGTGCGGGTATCAGGACTCAGCTGGACCATGCCGAATGGAAGCGATGCTCCGGGGTAGGTGTGGCCGTTTCTGGCAGTCCCTACAAAAGGATTGAAAAGGCTTGTGGGATTCCGCTGTGCAGATACCGTTGAGAGAAGAAGCGTCAACAGCAACAGCCCGACAGCGTGAAACTTGAGGATAGATTGTTGAGACATCAGGTCTCCGATCATGCCGATTCTATTGAACGCTCAGCATTCTCGGAGGAAGCGGCTGCTTCTGCATCCCGGGTCCCTCAATGGAGACGCTGAGATCCGACCCGCCGCCACCCTGGAAATATCGAACTTCAAGAATGTGCTTACCCACCGACAACGTAGCTTTTCCGCTGACCTCGATGACGCCATGAAGTCCGTCGTTGTTGATCAGCAACTTGTCGTCAAGGTACAACTTGCTTCCATCGTCCGATGCAAGGTAGAACGTATAGTCGCCATCAGCAGGAATATCCACCCGACATTTGAACTGAAACCCATAGTTTCCCCAACGGTGAGACAACCCTTCCAGGCCAATGTCGAATATCTTTCCCGACTTGAGCGGTGTCATCGTGCCCATATCAGGCAGGAGCATCCATTCACCTTCAAAGTAGTTGCATATGACTCCATTGACCTTCGGGTCAACGCTAAGGAACGACGTTGTAATGGGGCTGCTCGCCTTTCCTCCGGGTAACAGAAGCATTGCCTTGAGCGTCTGATCGCCTTTAATCTCGATCGGTTTCGTGTACCGTGGGGATACAGGCGTTGGGTCCTGTCCATCGAGAGTGTAGTAGAGGAGTGCATCCGGGACGGGACTCGTCATCGTCGCTAGGGTGTCGTGGAAAATGATCTTGCGGCCTCCAACGCCAAGCGGCGTTGGAACCCGAAAGTTGATGTCACGGATCGCCAGACGCTGATAATGCGGCGTCATCCTTTGCATGAAGTCTTTGAAATTCCGGAGCGACTTGTCCGACCAAACCACTTCGCTGAGCGCCATCATACGCGTGGCTGCCATATACTCCACCTGACGGTAATCCGGCATCCATTCTGTCCACACATTGCCCTGTGCGCCGAGGACGTGCTTGGTTTCCTCTGGAGAAAGATCGGGAGGAACGGGCTCGTAGGAATAAACTGTATCGATAGGCAGGAAGCCACCGATCGCATTCGGCTCGCCCGCAACGCCCTGATAGTAGTCAAAGTAACAGTGCGATGTCGGGGTCATGACCACATCGTGACCAGATTTTGCAGCTTCAATCCCGCTCTGGATTCCTCGCCAGGACATGACCGTCGCGTTCGGAGCCAGTCCACCTTCCAGAATCTCATCCCATCCGACGAGGCGCTTCCCTCGAGCGTTCAGCAACTTCTCCACTCGCTTGATAAAGTAGCTCTGAAGTTCTTGTTCGTTCTTGAGACCCAGAGCTGCGATTCGATCCTGACAGCGTTTGCAGTTGCTCCAGCGCAGCTTCGGACACTCGTCGCCGCCGATATGAAAGAACGGTCCTGGGAAAAGCGCTGACACTTCATCAATCACTTCCTCAAGAAATTGAAATGTCTTCTCATTCCCTGCGCAGTAGACGTCATTGAACACGCCCCACTCCGTGGCAGCCTTGAACGGGCCACCGGAGCAGGAAAGCTCAGGATATGCCGCCAACGCTGCCTGTGAATGACCGGGCATCTCGACTTCAGGAACTACCGTGATGAAATGCAGACGTGCGTACTCGACAATTTCTCTGACATCATCCTGCGTGTAGAATCCTCCATACGGGACATGGTCATCCATGGTTTCCTTCCGCCACGCTCCCACTGTCGTCAGGCGCGGGTATTTCTTGATCTCGATCCGCCATCCCTGATCTTCCGTCAGGTGCCAGTGGAACATGTTCATCTTGTACGATGCGATCAAATCGATGTACCGCTTGACGGAATCCTTGGTGAAGAAGTGTCTGCCAACATCAAGGTGCATGCCTCTCCAAGAGAAACGGGGTTTGTCATCAATTCGCGCGCAAGGGACCGACCACACGACGTTCTCTGCACGCACACTCTTCTCGACTTCTGTTGGCATGAGCTGATACAACGTTTGGACGCCATAGAACGCCCCGGCAGGTCGTGCGGCCTCAATACGAACGAGCTTTTTCGTTGCTTTCAAACGATAGCCCTCTGACCCAAGCTCGCCGTCACCGACGATCGCGATGACGATTGCATCCTCGAGCTTTTGATCGGCTGTGAGAGGAGCGACTGCGATGGGATGGCCGGTGACCGTTCTCAGCCTGGCAGCAAGATCTTCTGCAATACGCTGCACGTCGTCTGAACCGCCATAGAAAACGCTGGTTGCTTTCGAAATGAGGAAGCTCCCCTCATCCCTCTTGATGCTCAGAGGTTTTGGGATGATGGAAATGGTGGACTCCTTTTTCCCCTTTGTCGAACCGTCAGCACCGAACAAGAGGACCGATCCGAGGATCAGAATCAGAACGCTTTCACACACATGTGGTACCATAGACATTCAGATGATTGAGGTTTGAGGATTGAGGAATTGGTGGTCGGACAATAAGGACGATCAGGTTCGCCTCCTATGTCGGAAACGATCCAGCGCAACGGCGATAACGATAATGGCTCCAGCGACAATCTCCTGCACCCAGTTTGGGAGCTCCATTTTCGTGCAGCCGTTCCCGACTGTCGTCATGATCAATGCCCCCACAAGGCTTCCCAGGATCGAGCCTTCTCCGCCGGCAAGGCTTCCACCGCCAATGACGACCGCTGCAATGATGTCGAGTTCCATCCCCGTCGCGGTGGTGGGATCACCAACGGTGAGGTAGGAAAACTGGAGGTACTCCGGCAAGCGCTGCGAATCCTGACCCAAGAATGTAGACAAGCAGTTTGGTGCGCTCGACGGGGACCCCGCAGACACGGGCCGCCAATTCGTTCGACCCGACGGCGAAAATGTATCTCCCTCGCTTTGTGTATTTCAAAAGGACGCTGATGATCACGGCAAAGACCAGCAGCATCCAGACGCCCGGAGGGAGCAACATCCAAGCTTGATCCTCGGTAAGCGTGTTGAGGAGCTTCGTGAGCCACGTGCCCGGAGTGACGATCATCTGTTCGTTTGCCAGCCCCTTCGCTGCGCCGCGCAGGGCTCCCCACATGCCGAGAGTGACGATGAATGGCGCGAGTCTGACCTGCGTGATGAGAAGACCGATCATCGAACCACAGATCATCCCCACAACGACTCCGCCGCCTGCGGCCATCAACGGGGACGCACCGGCATTCAGGAGAAGAGCGACGACAACTGTGGTGAGGGCGATAACCGAACCGACAGAGAGGTCGATGCCACCGCTGATAATGACCATCGTCATGCCGAGAGCAGCAGTCCCGACGACGGCGGTTTGGAGCATCATCAACTGAAAATTTGCAGCAGTGGCGAACTTGGCGGGCGTCAGGATCGCAAAGAGCGCGAAAACAAACACCAACCCGACCAAGGGTCCAAGCCTTCTGAGCGAGACTTTCATTCAGGTTATTTCTTCAAGCCGCTTTTGATTGCTTCCAAGCCAACGCCCAGTGTGGCCTGGGCAATCGCATCGAGGTCCTTTTCGGTCCCTTCGAGGTGAATTGTCCGACTCACATGGGTTCCCGTCTCGTTTGGTTTGAGCGCCAACGCAGGAGATGACGTTTCCAGTTCATAGAATCGTCCCAACTGAGCAGCACCGGGCTTCGGCGGTCCATCATTGTAGCTGTTGACAACATCGCCACCAAACGGGTTTTTCTGCATTTCCCACATCGAATTGACATAGTCGACCGCGCCTTTCGGGAACGTGTACTGAACGAGCGTCAGCACTTTGTTCACTGCATCGTAGCTCCCCAGAACCGGGTTGGCCCGCCGTGGAGAGATACCGATCTTGCTTCGGTAGTTGGCGTCAGCGGCAAAGTAGATAACACCCTCTTTCGTGACCAACCGGTCCGCCGGAACCTTCCCAAAATACGCGTCGTTCACCACCGGGCCGAGTTTTGATTCTTCTCCCTTCTCGAAGGGCACGACGATTGTCGTGGCATCGGCGGCATTGAACATCCCGAGAATCCAGATGGAGAGCAGGCCGCTCTCTTTCGTCCAGGCTTTGGCGCCCGTATTCTTGACGGAGTTGACCGACTCATAGGCAACAACCTTGACTCCCGGCTTGAGAGCGACGCCGAGGTACTTCTGAGCATCTTTCGCACCCAGCAATCGGATCTCACGATTCACTTGCAGATTGAATGTGGTGCCGGAGTAGTTCGTCAGTGCGATGGCCTTCCTGCAATGGACGCGATCCTGATTTTTGCTCACGAGCTCAAAGGGCTCTGTGTCAATCGATGCCGGGGTGAACCAATGGTCGAGATCGAACGGATCGCCCTTCTTGAAGAACACGGAATACTGGCCTCCTTCCGGTCCAATCCAGAACCGGTCTTCACCTCCGTACACGTTGATGTGAGACTTCTTTTCTCCTGAAGAGATCAGGTCCCGATTGACCCATCCGTAGCTGAGGCCGTTTGGACCACCCGCTGTGCTCGTCATGACCCGGCATTGATACGCGGGGATCACAGCGACCTGCGTTCCGCCGGTCTTGTCGGATAGAACGATAACGTCCACGTACTTGCGGAGGAATTCCACATCGTTCGTGAAACCACCTATTCTCACCTTGCCCTGGGCAAAGGACGATTGTGTGATGATCGCGAGGATCATAACTGTAAGTCCTATGGATTTCATGGCGTTGACTCCTTGATAAACTATTGAGTACCCGAGCAGCTTCTTGATCTCTGGAGAATTCAGATTGTCACGAGTGATAAGACGGACTCCGGTGTCGACGGTCTTGGGTACCGGCTTTCCCTGGATGTGCGTGACAAGTATCTTGACGCCTTCATAGCCCATCCGAGTGGGATCCTGGGCAACAAGGGCATCTATTTCACCCTTCTGTAAAGCTTCAATCAGGGGCGGCGAAGTGTCGAAGCCTACGAAACGCACCTTGCCAGCAAGATTGTTTTGCCGAAGTGCGAGAAGCATCCCGAAGGTCGATGATTCATTCGGGGCGAAGACCCCGTTGGCCTCCTTGAGCTTGTCGATGATATTCATCGCTGCCGTCTTTGCCTCACCTGCCGTGGCCCCGGCGTGCCGATTGTCCACGGTCAACACCAATCCCTCTGATTTCCGAACAGCCTCTACGAATCCTTCTTCGCGCTCCATCGTGCTGGCAGAGCCAACCTGATAACGGAGGAGGACTATCTTACCTTTGCCGTTGAGCAGCTTGCTGAGGTATTCGCCTCCGAGGATTCCCCCCTTCTTGTTGTCAGTGGCGACATAGCTGACATAGTCCTTTCCTGGCTCTCCCTTGAGCGCGCTATCAAAGATCACCACTGGGATCTTCTTTTCCACTGCCGTCGCGACAGGCCGCTGCAAGGCGGTATTGTCAAGCGGAGCAAGGACAATCCCAGACACACCCTCAGTAACAAACTGTTCTACAATTGCTATTTGCTGAGCACGGTCATTCTCCTTGAGAGGACCCTTCCAAATGATTTCAACGCCCAGCTCCTTGCCCGCTGCAAGCGCTCCGGCTTCTACAGACTTCCAAAAGATGTGTGTTGTCCCTTTCGGGATGACTGCCAGCCTGAGCTTCGGTTGGGCAAAGACAGGGCTTGAGGTCATTCCTAGCAAGAACGCGGTTGAGACAAGAAGGTGTCTTATCCTCATCGGCCTCTCCTCACTTCAAGACAAAGATGCATTTGAAAGGTCTTGTTGCCTTGGAGCCTAAAATATTTCTAATCCTACATAACCACAAGGGGTTTGTTGGTCAGGAAAAGAACATTTTTCGAACAACGAACCACACATTGGCCGGCCGTTCAGCGAGACGACGCACATACCACGGGAACCAATAGCTTCCGTAGCTGATCAACACGCGGATCGAGAAGCCTGCTTGCGCCAGCCTGATCTGTTCATTCGTTTGAATACCATAGAGAAGGTGAAACTCATAGTCCGATTTCGCCATCCCCATCCGTTGCGCTTCCTCCTGGATGGAGCGAATCAAGCGTGTATCGTGCGTGCCGACGACGAGCTTGGCTCCTTGGCGCACGTGCTCGAGCAACATAAGGGACAACTTGAAGAAATTCGCGTCAACGTCCGCTTTTTTCTTGAAGGCAATCGTATGCGGCTCCTTGTACGCCCCCTTCACAAACCTGATGGCCGGTTTGTATGGCAGCAGGTCTGAGAGATCGTTCTCAGTTCTATAGAGATATGTTTGAAGGCAAAGGCCGATGTTGGGGGAATCTTTACGAAGCTTCTTGTAGATCTCGATGGTCCGATCCACGTAGTGGCTCTGTTCCATATCCACCCAGACCATCGTGTCAAGTGACTTCGCCTCAGCCACAATTGCCAGAAGATTGTTGATGCACGCGTCCTCGTTAAGATCGAGTCCGAGATGGGTCAGCTTCACCGAAACGTGGGTATCGAGTCCTTGCTTCCGAATATGGCGCAGCACATCGATGTAGTCATCGGCAACTTTTCTGGCTTCGCGTTCATCCGTGACGTTTTCGCCGAGATGCGTGAAGACCGTACTGATTGAACGATGCTTCAACCGCTCAGCGGCACCGATTGCGTCTTCCAGATTCTCGCCGGGCATGAATCGCGATACTGCGCGGCGGATGAACTTGTACTTCGGCAGCGCCTGGCGCAGTTTTCGACTCTCCGAAATCCACAGCAAGGTGTTACGGGCCAAGCCCACGAAACTCCCTCCATCTTAGTCCACATTGAAACGCATACCTTTATTCAGATCAATCGGGCTCATTATCTCAGAAACGCCTCATGCAAACCGCCGTCAATGCTCAGAATCTGCCCCGTCGTCTTGCTTAGACGATTGCTGAGGAGCAAGAACACGGCCTCAGCCTGATCCGCCGGCGTGATGGCCTGTTTCATCAACGTCCTGTCAGCGTAGAATTGGGCAAGCTTGGACCGGAGAGCTTCCGTGGTTTCCTCCTCTGAGTAGGCCATCTTGTACTTTGCCAGCGAGGCAATGACCCTATCGCGCGGGAACATCGAGCTGCCTTGAACAACCGTTGCAGGTGCAACACCGTTCACGCGTATCAACGGCGCAAGCTCCATCGCCAGTTCCCTGACCAAGTGATTTGCGGCTGCTTTGCTTGTGTCGTACGCCAGGCTGCCCTTCTTTGCTACAACTGCATTGACACTTGTTGTGATGACATAACTGCCTTTGAGACCTTGCTCTTTCCAGATTCTGCTCACTTCGTCTGCGACAAGGTAGGCTCCCGTCACGTTGACGGCAAAGGTGTGTGCCCATTTATCATCCGGTATGTGTCCCGTGACATCCGGAGGCACAAAGACACCGGCAGTGACCACAACGCTGTCGACGCCACCATAGGCTAAGATCGTGTCGTCCATCATTGAGCGAATCGCCGTGCGGTTCGTCGTATCCGCAGCTAGACCGATCGATGGACCGCAATTCGAGATACCTGTACCGGCGACACCGATGCCGAGCCCGAATTCATCCGTGATCTCCTTTGCGGTTGCCCGGGCACTGTCGAGACGCACATCTGCGCAGATGACGTGAGCACCTTCCTTCACGATCCGATGCGCGATTTCCTTGCCGATACCACTGCCTGCACCAATGACGGCGACTACCTGCCTGGCAAGTTCCTTCTCAGGCGGCATGCGTTTCAACTTCGCCTCCTCGAGTAGCCAGTACTCAGATATCGAAAGCCTCCTGTTGTGGAAGCGCAATGTACTCATCCATCGCCTCTGCGCCGCGCATCACTTCAACGGCACAGTTGTAGAACTCCGCTGTCACACGCGATTCGCTCTTGTCTTTCCCCCACGCAATGATGCCCAGGCCGGGGATCAGGATCACGGTCGGGTTTGGATCGCGCATCACTGGTGAGTTAGGATGCTTGCACCGATTGTAGTAGTCTGCATAATCCTGCCGGTACTTCACCAGCCCCTCCGAAAGCTTTTTCTTGAGCTGCTCAACGGTCTCACTTCCTGGATTCCAGTCCACGTAGAGCGGCTTGATCTTCGTTCTGAGGAAGTGATCAGGGCACGACGTCCCGAGTTCGGCGAGCCGCGGGGCGTCGACGCTGTTCACGAATCGGAGAATCGTGCCGTCATCCTGAATTGTTCCGATAAACCGTTTCCGCTGGCTCACCTCTCCTCTAAGCCACGGCAAAATCTGGACGAAGACCTCGCGACGTTTCGCTGGGTCCAATGAGCGATACCGCTGTCCGCCAAAGGTCTTCTCACCTTTGTCATGGACCTCGATGAACTCTGCCACCTTCTCGATCAGATCGAGCGAGAGCTCGTAGCAGCTGCGGCTGTCATCCGTCCAGTTGATGATACCATGCTGACCAAGAAGAACCCCTTTGGCTGCCGGGTATTCTTTGCAGATTTCCTGGAGCTTCAATCCGAGATCGAATCCGGGCCGCTGCCAGGGAGTCCATACGATGTCATCTCCGAAGATTTCTTTGGTGAGCTTCTGAGAATTCTTCGCCGCAGCGATTGCGATGGCCGCATTAGGATGCATGTGATCGACATGCTTGTGCGGTATGAACGAATGAAGCGGCGTATCGATGGATGTCGCTCGAGGATTGAGATTGAACGTGCAGTGTGGATACATTCCCACCATGGCATCTTCAATCTCAGTCTTCGGACCTTTCTTTTCGGTCTTGAGATACTGCGGTTGCAGGGCGAGAAGTTTCTCCTGATACAGCGACGAGAAATTCTCTTTCGTCGATGTACGGAGATCACCGCCAGAGCCTTTAACCCAGAGCACTTCGACCTGTTGACCTGTCAGAGGATCCATCTCCTTCACCTTCGCGGAGGTGTTGCCCCCACCCGTGTTGGTGATTCGTTGATCCGACCCGAGCAGATTGGATCGATAGACAAGCTGTCCAACTGGGTCTAGTTTCGCAGCTGCAGCATCATCCCAAAGAAAATTCACAAAGCGGTATTTCTTGCGAGGTCCCATGTTTTTCTCCCTTAGCCCTCAGAGTTTCATCGCACGTCGCCGAACTTCTTCATCTTGCCTGGAGGCGATGCGGTCGACCTGCGCCTTGGTCATGAACGTGGGGCCGCCCAATGCAGCTGCCCCAATCCAGATCGTTGCCGCCTTTTCGGCCATCATCATCGCAGCCAGGACCGCTTGCGCTGTGCCGCCGATCGTGATGATACCGTGGTTCTGCAGTAATATGACTCGAGGGAAGATTCTCTTTCGTTTGTAATAGGTTACGGTGTTCGTTCGTATAGCCTGGGCGAGTTTCAGCCCGGGGTCGGTGTACAGTATGAATAACGATTCACTTCCACAGCAGACGACTTCGTCGGGGAAGATTCTCCTTCGGGCAAACTCCTTCCCCCACGGCGAGCAGAGAATTTGGTTGATGGCCGGGGCATGCGTATGTCCCACGAAGTCGATTCCCGGGAGACTCAACAGATAGGCGTGAAACAGCGTTTCCACTGATGGCTTCTTGCCATTCTGGTCGACGCGGCTGGCGTAGAGAGCTGAATCCACCTCTTGATCGCTCGCAGAATGCCTATCAAGAAAGCTGACCAGGGGCAACATCCGGCATTGCACGACGTCTTCCTTCAGAAGTTTCCCCAGATTGCTGCCGCTCGCCTTAACGAGCATTGTGTCGGCATCGATGCGAGTCGATGTGTTCCCCTCGCCCAGGATCGCCCATCCCCTGCCTTCACGACCCAGCTCATGCGACAACTCCAGAAGAGCGTCACTGCGAGACACCGGTTCTTCCTTCATCTCGAATTCCTGATTGTCGGGACCTACTTGATTTTGGCGGCGACAAATTTGGCTTCGCCGATCTTCAGATTCTTTCGCACTTCACCCACGGGCCATACCGTCGGCGGTAGAGGTCGCTCGGCCGGCTTCTGGTTGAGGGCGAGCTCGATGGGTCTCGCATTCTGCTTCTGCCGTCCCACGAACCAAACAGTGGCTTTTCCCTGCCAGGCCAGACTGTCCTTTGTCGGTGCCACGTCGAATGCCACCACATGCTTCCCAGCCGTAATAGCCACTTTGTACCATTGGGATTTCCCTTCCTGACGCTCGGTGGACACCTTCGCACTCTGACCGTCGAGCTGCGCAGTCACCTTGAGCGCAACCTTTGTCTTCGTCGAGTTGTCCTGTGCCAGCAGCACAGCAACCATGCCGTCGGCTGAGTTTTCGTCGACCGTCAACTGCACTGCCAGAGTCGCTTGCGCATTTTGAGGAGCGCTGACTTTGACATCTCTCACAAGATTCTGTCGGACGTACGCGCCTAAGTGCATCCGCGAGACGAGCAATCGATTGAGAGGCCTCCACCCCCGACTTCAGCAGTGAAGGGTTCAAAATCTTCACATCAGATCCGGGACTGTGAATCGACAGTTTCCATGCTGCATCCTTCTGACCGACGACGTCATAGATTGCTCCCGCAAGAAGGGGTTCTATTGCCTCGCCAATCGGATAGAGGTCATACAGTGCGATTTCGAACCCATCGAGTGGCAGAGTGATCACATCGCCCGCCTTGTAGAGCTTCGGCGAAGTCCATCGTGTTGGATAGATTCGTTGCAAGACAAGCGAGGAGGCCTTCGGATCGAGGCCTTGTGAACCTGCAAGCTCAACGTTCAGCTTCGCAGCTTCGATGACCGGGTTCCGAGCAGCTATGACCCCCCTCTTTCCTTTGAAATGGACATAACCGTACGTTTCCCCTTTCAACGGGTTACCGCCGATGAGTTCGGTATTCATCAACAAATCGAAATTCTTGCGCGCCCATGCCATCGAACGGGAGATCGAATTCCACTCGCCGTCGGACAGGATGTCGGGAGAAATGTACAGCTCGTACATTGCGACCCCCATCGCAAAGTAGATGAGCACATCGTCCGTAAACTTGTCGAGGGGCTCGACTGCAATCCCAACGGACTCATTCTTGCCTTTGATGATGCCATGGGTCATGAGGTTTGCGATAGGGAACCAGAGGTCTTTCACTTTCCAGTCCTCGTACAGGACGAAGTCCCGGTACGTGATGGAGCCATCGCGCATGCTGATCGATGGAACATCCGCGAAGCCATAGTCCGCTCCCTGTCTCCAGATGGTGTTCGCGTACTTGACCCACCAAGGGCTCATCCATGTGCCGGAGGTGATATTCAGGAACACGTCGGGGTTACGATCCCGGGCAGCTTTCGCCATGCTGGCCACCGATTGGAGAACGGCCCTTCGCGAGTAGACGTCGATCGGATGTCCATGATTCGGCTCACTGCACGAGAATTGAATCCCGTCCCATTTGAAATACCCAACGCTTTCGTTTTGCACAAAGTCGGACACGCGCTCGCGCAACAATGCACTGTAATTCTTCCCCGCAACGCACATCATATCGCCGACTGTCTCGTATCCATGATCCTTCATCCATCCGATGCGGAAGTTGCGGAGTGAATACCCGCCTGTCGGGCCGATCCAGATTCCGAGACTGGTGTTCGTCTTCTTCAGTTCATCCGCCAGTGGTTTGAGGCCGTTGGGCCACTCCTCTTTTCGCAGGACCCAATCACTTTTGTAGAGATCCCAACCGTCATCGAGAACGAATGCGTCGAGTTTGATGTTGTGCTTTTCGATCATGTTGCGACGGAGAATATCGACCATCTTCAGCGAAGTCTGGATGCTCATCACGTTGTCTTTCGACCAGCGAGGATACTCCGGCGACCGAAGATCATACCACGTGTTGTAGAGCGAAAATGGTCTCAACCGCGCGACCCGAATATCATTGATGTATTTGAAGAACCACAGTTTCACGTTGGCATCAGGTGTCACGCCCTCAACCGCCCAATCGCTTTCAAGCCATGTTTTTCCGATGCGGTCCCCGTACTCCTCGCTGCATCGGAGCGAGTACTTCCCTTTCGATTTGGCTTCCAGTTTGTTGTCGGAGGCTGGATATTCAGTTCCGAAGAACGCACCTCCCGACTTCAGCAGTACCGCAATCGGCTGACCAAATCCGCCGTCCTTGATTACCTTGAGAATACCCGAGACCTCTCCGGCACGCGGCAGGAAGAAGCGCACAAAATGACCGTTGCCGGCAGTATCGAGGAGCGCGACGTTTCTCTTCACATAGAACCAGCCTGGCTCGAGGCGGTACGTCAACTTCAGCTGGATCAAATGCCCGATTCCCTTGAAGAACATCGCAAGCTCCTTCGTCCCGTCAGCCGATTCACGCGATTCACTTCGTTGATAAGAGAAGAGGCTTTTTGTCATCGTGATCAAATTGTCGGCATTGTTCGCTTTCCCCGGTGCATCCCAATCGGTGTACATCATGTCAATCGCGAAATCCGCATCGGTTTCGACAGCCGCCGCGGACCCACCAGGTACTCGATGCCCACGAACGCTGGCCTTCGAGCCGATCGGAGATCAGTTTTTCTCCATCGATCTGCACAGTACATTTCACTTGAGGGTTTTCGAGCGTCAGGACACTCTGAGACGCGGCCTTTTTTTCTTGCTTTTCCTGTGGTGCCGCTGCCAGATGAGAATATGCCAGTACACAACCACAAACGATCAGGCGAGCAAAAATTGGAAAGACACGGTCTTTGGAGGGTTTCATTCTTCGAGCACCTTTCGAATACGGTGATGGTTACATCTGACGTGCGTCAAGCAAGACAAGCAGGAAGAGCTTGTCCGTGAAGTAGTGGAAGGTACTGCCTAAGAATTGAATTTTCCAGCGTTTGCGCGTCTATTCTATGACAAACCAGGAGAAGCCATAAGGGGGGATTTTCACACTGAGGTCTATCTTATATGATCTATCGAGCGCATACGCCTTCGGTTTTCCTTCCTGTTCTCGAATTCGCACCTCGCGGTCTGCACCTGTGTAATAGAGCGGTATGCGAAGTGACCGGGCGATCTCACCGGATGTGGGATTATAGACCATGAACAGCCCTTTTTCTTTCAGTTCCGGGTTGACGTGCAGAACATAATCAAGGTCACGCCCAACCGGCCGACGCAGGTGAATAATGTCTGAATTGAGAATAGCCCGGTGTCGCTTGTACCATCTGGGAGCTGGCACTAGATCTTGATCATCGTGGCAGTTGTTTAGGCCTGGCGAAAACGTTAGACCTCTCCGAACGGCTTGTCGATCGCAGTTGCCTCCATACCCCCTAACAGACGCCCACCATCCTCAGTCACAACGAAGCAATCCTCCGTTCGGATGCCGAACTCGCCGTAGATGTATATGCCCGGCTCATCGCTGAATGTCATGCCAGGCTGCAGTTTCAACTTATTCTCCTTCACCAGATAAGGATACTCGTGTCCATCCATGCCGATTCCGTGACCGAGTCTGTGGGTGAAGTACTTGTATCCTGGTCCGTAGCCGGCATCTTCGATGACTTTTCGTGCGGCGCGATCAACTTCTTCGCACGCCACGCCAGGTCGGGCTGCTTTCAATGCAGCATCTTGCGCTTTTTTGACGATATCCCAAACCGCCTTCTGCTTGTCGGATGCTTTGCCGAAGACAACAGACCGCGTAACATCTGACTGATATCCCTCAACGCTGCAGCCGCCATCGACCATCACCACATCACCGTCATGTAGTGTGCGCGGCACGCGAGAGCCGTGCGGAAACGCCGTGCTCGGTCCAAACTGCGGACCGCCGCTTCCCCTGACACCCATCTGCTGGTGAGCCGTGCTGATCGCCCCTGACAAATCGCGCGGCGACATGCCCTCCTTCAGTTGCCTGAATCCTTCCTTGTATGCAAGCTTGGTGATCTTATTGGCGAGATCCATGTAGGCAAGCTCTTTCGGTAATTTCACTCCCCTGCATCCCTCAGTGACAACTGCACCATTGACAAGTTCAAGGCCCAGGACGTCCTTGCGCAGGCCGAAGACAATGAAGCTCCTGGTGGCCGGGGCGATGCCGAGCCGGCCCGTCGAGGCACCGAGATCTTTCATCACGCCCCCAATGAGCTGGAAGGGATTCTCGTGCTCCTCCCACGTCCGAAGCTCCTGATCTTTCGGTATCATCTCTCGAGCACTTTCTGCTTCGAACGCCGGCCAGACCCAGATCGTTTTTCCCTTCCGATTGATGAGGCCTCCGAAGGTCCGTTCACTGATAAACCAGTTGACGTTCGTGAAGTAGCCAAGATCCGATCCACCACTGACGAACAGCGCATCTATACCTGTTTTGGCCATGATCTTTCGGGCCTGTTCCAGCCGTTCTTCGTAGTCTTCCGGTCCCAACGGCTTGACGCCAGTAACCATGTTCTGGAGTTTCGGTTCTTGTGCGGACGCCGTGCGGGAGAACATCTCACCCACGAATCCGACGGTCGAGATGGTCAAGCCGCCAACCTTCAGAAAGCTGCGACGAGAGATCATGATGATGGCTCCTTTGGTGTGATATGGATGTGCTGGAGGTGCCACGCACTTCGAAGGCGCGTGGCACTTCTCGGCATTTTGCTGACCTATTTCAACAACGTGAACTGATCTTTCCCCTTGATGTCCCTTGAAGAACCTCCCACAAGAATTTCAAAGGCACCCGGCTCGGTGATCCACTTCATTCTTCCGGCATCATAGAACGCAAATGCGCTCTCACCCAATTGGAACGCTACTGTCTTTGTCTCACCGGGCTTCAGCGAGACCTTGTCAAATGCTTTGAGCTCTTTGACCGGTCGTGGCACTTTGGCTTCCACATCCCGAACGTAGAGCTGCACGACTTCGGCGCCCGTCCGCGTCCCGGTGTTGGTCACGTCAACTGTCACAGTGACGTTGCCCTTCGGAGCAGAGCGTGGCGTGAGCTTCAGATTCTTGCACGAGAACGTTGTATACGAGAGCCCATAGCCAAACGGGAATTGCGGTTCGATGTTCCTTGCGTCGAAATGCCGATAGCCGACGAATACGGCTTCCGTGTATGGCAGCTTCTTGTCCTTGGCATAGTACGAGTGGAAGGTGGCGTTGTCCTCCCATCGCTTCTCGAACGTTACGGGAAGCCGGCCCGAGGGATTGATATCCCCAAACAAAATCTCTCCCAGCGCTGTGCCTCCTTCCTGACCTGGATACCATGTATGGATCAGTCCTGCCACATCACTGAGCCAACCCGACATATCCACGTTGCCGCCAGCCGTCAACACAACAATCGTCTTCTTGTTCACGCCGGCAACTTCTTTGATCAGATCTTCCTGTTCCTTTGGAAGGGCGAAGCTGCGATCGAATCCTTCCCCCTCCGTTATCGCGTTGAACCCCACGCAGACGATGGCGACATCACTCTGAGCAGCGAGTCGAACCGATTCCCGCTCTTTGGGATCTGCTGACTCTTTGTACCCGAGCGCGATGTCGGCGCTGCCAACACGCTCGTAGTATTCGAGCTTAACATCTGCGAGCGCGCCCGCCTTCAGGGATACGTGGGCTTGCTTCAACGTTGATCCCTGATCGTGCCACTCGTCGATGATGAGCTGGTTGTTGACGAAGAGCCGGTATCCATCATCACCCCGGACAAAGAACTCATATTCGCTGTCAGAATCCACACGAATTTTCCCCGTCCAGCGGATGGAAAAATCATCTGTCGGCATGCCAGAAGTCGGCGCCGATTCACCCCAATCAAAGCTTATCTGACGATCAATGCGCGTCAGTGTGGGAGTCCCGGAAAGGTCCCGATTCATGAAGTATTCGCCCTTCATTCCACGAACGAGCTCATTCTTGTCCGAAAGGGTCAGGAATTCGGAGGCGCGGGAAATCGGCTCGAGGTCGCTCATCACGCCCGGGGCATAGAATACTCTGACTCGGTCACCTGCCAGCGCGATGATTCCATCGAGTGCACTCACCGAACGGAACGGCTGCACCCTCGAGCTTCCGCCCGCACCCGTGACCGCCGGATAGGCATTGGGGCCAATCACAGCGACGGAGCGTATCGTGGACCTGTCGAGAGGCAGAATGTTGTCCCGGTTTTTCAGAAGCACGATTCCTTCCCGGGCAGCCTGCAACGCGATGAGATTGGATTCCGGATTATAAAGGGGGAGCGAAGCATCCAGCTGTGGCCGATCGAAGAATCCAAACCGGAACATCACTCTGAGCATGCGTCGCACTTTGTCGTCGATCGTCGAGAGGCTCACCTTGCCAGCTTTGATCGCTGGAAGGAGCGTGTCACGGTTCATGTGTGCACCGGAGGGCATCTCGAGATCGAGGCCGGCATTGGCGGCCGCCACGCCGTCGTAGGTGGAACCCCAGTCGGACATGACCAGACCGTCGAATTTCCAGTCGACCTTCAGGATCTCTTTGAGGAGGTGTTCGTTCTGAGAACAGTGAACTCCGTTCAAGAGATTGTAGGCATTCATAACAGCTCCGACGTGTGCTTCTTCGACGGCAGCCCTGAACGTCGGCAGGTAGATTTCACGGAGTGTGTGTTCGTCAACATCCGAGCTCGCTAGGTGACGGTCATATTCCATGTTGTTCGCTGCGTAGTGTTTGACAGTGGCGACCACCCCTTGACTTTGCACACCTTTGATGTACGCGACGGTCATTCGGCTTGCCAGATACGGATCTTCTCCATAGTACTCGAAGTTTCGTCCGCACATCGGAGCTCGATGGATGTTGACACCGGGCGCAAGCATGATGTGCACGCCTTTCGACCTTGCTTCCTTGCCGACCGCCTCGCCGAAGCGTTCAGTCAGGTCCTTGTTCCACGAAGCGGCAAACGCAATGCCGCCAGGGAATGCCGTTGCCTTTCCATAGTTGCGGACGCCAAGCGGACCATCGGCCATTTTGATCTTCGGGATCCCCAACCGCTCGTTAGGTCGGATGTAGAAATCCTCAACGCCGCCGAGCATATCGACCTTTTCTTCCAGAGTCATTTTGGACAACAAGTCCTGAACCCTTGTCTCGACAGGCGAAGCTGGGTCTTTGTAGCGAGGGGCGTTTTGTGCGTTGAGTGTCGAGGTGACAAGAATGACAGAGACAATGATTGTGATGAATCGTCGTGTTGAATACATGTCAATCACTCCTTGGCTTATGGTTGGGGCCGCAACACATTATTTAGAAATGGTATCGTCGAGCATTCAGAAACGATCAAGATCCCCGATCTGGATGCCCGCTTTCCCGCTCAACAACGGCGGGACGTCCCGCTTTCAAGGGTTCCGCTTCCTAGCGGGATTCAAAGAGCGAACACAAAACGCGAAAACATGCGGGTCTGACAAAGTACTTCAGTGTCAGTTCCGAAAGCATAATGTGATTCCCAAATGTCCGTCTCGATTCGATGAATCGAGACGAGTCCGTCACCTTCGGTGACGAGATCTCGTCCCAATTCTTGGGACGGAACCTCGTCCCGTTTCGTCGGACGGGCTTTCATTGGTGAGCAGTCGCACATGGCCCGTGGCGCGGCTACCCTCCTAAGACGTGAGGGTATGACAGAGAATGCGCCAAGACACTCGAAAATTTGCTATGTCAGCTTGAAAACCCGTTCCATGATCATCCACTTCTCATCGCCCACCGCGTCGGGCAATTGCTGCTGAAACTGTGCAACGAATGCTGCCCATTCTTTCTGCCGCGGGAGGGTCGCCATCTTGGCCATCGCAACGTTGAAATCTACTGTGTCATCCGCCTCGACGATCATGAACATGCGTGTTCCCCTCAAATAGATTTCCATATCGTCCAAGCCTGCCTTGCGGATACCGCGGGGAATCTCCGGCCAGATGTTCTTGTCCTGATGCCAGTATTTGTACTGTCGAATCAGTTCTGGATCATTTTTCAGATCCAGCGTCAGGCAGTATCGTTTCGACATACCATCAGCCTCCTGGTTATCGTCGAATCTTGATTTGAATCGTGTTTTCGACCTTCTTGTCTGCAACGAGAATCAGATACCCGCCACCACCGGCACCGGACAGCTTCCAGCCCAAAGCCCTTGGCCTGTAACGCTCGATGACTGCGCGAATGCCATCGTCGACCATGTTTGGGAACATCGCCACCTGGGCATCAAATGAATGCGTGAAAAACTTGCCAAACTGGACAAGATCCTTTGACAAGATCGAATTCCAGCAGTTCTCGGTGGCCTCTGCCAACCGCTTGGCACCTGCAGCGTCAATCCTTGTTCCGTCGAGAACGGAAAAGGTGCTATCACGGGGCTCAAGTGTCACGAGAAAGAGATGATCTTCGACAAAACGAAGGACAGATTCTTCCAGGATGGATTCAATCTTGTATGGCCAGTACGTTCCATTGTAGTCAAGTCTGTTCAAGCCCGGGATCACAATGCCCAGTGCATCTTGAGAACCGGAAATGATTTCTGTGCCCGGTGGGTTTTCGAAGCTGAAGAGCGTCTTGGCCAGCTTTTCCTTGTCACCCGCAGGGATGTCCGTATGCCACAACTCAATAGCTCTGCGTCTCGTGCTCGATGCCATGCCGCTCCTGTCGTTGAATTCGATTGTCGGCTCAATCGAAATGGTCACAACGGCGCCAGGGTGATGCTTCGAGACGTACGGCTGATCCAGCCACCCTCCCGCCAGGTCGATCCGGAATGGAATATTGCACTCTGTCCGGAGTGAAGTCGTTGACCGCAGAGGCAAGTCGCCGTGCGGGATTCTCCTGCTCACAATGTATTGAATACCGTGTTCTCTGCAAAAGTCTTCTTTCTCCGGGCTATGACCATCCTCGTTGACAAAAAGGATATCAGCTTTGAGGGCGTCCTCATTCTCGGTGAAATCCATGATCCCCGAACCGCTGTTGACGGAACACTTCGTGACACACCGCAGCGCTTCGAGCATGAATTTTCTCTCATCCTGGTTGTTGATCGGGAAGCGGCCCTTGAGCCTGCCGACTGTTTCGTCCGACCCAATCCCCACATATACATCACCGTGCGTAGCTGCTTCCATCAGAAATGCCACGTGTCCACTGTGGAGCATATCGAAACAACCTGTCACGAAGACCTTTTTTCTTTCAGCCATCACCATTCACATCTGATTATCGTCCAGAGTTTTGTTTAAAAGATGGCTCTTTTCCATTGAACTTCACCAAGTATCGTTAGACCGATGCCGATTCCCCCGTAGATGAGGTGAAGATAATGGACACTCTGCAGCATGATGATCTGTGTAAGGATCCAGATCGTCAGCGCCACGCCGATGAACGTCGCAGCAATGAGGTGTGATTTCACTTTCACGATCGCAAGGACCGCAGCGATCGTGCTTCCCACCCCAAAAACGATCAGGAGTGTCAATCCCGGTATGAAGTAGTCTGAAAAAGGGCTGTGCTGAAGCATTTCAACAGGCATCTGGAGGATTTGGCCTGTCGGATCCTTCACAAGCAAATAACCGCCGAAGCAGGCACCAACGCCGTTGAAGATGAGCAGCGCAATTGACAAACCTCGAAGCATTCGTTGGTTTCTCACGCTCGGTTGCGATCCTACTTTCTTGCCTTTGGCTGGAACTCTACTGGCAAAGCTCGCGCCAATCCTTCCCTCCCCCAATCCCCTGATACCTTTAAAGCAAGCTGATCGAGTATCTGTCCGCGAGAATCGATCAGCAGCGAATCCCTGGTCAAGGAGACAATTGAAGTCTGGGGCCGCGTCGATTTGATCCTGGGAATGGGGATTGTTGAGAACCTCCTCCAGGTTGGAGTCGGCGGGTTCGAGTAGGGCTGATTGGGATCCAACTCGATCTGCTTCCGGTCGTACGTCACAACGAGGTAGTTGCGAAAGCTGACCACCCATTTGTTCGTTCCAGATTGGCGCACGATGTCGTGCCCCTTGAGTTCATACATCGGCGCACTTCCTATCACCTTGTCGAGTGTTTCTGCATTGTACATCGCAAACCCATCATCCGCCAGATCTCCGTTCACCAACGCAACGAAAAAATGATGTAGTGAACCCGAGTATACTTCATCACGCGCCGTCTGCCATCCCGGCAGCGCATCAGGGTCAGGCGGCTGGACTTCTTCATACCTCACTTTGAAAGCGGACGACAACCATCGCCCGTCAAAGCTGAACGCACCGAGGCTCAGATGCAGTCGATAACCCAGAGCCGAGTTTTCAATGATGATTTCCTTGTCTGCTCGCGCGCGAAAACGACCATCGAGATCAGTGGAAAAATCAAGGACCTCCGGATTGATAACCCGGCATGCTGAGGCCTCGGGTGTCAAGCCAAGAAGGAGCCTCGAAAAGGTCTTGAGGTTTTCCTTCCACTCTTCAGGTTGCGCGGCGGTTACTTCAACGACACCCAGTCTTACTTCCTTTGGCCTGAGGCGCATCTCGATCTTCATGCCTTCACCGGCCCTCAGCTCGATCTTGGTAGTTGACATGTAATATCCCACGCACGATGCCACCAACTCGTGGTATCCCGCCGGCACGTTCTTGATGTCAAAGGTGCCGCTCGAGTCAGACGACGCCCCCATCATTGTGTTGGCAAGAAACACGTTGGCATTAACGATAGGCCCTTTCGTCGAATCATCTACAACCCGGCCGAAAAGTCTGACCCCCGAAATACCCTGAGACCAAGACTTCCCACCCGCTATGAAGAGACACAGCACCAGACCGCAGATGGTGCTTGCACGGTGGGGTTTTGTCTTTGGCGTAATCATTTGGCTGAAAGCAATAGAGCTGCCGGCGAATGCATGGCGAGCGACATTAGCACGCCTTGCCTGACTTTACTCCTGTCTCGTCTCAACAAGTATGACATACTTCCCCCTGATCAGTGGGAGCCCAATCGGGAAAGCGTCAATGTTCTTATCTTTCCCCCAGTATCCCCAGACCATGACTCGACGTATCTTGAATGGATCGATCTGATCCAGATAGACCGACTCCTTGAACTCGCCGTCGACATACAACGTGAAATCCGCTCCATCGAACATCTGGCGCACTTCCGGCCGGGCAACGACCTCTGGGAGCATGTACCCTTAGTGCCCTGTCCATGTCTTCCTCGCCCAGCTTTTCAAACTCATCCCCTCCGAAACTGTAAAGGGCTTTCCTCTCTGCAATCTTGCTCAGAACAACCTGTTTTTTCCCGGCGATGACAACCTCCTGGAGATTGATCACTCCCGGGACTAAGTAGACGCGAAATCGAACCTCTCTCGTCGTGTCAAACGACGCGATCCGTATTTCCTTCCGATACGCAATGTGGCTAAAGACCACTGTCCGTTGTTCGTGGTTCGGCAGCTCCAATCGAAAATAGCCCGCGGTGTCCGTCATCGTGCCCAGCTTCTCACCACGAATAATGACATTGACGCCGCGAACCGGCTCCTTCGATTCATAGTCAAGCACCCTTCCTCTCGCCGTGCATCGATCCTGGGCGTATGAGCGTAAGGCAAAGAGAACACCCGCTAGAACAATAATCCCAACCTTGATTTTCATTGGCCTCCAAAACCAACGATCAAGACATCAGATCACACACCAACCTCTTCCTCGTTACTCGACGGAGAGATAGGTGCCCTTGATCTTATCGACGATCTCCTTCACACGACTTGCCTCTGCGATCGGATCCTGTACTCTGGCTTGCTTCGACAAGTTACCCGACGCTGTAATCCATCCTTCTTCCCATTTCATGATGTCGAATGGGGTTCCCTCCTTCAAGTGCTGGTAGTAGAGTTTCCACCGTTGAGCGTAATAATCGCGAATCAGTCCGCTCCATACCTTTGCGGCATATTCAGAGAGATCTGGCCCACCCCACACCGTCACCTGCCTTTTCGCATCCGATTCGTAGTATTCTTTTTGTTTTTGGCTTTTTGCCCACTGTTTTGCATAGTCAATCCAGCGCTCGAGTCGCCGATCGGGTCTTGATGCGAGCAACGCATCTATCTGGTCCATCAGCAAGAGTGATTGTGCGACCATCGTATCCCGGAGCCCGAACTGTGCCTTGCGATGAAACTCTCCAGCCTTTCTGAGCAGTGTGTCAACTGTTACTCCCGCATATTGCACGACAAGCTCAATCAGATCGTTACGATAGAGCTGGCTCGCACCGAGCTTGGGCGCGCACGACTGGAAAAGCTGAACGGCCTCATCGAATTCAGGGCCTCCCTTCACTTCGCCCCTCGGCGAGAGCGATGGCCGGATTTGAAATGCGAATCGAACATTGCCGTGCGGCTCCGTATAAACCGATTGCAGGAGAAGTTGCCAGCATTTTTTCATTGCATCAGGATAGCCCCCGTAGCGCGACTTGCAGTAACCCTCCAGCCACTGATCGAGATCAATCGACCTGTCGCTCCATGCGACGTCTGTAAGCATCTCGTAGATGACCTCGTTGTTTTCAACCCCCTCAGGTGAAAGCCCCAGCCCGACTAAGGCGCCATGATTGGAAGCGTTCAATGCTCGGGCCGGATCCTCGGCGAAAAACCTCAAGGCTCCATTCAATGGATTGTTTCCGCCGAAATTGTGAATCACACTGTAAATCCATTGCTTGCCGTAAAATGCTTCGTGGGCTTTCCATCCCTGCCACAGCTCTTCCGCGAGATCGATGATCATCATCCGGTCGTTTGCGACTTTGCTCAAAAGGGCTTGAACGGATGGCTTGTCCCAGAACTTCGCTGCGTTGTAGAACAACCATCCCTGCATGACCCAAATACCGTTGGGGTCCCCGGCGACAATCGATTTGTAGACGGCCTCACCATATTGGGCAAGTTCGTTGTATCTGCCGCCCTCCGTGACAGGCACTTCCATCTCGTTGAAGCTGTCGGAAAGATAATAGCGGAATTGTCCATATTCCTTCCGGTACTCTTTGATGAATTTCTTTCCAATCTCCGTGAATAGCGGCGAGTCAGCCGAGAGCAACTGTGTCTGGTACGGCTTGTCGAAATCAGCCCACGCTGCAAGCTTCTGGGTTTTGGATTCGGGGTGATGCTTCTCGAACGTCGGAGGAACAAAACCAGAAAACGCAGGCACAACCGGCTGCATGCCCAGCTCCTTCATCCGATGCACGATCTTTTTTTGGAGCACCTTGCTTTGGTCGAGCCACGCCTGCGGGAGAGGTCCATCGTGCTTGTTGACGTTGCCCATCCGATGCCACGGCAGAAACGCAGGCCCGGTGAAATAGTCCTTCAGCTCGTCATCGGTGATACCATAGCTGTTCCACACTCGCTGCCAGATCGCTTCCTGTCCTGACATCGCCAGAGGCATGTTGATGCCGTGGAGTGCGATCCAGTCCAATTCCTTCTCCCACTCCTTCCAACCCCAGAAGGGCGTCGTGTAGCCAAACGCACAGACGTTGTAGTAGAGGCGGAACTGGTACGGAGAGGAGACGTGCGTTTTCGGGAAATCCGGCAGGTGCTTGGGGAGGTTGAGGTTCTTTCCGCTCCAGGTGACTTGGCTGTGCGCGCCGTAACGAAGATAATGATACGCTCCTCGTGTCAGAGCAATGGAGCTGCTACCTTTCACGAAGACCTTACCACCTTTGGCCTCGACCTCGAATTCATCGTTCGTTCCGCTCGCAGGGATCACCTCAAGAACGAATTGGCCGGCACGTTCGCCCAGCACACGCTTCAGCACTTCTTGCGACGGCATTATGATTTGTTGCTGCTTGTTCTTGTCGATGCCCTGGGCTGCGCCCAAGAATACCCCCGTGAGGCAACACAGAGCCAGGATCAAGGAGGATGAGAGTAGCCTTTTCATAGAGACACCCGTTCGCTTGCCATGGAACATCCGCTAAGGATTCCTCAGTTGGTCAATGATAGCCGTAGTAATACCTTCGATTTCGTCCTGGGCAGATTTGATCTGTTCGAAAACTACAATCTCGTTGTTCCCTCTTCTCAGCCACGGCGCAGGAACGTAGAGAGTCTGTTGAGCACCGATGTACCAGTATCTTCCCAGATGACGACCATTCACCCACACGCTGCCTTTTCCCCAATCACGCATGTCCAGGTACGTGTCGCCGGTTTCGCTCAGATTGAACGATCCCTTTCGCAGTACAGGCAAACCATCCAGGACCTTTCCTGCGAACCGCAAATCACCGATGCGATCAAACGGGAGGCCGTAGATTTCCCAACCTTTGAGTTCTTCTCCGGCCATCACAACTCCCCCAATGATCCCTTTCCGATTATCCGTCATCCGCTTACCGTAGTTGATCCTTCCAATATTCTCGACAAAGATATCGAGTGTCGAGTTCGGATCCGTGATAGCTGTTTCGACCGAGTCCTGTGCGATTCTTCGATCCAGGATCGCCACACGATGCTTGTTCACGAGCACCACAGCGTAGTCACGCAATCCATTGATCCTCAGGAGTCCTGTGACCGGATTCTTCACTGTCGTTCGATAGAGAATGTATCCGTATCCCTGATTCAGGTCCTCCATCGAGAGAGGACGCTCTGATCGCCTCGGCGTCCCGAGAAGAGCATAGAGATTTGACACCTCCGAGAGCTTGATTGCAGGAATCGCAATGGTCTTATTCACAGAAGGCACTGGCGGCAGTTTGACATCCGAGCCAAGATGTTTGGCAATCACTTCCCTGATGGCGAAGTACTTCGGCGTCGGTCGACCGGCTTCGTCGAGAGGCGCATCGTAATCGTACGTGCTCGGCTGAGGAAGGATGGGATGCTCCCGGTTGTAGTTTGCACCGTTCATAAACCCAAATGTTGTGCCGCCGTGGAACATGTAGAAACTGACGGAAGCCCCTTCCATCAGCAGCGTATCGTACTTGCCAAGAAAGCTCTGAACCGGCACGACGCTGTGTTTCTCTCCCCAGCTATCGAGCCAACCAGGATAGAATTCGGGGATGAAGTACGGCCCTTTGCCATCGTGGTACTTGTTGACCGTATCACGAAGTGATTTCGGGTTTTCTTCTCCGTTGATGGCGGGAAGGACCCCCGGCAAGTATCCTGCCTTACACTGATACGGACCGTCTGCGGTAAACAACGGGACATCAAAGCCTGCCGCAACCATCATGTCGCGCATGTTTCCCATGAACTTCTTGTCGTTGCCATACGAGCCGTACTCGTTCTCAACCTGGACCATCAGAATCGGGCCGCCGTGAGTGACCTGCAGCGATCCGATTTCCCTCCCAAGTTCTCTAAGATAACGGTCACAAGCTCTCAGAAAGCGCGGATCGTTGCTTCTCACGAGTAAATCCTTCTCCTTCAGAAGCCACCACGGATATCCACCGAACTCCCACTCAGCACACGCATAGGGACCGGGACGCACGATCACCCACAGGCCTTCTTCCTTCGCCATTCGGATGAAGCTGGCGATATCATGGTTCTCCGTTGAGAAGTCGAATTTCCCGGGCAGCGGCTCGTGGAAATTCCAGAAGACGTAGGTCGCGATAGTATTCAGGCCCATTGCGTGCGCCATTTGCAGACGATGACGCCAGTACTGCCGTGGAATCCGCGCGAAGTGCATCTCACCGGCAATGATCTGAAACGGTTTGCCGTCCAGAAGAAAATCCTTCTCGCCGAGGGCAAACACGTGCTTCACTTGCTGCGTGAAGAGATCGCTCTGACAAACGAAGAGCATGAGGAGTACAATTCTGAGTAGTCTCATAGTACGAGCCATATCGTGTCTTGTCATTGAAGAACAAATTCAACCGAGGCTCCGGGCTTCGAGTCAAACTCGATGCGGTCATCGTTGAAATGGAGGCTGTTGATACCCTTTTTCTTCGTGCTCACTTTTCGACCTGCAAACGGATCGGCCATTCTGACCTTCCCCCCTTTTTCCGAGACCACCCTCACGACGCTTGTCTGCCCATCCCGTCGTTCAGCAGAAACGAGAAACGCCCCTTCTGCTCGGAAACCGGTGAACGAAACATCCTTCCACGACGCTGGAACTGCAGGAAAGATCCTTAGAACTCCATTATGGCTTTGAAGAAGCATTTCCTGAATGCCCTGCGCGCACGCGAAGTTGCCTTCCAAAGTGAATGGCCTGTAGGTGAATTTCGATTTGCCGGTCCCCGATTGGTCACCATTAACATGGAAGCTGTTCGGAAGACAGAAACACGTCGCGAATGTCCGGAGAGCATCCGCCGCCTTGTCGCCGTTGCGGGCCCGCGCCCACATGCTGCCGAGCCATGCGTAGGAGTATCCACACCACCAGTCAGTTCCGAGCCGCTCGAGGTCGGCCAGAGAAGCCGAGATAATGCGCCTGTCGTTCTCCCCGCGATCCCAATCGAGCAATCCAAGAGGATGGATTGCCATAAGGTGCGAGAAGTGGCGATGGGATTCTTTCAGCTCATATCCCGGTGCCACGAGCAGCTTGCTATTCATTGGTGAAACTGCCAGCTGCGGCCATTCTGATTGCATGGCCTTCCAGCGCTTTGCCTCTTTCTTGTTGCCCAACTCGAGAGCGAGCTCTTCTGCTGCAGTGTATAGCCAGCGAACGAGAGCGACATCGTAGTTCGTCATCGATCGGAACCAGGCATCCACACGGTTGTCGTTGATCTCTGGAGAGGAACTCAGCGGAAGCTTCCTTCTCCCCAGACTGTCGCGCACCGACAATTCGTCTAAATGAATGGCGACAGCTCGTATCCAGGGATAGGCGCGATCTCTCAGAAACGTCCTGTCCATACTGTAGCGCCAGTGGAGATAAAAATGCTGCGCCAGCCATGCGGAGACCGTGGGCGAAAGAGAGTACTGAATCCACCCACCCATCGGCTCACCGGTGAGGGTCGATACGCCGGGGAAATCCAGGCCCGTCGTGCCGAAATATGTCCGCGTGTATTGCTCCGCGACTGGCCTGCACCACCACAGCCAATCGAGGAATGCGAGGCCTTCCTCGAGATGATTGCCGCTGTAGCACGGCCAATAGCTGAGTTGCGTGTTCAAATCGTGATGGAAGTCCCCTTTCCAGGGCGGAAGGCGACCATTGTCGGCTGTCCACACGGCCTGCAAGGTGATGGGGGGAGCACCGCGACGAGATGCACTTCCAAATTTGTACATCTCACGATACCACTGTGTTTCGATAACAGAATCAGGAAGCTGGATGGAGGATTGACTCCAAAACCGTTGCCACCATACTTTATGCGTCTTGAGATCTTCATCGAAGGACGATGGCTTCCACGTGACCGTGAAAGCTTTATGAGGTTCCCGCAGCAAGTAAGGCTCGTTCGGCTGGATGGACCAAAAACCGGTGAGGGTATTGTCTGCGTCGTACGACCACTCCAGTTGCACAGTGTATGAGAATCCATTCCAGCCATCCTGGTGATAGCGCACCCGATGACGACGAGCGTCAAAGATGCGTTCGAGGATTCTGGGTGGAGGATAGCCCAAGCGGCGAAGGTCACTACCTCCCGGCCCACTGTTGCCGGCTTCCTTTGAACTGTCGATCAGCGCATATGGCGGAGGAATGATGCATGGATCAATCATTGAACGAAGGCCTTTTATGCGGAACCAGCCGACGGGCTCAGTCGCATGCACAAATGTCTCAAATCTAACGCCGTTTTTCCACTTGACAATGCACAATGCGTCCTGTAGTTGGAGTTCAACCGACTCGACATCTTTGATGTCGGGGATCGGGATATCCAGCGCAGCACCTGGGAGTTTTGTCGGTGCAGCATCGCGATCATACGGCACATCGCCCATTTCGTGAACGCGGTTGTAGTCGCCAGATAGCGCCTGTTCGACAACCCATGCAAACCGGAACTCCAGACCTTCGAATTCTTTGACCTTCCGCAAATCCCACAAATCTGCACGGTCCAGAGAGATGCGCAGGACGCTGTCCCGCTGCCAAACAAGGGCGCCGATCATACCGTTGCCAAGGGGGATCCCTTCGTCCCAGCTCTTGGCGAGAGAAGTGAAGCGAAGGTCGTGTACTCTGCCGGAATCCTTCGAGTTGAGATCGCCGCCAGTATTCCCAAAGGCCACGGCGGGCAGGAGAAACGACAGCCAAACGAATCGCCTCAATGAAGAAGTCATTTCATTCACTCGGGGAGACTGTAAGAGCTATTCAACAACGATTTCATCGATAAACAGCCACGCTTTGTCCCCTCTCCCCACGTGCCAATCCGGACAAAGGCCGACGTTCCTGGCGAGGACGCGAACGAATCGCGCCTTCACCTTCGAGAGCTTCTGTGAGAACTCCTTGATCGATGTCTGGCGATAGGCAGTCGGAACCGGCTCTTCGAAACTGGCTACCGTGAGGAACCTATTTCCATCATCAGAGGTAGAGAATTCGACAGCCCTGGGGAAAAAGATCCACGAACCCGTGTTCTCGAGAAAGCTCGCTGCAATTCTGGAGAGCCGAGTTGTCTTGCCGAGATCCACCACAGCATCGAGATCCGCTTGATGAAAGCCCTGCCAGTTACCGTCGCTGAAAGATAACGAACCGCGCACACCGTTGACCAGCCCATATTCGCCACCACCAGTATACTTCTCGTAAGGATACTGAAGTCGGATATGTTTGAAGGATGCCTTGTGAATGTGGACTGTCTGTGTGGTGACCTTTCCGAGGAGCCTTCTTCCGGAAAACGATCCTGCTTTGATCGTCGATGTCCTTGAAACAGTTATTGGCTTCGCGTATCGGCGAGAAGAGGCGGTAGGATCGCTCCCATCGAGTGTGTAGTAAATCGCAGGATAGTTCATGTCATTGGCGAGCGCCAGGGATATTCGCTTCTTCACCGAATCTACGCTTGGCGAAATCGTGACAAGGTATGCGCTCCTTGCATAGTTGTAGCCGCAAGCCTCATATCGCTTCATCTGAAGTTCCAGGCGGCCGGCAAAGTCATTCCAGTTCCGATTTTCTTTTGACGACCAGACAACTTCTGATAGCGCAGCCAGTCGAGGAAGGACCATGTATTCAGCCTGCTCGGGCGTCGGGATGAACTCACCCCACAAACAACCCTGCGCCCCCAGGATGTGCTGCGCTTCGGATTGTGTGAGGCTGTCTGGTACGGGCTCATAGGAATATACTTTACTCACCGGGAGATACCCTCCGCCAGCTAGTGGCTCAAGCTCCTCCTTCCCTTGATAGCCGTTGAAGTAGCAGTGAGAGCCGGGCGTCATGACGGCATCGTGTCCCTGGCGAGCAGCCGCGATGCCACCCTCCGTTCCGCGCCACGACATCACCGCAGCATTCGGAGCAACTCCCCCCTCCAGGATCTCATCCCATCCGATGAGGCGTCGGTTCTTTGAATTCAGAAACTTCTCAATCCGCTGAACAAAGTAACTCTGGAGCTCGGACTCATCCTTCAAATGCTCGGCCTTGATCCTCGCCTGACACTTCGGGCAGACCCTCCACTCTTTCTTGTCGGCTTCATCGCCGCCAATGTGGATGAAGTCGCTTGGGAAAAGGTCCATCACTTCGGTCAGGATATCCTGAAGGAATAGAAACGTGCTGTCATTGCCCGCACAGAAGATGTCCGTGATGGGCCATACGCCTCCAGGAGGAACCGTGAATGGACCACCCGTGCAAGAGAACTGTGGGTACGCGGCCAGGAGCGCCGTTGTGTGTGCCGGCATTTCGATCTCAGGGATGATCGTGATGTTCCTGTCAGCCGCGTAGCTCACGATCTCTCTGATCTCATCCTGCGTGTAGAATCCGCCGTAGGTCACTCTTTCGCCGGGACGCTGTGGGTCCCGATAGCTCCAGGGCTGGCTTTCGCGATCCACCCTCCAAGCCCCGACTTCCGTGAGTCTCGGATGCTTCTTGATCTCGATCCTCCAGCCCTGGTCGTCGGTCAGATGCCAGTGGAAGACATTCAACTTGTGCATCGCTAGCATGTCGATGTACGTCTTGATGAAGGCTTTCGGCAGGAAGTGGCGACTGACGTCCAGGTGCATCCCACGCCATTTGAAGCGCGGGGAGTCTTTGATGTGGACACAAGGAATGGACCAGCGCACATTGACCACACGCCTGGGGTTGAACACCTCGGGCGGGAGGAGTTGAAGCAGGCTCTGGACACCATAGAAGAAGCCAGGACGTGAATTGGCACTAATCCGAATACTATCGTGTGCGACATCGACGACGTAGCCCTCATTTCCCAGTCCAGAATCGCTCGCCGCGGTCAAACAGATGAGCGCTTTTGCTCCCCCCACATCATTTCCGACTCTCAGCTCATACCCCGTTACCGTGCTTAGCCGTCCAGCCAGATATCCGGCGACCATCTTCTGACCCAGGCGATCATCCGGCCAGAAAATCAGCGTCGCGGGCGTAAGCAGGAATGAACCAGCTTTAGCCTCTAGTCTCGTCGGCTTGGGAATGATGTTTGTCATTTGTTTCACCGCAGAGACTCGGGGCTTGCTTTGAGAATAGAGCGGCGCGGTGCTAACAACTGAGAGCAGTACACCGAGAGAAAGGGCGTGTCTATCCATCGTTCTTCGAAAAAAAGAAGTCACGTTGAGCAAGCTGGCACCGATCGATGAATTACTTTTGATGGAAAAGCATCGTCCCTGGAATTACCTGCTTCTCAGCGCTGGGTCCTTCAAGCGAAACCTTCAAATCCCTGCCGCCGCTCTTCTGGAAAAACTGTACCCGGATCGGATGCAACCCGGCAGAAAGAGCAATGACGCCTCTCTCCTCAACCATCCCGTGAAGACCGTCATTGTCGACAATCATCTTGTCTCCGATATACAATCGACTGCCGTCGTCAGAATCAGTGAAGAATGCGTAGACTCCTTCCTCAGGGACCTGAACATATCCCGTATACTCCAGGCCAAAGTACTCCGGGAGATTCCTCGGAGAAAGATCAAACGCCGCAAGGGTTCCTTGTTTCACCGGTTTCAGTTTTGTGAAGTCGGGTAGAACATTCCAATCGCCTTCATAGTATACGTACTGAATCCCGCTGACGAGACCGTCAACCTTGACAGCGGGAGTTGGATTTGCCTTCGTGAATGTCGCCGACACGGGCCCGCTGACCGGTTTTTCATCACGGAAACATCGTGCAGTAACCGTCGTTGTCGATGACAACCTGATTGGACCGCTTACCAGACTCGAACTGGTCGAGGGAACACTCCCATCGAGCGTGTACCGAAGCTCGATGTTCTCACGCTCCGATGTCACCGAAACATCGAGTGTGTTCACAAAAATGTCGAACTTCGCGCTGATCTTCGGTGGGCTCGTGACATCAACGTTTCCGACGACATCGAGCACGACAACGCTGCTGATGGCATCCGGTGCCTTCGTCGGCACGGTGACGACGAGCGCATCCTCCTGCCGATTCACCGAAAGCGGTGAATGTCTTGAATCCGAAAGCAAATACGCTTGCTTTGCCTGGCTGAGAATACCCGGCACGACCAGCTTTCCATCAACTGGCCAGGCGAAGACATGAAGATAGAGCCTTGCTCCACCATCGATGGGCTTCTGTGTACAACGACCCCATGCAAGGTTTCTGAAGGGGCTTGCCTTCGTCGAATAGATCGCCTCGCCATTAACCTTCATCCAATCACCGATCTGCCGAAGACGTTCGATGCTCGGCGCGGGGAATACACCTTCGGAGGTCGGACCGACATTCAGGAGGAAGTTGCCCCCCTTCGAAGCAATGTCTGCGAGCTTTCGTATCAAATCTTCTGTCGACTTCCAGTGATCATCGTGCTTGTTGTATCCCCAGTTGTTGTTCATCGTCATGCATGTTTCCCAATACAGTCCGGGCATTCCCGTCGCCGGGATTTCCTGCTCGGGTGTTCCGAAATCGCCCGCGAACTCTCCGGCTTTCGTGAAACCCTCCATCCCCGAGCGCCCGGCTCCGACACGGTTGTTGATGATGATATTCGGCTGGAGGCTTCGCACGTAGTTGTAGAGTTCCGACCCATACTTTGTGTTCCAGGTCGATTCCCATTCTCCATCAAACCACAGAACGCTTATCTCACCGTAGTTGGTGAGAAGCTCTTTGAGCTGGTTTTTCATGTGCTGCACGTAGCGATCGAAATCTGCTCCGTCCGTAGGACGGTCCTTTTCCCATTCCCGGCGAGGGAGATAGTCGGGATGATGCCAGTCCATGATGGAATGATACCAGCACATCTTGATCCCTTCTTTGTGACACGCATCCGCCAGTTCTTTGAGGATGTCCCGCTTGAACGGCGTCGACATCACGTCAAAATCAGTATATTTCGAATCAAACAGGCAGAATCCGTCATGGTGCTTCGAGGTGATGGTGATGTACTTCATTCCCGCGTTCTTCGCCATCCGCACCCATTCGGCGGCGTTGAACTTCACGGGATTGAATTGTCCCACGAATTTGCCGTATTCTGTTAGGGGGATTTGTGCTGTTGTGCGAATCCATTCTGCGTGATTGGTGCTCCCCTTCCACTCGCCGGCCGGAATGGAGTAGAGTCCCCAGTGAATGAACATCCCGAATCGGGCCTCGCTCCACCAGGCCATACGCGCCTCATACTGCGCCTTTGATTCGTGAAGATAGTCTTTCACGACGGATTGTTGAGGTTGAGCGATGCAGAAGGAAACTAGGAAGAATACGGATAGGTATCTCATGGGCAGGCTCTCCTTACGTGGTGGAATGGGAAAGGCCAGAAATGCCACGATCGAACATCGGCAGGCAATGCGTTGTTTGCGTCGAAGTCTTCGAGCTGGATAGCCGGAGAGATGTTGAAAATCTCGAACAATGTTATGGAACAATAACCAGTTAATCAATACATTTTGCCTGTGGAAACGATGAAGAACAAAGTCTGTGTGGTGACCGGTGCCAGTTCGGGAATAGGGAAAGTCACGGCCCGGGCGCTCTCAGAGATGGGGGCTACCGTTCTGTTGGTTTGTCGAAACAGGGAAAAAGGCGAGGCCACGCTCCGAGAGATCCGTTCGAAAACCAAAGACGCCGCAGCAGAACTCTTCGTGGCTGACCTTTCCTCTCAAGATCAAATTAAGGAACTGGCTGCTGACATCGAGACACGACACTCGCACATTGATGTGCTTGTAAACAACGCCGGAGCAATCAACCCCAGCCTGAAACTTACCGCTGACAATATCGAAACGACCTTTGCAGTAAACCATCTCACATATTTCCTCCTGGCGAATTTGCTACTCGATCAGCTGAAGGCTCCCCCAGCGGCACGCGTCATTAACGTCAGTTCGCAAACTCATCGGTACGGAACGATCAATTTCGACGACCTGGGGCTGGAACAGAACTTCAACCCCATGAAAGCTTACGCGCAGTCGAAACTCGCAAATCTGATGTTCACTTACGAGCTCTCGCGTCACCTAGCTGGGACCCGCGTCACCGTCAACGCGCTGCATCCGGGCGGCGTTGCCACGAATTTCGGAAAGAACCTGGACGGCATTGCAGGATTCTTTTTCAGGTCGTTTGGATTCCTCTTGCGTTCACCGGAAAGAGGAGCCGAAACGGTGATCTGGTTGGCAACAGCTCCCGAGCTCGAAGGCGTGACGGGCAAATACTTCTTCGACAAGAAGGAGATCCGGTCCTCGAAGGTTTCGTACGATGACGAGATCTCGAAACGACTCTGGCATGTGAGCGAGCAGTTGACTGGACTTCGCTCCGACTAGTGATTCGGCAAAAACAGACCGCAAAGAACGCAAAGATCAGAGAGAGGCGTGACTACATCTGGCTATTCATTGCGGTCTTTGTGATCTTTGTGGCAAAAGAACTCAGTAAGCGTTCGACAAATGATGAGATCGCCAAATCCCGAGCCAGCGGCATTTCAAGGGAAGACGTACTCCCTGCAACCGTCTTCCGAGGGATCCGATCGTTACTACAAGGCGATCGCTGAGCTCGCAGATACGCTCCTGCAAACAGGTTCCGACCTCCCCCATCTGCTCACACTCATCAAGAATCTCGGCAGAAGCAGGCGCAATCTCAGGAAGATCGCGCGGCATGACGAGAGTCCCACTGATGGTCTCTCGATGAAGACTCTGGAGAAAAAGCTCGAAGGATACACGTTGGACGTGGAGTCACATCTGCAATGCCTGAGAGGTCTCGATCGCTGGGATCGCACCCTTTCTACGACGCGAGAACAGTATTTTCTTTACATGCTCGAGATCGAAGTGGTCAACAGACTGTGTGCCGAACAGTTTCGTGCATCTGCAAAAAAGTTCGCATTTCTCCCTCACTGCCTGCGTGATTTGACCGCAGACCGCAGGGCGGCCCAGCGGGATGTCGATTACGTCTGTAAAGGATGCACAGACGGATGCAACGTCAACCACGCCAGCAAAATGCTGCGGCTGCGTGGTGTGAAGCCCTATATCTGGATGAGTGCGGATCTTCGGGCGCTCTTTCGCAAGGTGAAAAAGGAAGGCAACACCATTGGAGTCCTCGGTATTGCGTGCATCCCGGAGCTTGTAAGGGGAATGAGGATGTGTTTGAAGCACGACGTTCCAGTCGTGGGGGTGCCCCTCGACGCTAACCGGTGCAGGCGATGGTGGGGCAAGTTCTACTGGAATAGCGTCAACCTGACGAAGCTGGAAAGCCTGTTGACCTGCGCGCCTATGTGCCACGCACCTTGAAGATGCGTGGCACCTCCAGTTGTTGACTCAGAGTGGTTTCACTTCCGATTCACCCGCACAAAGATGGTCCCGTATGCGGGCACACGGAGCTCCTCGCTGATCTCCTCGCCCGTTCTGCCGTAGCTATCGCTCGCACAGACCGAAACCGGCATATTCCTGTTCCAGTGCAGCCATCCTGTTTGCAGTTGGCCGGTAGGATTGTACAGATACAGTAACCAAGCTCCGTCGGAGGGAATGGGTTTCGTCGAAAGCACAAGGATGCTGGATGATTCAAGTTCATATAACGAGTTGTCCGCTTTTGCAGATCCGCTGGCTGTGACAGCCAGAAGCGGCTCACGTTGTTCGAGGCCGAACCGGGCAGCTTCTTCGGATTTGTACTCTCCGTGAGGCTGGAGAGAATAGCGGAATGTCACCGGCCCATCCTGATCGGCTTTGTAGTTGGTGTGCCAGTAGTTATTCATTACATAAGAGTAGAAGTTCTGCGCGTTGCTGATGTCCTTCATCCACCGCTTCTCAGCATTGATCGCTCCAATCTCGACCAGCGGAGCATCAGGTGTCGACCAGGTGATGCCACGCTGATCGTTTGAGATATCTACCCAGCTTTGCACAGAAAGGAAGTTTTTGCAGGCCCCCGGCAATTGATCGTCCTCGGGACGGACGATGCCAAGCGCGACGTCGTACCGAAGTGCTCCCTGTGGGATGTTGAAAGGAAAGAAGATATGTACCCCTCCTTTGTGCGAATCGCCTCTTTGTCAAGCCTGTTGATGATATCGACCCGGTCGATGCCATCGAGAACACGAACCTCGTATGAATACCCCTTACATCCAGGCGCATCAGCTTCAACCAGGAGAGAAGACAAGAGCTTCCCTCGCTCCTTTACGCTCACCTTCACATTGCTCACACGCTTTGCATCAGCCGGATCCTTTCCGGGAACATAGAGATACTCGTTCAATCCCTCTCCCTTGTGTCTGTCGACGAGCTGAAGCCCGTTCCGCTTCCACAGTAGGGACTCAATGGCCCCGCTCGTATTGTCGACTGACACAGAGAGCAGATTATTCTCGAGTGTATTGCCCGACAAGCTCACGCCGCCGACCATATTGGCGGCGCCCTTCTTCACGTACACTCTTCTTGCCGACATCGGTGCAATGTCCTTCACGAGCACTGCGAGATCTCCGGTCGAGAGGCGTTGGGAAGGGATTCGATTCCCCGCAGCGTCAACGACGAGGTCACCCGCCGCACTTTGTTCCGGCGTAAGGTAGACAACGTCGGTGCGATACCACGAATGCGTGTTGAAGACATCGATGCCTCCTTCTCCCTTCTTTTCTTTTGTCTCGTCTTGCCGAGCCGGGGGTTGGAGGACACGCGAAAGGCTGTCGGCATCAAGAGCGAATTGCCGCTTGATAGCCCACTGACCTTTCACGAATGGCAGATCAGGTTCCGAAATGCTGTTATGGGCACCCCAGGTGTGCTCATCATACAATACGACGTTTCGCCAGGCGTCGGCAAATGCGCTGTCCGGGAACGATCCCGGCGAACGAATCGACCACAGAGCCTCATCTTCATTCAGCCGATCTGCAGCCTGGCGATTCAGCGCTGTTTCGTACGCGGAGGAAGCAGCGCCATCTTCCCAATACGGAGTGAAATCTCCTCCGAAAGTCGGGAGCGTGGAGCCATAGCGCCGCTCAAACTCCTCGAACATTTGCTTGTGGGTCGCAATAATCAACCTCGGCGATGCATAGCGCTCGTTCCACCGTTTCACGAAGTCTGAGAGATTTGGATCGGGCGGACCGTTGTCTCCTCCAACGGTGTAAGGAAGCTGCACGATGTCATAAGGGTAGTCTGTGTCGTCAAGCTTCCGTATGAGCTTGAAAATTTTCTCATCGCCCAATTTCGTCAGATCGCCCTCATGGAAGCTCGCATAACTCGAACCGGCGACCCACGTGAGGATTTTTTCCTTGCCGGACTGTGACTTCCAATAGAACGGCTTGTCGCCCCACTCCTCTATCGTGTAGCCGATGCGGTCGCCCGGGTTCGGAGAAATCGAAAAGTACTTCACACCAGCCTGGGCGAGTGCCGGAACGATTCCCCACGTGAAGCCAGGAACATCGGACACCAGCGCAGTCGTGATGGGTACGGAATACATCCTAGAGAAGGTTCGGGCGAAATCCATGATGTGATGCATTTCGACAGCATTCGCCAATCCCGTCAACATATTTGCATAGAAGGCGTTAAGGCTGATGCTTCCTTCCTTAATCGCGTCGATCACCTCCCGGTGCTTTACCTCCGGCGCCTGGCGGAGATATCCATCGAGCGACCACATCACTTCCATATTCCATTTGTAGCGCGCATCCGGCGGATAGTCTTTCGTCTGCCTGATGAGGCGTAGGGCCTCTTCAAGATTTCGCCACTGCTTCTTTTCGATGTTCGGCTGAAGATCAGTATATCCTATGTCGTTGTGAGAATACGACAGCAGATAAATCTGACGTCTCGTCACCGGTTTGATCCCTACGATTTTTCTGGTGATCGGCACGTCGTTCACTGTGAAGAATACCGGTATAGCTCGTGTCGTGTTGACCGCGCCAACGGGAATGTAGAACACATTTGATCCAACGCTGAGGATTGTGGACGTAATCTGGTGATTCGCGACGAGAATCTGGATCGCTCTCCCTCTTCGAAGGTTGTCCAGGCTCACGCGAAGCATCTGGGCTTCTCCCCCCCGATCCCGGAGCAGACCGGGTTCAACGCGCACTTGCGGCACGAAGCTGAAACTGTACCTGAAACGTCATAAACCAATCTCCGCTCTCCGCATCCTCTCCCACCACCTGCAGGCGAAGCGGCTTACCAGGTTGGACCAGTCGCTTTGGAATGGTCAGGATCATGTGACCGAAAAGATCGCCGACCCTGTCAACGACGATGGTCTCATATGACAGCTCAGCCCCCTTGATACTGCGAATCTTCCACATCTTTGCCGACGTGTCCTTGCGGTTCTTGAACGTGAACCAACGCTCACCGTTGACCAGCAAATCGAATGAGTGCACTTCCTGCGGATTTTGGAATCCTTCCCGCTCGAGTCCTGCGAGCCAGATGAAGCGGTACTGGTCGCTTGCATAGATGTCAGGAACCGTATCCGTTTCCCATGTGATCAAATGAGCATCTTTGCGTGCGCGCACGATAAGAGCAACATCGGCGTCGGGATGCGAAGAGCGATACGTCATCGTCTGCCCCTCGATGGTTCTGCGGTATCCATTCAGGTACGTTCCTGCGTCCGCCGGTGTCAGTGAATCGACCTTCTGTCGGATGTTGAGATGAATCTCATCTCCGAGCTGCTGCGAAAACGCCAGTGAAAGCGAGCAGATGACGAGAATGATCAGGGAAAAGGCCCTCGGACCATGGAATCGCATGATGAAGCTCCTTGTGTTAGCATGTCGTACGAATGATGAAATCATCTTCAAGGATTCAGCCATTTTGCGACGGCAACAGTAATATCGTCGTCCAGTTCACTCCCACCGCCGAATTCCTTCACATCGGCCAACAGCCCTCGCACAAACGCCTCAGCCTCGAGAGCACCGTGGGTGTGTGCAAAGATCTTGAGCCTCTCTTCACCATATTCCTCACCTTGCGTGTTACGCCTCTCAAGGACCCCATCAGTGTAGCACACCATCCAGCTGCCCCGCGGAAAAGGCTCACTATGAACCGTGCACTGAGGGATGGGGGTCATGATGCCAAGCGGAATCGTTCCCTTTCCCAGGGTGGAGATTTGACCATCCCTGCAGATAAGCGGCCGCGGATGACCAGCATTGATATAGCGGACCACCGATTTGCCCGTGTCAATTTCGGCCGCAAAGAAAGTAACGAAGGTCTTTCGCTCCGTGCTCTGGTAAAGAAGAATGTTCAGCCGCTCTGCGAAATCAGCAAGCGTGAGATCCATCGTTGCAAGCAGATGCGTCGACGCACGCACCTCGGACATGATGAGAGCCGCCGGCACACCTTTTCCTGAGACATCCGCCACGACGACGAGAATACGATCATCAGAAGTCTTGATGAAATCGCAGTAGTCTCCTCCGACAAAGCGACCGGCCTCGACCTTCCCGAAGACCTGCATCGTCCCGAGATGCGGAAACTCGTGGGGCAGTAGTTGATTCTGGACGAGACCCGCAACTTCGAGCTCTCGCTCCATCGTTTCCTTGTCGGTTTGTATTTCCACTTCTTGTCGAACCAACCGTTCCATCAATCGGCGAGAGTATCGGGCGAGATAAGCAATGAGAGCAATGTAGGCTATGAGGATAAGGATTTTCGTACTTTGGCCGACCACGGTCACTTTTTCGGTGAAAAGTTCATCCACATATCCCGTCACGCCCATCTCAACTCTGTGGTTGAGGACAAGATAGACAACCATGCCAAGGTAACAGATAAGTGCGGTCGCGCCTGCCACAAGTGTAAGTCTGACATCGTAGCGCAGAGCTGTCAAACCAATGAGGGGAAAAACGACAAGGAACACATAGTTCTTCAGGGCAACTGCCGGCATTTCGATGCTTGTATAGAGAAAGAGTACGAGCATCACCAGGAAGATGTCCATGCACGATGTCAAATACTTCACGAACGGGCGATATCGTTTCCGCTTGATTTGGAACGAGACCATCAGCCCGTAGGTGTAGCCGACAACCAAAGCACCGAGATTCATAGCGTTCGCAGCAAGCGAGATGGAGAGAGCATTCAGAAGCGCGGTGACGGTGAGGATGCCCAGAAGCGACAAGCGGGCATTGCTGGCAAAGCGCTCAGCTCGTACCTCTTCGATTGCGAGCGCTTGGTCAATTCGGACCGTGAGATCTTCCATGGGGATGAGTGCGCACCCGGCCCCTTCGCTTCAGGACCTGTGCGCGCTAGTGTCTCACTGAGCAAAGGATGATCGGCCCGTCCGCTGTGCGGAGAAGGCCGTTTCTTCAGCATTCGGGAGGGGACTTCGTCAAGCTAAGACAGTTTGAAGTCAAAGGCAACCCTCCACCGCCTGTCTACTACCATCCAGCCACCATGTTGTGGTAGCCCAGTAAGAATATCGAGTCCTACATCCAGCAGGAATCTTCAGCGGCGGATGGATCCCTGCGAATGCGGAGGCCGTGACATCAAATTGGGCGCTTCAAAAATCCAGCAAAGAATGCACTTCCACAATGAGAGCGAAGTCCTGATCGAGGGAGGCTCTCCCGAGAAGAGAAACTTCTGCCGCTCCGCGCAGTTTCTTTTCAATCAATGAGGTCTGTTGTGCGTTCTTCGTGAACACCGACGTCAACCATCGTGCGACACTGGAAGTGTCTTTCTTTGTCCACTCATCAACCAGTTTCGATGCCACATCATTCTTGCCAACAGCACGCTCAGCCAGAGCACCAAAGAGACGATTGACACTCCAGTCTCCCGCATGTGCGCGTGTGTATGATGAGACCTGATCATAGAGCTTCTCTGCCTTGTCCGCGTCACCACTCCGTTTGTAGCACAAGGCTTCGAGATAGTCCTCCAGACGGCTGTCAACGTCGTACGGCTTTCCCACACCAAGCCGTTCTGGCCATTGACGAGCTTTCTGCAGCGCGCTCAACGCATCGGCGAATCTGCCGGCGCTCATTGCTTCAGCCGCCGAGAGTACGCATGTCTGACGACGAACCTCACGCGAGTAGCTCGCCCCCTCGAACGGCAAGACGGTCAGCGTATCGAGGATCTTGATGCTGGCAGAGTACTGACGATTGAGAACCAGTGCCCTAGCGAGATCGAAGAGCGCGACATAGCTTGATGGAAATTTCCCTGCCGCGGATTTTGTGACCGAAAGAGCCTCTTCATACTGTGTCTGGCTGACATAATACTCCATGAGAGCGCGGTATGTTCTCCATTCTCCCCGTCCAAGCTCGAGCGCCCTCCTGTAATCTCGCAACGTCCCCTCGCCTCCGTCCGACTTCAGGAAGTTCCCTCTGGTAAGATAGAACGGCGCGAAGTCCGGCTGATCGTCACAGGCAGCAAACTGTTGCTTCGCCAGATCCATTTTGTCCTTACTCCAGTACACAAGAGCAAGGTAGTACTTTGTTTTCCAATGCGGGACCTTGGCATCCGCCCACTTGAGAATCTCAGCCGTCTCTGTCCGAAATGGATACACAAGTGCCGGAGACAGCTCCAGGGCTTGCTTCAAGTGCTGCATCGCCTTCTGCTCTTGATTGTCCAATCCGCTGAGATAGGCGAGCCAGTAAGAGACGATCGGATGCGCTGGCGCTTGCTGGAGCACCTGCATCGCCTCATCGTTGAGCTGCAATCCAACGTAGTAACTCGCAAGCTCGAGATAGCTTTCGTGAGGAAGTTCGTTGCGAACCCTCGACTTGAACTGTCCAAGCTTTTCCTGTGAGCCATCGAGCAAGTAGTCTTCAAATGCAGCAAGATGACTGAGCGGATCGATCAGCCGCAGGTGGGCAATCGCATTCCTCGCTGCCTCCTTGCTCCCTTGAACACGGTAGAGCACGGCGAGCAGGCGGCTGGCTCTCATATTCGAGCGATCATAATCCAGAGCCCGGAAAGCATAGGCCTCGCAGGCTGCCCAGTTCTTCTGCAGAAAAGCAACTTCCGCCATCTCCGCATTCCCTGCCGAGCGGTACTTCATCGAACGGGCTGCAGCGCCGAAGCCGTCCAGAGCATCGTACAGCTTGCCCAGTTTCTTGTTGATCACTCCGTAGATGAAGTTGGCATCTGGATCGTATGCATCATTGGCAAGGGCACGCTGGGCATACTCGCGCGCCTTGTCATATTCCATCCGCCGGAAATAGGTCTCAGCGATTCCCGCGAGCGCCGGAGTGTAGGCGGGATCTTTCGAAAGACAAGCCAGATACTTCTCCAGCGCTCCCTTGTAGTCCCGTTGCCTGGCTCGTTCGGCTGCGTCGATGTAGAGACCCCCGACACTGTTCCAATCAAAATCCTTGTTCGCAACGACAGGCCGATGCAGTTTGCGCGATTCCTCTTCACCACTCCTGTACGACAACAGATCGCCGATCTTCACTTCAACATTTCCATCCTTTGTTACCGTCAGCGAATCCACGAATATTTGGAGTGGCTGAAGATCGAGGTCCTTCTTGTACACTTCCTTACCTCCAATGCTTACGATCAGAGGTTGCACAGTCTTCCCGAGCGGACAGAATCCAACCTTCAGCCTTTTGCCAACGCGGTGCACATTCAACGAACCACTCAGATTCGCTTCGACGAGACCACCGATGTTCTTGAACGGGAACCAGGCTTCGACGAAATTCTCTTCACTCAACGGAGCGAAGAACTCGTGCTTGAACGGCGTTTGCGTACTGCCGCCTCCAGCCTGATTGAAGAGCAGTCCGGATTGAATCTCGACGTACTGATTGTTCCCGAGTTCTGGATCCGTCAGCAGGTCCTTCCAGATCTCACCTTCACTTGACATCGCCCAGATCCAGATCTTTTTCCCCGGCTTGTCTGTATACGGCGACCAATGAACGACTCCAAAGTCCGCACCGGCATAGTACGCCGCATAGGTGTCCGTGTATGCACCGAGCACATGGTAAGACTTCGCTGGCCCGAAGGCGTTGTTCGCATATCGCGAGATCTCTCGCCCGGCATTGTCCATCGGCCACGAGTACGCTCCGCCGCCATGGTCGATGTATCCTGTCCCCGGATAAATGAAGCGCAGATCCGGAGTTGCGTCGGAGGCCGCATTCATCCAATGGTACAGCGACGTGTTCAGGTCTGTCGGGTTGTACCAAAACGACTCGGTCTGGAAATAGGCCTTGTCCTTCGGCAAGCGGATTTCGACACGCCATTCAGTTCGGGACGCCAGGTCGACCGCACCAACGATGCAGCTCACACTTCCGTCGTCGTTCGTGCGAGTTGTGTAGTCCACAGGCGTCGCGGTCGCCGGGGTGTGACCAATATCCCCAAAGTTGAATTCAATCCCTCCTGAAGTCCACGGCCCGCGCATCGCGATCTCACGGAACTTCACAACATGATTATAGTAGATGAAGGCTCTTCCTGTCGATTTTTCGATCGCCCCCAGGATTTTCCCTCCGATTTCAGGCGCGATCATGACTTTGATGTAGGGATTCTCGAGAGTCACAACTTTCCACTCTCGATCGACAGACGTGATGCTGTATCCCTCAAACCGAAAGTAAGGATAGATGTTCGACATTCGCGCGACCGGATCGGGATCGCCGAAGGGATATGTCCTGAAGACCTGTTTCGTCTCCTTCACGGTCGCTTGTCGTGCCAGCAACGAGGTTCCAGCGAGGAGGATCATGATAGACAGAAGACGGGCGAAGAAATGGATGCGCCGTGACATGGAGGAAGCCTCCTAGGAAGTTGCGTGGGTCGGTACTGATTGGAAAAGGTCGGACCGGCCTTTTGCGTGTGCCTGCGAAAATAGTGATTTTTCGAGAGAAGAGATAGACAGCACGGCGCCGGATGGAGATTTCTGTGCGGCGTCACGCCCAGACACCGGGCACGCGCACGCCACAGAACTTGCACTTTCCTCCATCCAAGCTGTTGCTCAAAATCTGGTACCCGCGTCGCTCGATGATCATCTTGCCGCACTGGTGGCAGAAGGTGTTTTCTGCGGTATGTCCCGGGACGTTCCCGATGTAGACGTACCGGACGCCGGCTTTCATTGCAATCTCTCTTGCCCTCTCAAGGGTCGAGACCGGAGTCATCGGGAGCTGCGTCAATTTGTAGAGCGGATTGAAACGGCTGAAGTGCAGGGGACAGTCGTGCAATCCACTCTGGACGAGCCAATCGCACATTCGCTTGATCATATCGAGATTGTCTGTCCATGTCGGGATAACGAGATTGGTGATCTCCAGCCAGACTCCTTCCTCCTTGAATACCTTCAGCGTGTTCAGAATCGGAGCCAAACGCCCCTTGCTGAGCTTCCTGTAAATCTCATCGTCATAGCTCTTCAGATCGATGTTGGCAGCATCCATCACCTTGCAGAGCCTCCGGAGAGGCTGCTCATTGATTGAGCCATTCGACTTCCAGACATTCCTGATTTTCTTTTTTCTGGCGAGAGCCGCCGTATCGAGTGCATACTCATAGAAAGTTGTAGGTTCAGAATATGTGTAAGCGATCGATTCGCAACTGGATTTCAGACACTCTTCAACCACTCTTTCCGGCATGAGGTCGTAGTTCTGAGTCTCCTTGGGACTGAATTGGGAGATCTCCCAGTTCTGGCAGTTAAGACAGGCAAAGTTGCAGCCCGCCGCCGCAATCGAGAACGCCCGTGTGGTCGGCAGGAAGTGGAAGAACGGTTTCTTCTCGATAGGATCGATGTGGACCGCGCAAGGATTGCCGTACGCGATGGAATACAGCTTCCCTTCGTGGTTTACACGATTCCTGCAGATGCCAGTATCCCCTGCTGCGAGGATGCAGCCATTCGGGCAATGCAGACATTCCAGGCCACCGTCAACTTTTCTGTAGAAGAGCGCCTCCTTGCTCCACTTCCAGAGATCATCCGTCGCGAGAGACGGGGCTGCGACTTCCACAGCTGCTCGGGCGAGCGGCTCAAGACCGCTGAGACCGAGCGCAATCCCTCCAGTGCAAAGGGCACAGCGCCACAAGAACTCACGCTTCGTCATCCTTCTCGTTTCCATATCACCTCCTCAAGCACTTGGACTTTGTGACCACCTTCCCCTGAAGAGAGCAGCAAGACCAGAGAGAAGACTCAATGAGCCGGCAATGTAACAGGCTCTGAAAACACCCAGGGTCGGTATCAACCACGCCGCGACAAGAAGCGCGCCTATCGCTGATCCAAGCAAGTCGACACTGTACAGTTCCGAGGCTACCTTCTGCGCCTGACCCTGGCGCAGCATCGCAGCGAGTGAAAACTCCAATCCGATCAGAACAGCTATGAAGAAAGTCAAAAGAAAGAAAACGGCATGGATCAATATCGCGAAGCCCGCACCCGTTCTCAAGAGCAGCAGAACAAGGGGGAGCAAAAAACAGTAGAGAGCAACGCTCAACTGTACCCATCCATACGCAGTGACGCTTGTTCGGCGCAGAATCCTCCCGCGAAACAACGAGCCAACCGCAAGTCCGGCCATAAAGATCGTGACGATCATGCCCAACACTTGGTAGACATAGCCATACAGAATCTGAAATGCCATCAGGAGCACGATTTCAATCGAAGAAGCAGCGTAACCAGAGGCAAGGATCCCGGCGCTGATGAGATTGAGCTGCGTGGCGACGAAGCCAAGCACCAGGGCCGCAATGATGACAACGATCCAGAGGTTCGTCTCGAAGTAGCTCAACCAGTGCATCACCTGCCGATAGTATGAGACCGGTGTGAAGTCCTTGTTCAGCGGCGCATCAGGAAAAAGGCTGCTCCGAATGAGCTCGCTCCGTTGCGCCAGAATTCGATCGTCGAGATAGTATCGGTTCACATACGTATTGTTGATCCCCCTGCGCTCAATCATCTTGCCGATCGCGATACTGAGGCTGCTGTCTGATGCCAGGAAATAGGTCTTCAGACCCGGGACGATGAGCACATCGTTGAAGAACGAGCGGAGCGTGTTCATGATTGTCGAGTTAATTCCTCGTGCCTCTTCACTCTGATAGTCCGTCGATGACAGAAGCCCCAACGAGAGAACTCCGCCAGGATTCATTTTCAGCTTGAGCTCATCAAGGAAATCAACCGTGTAATAGCGATTGACCTGGAGTGTCGCCGGTTCCGGCGCATTCAGAAGCACAACGTCATAGCGCCTCAGGGTTTCACGGACGAATAGACGAGCATCTTCATTGACAACGTTGATTCTGTCATCGTTGAGAACGGTCGAATATCGCCTCGCAACGTCAATCAGGTAAGGATTCACTTCAACATAATCGAGCCGCTCCACCCCATATTTCAAGACTTCCTTTGGCGCCCCTGAGATTGCACCAGAGATCATCAGCACGGTTTTCGGAGCTGGGTGCTGCACCATCGCGTAGTGAACGGATTCCTCGCTTGACGTCACATCATTTGTCGATGCAAGGAGGACATTGTTCTCGTAGAAGTTCTCCTGTTCCGATTGCCTCGTGACCGTCAGACTGCTGTATGGCGTATCTTTCGAATAGACAAGTTCCTGCTCCGGAAAGAGGCAACGTCGCGTGACTGCGTCGACATTCATCGTAATGGAAGGAACCAACAAAACGAGCGACACAATCAGTACAGCCAGTCGGGCGATCGGCCTATCACGAGCCGCAGCCAGAGCCGCAGCAAGATTGAATGCCATCAGAGCTGTCAGGCTCTGAAACGTGTTCAGCACAAAAAGAAGCACAAGGCTGAAGATCAACCCTCCGACGACGCTCCCCAGCGCCTCCCGGGCGTAGATCTCGCCGATGACGCCCGAGCCGTCTTCACGCGACGCGAGCTTCACAAGGACCGTGAACGCACTTCCGGAGAGCACACAGTACGGAATCAAAAGAACAAACGAGCTCCACAAGATCGGAAGGAGACCGACCATCGTACCGACAGGAAACACAGCATTTCGCAGAAGCCGCAGGAGGAGCACCGTTACGAAGGGAAATATCGCCAGCAGAATTTGGAGCAGGATGAGAAATCGTATACTGTTGGATATTCTCTTGATGAACCGTCCAAGAAAGGAGCCGAGACCGGTCAGCAACATCCAGTTGGCGAGAAGGACCCCGATGACGAGCTCATTGCCGTAGAAGACGGAGAGAAACTCCCGCAACACGATCACCTGCGTCACGAGAGAGGTCATGCCCAATGCGACAACCGAAAGCGTCACCCGCCAATTGATATCCGACGAAGTTTGACCCATCGGAAGAGCGTCAACATCTTCCATCATATCCCTCTTATGTCTCCCACGCGATAGCTTTGCGGTGTCTATCGGAGACCGAGTTCCTTTTCGCTGAAGACCAACGCCTCATAGACATACAACTCCGCATCCTTCCAGCCATCCCAACCGATGCCGGCTTTGTCCTGTGCGCAGTGTCCCAGGAATTCCTCCTTCGTCCACTTCGTCTCTTCTGCGACTTGCGGCAGGAACGTGCCGGCATGCATTCCCTTCTTGATATAGATGCCGTGCTTCCCGAGCTCAAACTCATCAATTGATTTAATGCGACGCATCGGCGTCAGGACGGAGATCTCGATCTCGATCTGACTGAGCTCTTGAGCCGTAACGGGGGTAAACCGATAGTCCTCCGTGGACGACGCGATCGCCATCTGCTGTACGACCTTGCAGAGCGGCTCGCTTGCATCAAACCTTCCGATGCACCCTCGCAACTCACCGTTCTTTCGAAGGGTCACAAACGCACCGCAGTTCGTCGAGAGAACTTTGGAAAAACCGGAGGGTTCAACGGATGGAACTGTTTGCTGTCGTGCACGTTGCTCGACAGTCCTGCGCGCAAGAACGAGCAGATCCTTCTTGTCTTTGTCGTTGAGGTTGAACGTCTCTTTCTTTTGCTCTTCTCGGAGCGAGACTGCAATGGCGTAGTATCCGACAACCCTGTCCTTCTGTCCGACGGCGGCATCGCCGGAATTCTTGTAGTCGACAATCTGGATCGCCACATTCGGATTGTCCTGCACGAGATAGAGGAGCGTGAGAACGCATGGCCATCCACACAGGCTCGTCGCGAGGTTCTGAATTCTACTCTCCGCATTGCTTCTCATCGCCCGGACAAGATTGTCCGGCGAGCCTGACACAATTGCCTCAGCAGTCGCCTGGTCGGCCCGCTTGGCATCATCGTACGCAGGATAGTGCGAGAAGTCCGTGCTGATGACGAAGAGGTTCTTCGAATTGAAGTACGGCCGAAGCGCTTGAGCGATGTCCCTGCAGGCCTCGAGTGAGCTTGCACCGACGACGATGGGAACTATCCTGCAGTCCTTCCCCAATTTGTACTGGAGGAACGGGAGCTGGACTTCAACGCTGTGCTCTTGGGCATGAGCATCGTTTCGGGAAACGAGGACCTTGTCCTTCTCGATCAGCTGCTTGCCGAGCTTCGTATTGACCTGAATCGTACCGAGCGGAGTGACGAAATTCCCATCAGTATAAACCGAAGCCCCCTCGAGGCCAACGTAATGGCTGGGGCCCAGAACAAAAATATTCTCGTAGTGTCGCTTCGGGTCTATCTGGTTGAAGCTCGATGCTGCGACACCACCCGAAAATACATAGCCGGCGTGCGGGGCAATGACCGCTACAACGTTATTGATCCCTTTTGACGGGACAGCAGCGGCGAACAAATCTTTCAGCATCGAACGCAGTTCGCCAGCGCTTCCAGGATAAAATTGTCCGGCTACTGCGGGCTGCCGATCTCTAGTTGGTGTTGCCTGTTGTCCTGAGACGCTCTTGCAGAGGACAATGACAGCGATCGCAAGAAGGAGAGCTTGACGTTTGGGCATGGCGAGACCTCTCAAATGTGCGGAGTTCACCAAACCACACGTGTGTTACACGGTGTCAGAATGGCTTCATACGAAAGTAGCGTAGTTTGAACGGAAAGGCAACATGCCAGCAACAGCAAAGCCGCCCCGGCACTGGACCGAGGCGGCTTCAATAAAGCAAACAAAGACCTGACCGGCTACAGGTTCCTCTTCCAGAAGTCTAGCTCGAGATTGTTCAGATGCCTTCTCCCCGCGGGATCTCCTACTCCGTGTCCGCGCAGCGGATAGACCATAAGCTCAAACAGCTTATTGGCTTTGATCAACTCATTGATGAAACGCCAGATATTCTGGATATGGACATTGTCGTCATGCGTGCCATGGATAAGCAAGAGCTTGCCATGGAGGTCTTTCGCGTATTTGAGCAGGGAGTTTTCTTCATAGCCCTTCAAATTCTCCTTTTCAGTCTTCATCAACGCTTCACCCCACTTGGAGTCGTAGAATCGGAAATCAGTCACGGTGCCGCCAGCGATGCCAGCCTTGAATTCGGTGGACCGCGTCATCGCCAGAACCGTGTTGGTTCCGCCGCCGCTCCATCCTGTCACGCCAATTCGGTCCAGGTCGACGTACGGCTGCTGTTTGAGCCACCGGACTCCGTCCACTAGATCGTTGAGCTCAATCTCTCCCGGTGATCGATTGGCAAGAAGATTCTCAAGCTTTTTGCTGATACCTGTCGCCGCTCGATTGTCGATTTTCGCGCAAATGTAGCCATTGTTCCCCAGGACGTTGTCCCAGACGGCTCCATACTGGAAGGAATTGGAAACCGTTGGAGCTGATGGCCCTCCGTATACTTCGACGATCACGGGATATTTCTTCGTGGGATCAAAATCCCGCGGCTTGGTGATCGAAGCGGGCAATTTGAAACCGTCGCGTGCCGGGATGAAGAGAAGCTCAGCGTATTGAATTCCGAATTTCTTGAAGCCTCCGTATTCAGGGGTGGCCAGCATCATCTTCACCTTCCCTTTCGCGTCGCAGAGGGTCAACGAAGATGGGGTGGTGACATTGGAGAACCGGTCGAAGTAGAACTTCGCGTCCGGGCTCATCGTGATAGAGTGCGTGCCATCGCCGGTCGTCAGCCGCTCCATTTTCTTGCCGTCAAACCGGATACGATACAGATGCCGTTCCAGCGAAGAGTTTTCGAGCGACGTGAAGTAGATCCATTCCCCATCCTCGTCGATGCCCGTGACGGCCCGCTTGATCCAGAAGGCTCCGCCGCCAGATGAACACATGGCCCAATCACCTTTCGTGATCTGGTTCACCAACTCCCCCTTTATAGTGAATTGATAAAGATGGTCGTACCCATCACGCTCGGAGGCCATGAGAAAATGCTTGCCGTCTTTCAGGAAATAAAGATCCTCGCTCATATTCATCCATCCTTCATCCGTATCCTTCAGGATGAACTGAGCCTTGCCGCTCTGGCGATCGACGAAATACAAATCGATCTGGGTCTGGAGTCGGTTTTCCGTCTGGACAAAAAACTGCTTGCTGCCTGGCAGCCAACCAGCGCGTATGACATACTCATACGAGGCACGGTCGATAGCGGCCCACGTGGTCTGCTGCGATCCCAGCTCGATGACACCAACGCGAACGGCCGGATTCTTTTCACCGACTTTCGGATATCGTTGTGTCCGGACTGTCGGCGTCCAGGGATCGATATTCACATAGTGCTGGAGGCTGACTTCGGACTCGTCCGTCTGGAGATAAGCGATGGCCTTTGAATCTCCTGACCACCAGTAGCCAATGTCTCGCCGACCGAATATCTCTTCCCAATACACCCATGAGAGCGTGCCATTCAGAAGAGTCTCTGAACCGTCGTTTGTCAGTTGCCATTCCTTTTTCGTGGCAATGTCACAAGCGAAGAGGTTTGTCTCACGGACATATGCAAGCCTTGTTCCATCGGGAGAAAAATCGACTGACTTTTCTTCCTCAGGGGTATTCGTCAGTCGAAGGAAAGTTGCGTTCGGAATGTCCAGCACAAAGATGTCCCCGCTCACCAGATAGAGACCGTACTTCCCGGAGCTCGTGAACGCTGATGGCACAGGTGAAAGCCTTGGCGCTTTTCCTTCGGCGAAGAGCTTGGCGAAGCTTGTCTTCGCAGCGGACCAGTTCAGCAGGGGGGTGCGTTTCCCCGTTGATGGATCGAGTCGCTCAAGGACCCGAAGACTATCGGGTTGTCGCACGTCATAGATGATGGCAGTGTTGTCATCGAGCCACCACGTCCGCGGCAGCGAGAATGCTTGTCCGAACGATGGATCGTTCATTGTCTCCAGCGTCACTTTTAAAGGCTCCTGGGCATGCAATTGATCGGCAACTGGAGCCAGGTAGAGTATCGCTAGAATAAGAACTGCGAAACTACGGTGGATTTTCATATGTCTGCTCCTACAGTGAAATGCGGGCTGTGGAAGATGCAAGAATTCGAGTGCGGGCTTCCGCAATTGATGGAAGTTTGTTCTCTGCGAAGGTAAGAGAGTTTGGAGTGAAAGGCAATCTCCGTCGAACGCGCGCCTGAGAACGACAAGTGCCGGTCCTCAGAATGCCCCTGGAGGACGTTGTGCCTTTGGTCAGAAGTAGTAGAGGTATTTGACCTTCAGAACACTCATGCGATCCGTGACGTGCAACGTGTTCGGCAAGAGGTTTCCCGTCGGATCGAACTGGTCACTTCGATCGTGCACCTCGTTGACAGCCAGATAGATCCAGCTCTTCGGCAAAAAACTATACGAGAAAAGGAACCCAATGATGACGCTCTCGATCCGTCTGGTGGATCGGACGAAGACGTTGTCGGCGTACATTCGGATGTTGAGATCATTCAAAGGCGTGAGCGAGAAGAATGGTCGAGCATTGTATGTAATGTCTTGTATCTTTCCTTCAGGGTTCCCCTCGATGTACATATTCTACGAGGTTCCGATGTCCAGGACCTTGAGCGCGTGCCAACCGACTTGGCCCCCCAGAGAAAAATACGGGGCAAGATAGTCGCGGGAGAAATTGTACGTCTTCGAATATATCCCGTAGACATTCCCATACCACCGCGGCGAGACGTTAAACCACGCGGAATAGTCTATCTCGTAGGAATCATATTTGATGCCTTGATCCTTCGATCGGCCGCCGATAGCGTCAATCTCGAATCCCCAGTTGTCTCTAAACTGCATGTTGAAAACCAGCACACCTGATTGGCCTGTGTACGTTTCCACCCGTTTGTAGCTGAAAGAGAATCCTCCCATCAGAAGGATTTGGCTGACATATCCGTCTTTGAAGTACCACCGCGGTCCTCCAAGACCCGTGAGTTCCCCTGTCCCCAACCAGGGAACGTAGCCCACCTGGTTCACATCGAAATCCGCGCCGATGTATCTTCCCCGGACAAGAAGCATCATTTTGTCTTTGAACATCACGAGGCCTGAGGAAGCTGCGAAGTCACCTTGTTTGTCCTTGAAAGAACGGGCGATTTGGTACGACAGCTGCCAATCAGACGACCGGAATGCGCCATCAACATCCATCACACCGTTGTCCTGATTCGCGTCGTGTTTGCCAACGAACAGCAAACCAACGGATGAGTTTTCGAGGATCTGTCGTTTCAACCTCACCGATCCGAAGAGTGCCCTGGGCTCAGTGGACTTTTCACCATCGGCAACATAATCACGTGCACCAGTCGTCGCGAGAAATCCGCCATATTCCCACTCGTTCAAACGGCCGAATGCTTTCGTTCCCAGTTGCAGAGGGACTTCAGATCCATCGGGCAGCTTCTTTCCAATTCTTCTCGAGTAGAAAAGCTCCAAGGGCCGGTAGAAACCGGTGTTCTGTTCCCGGCCCGAGGGCATGAAGATTTCATTCCCCTGCGTGAAGAAGGGTCGGCGTTCATCAAAGTATGTTTCATAGCGCGAGATGTTGAACGCGAACGGGTCAGCCTCGATTTGAGCGAAGTCCGGATTCGCTGTCAGTTGAAATGTAAGTTTCTGAGACGGATTATAGAAGATATCGAGCCCCCCATCCGGCTCGCCCTTATACTTGCCGTCTTGAAGGTATGTCGCTCTCGTAATTCCTACAGGATAGAACTCAAGGTTGTTTCCTTTGATGGTCGGACGGAAATCCTCGAAGACGAGCCTTCCGAACTTCGAAATCCTCTGCCCTTCGTTTTCCTCATACGGACACCAATAGGTGTCCTCGTGACGAGATGACATCCATCGATCAAAATCAAGTCCCCACTCTGTCAACTTTTCGTCATACTGGATTGAACGATATGGAATTTCCCACTCAACCACATACCCCCAGTCATAAACCTTTGTCTGTGCGAACCACACTCCGTCCCAGCTGTAGTCTCGGTTTCGTGCGTCATCAAGCAACCGACAATCTGTGCGTGCACCAGAGGCCACAACGCCAAACTTGTAGGCGGTTCTCTTGTCCAAAAAGGTATCCAGCTCGATGGACACATAATCACCATCGGTGTTGTCAAGCGTCCCGGCGATGACTTGAATGCTATCCCGCTGATCATAGCAGACCATCAGAACAAACAATGCCTCGTCCGTCGTGAGGACTTTGGCGACTGTCCTGCGCGTCGAAGGAATGCCGTGATAGGGCTGCTGTTCGATGAAACCGTCGGCGGAATCTGCGGTGCTCCAGACAGGATCGATGATTCCATCCACCACGATCCGGACGGGACTTTTCTTGAGCTTCAGGCTTTTTGGTTCGTTCGCCAAGGCGCTGAGAGTGAAGAATGCAAGTAGCAGGAGACTAATTGACAAGCGCATAGACAACCCGCTTAATGGGACTAAGCATCTCTGAGGGGTAATGGGCCGTAAAGTTATACTCTTGGCATCAACAGTGCTAGTAGAGGGACGGCATTCTCTTCTACAAGTTGCATTCCCAGTTGTGAGATCAACTCGGTTGAGGACTTTCTGCACAGGACGACATCTGTTTGTGGAATAACCTCCCTTTCCTTGACTATCGTAGTCCTGTTCAATAGATTGAATGCGATTTTCCAAACAGTCGAACTGACTTCTTCTGTAGACACATTCGGACTAGAGAATTGCCTCGCCAGATCTCTGAAACAGATCAGAATATGACTGCCAATCCACCCTTCCCAGACCGCAGGTCAGATTTTCCTTCTCTTCAACGGACATATCGCGGCAAGCCGCTGACGTACTTTGACGGCCCTGCCGGAACTCAGGTCCCGCAACAAGTCATCGATTCGATTGCCCATTACTACAAGACATGCAACGCAAACACACACGGGTCTTTTGTCACCACGCGCGAGTCTGACCAGCTGCTGGAAGAAACCCGGCAGACGATCGCAGCATTTCTCGGTGCCAGGAGTTCACGATGCATTTCCTTTGGCGCGAATATGACCACGCTGAATTATTCCCTCAGCAAGGCGATTGCGCGCTCTTTGAAAGAAGGAGACGAGATTGTCATCACGCAATTGGACCACGAAGCGAATCGCGGTCCCTGGTTGACGCTCCAAGAACAGGGCACCGTAGTACGCGAAGTGGCCTTGAAGCAGGACGGCACGTTGGACTATGATACCATGCGATCGCTGATTGGACCACGAACACGTTTGCTCGCGATGGGTCTCGCTTCGAACGCACTCGGCACCGTCAACAATGTCGCTCTTGCCCGGGAACTGACTTCGAACGTGGGAGCATGGTTGCTGCTCGATGCAGTTCACTACGCCCCACATTTTGCCATTGACGTTCAAGCTCTCGATGCCGATTTCCTTCTCTGCTCGGCCTACAAGTTCTACGGGCCGCACGTTGGGATTCTCTATTCACGCGAAGGATTCCTTGACAAACTTGAACCCGACCGTCTCCGGACGCAGGATCAGGTTTCTCCTTTCAGAATTGAGACCGGAACGCTCGACCATGCCGCCATCGCCGGCGTGAAGGCTGCGATCGAATACATCGCATCCCTCGGCTCCGGTCCTGATCTCCGCGCAAAGATCGTCTCGGCCATGCAGATGATCGGTCAACACGAACGCCGACTTGCCAGCGCCCTGTTTGAAGGCCTCAGTTCGATCCAGGGAGTGAAGATCTACGGTCAACCGTTCAGCACACCGCAACGCGCCCCGACAATCTCTTTTACAGTCAAGTCAAAAACCGCGGAGGAAGTCTGCGGGCGCCTCAGCGAGCAGGGGTTCTGCACGTGGGATGGTCACTTCTACGCCATTCGGGCAATTGAGGTATTGGGATTGTTGGAGCGAGGCGGAGTCACTCGAGTGGGAGTGTCCATGTACAATACAAGCGAGGAAGTCTCCCGTCTGCTTGACGAAGTGAAAAGGATAGCAAAGGAACAGTAAGCGATGTACGATCATGCAAAACCACTGCGTGCGCTCTTCATCGGATTCGGCAACGTCGGTCAGAAGGTTGCTGAAATTCTCTTCGTGGAACGCGACAAGCACCCGAATGTTCACGACCTCAATCTCTCGATCGTCGGGATTGTGACAAGGTCCCGCGGAGCCCTTGTCAACAACAACGGTGTCGAGGTCAAGAAAGCACTGCAGGAACTGCGCGACCTCGAACGGTTTTCCGTGACGAACTCCGAGCTTGTCACTATCCACGGGCTTGATGCTGTCCGCCAACTCGATTATGATGTGCTCGTCGAGCTTTCGACGCTCTCCATCAAGGAACGCGGAGAGCCGGCAGTGTCTCACGTGCGTGAAGCTCTGAAACGCGGGAAGCATGTCGTCACAGCAAACAAAGGACCCGCTGCATTCGCTTATCACGAGCTGCAGTCGCTCGCCGAACAGCGAGGAGTCTGCTTTCTGCACGAGTCTACCGTGATGGATGGAACGCCGGTGTTCAATCTCGCCAGAAGCGGGTTGAAGGGATGCACCATCGTGGGGGTTTCCGGCGTGCTGAACTCGACGACAAACTTCGTCCTTTCGCGCATGGAGCAGGGAGAATCACTCGAGGATGCTGTCAAGGTGGCACAGAAAGAAGGATTCGCTGAGGCCGACCCGCGGCATGATCTCGAGGGGTGGGATGCCGCTGCAAAGATCACTGTTCTCGCCAATGCGTTGATGGGAGCTTCACTGACACCGCTTGATGTCGATCGCCAGGGGATTACGCACGTCTCTGTCGCGGATGCACAGCGCGCAGTGAAGGCGGGGAAACAACTCAAGCTCATCTGCAAGGCGTGGCGGGACGGAGAGAAGATCCGCACAAGAGTGGCGCTCGAGGAGATCGAGCGAGGTCACCCCTTTGCCCCCATCCGCGAAAGCGGCTCCATTCTGATGATTGAAACAGACTTGCTGGCGCCGTTCGTGATCATGGAGACCGACCCGACTCTCTACGACACAGCGTACGGAGTGATCAACGATTTGATGAGTCTCGATGCCAGAAGGGACACGTAGGAGTTTGGCTCACTTGGGTGTGCTCCGAGCCTTCCTGAGAAACTCCATCATGCTCTCAACAAGAGTGCCCCACGTATAAGGCTTCTGCAGGAACCCTACCATTTTGAATCCGCGGAATGTTTTCCTTACGTAGTCGTCGGCATAGCCCGACGAGACAACGACCTTCACCTCCGGATTCATCCTGCGCAGAACCCTGTATGTATCCTCCCCGTTTATCCCAGGCAGAGAAAGATCAAGAACCACAAGGGTAACTTCGTCTTTGTGAAGGCGGTAGAGAACGATGCCCTGTTCGCCACTCGAGGCCGTAATGACGCGGACGCGCTGCTCGGACATTGCATCCGAAAACGCCCGACAAATGTCCGCCTCATCCTCAATCAGCAGAATGATGTCCGCCAACGGTCCTCCGAGTTTTCGGTTGAGGTAAGCTGAACGGGATCCCCCCTTCAACCTGTGCATTGCGCGTGGATCTAGCAGTTTGTTGAAAAGCTAGTGCCACTTTTAATAAGAGATCTTGTGGCAACGCTATGCCTTCGGCAACTTCAGCAAGGCGTCCCGTTCACCAAGCGGGTGAACGGGACCCGCTTCCAACGATAGCACCCATCTCAAAACACAATAATACTTATTGGAGGCGGCACTAGATTCACAGGAAGAATACAAACCGCTAAGGCCAAGTAAAGATACGAAATCCTGGTATCAAAATCCGATGGAAACCCGAAGCACGAATTTCAAAATGAGAGATCGGGAGCATAGTTTGGCACTCGAGTTTGTTATCAAAGACCTTGGGGTTCTTTGCGCCTTGACGGTTTGCTTCTTCTCAACACCCGCTAGAATCCCTGGTGCTCCGTGCGGGCGATAATCTCATCCTGCAGCGACTTCCCAAGGTCACAGAAATAATCACTATAGCCAGCAACTCGCACGATGAGGTCCCGATGTTGCTCAGGATGGGCTTGAGCATCACGCAACGTTTGAGCGTTCACGACATTGAACTGAACATGATGGCCGCCGAGCGTGAAGTACGAGCGCACCAGATGGCTCAGGTTGTCGATCCCCTTTTCGTTCTCCAGCAAGTGCGGCGTGAATTTCTGATTCAGCAGCGTCCCTCCAGTCCGAACGTGGTCCATCTTGCCGGCGGACTTGAGCACGGCCGTCGGCCCTTTTCTGTCCGCACCCTGGACAGGTGAGATGCCTTCCGAGAGCGGAGCCCACGCCCTCCTCCCATCCGGTGTTGCTCCCGTGACGGATCCGAAGTAGACGTGGCACGTCGTCGGGAGCATGTTGATCCGGTAGACGCCCCCTTTCGTGTTCATCCGTCCGTTCACGACGTTATAGAATTCGTCAAACACCCAGCGCATCAGATCATCGGCCCGGTCATCATCATTGCCGTACTTGGGGCTCTTGTTGACGAGCAGCAACCTTGTCTTTTCAAGCCCTTCGAAGTTTGCTGTCATCATCCTCAGAAGCTCTGACATCAGGATCGTTTTCTCTTCAAAGATGTGATGCCGGATGGCCGAGAGGCTGTCGGTGATGGTGCCGATGCCGACACCCTGGATGTAGTTTGTGTTGTATCGTGCACCACCGTTGTTGTAATCTTTCCCTTTCTTCACGCAGTCGTCGATCAGGATCGAGAGGAACGGTACCGGCATAGAGTCCGCATACAGCCGTTCGATGACATTGTTTCCTCTCAACTTGATCTCAATGAAGTGACGGAGCTGGCGCTGGAAGGCGATCTGCAACTCGTTGAATGATGTGAACTGAGAGGGATCTCCGGTCTCAACCCCAATTCTCTTCCCCGTCCGTGGGTCAGTGCCATTGAAAAGGGTGATTTCCAGGACTTTCGGAAGATTGAAATAGCCCGTCAGAATGTAGCTTTCCTTACCGAATGCTCCTGTCTCAACGCAACCGCTCGCGCCACCGCTCCGGGCGTCCTCGACGGACTTCCCTTGACGTATCAACTCTTCGACAATCATGTCGGCGTTGAAAACTGAAGGCTGTCCGCGGCCCTTGCAAATGACCCTGCAGGCGTGCTTCAGAAACTCATCGGGGTTCTTTCTGCTCAGCTGGATATTCGAGCTTGGCTGCACAAGTCGCATCTCATCGATGACATCCAGAATCAGGTGAGTCAAATCGTTGACGCCGTCACTTCCATCGGGACGCAGACCGCCGGTGTTGATGTTCGCGAAGTCCGTGTAGGTTGAGCTCTCAGCGGCTGTAACACCAACCTTGGGCGGGGCCGGCTGGTTATTGAACTTCACCCAGAAGCATTCGAGCAGTTCCTCTGCTTTTGTGCGATCCAGCGAACCGTCCTCGACTCCCTTCTTGTAGAATGGATACAGGTGCTGATCAAGACGGCCGGGATTGAATGCATCCCAGGGATTCAATTCAGTGATAACTGCGAGATGGACAAACCAATAGTATTGCAACGCCTCCCAGAAATTCGTCGGGGCATTCGCCGGGACACGCCGACAAACGCTTTCGATGGCCTTCAACTCAGCTTTGCGAACGGGATCATTTTCTGCGCCGGCCAGTTCTTTCACTTTGTCCGCATAGCGATCGGCCAACAAGAGAATGGCATCGATTGTAACGCTCATGGCTCGCAGTTCATCGCTCTTGCTGTGCGCTTCGGGATCATTGATGAAGTCCAGCGAACGAAGGCTCTCCTCGATGTCTCGCTTGAAATCGAGCATCCCTTTGCGATAGATCTTGTCATCGAGCACCGTGTGACCGGGAGCTCGTTGTTCCATGAACTCCGTGAACATGCCAGCGGCATAAGCCTCATTCCATTCTCTGGTCATCTCGTTGAAGATCTGCTCGCGGATCGTTTTCCCTTTCCAGAACGGGATGATCTTCTCGTTGTACAGCTTCTTCGTCTCATCGCTCACCCTGAACCACACCTTTTCCCGCGTGTTAAGGATGTCGAGGTCTTGCGTACTGTGGCAGCAGAGCTCGGGGAAGGTGTAGGTTGCCTTCGGCGCCGGTCCGCGCTCTCCGACGATCAGCTCCCCGCCATTCACGCAGATCTCCTTCCTCTCCATGATGCGCTTCAATGTCATTGCACGGCGCATGGGCGGCGAGAGAGATGCACCTTCCTGGTAGAACTCGGTAACCAGCAGCGCCCGTTCGCGTGACAGATGTGGAATGGCATTGATGCTCTGCTCGCGGAGCTTCTTGACTCGCTCGGTCATACATCAACCTCCGATACAAACAGACGAGACGTGATTTCGAAGTTCTTTCACAATCATGCTCAAATCGTCGGCAGAAGGCGGAACCATGTCGTGCATCTCATATTGCATCCCAAGCCGCCGGTATTTCTCGACACCCGTTGTGTGATACGGCAGGAGATGGATCTCTCTCACATTGCCAAGAGAGGAAACGAAGGCGCCGGATTCACGAATCTCATCGGGATCGTCGTTGACTCCAGGAACGATCGGAATTCGAACAATCACTTGCTTCTTCAGCTCCGCAAGGCGTTTCAGGTTTTCCAGAATTTGCGCGTTCGAAACGCCGGTGTACTTCCTGTGTTTGGCGTCATCAAGCGTTTTGAGATCGAAGAGGAAAAGGTCGACGAACTCACTGACGCGATCCAGCACTTGCGGAGAGGTCAGCCCCGAGGTATCGACAACCGTGTGGATATCCTTCTGCCTGCACGCCTGAAGCAGCGCAAGCAAAAACTCGTGTTGAAGAAAAGGTTCTCCACCGGAGAAAGATGCACCACCCCCGGACTGGTCAAAGAACACAACGTCCTTGAGCACCTCCGCCATAACTTCCTCGACCGAAACTTGCTTCCCGGCAATTTCTCTCGCTTCGGAATTGCAGACCTCCACACATTCACCGCATTCTACGCACACATCCCGAATGGTGGAAAAGCCTCCATCCATCCTGCAGACAGCGTGGTTCTTGCACAGGGCAAAGCAGTCGCCGCATCGGATACAACGATCATCGCGGAGAACCAGCTGTTGGTCCGGCGAAATCGATTCCGGATTGTGACACCATGCGCAGTGAAGTGAACACCCTTTCAGGAAAACCGTCGTGCGGATTCCTGGCCCGTCATTGACGGAGAAGCGTTGTATGTTGAAAACGAGTCCCTTCATTCCGTAGCTTGCTCAGGGTGTTCCACAAATCTTAAGGGCGCGTGGCACGCGTTCCTGCTTCCGAGACTGCAAGAATTTGGATTTGATTTTCCAAAATACGGTGAATGTATTCCATAATCAATATGAGGTCTTGAGCACCTCCATGGGTCGCGAGATCGCCGTTCTCAACTTTCTACGTCATGGTTCTTGTTCATGAAGAAGATTTGGCATAGATTATTGCACCTTTCAGATTCTGAGGCGGTCCTCGTTCGGGCAGCCTGACCCATCGATTTGGAGAACATACTCAAGGAACCTGCTATGCCGCTACCGAAATATGCTTTCTTCAAGGACAAGATCGTTCCCTATTCCGAGGCGAAAGTCGGAGTGCTGACCCACGGACTGAACTACGGGACGGGTGTCTTCGGCGGAACCCGGGCGTACTGGAACGACGAAGAAAAGGAGCTTTACGTATTCAGAGCGATTGACCACTTCCAGCGCTTTCTCGAATCAACACGCCTTCTCCGGATGGAGCTTCCCTACACGCGTGAAGACCTCGTGAAGATCCTTGTTGAGCTGATCCACAAAGAAGACCTGCACGAAGACATCTATATTCGTCCGCTGGCGTTCTACGGTGATGAGATCATCGGCGTCCGGCTGCACAACGTCACCCCTATCCTCTCGATCGCGGTTGTTCCATTCGGCCGGTACCTCGAGAAGGAAGAAGGCGCCCACGTGATGTTCTCATCGTGGCGAAGGATTGACGACAACATGATCCCGGCGCGAGGCAAGATTGCCGGCGCATATGTCAATTCCGCACTGGCAAAGACTGATGCAAACCTCGCGGGCTTCGACGAAGCGATTATGCTGAACCAGGACGGTCACATCGCTGAGGGATCGGCGGAGAACGTGTTCATCCTCCGCAAAGGAAAGATCGTTACGCCACCGGTGACTGATAATATCCTTGAAGGAATCACGCGCAACACGATGATAACGCTTTTGCGCGATGACCTCGGGATGGAGGTCGTGGAGCGCCCGATCGACAAATCTGAAATCTATCTCGCCGACGAGGCATTCATGGTGGCAACCGGCGCACAGCTCGTCGCGATTGTGCGCATCGATCACCGCAAGCTCGGTACCGGTTCAATGGGACCGGTGACGCAGAAGCTGCGGGACCTGTACTTCAATGTCGTTCGTGGTCGGATACCGAAGTACCGGGAATGGCTGTATCCGGTGTACGGGAACAAGAAATGAATCAGCATCGCGGGGACGTTCAATTGAACGTCCCTATGCGCCGCTGGCCTCCTTCAACGCCTCAAACACAGCGAGGACATTCTTCAGCGGCACATTTCCCTGAATATTGTGAACGGCATTGAAGATGAACCCTCCATCCTTGCCGAGGATCTCACACCTCTGAAGAACCTCGCGCCGAACCTCCTCGGGCGTGCCGAACATCAGGGTCTTCTGCGTATCGACACCTCCGCCCCAAAAGACGATGTCCGCGCCAAATTCCTTCTTCAGGTCACCCACCTCCATCCCCGCTGCAGAACACTGCACAGGGTTCAGAATGTCGAACCCCGACTCAATGAATGACGGGATCAGCGTTATCACTGAGCCGCACGAGTGCTTGAATGTCTTCCACGTCGTATGGGCATGAATCCAGTCATTGATTCGTTTGTAGTACGGATGATACAGCGAGCGATATGTCTCTACCGAGCAGAAGGTGGACCACTGAGTACCGAAATCGGTTCCGCAAATAAAGACCGCATCGACCAGATCCCCCACCCGCTTGAACAGCTTTTCCAGATTCCCGATAGCAACTTCACATTGTATCTCGAATATCGCGTGGACATATGACTGTCGGGTCAGGGTGGAAACATACCATTCCTCGATATCACGAATCCCCCTGGGATGCTTGAGGAACGGAGCAGGCACGAGCGCGATATCACCGAATGCCATACCGCCAAATGTGGCAATGACCGCACGACCGGTTCTCGCCATTTCCTTCGCTTCCCGCTCAAAGTAATCAAGATCCTGATCGGAGATTGGCGAGAACTCCTCCGTATTATCCTGAGGATCCAGGTTCTCCTCCTCAATCGGGTCTTGCCTGATGATCGAATCAAAGAAGAATCCGTTCTTCGGCATCCGGCCGGACGGAGGGACGGAGAGATCTGATTTCGGATAGATCAATGTATCGCCGTTGAGATCTCTCGTCGTTTTGAAACCATCACCGACCAGAACCTCCAATCCACTGTCCAGCCGCCAGGGTTTCCAGTTTGCGTTCCGGTAACCGAACATCGTCTCGACCGCGTAGACTCCTTCCACATCAATCCCCAGGACCTGCTTGAGATCTTCCTCGATGTATCCGAGCATTTGGTATGGTTCGTGAGCCTTCACTGTTTTTTCCCCTAGGCCGTAGTGATCGCGCAGGCCGGCTACGATGTTCACGTGAATGCCGGTGACTGCTGTGCCACCAAAATCAACCGGGACGCGATCCGGCTGGCGGTGATTGAGAGCTGCCTGGACTCGTCCTTTGCTTGTCATGGTAACAAATCCTGATTGGTTCGGTTTTCGGTAGGGTCGATTCATGGATCGACTACCAATTCATTTCAGAATAATCTCGATCACCGGCACCACTGGATCTGGTTTCTTCACCGGCAACTTAAAGATTACCGTCTCCGAAGAAATATTGTCCAGCTTGCTCTGGAATGGCCTGTCGGCTTTCCCAAACTGGACCTCCGAGCCGTCGTGCAGCAGCTGAGCGTACTTAATCTTGCCGGCGAATCCGTTCAAAAATAGATTTCCGAGAGGCCAGCTCAGAACGTGGACATACAATCGCTTCGTCTGGGGATTGTACGTCAGCAGGCAATTATCCGGAGCCTTGAACTCAGGCGGTGCCTGTGTGCACCCGTAGATGGAACGGCTGTGCAGCTTCATCCAATCCCCCATTTCCTTCAGCCGGTTCTTCGCACGTTCATCGAATGTGCCTCGGGAAGTCGGTCCCACATTCAGCAGAAGGTTGCCGCCTTTGCTCACAGTCTCGATGAGCAACGCCACCAGCTGTTGCGAACTCTTCCATCCTTCTTCATCCCGATAGTATCCCCACGAATCGGAAAACGTCTGACACGTTTCCCAAGGAACCTTCTTGCCATTCACCGTGATCCAATCACGAGGAATGAATTGTTCGGGCGTTTTGAAATCCCATCCGCCCGGAACATCGTCCAGGTCGAGCCGATCGTTCACAATAATGTTCGGCTGCAGCTCACGGACCATCTGCAGAAGTTTTTCTGAGTCCCAATCGCTGTGCCCCTTTCCGTCTTTTCCTTTCGGGAAAGAGTAGTCAAGGAACAGGCAATCGATCGTGCCGAAGTCTGTCAGGATCTCACGCACCTGATTGAAAAGATACTCCCGGTATTTTGCCATGTCCCTGCCGGCAGCCTTCTTCATGAACTCTTCATTGCCATACATCGGATGATTGCGATCGACGGTGTACTCGGGGTGATGCCAGTCGAGAAGCGAGTAATAGAATCCGACACGAATACCTTCGTCGCGAAATGCCTGAACGACCTGTCTCAAGAGGTCCTTGCCATAGGGCGTTTTCGTGGCTTTGTAGTCGGTGAATTTCGAATCCCACAGACAAAAACCCTCGTGATGCTTCGCCGTGATGACGAAGTACTTCATACCGGCGTGTTTCGCCATCTGCGCCCATTCTTTCGGATTGAAAAGATCAGGGTTGAAGATCTCAAAATACTTCTGGTAATCTTCATCGGTAATGTGCTCCATGTTCTTCACCCACTCGTGACGCGCAGGAAGCGAATAGAGACCCCAATGGATGAACATGCCGAAGCGAGCTTCGGTCCACCACTTCATGCGGTCGGCCTTCTGTTGGTCGGTCTCGATGCGAAGCTGAGCAAGAGTCAGAGCTGGCGTGGTCAATGCTGCAATGGTGAGGAAAAAAACGAGGAGCTTCTTCGCGAGCATATTGTCTCCTGATGATAGAAATCGGTAGGACGGCGTGATGACTGCACAAAGGTATTCGAGATTGCGCTAAAGAGCAAGCGAAGGAGCTCTGTTCTGGATACCCGCTAGAAGCCTGCGGGTATGACAGACTGGCTTCTTGTGTCATTCCCGAATGTCCTAATCGGGAATCCAGAAAAAGGCAACTCTTTCATTCTCTGATCTTCGAAATCTTGAACACCCACGCGTGTTCGCAAGGCGGCTTCTGCTGAGCGCTCTCAGGCACATCAATGACGACACCCGTTCCTTCAGCTTGCCAGCGCACATCTCCACCCACACCGAGCATTGTCACCTTTGCACTTGCCGCAGGCTGAAGACTCTTGAGTGAGATCGTTCGAGGTGGATGGGCTTCTTCTTTTTCAGGAAGGTAGATTGCATAGACGGCTCCGCGATCTTTTCTCCTCGTCAGACAGACCTTTCCCTCTTTATATGGTGCAATGGCGCGCGTCTCGTAGATTGCCTCGCTGTTCACTTCCATCCACGCGGCAATTCCCTTGAGGCGATCATAAGCATCAGGGGCCCATTCTCCTTCCGGAGACGGACCGATGTTTAAGAGAAGGTTTCCGCCCTTTGCGACGACATCGACGAGAAGGTGAACAAGCTCTCGAACAGATTTGTACTGATCCGTCTCGACGTACGACCAGCTCGTAGCCATCGTGATGCACGATTCCCATGGAACACTCAACGCCTTCTCGGGCACTTTGTTCTCCGGCGTCAGATAGTTTTCGTACCGCCCGTTGACCCAGCGATCCACCACCATCAATCCAGGCTGATGTTGTCGAGCCATCTTCGAGATCCGGGCCATGTCGATGTCCTGGTTGTAGTTGTTTTTCTTCCCCCACGATTCGAACTCCTTCGGCATGTTGCTCAGCGGGCGAACCCACGCACCATCCAGCCAGAGAATGTCGACCGAGCCGTAGTTCGTCATGATCTCTTCGATCTGAGTGTAGGTGTAGTCTTTGAAGCGTTGCCACCGCTCAGGATACTTGGCGGGATCATAGTTGACGTGACGATCGGGCGTCGGGAAATACGGCCACCAGTAGTCTGGAGAATGCCAGTCCGGTTTGGAGTAGTATGCACCGATCATCATACCCTGGTTCCGAAAAGCGTCAAAGATCCCCTTCGCTACATTCGCCTTGGGGTTTATGTTGAACGCACACTCCTTCGACGTGATCTTGTAGTCGGTTGTTTTCGTTTCAAACATACAGAAACCATCATGGTGTTTCATCGTGAAGATGACGTACCTCATCCCGGCTCCCCATGCCGCCTCTGCCCAGCGGACCGGATCGAATTTCAGGGGATTGAACGTCTTTTTGAGCCCTTCGTAAGCTTGCTCGTATTTGTAGTAATCATCAGCGTACGGTCCCTTTCTCTGGCACCATCCTTCATCCTCGCCACAGAGCGACCAAGATTCGACGATTCCCCACTGGCTATAGGTTCCCCACGTCATCAGGAGGCCGAACTTGTAGTCCTGCCACTTCGCCAATTTCGCAAGAACGAGAGGGTCTGTCTCGGCGACATAGTTCTCTTCCCGTTCCTGGGCCAGAAGCGGCAATGCAATGCAGAGGGAAACCAGAATATGGTAAAGAGTGCTTCTCATGTGCGGAATGTCCTTTCGCATGTCTCGTTTACTTTGTACGTTTGGGATGCATCGTTCATAGTCCTACGACTGCTGAGCCCCAAGGTACAGAATACTGAACACAATCCAAAGCCCCAGGAGGTGCTCTTATGAGACAGTTGCAGAGCTCCACCGTTTCTTTCACGTGCATTCTCCTTCTCCTCGTGAGCAGCATGAGTGCTGCCCAAGGGAAACTTTACCACGTCAAGTCTCCCGATGGGAAGTCCGAACTGTTGGTGACCGTTACCGACAAACTAACGATCACCGTCTTCCACAACAACCAGGAGATCATCTCACCATCTCCCATTTCGATGGAGCTTGATCAGAAAGGAATGCTCGGTATCCGTCCGGTCGCCCTGGATGCGATACCCAAATCCGTCAAGAGCACGATCATGCCTGTTCTCCCCGAGAAACGGAAGATCATTCCCGACGTCTACAATGAGCTCGCGATCACGTTCAAAGGAGACTATGGCATCAAGATCCGTGCATACGACGATGGCGTCGCGTACCGGTTCTTCACAGCGATGAACGGGAGTATCACGGTGAAGAATGAGGATCTCGGCATCAACCTCTCCCCCGCCGATTCCATTTGGTTTCCGGAAGAAACGAGCTTTCTCTCCCACTCCGAACGCCTCTACAAACTTCTCGCCGTGAAAGATATTGCGGACACGCAGATGTGCTGCTTGCCGGCAGTCGTGGTCAAATCCGGCGGACCAAAGATCGCCATTACGGAGGCGGATCTGCTCGACTACGCCGGCCTGTACCTGCACGGAAGCGGCGGAGGACAGCCAACTCTGAAATCGAAATTCCCGCCTTATCCGCTCGAAGAGCAGCTTATCAACGACCGAACGGTGAAGGTCTCGAAAGCTGCAGACTACATCGCGAAGACCAACGGTGTCCGAGAGTTCCCTTGGCGAGTATTTGCCATCGCAGACAAGGATGGCGACCTCATCGAAAATGATCTCATCTACCGATTGGGGAGTCCTCTCAAGCTCAAAGAGACTTCGTGGATAAAACCTGGGAAGGTCGCCTGGGACTGGTGGAATGCGAATAATCTATATGGCGTGAATTTCCGGGCCGGGATTAACACGGAAACGTATAAGCACTACATTGATTTTGCTTCGCGGTACGGATTGGAATACGTCATTTTCGATGAAGGATGGACAAAACCATCCGACCTTTTCCAGATCAATCCCAACATGAACATGGATGAGCTGTTTGCCTTCGCTGCCCAGAAAAAGGTAGGGATCATCTTATGGGTGACGTGGAAAGCGCTGGACGATCAAATGATTGAAGCGCTCGACCAATTCGCGAAATGGGGCGCGCGAGGAATCAAAGTAGATTTCATGCAGCGCGATGATCAGAAAATGGTGAACTTCTATGAGAAAGTAGCAATCGAAGCGGCGAAGCGACACCTGCTCGTCGATTTTCATGGCGCGTACAAACCGACAGGTTTCAGCCGGACCTATCCGCATGCTTTGACGAGAGAAGGCGTCCGTGGGCTTGAGAACAGCAAGTGGTCGGCAGACATTACACCGCAGCACGATGTCACGTTGCCGTTTACGCGCATGTTCGCCGGACCCATGGACTTCACACCCGGAGCAATGGTTAACGCCACCAAAGAGAATTTCCGATCCATCTTCACCCAACCGATGAGTCAGGGGACGCGCTGCCACCAGCTCGCCATGTACGTTGTGTACGAAAGCCCGCTGCAAATGCTCAGTGACAGTCCGTCAAACTATGACCGGCAACCGGAAGCGATGGAATTCCTCTCCATCGTGCCGACGACATGGGATCAGACGAAGACCCTCAACGCTCGCATCGGACAGTACCTGACAGTTGCACGAAAGAAGGGGAACGACTGGTTCATCGGAGCGATGACTGACTGGACGCCGAGGGATTTCCGAATCGATCTCAGTTTTCTCGATGCCGGCAAATACCAACTGACATTCTATTGCGACGGCATCAATGCCGACCGCAACGCCAGCGACTACAGAAAGGAATCGAAGCAGGTCAGCAGATCCGATCAGCTCACACTGCATCTCGCACCGGGCGGAGGATGGGCAGCCTTCGTGAAGAAAATCGACTAGAAGCCATCTCGAAAATACACTGGAAGTTCTGTGGCAATGTCTTCTTCGCGTTTCTCTGCGGTCCCTGCGGTTAGATTGAAACCGCGGAGGCCGCAAAGGGACGCAATGTGGTTTTTGAGACAAGTTCTAGTGTCATTCTCCAACTCGATCAGTAGGAGCACCATGAAGAACAATCCACTTCAGCCTCTTCAGAACGAAAAAGGCAGCCCTTCCTATATCGCGCTCGTCACCGTCGTCGCAGCTCTGGGCGGGCTCTTGTTCGGCTACGACACTGCCGTCATCGCCGGCGCAATTGGGTTCCTGCAGTCGCATTTCGCCCTCGATCCCGCGATGAAAGGCTGGGCAGCATCGAGCGCACTGCTGGGCTGCGTCATCGGTGTCTCATTCGCGGGCGCGTTTAGCGATAAGATGGGCCGAAAGAAAACGCTTGTGCTCTCGGGGGTTCTTTTCCTGTTGTCTGCCGTCGGGACAGCGCTGCCCAGCCAATTCTATCTGTTCGTTCTCTTCCGGATGCTCGGCGGCATTGGAGTTGGTGTCGCCTCGATGGCCTCTCCGATTTACATTGCAGAGATTACTCCTGCCCGCGTCCGTGGCCGAATGGTGTCCGTGAATCAGTTCGCCATCGTGACCGGCATGCTCATCATCTATTTCGTGAATTACTTCATCGCTCTCCAGGGTGATGAGGCCTGGAACGTGGCTACCGGTTGGCGATGGATGTTTGCTTCCGGCGCGATTCCCTCGACAATCTTCTTGCTCTTGCTGCTGCTTGTGCCGGAAAGCCCGCGCTGGCTTGTCGAGAAGGGGCTGAAAGAGAAAGCCCGTGGAATTCTCGCCAAGGTCGGGGGTCATTCATTCGCCGAGGCCGAGCTGAACTCCATCGAAGCGTCGCTCGAGCAGGAAGTCGAATCCCTTGCCCAACTCTTCAAGACCGGATGGAGAAAGGTCATGATCCTCGGCATCATTCTTGCCGTCCTTCAGCAGGTCACGGGCATCAACGTGTTTCTGTACTACGCCCCGGAGATCTTCAAGAAACTCGGCTCGGGAGCCGATGCTGCTCTGCTGCAAACCATTGTCGTGGGAGCAGTTAACTTGGCGTTCACGATCTTCGCAATCTGGACTGTCGATCGGCTCGGCAGAAAGCCGCTGATGATCATTGGGGCGACTGGGATGTGTGTCTCCCTCATCGCTATGGGACTTGCAGCTCAGTTGCAGGTCATTTCCATTTGGGTGCTTCTCTGCATTCTCGCATACATCGCCTGCTTCGCCCTCTCCGTTGGCCCTGTAACGTGGGTGCTGCTGTCAGAGTTCTATCCGACGAGAATCCGGGGAAGAGCCCTTTCCGTTGCAACGTTCTGTCTATGGACTGCGAACTTCGTCGTCTCACAGACATTCCCCATGATGGATGAGAACTCTTGGTTGGTCGCCCAGTTCAATCACGGCTTCCCGTTCTATGTGTACGCCGTGTTCTGCGTTGCCCTTGTGTGGACTGTCTGGCGCCTGGTGCCTGAAACGAAAGGTCGCTCGCTGGAAGAAATTGAGAAGTTCTGGAATATCCACTGACGGATTCTCATTCGTGGCCAACAGCTTTCGAGTCAGTCAGGCGTGCAAATCCCCCTCGATCCCCCTTTTTCCAAAGGGGGAGGTGATGTTCACGGGGGGACGAAAACCACGAGGATGCACAACTACACCAAAGTCTCCCCCTTTCCCAAAGGGCGTACGGGGGATTTGGCGAAGCCAACTCTGAGGGCGAATCCCCCTCGCTCCCCCTTTTTCCAAAGGGGGAGGTGATGTTTACGGGGGTATGAAAACCACGAGGACGCACAACTACACCAAAGCCTCCCCCTTTCCCAAAGGGGGTACGGGGGATTTGATCACGATGATCCGATACAATCGCAAACTCAAAAATACGGGTCGGACACTTCGCAAGAACATGACTGATTCGGAGAGACTCCTCTGGTCACGTATTCGTAGAAAGCAGCTCAAAGGATTTCAGTTCTACCGACAAAAAGTCATCGGCGACTTCATCGTGGACTTTTATTGTCCTTCAGCGAAGATCATCGTGGAGGTAGACGGTAGTCAGCATTTCGAAGAAGTGCAGAAGCGGATGGATGAGGAGAGAGACTCATATTTGTGCAGACTGGGTTTTCAAGTGCTTCGGTTCCCGAGTTGGGATGTGATGAGAGATGTGGATAGGGTCGTGAATGAGATTTGGGATCGGCTTGGGCAAAGCAAATCCCCCTCGATCCCGCTTTTTCAAAGGGGGATGTAATATTCTAGTTTGGCCACGCTGGCTCACAGGACAACAGTCATGAGACCGTTCGTCATTAGCTTTCTCCTCATCGTCTTGTTTCTGCCGCAGTGCGCACCGGCTCAGTCCAGTGCTCCATCGCGGAGGATTCCAGGGCAGATCATCATCGGATCAAGAGCTTCCGATCTTGAACGATACGCTGCGAAAGAGCTGCAACGGTACCTGTATGAGATCTCTGGAACGCTCCTTGAGATTCGATCCAACGTGAAGGAGATCAAGGCACCGTCATTCGTGATCGGCCAGCTCCGCACAAATGCCGCCATCCTGAATCTTGTTCCCACTCATTTGATGGAAGTTTCGCCCGGGTTTCCTGGCCCGCAGGGTTACGTCCTCAAGAAGATTGACATCAATTCACAGCCAGTCATTGTTGTCGCAGGGAGCGATGATATCGGCTGCCTCTATGGAGTCTACGGACTGCTTGTGGATTACTACCGCGTCGGCTTCTTCCTCGGCGGAGACATACTGCCCGATAAGAAATCTCCCCTGACTTGGGTTGAGGTGAACGAGAAGAAAGCGCCATCGATGTACATCCGCGGCTTTCTTCCCTGGACCAACTTTCCTCAGTCCGCGACATCCTACTCGTGGGAAGATTGGAAGTTCATTCTCGATCAGATGGCGAAGATGAGACTGAACTTCATTCATATCCACAACTATAACGGAGAGCTCGGGCACAACGAGATGTATCACAACTTCACCTACAAGGGATACACATCTCGTGTGTGGATGCCCACGGCACGGCACCCGCACGCGTGGGCAATGAGCGCATGGGATGTCAACAGGTACCGCTTCGGGGCGACCGATCTCTTCGATGACTACGACTTCGGAGCAGACTGTGCGCTCCATAACGAAAACCTCACCAACGAGGAGGTCTTTCGCAAGAGCGCGTCTCTTTTCCGGAAGGTCATCGCCTATGCTCATACACGCGGCATCAAAGTAGGACTGGGATTGGACATCGATCTCATACCGAAAGACTACAACGCCAAGGCCGACGATCCGGAAGTTGTGAAGGCACGTGTTGACCAGTTGGTCAACGACTATCCAAACCTCGATTACCTGCTCTGCTTTCAGTCCGAAAATGTCGGCAAGGATCCACAATTCTACAAGATCTGGCGAAATATCTTCAACGAGTTCTATCAGGGCGTCAAAGAGCGAATGCCAAGAACTCGCGTGGCGGTTGCCGGGTGGGGGCTCAACCCGAATTCGATTGCGACGCTTCCCTCAGATGTCATCTGCCGCGCCAATTTCCTACTACTCAGATCGATGCGAAACAGGCGCGATTTACGGCCACCGAGAGTACTGGGGCTGCCCATGGCTCGAGAGAGACTTCTACAGCTCCGAATACTACTACCCCTACAATCTGCATCTGACGAACACGATCGCAGCCTTCAATGAACGTGCGCCGAACATGAAGGGGTTCTACTGTCTCACGTGGCGGCTCACCGACGCAGTCGAACCGAAGATGTACTACATCGCCCGCGCTCCCTGGGACGACGCGCATCAACTCACCTCATCGCGCAAGGTGTATTCCGACTATGCGGCGCTCGCTTATGGACTAGAAGCAGCGGACGAAATCACCGGCATCATTGACCAGAACGAACCTTTCGCCTGCGATTTTGCGGAGTGTGAGGGAACACCACCGTTCACCCGACTGGAGGCAAGAGGGATATTCCAGGTCGAGCGATTCCGTCTGTATGGCGACACGCCCGATTCAGCCAGCGAGTACAGCGCCGCGGCTTTCGGTGATCAATACGGTATCGGTAAGAATCGTTGTGAAGAAGGGGGCGAGTGCATCGACTGGATCGACGCAGGCGACTGGGCAAGATATGCAGATGTGAATTTCGGAACAGGAGCCAGGATGTTTGAAGCGCGGGTCGCTTCAGCCACAGAAGGTGGAATCATCGAGCTTCGCCTCGACTCGCTCACAGGGCCCGTCATCGGTACGTGCGTCGTGAAAAACACCGGGGGATTGCAGAGATGGGCCACAGTTCGGGCAACGATCACGCCGACAAGCGGCCGCCACAAGCTCCAGATGAACTTCTTCTCAGCACGAGATCCTTTCGGAGATCACGACAAGGCCGTGGCACAACTGAAGGTCATCGACAAGTGGATTGAGAGAGTGCAATCTCCAGGTCAGAGAGCTCGTTTGAATCTTCTGCGATGCAGGATTGCAGCGGCGAAGGATCATATCGAGCTTAATAGGAACTTCGAGAAGTATACCTGGTCGGATCTCCCCGGCGCCGCGGAATCGTGGGTCAAGAACTTCATCTACCGCGTGACAGATATTTCCTCACTCGGAAATGTGATGAGTTCGCAAAACCGGTACATCCAGCGAAACTACGTCGCGAAGGAAGACACACTGAGAAAGGTTCAGGTTCTGAAAGCGCCATCAGGTGTCACCGTGCGCGGAACGCTTGATGGAGCGGTGGTGAGATGGAATGATGGAGATCAGTCCGCGGCGGGGTTCAACATCTACCGGGATGGCAAACGGATCAACGACAAACTGATTGCCCAGACGGCGACAAGTTTCACCGAAAAGCACAGTGGCAATTCATCGGTACAGTGTCTCCGCAGTAGACGCATCCGGCAAGGACAGCCGTCTCTCTGTCCCGAGCCGGTGCGAAACGGGCACAGCCGACACGCAAGCGCCGCAGATCATCGTCGTCTCACCTCCGACATCAAGCCCGGTTGGTCAGCCTATCTGGATCAAAGCGCGTGTGCTTGATAACCGTTCATACGAGAACATTACCGCGATTCTCCACTACCGGATGATCGGAGAGAAAAAGTGGAAGACGAACGCAATGGAGCGTAAGGTCAAAGCCATATTCGCAGCAGGGATCCCAGCCATCGATGTGCCAGAGAAAGGACTCGAGTACTACATCGAAGCGAATGACGGCAGCCAATCCTCTCTTTTCCCTGCATCCTCGGCGGAGACACCGCTCTCGGTCATCACCTTCGCCGCTGAGCGCTCAGCAAAGCCGCGGACGCCGGCAGGCACCGATGTGAAAGATCAATCGTTGATATGGAAGACATCAGGCGATGACGCGTACTGGTACAGGATCTATAGAAGCGACAAACCAGACTTCAAGGCAAGCCCCGCCAACTACCTGACGTTCGTTGCGGCCAGCACAACGAGCTTCAGAGACAACGGAGAGGGGTTTGATGGGGCAAAGTTGAAGGGGGATTGGTACTATCGGGTGACCGCTGTTGACAAGTCAGGTAATGAGAGCGCAGCCACGGCACCGATACGCGTTTTCTATTGATCGTGATTGGAGGGCCACGCTCCGTCGTGACCAATCCATTAGGACGTAACCCGACAAAGCACGTCGGGGTAAACTGTGCACGTCCCTCCAGCTTGGGGGGCCACGCTCCATCGTGGCCGTTGTCCTTCGGACGTGACAGAGCACGTCCCTCCAGCATGGAGGGTCACACTCCGTCGTGACCAATTCGTTGCGCACGTGAGCCCGACAAATTGCGTCGGGGTAAACTGTGCACGTCCCTCCGGTTTGGAGGGCCACGCTCCATCGTGGCCGTTGTCCTTCGGACGTGACAGAGCACGTCCCTCCAGCATGGAGGGTCACACTCCGTCGTGACCAATTCGTTGCGCACGTGAGCCCGACAAATTGCGTCGGGGTAAACTGCGCGCGTCCCTCCGGCTTGGAGGGCCACGCTCCATCGTGGCCGTTGTCCTTCGGACGTGACAGAGCACGTCCCTCCAGCATGGAGGGTCACACTCCGTCGTGACCAATATGTTGCAGACGCGAGAAGGAGCTCTTTTCCATCTCCGATAAACAAGAATCTAGATCGATATGAAAACGAAACGCCCTGTCACGTACAGCCCATCCAGGAAAACCCCTGTTCATCTCCCTCCCAAAGAGAGCTTCAATCGCCCCATCGTCATCTTCGTTACAGTGTGGACTCACAAGCGGAAGCCAATTCTCTGTACATGGGAGGTTCACTCGCTCTTGCTGGACGCTTGGCGCACTGCGAACGTGTGGATAGTGGACCGATACGTCATCATGCCCGACCACATTCACCTCTTCTGTGCCCCTGCAACAGTGGACTTTCCGCCGTTGGCGAAGTGGATCCATTACTGGAAATCTCTTTCGTCACGCACGTGGCCACATAGGAACGAGCAACCCGTTTGGCAAAAATCCTTCTGGGACACTCAACTTCGTCGCGGTACCAGCTATGATGAAAAGTGGGAATACGTGCGTGAGAACCCTGTGCGGAAGAAACTTGTTGAGGCCGCGCGAGCGTGGCCTTATCAGGGGGAGATGAACAAACTAGACTGGCTTGGCTGAACGCTTTGCAATTGCCTACGTATTGTGGACGTGACAGAGCACGTCCCTCCAGCTTGGAGGGTCACGCTCCGTCGTGACCGTTGTATCGTGGACGTGACCGCGAATAAGGCGTCACCGCACCTACCTGTCATTCCCGAACGTATCAATCGGGAATCCAGAACTCAGCACGATGTCAGCCCAAAGCCACACAGAGTGCACGTTCTGGATACCCGCTAGAAACATGCGGGTATGACAGTGGAAAAGCGGGGCCGGGCCCCATGCTGCCCTGGCTGCGAGAAACGACTGCGGAGTGTGGAGAATGCTCGACAGAGGGCGCCTTCACCATCGCGGTTACTTCACCACAATCATCTTACACGTTTTTACAAAATCTCCTGCCTCTAGACGATAGAAATACACTCCGCTCGGTCCGCTCGGATACCAGTATGCGTAGTGATAGCCCATCCCTTGCACTTCATCCACCAGCGTCGTCACGGGCTGGCCAAGTATGTTGTAGACTTTTAGTGAAACGTGGAATGACCTCGAATCGCTATATTTCGGAAGCTGATACTCAACTGTCGTCCGGCCATTGAATGGGTTTGGGTAATTCTGGCTCGCTCCGTAGTCATAGGTAGTATTCCCAATGCGATATCGCTCCAGAATGAGTCGCAACGCACGATATGCGTTAACCCTTCCCCAACCATGGTACGGGTCCCAACCAGGCGTGTCCTCATATGGCCAGCCAACCTGATCTACCGCACTCTCTTTCAAGATGTCGTAGACCTCCTGAAAAGTAAGCGATTTGTTGAGGCTGAGCATTAGCGATACAACACCAGCAACCAAGGGCGTGGCAGCGGTGGGTCCGCTTACATAAGTCCCCCCGTACTGACTAGCGTACGACAAACCCATAATCTTTTCCCCTGGTGCCATGAAGTCTACGCGGCCGTAACTGGTGGTGAGCCTTTTGTCTCGATTATCGACAGACCCAACGAGTATGATTTTGTCAGATGCAGTGGGATATGAATTGAAGTAGCTCCATCCAGAAGCCGCACAAGCGACAATAATCGAACCTTTCGAAATGGCGTAGATAAGAGCATCATTAAGGGCAGAACCCGCTTTGTAATTCCACGCCCCAAAAGGCATACAGATAACATTCGCGCCTTGGTCCGCAGCGTACGTCAGGCCGTAAGCAGTCCAATCAGAGGACCCAACAAAGCTTGCGTTCACCACCTTCACCGGGAGGATAAGGCAATTCCAATCCACACCCGCCATGACGTATGAGTTGTTACCTGTTGCAGCGGCAACGCCCGTCACATAAGTCCCTAGCCAATTGTCGTCTGTGACATCGTTATTGTCACTGACAAAATTGTATCCTTTATATACCCTGGAAACTGCATCCCTGGTGCATAACTCCCGCCAAGTCGTTTGCAGCCCAGAGGCAAGAAATGCTACCAGGACATCGCTGCTTCCGGTTGTGATGTCCCACGCCGTGAGTACGTTCAAATCTGCACCCACTTTGCCGTTCTGCACAAAATCATACTGACCTGTGTTGTGAAGCCCCCACTGATTTGGAAACTGAGGGTCATTTGGAAAGAATGACGATTCGCCTAGTCCTTGAGATTGCTCACCAAGCTGGATAGGAACATCTCCCCCGCCACAAATATAGACCGGCTCTGCATACTCCACTTCATTCATCCCATGAGCTGCCTCGAGAACCTGAGTCACATCGGTGCCATCGGCGAGCGATGCAACATAGAGGCGCTCGATGCCGCCGGGCAGCCGATCTAGCGTAGCATCAGGCTTCACCGCTCGAAGTCTCACGATGCCCAGTGCCGCGTGAAACGAGCTCAGCTCTGAAGCTTGTTGCTGCACGTTTGGTTTGCTCACTTGCTCTCGTGGCTCTCGGACAAGCTTGAGTAATCGAGCACCTTCCTTGAATTTGATGAACATCTTGTGAGGATCAGCGGTCTGCGTCTGCCAATCTTGAGCGAGGGTTGGCAGCTGAAGCAAAAGCGAAAAGGCTGTAATAAGTAGGACTCGTCTTTCGAACATTGTCAAGCTTTTATAAGGAGCTTCCACCAGCGCGGCTACTTCACCACAATCATCTTGCACGATCTCACGAAATCTCCTGCTTGCAGACGATAGAAATATACTCCACTCGGTGTGTTCGCATACCAGTATGCGTCGTGACACCCTCTCCCTTGCACTTCATCCACAAGCGTCACCACAGGTTCACCAAGTATGTTGCAGATCTTCAGTACCTAAGAGTCGTGGGTGAACTTGCTTGAAAGTAGATTATCGCATCAAATGAATATCGCAAGGAGACGGAAGAGTAGTACCCCCCAGGGTTCGTCGGGTCATACACACCCTCAATTGTTCGAAACTTCTTTCCCCCGAGTCGCGCATCGTTCTTTGAGTCCCTCATATCTAGTAGAAACCTCGGTACATCCCCCATGCGGAACATATGTTCGTACGTGTCCACCATCGGAGTGTCAGCTTGAACCACGGTCACGATGCCTCCCCGCCCTGTTGTACTGTTGTATGGAGAAGCCGCGTTGAACGATCCGGCGTAGAAATCAAATGCGATGAAAATCACATTGCCCGCACCATAGCCATTCTTAAGAACTTGTCCTAACCAGTAGTAATGAAGGTTGTTTGTCCACAACACAGTCCGGGAGTTTGCCCCGCCTTGGTCCACTACCCACCTTGCATTCTCCCCCATGTACATATCGCGGTAATCATAATAGTTCCTCGCGGAGAAATAGTCTTCCGCTTGCACTACAACGCGAGCACTGTGAAGTGCCAAAAGGAATTCCTTTGAAGACGTCTTGAGCTCATATTCAGTTCTGTGTTCGAGCAGACGATCGTAGACCCTCGAGATCGACAGTTGGCAGTTATCCTTCACCGTTGCCGGAGCATTTACGTATCTGAAGCCAGCCGCTTGATATGGACGGAAGGGCCCATACAACAATTCAGCTTCGTCAGCAGCCGCAGAATCAACTCTCTTCAAGTACGCAACAACACTATCCATCGCCAATCCCGGATACTGAAAGTCAAACCCGAAAAAACTCACCTTCGTGCCACTGGCTTTCTCATTGTGACTTCGCATCCAGTATATCATATCCATTACTTCCGCCGTGTTCCACGCCCAGACGTTTAGGCTGGCAAGCGAATGCCCCGGGTCTCCGGTGCCGTTCTGGATGTAGTTGTTGATCAAGTTGCACTCTGACCAGTTTCCCTCAATGGCAAAGGTGTTGAAACCCATTTTTTCCACCAGGAACCGCAGAATTCGATCCTTCATCTGGAAGAACTCCTTGGTGCCATTTGTAGCGTCACCCAAGACAATTACCCGGGCACCCCCGTACAGGTTTTCCAAGAAGGCAATGTCGTCAAAACCAGCACCAGGATTGGAGGTCTGAAAAGGCATGCAGTTTTGTCGAAGCCAAACACCAGTAGTGGAATCGATCACTGATTGCGGAGTCGGGGCTGGTGGCCGGGTTGCCACGTACACCGGCCCCGAAGGTGGAGATTCACAAGATTGAAGGATGAGGAGCGCCAGGAAAGTGAACGTAGCCCCGGTTATGCCCAAAATAATCTGAGGGCTGATGAACTGATGGTGGGTCGATGCGCGCATATAGCTTTCCTCCCTGCAATGCGCACTTGATACGGGTCGAGCAACATCAAGTATGCACACGTGCCATCATCACTAACCACTGCGAGACACATGGCAAGTCCTGCTACTGATCCTATGGGCTCGCCTAAACCATAAACAAATGGGAAACGATGCTTGCACGAGATGGTGCAACATATCCAACAATGGAATCATACCGAACTGCGGAATAAAAGTCAAGAATTTGTGTTTGGCATAAGTCAAGAATCATTCTGAAGATGGAACCGTTCGACCGGTCCATTTTACTGATTGCCAAAGAAGTTCTCAGGGTACAAGAAAACGAGCGAATCGAGCGTGTAGGCGCCGACGACGCCCTCCCCTCCCTTTATGCCCGAAAAAAGTGGCTCGTCCAGCCGAATCGAATATGGATCCTGAAATGCATGCACGGTGGTGTAGTACTTGTATAGATTCTGCTCAACCTGCACAAGACGAAGGACTGCCCATTTGAAGCTCAGTCTGTTACGAGCATAGGATCCATTTCTCAATCCATTGATGACCCCCAGGTATTGACCCACTTGGTATTGCATTGCAGCTCGATTTGTCGACGGGCATCGCGTCATCTGTGGATAGAGAGGCACATTCGGCCCATAGAAAGTCGAGTATCCAAGTGGCACTGGCACCTCAACATGTTCCTCCACCCACTCATTGTTTTTGACCACATCATAGCAGATGATGAACCGACCAATGTATCCTTTAGCGATCGGAGATAACTGGACGAAGAAATCGATCGGCGTGTTCGCTGAAAGACGCGTTGGATCGACGAGTATCGCGTATGCGCTCACATCGAGTGTAATGTAGCCCTTATCCGGCACCAGGGTCGTGGCATATATTGCGCCCATGGAGGGTGATTGAACCGAGACGCCGTAGGCCTTTCCGTTGGAAATCGCAAGTGGGTTCACAACATACACGTGCAGCGGGAATTTGTACCGGCTGGTGTCTGCTCTCGGCAGCACAGTATCGCGCATCTGGTAGTATTTGCCTGCTCCGTTGATAATTACCTGAGCATCGGTCACCGCGTTGTCGGAGTTGTAGGCAGTCGGATCGTACTCAGACGGCATATAACTGCGTTCGACTCGCACAAAATGGACCTTGCGGTCCGTCGACAGAACGCAGAAGATGACCATCTGCTTATCCAGCGGACCCCTCGGGTCAAAGGGTTGGTTGCATCCTGAGGTGAAAAGAAGAAGCAAACAAACGAGAGATAGCCAACGGATGTGCGCGTCCATGTGAAGCTAGCCTATGTCTAGTACTGCACCGTCAGCGTCGCGGAAGGGAAGAACGCGAGCATGTTCACGCGCTGGCCGGTCTTCCTGTCAAAGTAGAAAATGTTCTTGTTGTTGTAGACGTTCAAAAGATCGACGCCAGCAACAACGTCGAGGCCGATGAGCCTCAGGTTATATGCAATGCTGATGTCAAGCCGGTGATAGGCTGGCAACCGGGCAGCATTCTTCGGCCCCAGCATGATATACGGTGACCCTGTCTCGGTTTCGAACTGACCCGGCAAGGCGTTATCAAGCATCAATCGATCGAAGTATCCCACCGTCTGCGAGAACGGAAAGCCCGAACCGTATTCCCACCTGGCCGTCGTGCTCAATCCCCGCACCAGATGAAGGATCGCCATCAAATTGACATGATGTCGGCGGTCATAGCGGGGATAATAGACAAATCCGCCGTTATTGATCTTGGCGAAAGCAAGCGAGTACGTGCCATAAAGATCAACCACGGGAGAATGTGATCGCAGCGTCAACTCTGCGCCGTAGGAATCACCGCTTCCCTGTATGTAATCCGGATCGCTCGCATCGATCTTGTCCCGGTTGTAGACGACGAGTGAGCTGTACTTCTTGTAGTACGTTTCGAGATTCATCGTTGCCTGCTCCGTGAGATTGCCGCTGAGGCCCAGGACAAAGTGATCAGCCTGTTCAGGCTGCATGCTCTTGGGCACGCTGATCCAAGCATCGAATATCGAAATCACGTCATCTTCATTCCCAACGGTCAGCATTCTCTGAGAGAACCGACCGATGGACGCTTTTGCCCTCCAAGTCCCCGTGAGGAGATAGCTGAGATTGAGCCGCGGCTGTATTTCACGGGAGGGAGACGCCCCATCGAACATTGCGCCTATTTCAACGTGGAGCCCGCCGTCAATTGAAAGCGGTCCCATAGTCGTTGAGTACCCGGGCCATGCCGACACTTCGAGCAGCGAGCTCTGGAGATCCTGTTGAAGGCCCTGTCTGTTGGTGAACGAATAGTCCAGCGATGGAAATCCAAAATCAAACCCGAAATAGTACAGATCCTCCGGACCTGTGTAGATCGTAGCGTTCGCGCGAAGCCCTTGTTCCTTGACGAACGTGGAAGCTGAAGTGATCGAACCTGAAGGAGTCGCGTCTCGATTGGCATGGTAACTGCTGATGTAGACAAGCCAGTTGACAAACATCCGATTGCTCGGCAGCCCCGACCCTGATAGGGCCACCCCGTTGTTTCGCCACGAGTAATTAGGTTCGGAGGGACTGCGGGAGTTCAGGTTGTCACCGCTTGTCAGGAAGGTGACGTCGAACTTCTGCACGCCTCCCGGCTGAGTCGCGATTTTTACCGTCGCATCGTAGAACGACAGAGGAACATCCTGGCCCACGATGTTACCGAACGTCCGCGAGGATATGGATTTTCTTGCGTCGACGAGGAATGTAGACTTGGAGATTGCGGGTCCTTCAAGCCCAAACTCCGATGACAAGAAATTCCCGTTTGCGCGGGCTGCGATCCTGTCGGCTCGACCGTCGCGTGTCGCAATGTTCACGACAGAAGAGAGCTTGCCGCCGAACCCCGGCGGGAAGGCGCCTGTGTAGACTTCCACATTGTCCACCACCTCGGGACTAAAAACGCTGTAGATGCCCAGTGCGTGGAAAGGATAGTAGATCCTTATCCCATCAAACATAAACAGGTTCTGGTCGCCTGCTCCGCCTCGAACATAAAACCTGGAGCTCACGTCGCTTGTGGAAACGATGCCAGGCAGGATTTTCAGTGATTGCAGCAGATCCTGTTGCCCGGCAACCGGGACTTGTTTGAGCTCCGCCCGCTCAAGCACGTGAACACTTGTCGTCTTCATCTCTATTTCCAGGTTCTTTCGGGGGGCAGTCACGACGACTTCCTGCTCCTGAACCGGGACTGGAGGGAGCTCGAAATTCAGCTCGGCGGGCTTTCCCTCTCTCAGCGTGACGGTCTTGGTCGACTTGATATATCCGATCGAGCTCGCTGTAATCTCAAATGTCCCGGAGGGCAGTTTTGGAATGAAGTAGAATCCGATGTTGTTGGCTGCTGCGCCCCTGGTTGTCCCGACGACACTGATATTGGCAAACGGAATGCGCTGCCTCGTCAGGCTATCCGTCACGATGCCGTAGACATCTGATGCCTGGGCCCACAGCTGGCTCGAGGAAACCATCAGAATAGATGCGAAGACAATAAAGGAACATTTTCTCGCGACTCGCATTGGCGTTTTCACCAACAGACCACAAATTGCTGCTCCAAAGGACCTTTGGGGCTGAACGGATGATTACAGCCCAGGAGAAAAAGTGCTAACAAGAAGGATGTGGTTTTCACTGCTTAGGTGTCCGTACGGTGGCGGATAGACCACTGCAAGTTGGCCAAACTCAGTCAAAGTTGCAAATGCCGTGCCAGTGACCGACCTCGGCGATGTGAGTGAAATGGGAGCTTTTGCCAACGCCGATGTCCAGAAGAATGCACAAGTGTGCTGCTTAAGCAAGCATCCTGTCAATCTATCAAAACCTCATCGAACCGTACGCGAGGCTTGCCCGTAAGCTCAGCCCAATATGTTAGACTGACAAAGCAGACGCAATACCAAGAACTTGGTATGCCTGATGAAGACAGCTAGTAGTCAGAGGCCTTCCTACGCCGCGAAGCGCAGAATCTGCCAATCACGTCGGGACGCGGATTAACACCAACAACCGGGGTCCACCAGTGGGCACAGCGAGACGGTCCACACGCTGCTTCGACATTCAAATACTTATTACTTGCATACTTTTTGCCTAGGTACTTCCATTTTCCGTCTCCCATCTTCCATTATTCCATCTCTCCGACTATTTCTCCCCCCAGCTCTCTAAGATTTTGAATGGAACCATCAGACAAGATTCCGCGGCATCAAGGAACCTATATACCCCCCGCGCCTGCGCCAAACCAGATTACAGGCTTAAGCAAAAAGAAAAAGAAATACTCGGGTACGTGGTGGAAGGGCTGAAAATGCAGGATATCGCCAACAAGGTCTCCCTCCGCTACAACACACTCACAACACACTTCAAGCACATCTACGCAAAACTTGGGGTCCACACCCGCGGGGCTGTGGTCGCTAAAACTCTGAAAGAGAACATCCTATAACCTCCAGGGTTCGATTTCGACAGCCAGAGTACATTCTGCTGGTGGTCATCCGCCCACCCTTGATCGCACAGCGATCTGTTCTTCCCCGTGATCATGATCGTTGGCAGGCCGACGGACCTCGGCATCTCAGGCACTTACGCGAAGAGATGAATCTGAATGGAGAGAAGGAAGGTCGATGACGGGCGACATCTAGGGAGCCGCTTGCAGTCAGGTTGTAGAGTAGGACACCAGCGCAGTAGCGTTCAGGACTTGTGAGCAAACAGCGTTTCTCTCTTTTCAGACGAGTGTCCCGCTCAAGCCGTCCATCACCCCGTCTCTGGTGTCCCCTCATCAAACCGTACGTGAGGTTTTCCCTCATACGGCTTTCCGTGAACAGTCCTCTGACGAGCTTTCCCTTCGCTCATCAGCATAGCCAACTCCAAACATCCTGAGCAGTTTACTTCGGCGTTTATAGTCCCTCTCAGGACAATCACCCTGCCCCTCCGTTCTTTGTTGACCCCGTTCAAGTCACGACCCTTCGCTCCTGCAGAGTTCTGTTGTCTCTGTTATCTACGCTACTATGATCGTGTCCGACTCCCTCTCTCGTCAACGCCACTTCGTTTCCTTATAGGCATTGTCTCCTACTGACTACACAACAATCAGTCAAGAGGAGGGTCTCCCAAGTTGCCCTGATGTCTTTCGGAACGTGTCGCCTCTGATACCCCGGAGAGAATGATGATTCTCATTCCCCTACCTATCGAATCACCATTGCTGACTTCGCCCATAAAATACGGGCTCGTCTCTCTCTCGTTTATGATCTTTACGAGGCTACATCTGAGTTCACTTTCGTTACGACCCGCTCCTTCGCATAGCGCCCTCTCTGGCTACATTGTCGGGTGGCTTATCGTTTCGCCTCTCAGCTAACGACCACCTCTTGCTATACGGCTGGTAGGGTATTGCCGTAGTCCTCACATTTCATAGAACAAGAACATCAGCACCTTAACTTGGCACTCACTTCACCACAATCATCTTGCACGTTCTCACAAAATCTTCTGCCTCCAATCGATAGAAGTACACACCGCTCGGCACGTCTGCAATCCAATATGCGTGGTGATATCCCTCCTCTTGTACCTCGTCGACGAGGGTCGTGACTATCCGGCCAAGCACATCGTAGATTTTCACTGAAACGTGCATTGGCCTCAAATCGCTCATTTTCGGAAGCTCATACTCGATCATGGTGGCCACATTGAGGGGATTCGGGAAGTTCTGGCTCGCTCCGAAGGAGACAGGCAGCCGTGAATGGGATTGTTCGACGATGAGCCTTAACGCCCGATACGCATTGACGCTTCCCCACCCGTGGTATTGGTCCCAGCCTGGCGTGTCTTCATACGGCCATCCGACCTGGTCTGACGCAGTTTCTCTCAAAATGCGATAGACATCCTGAAAGGTAAGCGATTTGTCGATGCTGAGCATCAGAGACACAACGCCTGTGACCAAAGCCGTGGCAGCAATAGGTCCGCTTACAAAACTCGGAAGTTTCGGATCGAATGCTGCCAAACCCATGATTCGTTCTCCCGGCGCCATAAAGTCAACGCGGCCATAGGTGCTTGTGAGTCTCTTGTTCCGACCATCAACGGACCCAACCAGGATTATCTTGTCGGAAGCAGCTGGATATGAATTATAGTAACCCCATCCAGGAGAGACACAGGCAACGATGATCGAACCTTTCGAAACAGCGTACGTGAGCGCATCATTCAGAGCAGATCCCCCTTTGTAAAACCACGCCCCATGAGGCATACAAATCACGTTCGAACCTTTGTCAGCAGCGTACGTCAGCCCGAGCACAGTCCAATCGGAGGACCCTTGAAAGTTCGCGTTCACCACCTTCACTGGCAGGATATCACAACTCCAGTCCACACCCGCCATAACCAATCCGTTGTTGCCTCTCGCTGCGGCAATGCCGGTGACCAACGTGCCGAGCCAACCTTCAGCGGTCACATCGTTATTGTCACCGACGAAATTGTAGCCCGGGTCAACCCTGAGACCAAACTCAGCCGCACCCACTGCCAATCCGTCCGCAAGGAATGCCACTGTGATAGCATTGCTGCCAGTCGTGATCTCCCATGCCATAAGCGCATTTATGTCTGCGCCCACTAAGCCATTCTGGACTCCATTGAACTGCCCCGTGTTGTGGAGTCCCCACTGATTCGGAAACTGAGGGTCGTCTGGAAAGAACGGATGCTTCTGTGCACTTTGAGAGTGATCGGGAAACTCAACTTGCACATCTCCGCCATCACAGGTGTAGATGGGTTCGGCATACTCGACTTCACCGGATGAACAGATCGTGTTGAGAGCCTGAGACATGTTAACACTATCAGCAAACGATGCGACAAAGAGGCGCTCGACGCCGCCGGGCAATCGTTCAAGCGTAGCGTCAGGCTTCACCGCTCGAAGTCTCACGATGCCCAGCGCCGCCTGAAACGAGCTCAGTTCTGATGCCTGTTGCTGCACGTTTGATTTGATCGCTTGCTCTCGTGGCTCTCGCACAAGCTTCAGTAGACGAGCACCCTCCTTGAATTTGATGAACATCTTGTGAGCATCAGAGCTCTGCGTCTGCCAATCCTGAGCATGGGCTGACAGTTGAAGCAGAAGCGAAAAGGCGATGGCAAGAAGCGTTCGTCTACGAAACATTCTCAAACCGGTCCCTCTCCGCAATCCACGGTCAATACTCCAAAGACATCGTCGCAGAAGGGAAGAACCGTAGCATGTCAGTATGCGCACCGTTTTGTCGGTTGAAGTAGAAAACGTTGATGTTATCATACACGTTGATCACTTGCCCACCCAGCGTTCCTTTAATACCGAAGATCTTGAATCCATACCTCATACTCACATCGAGCTGCCTTCATAATGACGGCCGCCGTTGCAAGGGTCCATAGGCCAACCATGATCGCCAGGATGCCGCCCGGCGCGGTTCCGACGGGATCGACCATGACATGCCACCACAAACGTCGCGAGCGAAAGCAGCGCCCCAATAACAGCGTAACCGATGTGCGTAGCAAAGAACGATTGCCCGAACTGCGAGGCAAGCGATCTCTTGAACTGCACGACCGCCGCGCGGATCTCCTTGTTGTTGTCCTGCTTCATGACGATCTCGTTGCCGGATGCAAACAGGCCGTGCGTGACAGCCGACTCCTCCGGGGCCAAGGGGGCGTTGCCCGTTCCGGCGCGCTTGATCGTGTAGACGCCGTCGGCGTCCTCGATCCGAACGCAGCCCTTGACGGCGGCGTTGATGAGCGCGGCAGAAAGGGTCTTGTTGTCATAGCCCATCCTGCCGATGTAGCGGATCGCCGCGGGCGAAAGCCCCTCCGGCGGGTCCCACTGCGGCACGGCCGCGCCCCTGCTCGGATCGATTCCGACCTTCATCTGTGCCCAGACGAAGTAGCAGATCACGATGATAAGCCCCACCAGGCAGACGAGGGCGTTGACGTTGTCCCGCACAAACCACCTGATCTTCTGGGACGTGGTAGGTTCTTTCACAAAGCCCTTCGGCCAGGAGACGGCGATAGTCAGCCCTTCGAGCGGATAGAGCGGCGAGGTGATCTTGTAGACCGCGTTGCCGTGGGGCGTCACCAGGGCGCGGAAGCTCTTCGCGGTCGAGTCCTGGGGGCCGGTCCAACCGTCCACCTTGACTCTCGACGGCGGCACGCCCTCGGGCAGGATCACGACGGCTGAGGCGGAATCGATGGGAAAGCCCCAGCCGTTGCCGGTCGCGTTCCAATAAAGCTCGTCATGGTCGGCAAAGAAACCGAGCTGCCTATCGGTGGTGTAATCGATCTGGTAGGTATGCTCGCCGGTGGAGACGTAGACTTGAGGATCGCCGATGTACAGCCGCTTGCCGTTTGGCATGCTTCCGAAGTGGTAGGGCTCCGGCGCGCCGTCTCTGAACACCTGCGCCACCTCGAAGCCGACCACGTAGCGGTTGCCGTAGCGGTCCTTGTAACGGGTGGGGAAGTCGCGGTAGATGCCGTGTTTGATCTGCTCACCATTGCTGTAGACCTGTATGACCTCAATCACGCCCATTGTCGAATCGGGATGCACAGTGATGGTGCTCTGAAAGTGGCGTATGCTTTCCTGGGCAAGCGCGGGCGGGGACAGCAGGGCGTTCGAGCACAAAGCCATCAGCGCAACGCCGTGGATCAGTCTGTGTTTACTGCGAAAAGTGTGCATCCGGTGCCTGCCTTTCGGTTGCGTATTCGATCTCGAAGTAGTCGGCGCGGTCGAAGCCGAAGAGCCTGGCGACGATCAAGCCGGGGAATGACTGCGCGCGGATGTTGAAGTCGCGCACGACCGCGTTATAGTATCTGCGGGCGTATTGGATGTCGTCTTCGACCGCGGAAAGGGTCTTTTGAAGCGCCAGGAAGTTGGCGCTTGCTTTGAGTTCAGGATAGGCTTCGGCGACGGCGATCAGAGACTTGAGCTGACCGGAAAGAGCATTCTCGGCCTCGCTTCTGGCAGGAATCGCATCCGACGCCAGGCTTGTGGCACGGGTCTGCGCGAGGTTGTCGAACAGGTCGCGCTCGTGGCTGGAGTAGGCCTTGACCGAGTCCACGAAGTTCGGAATCAGGTTGTGGCGGCGCTTGAGCTGAACGTCGATCCCGCTCCAGGCCTCGCGGATCATGTTACGCGCGCGCACGAGCAGGTTGTAGCTGACCACAACCCACAACACAAACAGCGCGATGCATACAGCGGCAATCCACATAACGCGACTCTCCGCAAGCTTAGTTCGCCGTCCGCCGCCGGTCTCCTACCGCGCAAGCTCGCCAAACCACAGCTTGATCTCGGTTGCTGCGGTTTCGGGCGAGTCGGAGCCGTGGATCAGGTTCTGGCACGTGCTGATCGTAAGGTCGCCGCGGATCGTGCCGGGCGCGGCTTCGAGCGGCTTGGTCGCGCCCATCATGTTGCGCAGCAACGCAATCGCGTTCTCGCCCTGAATCACCATCGCCACCAACGGCCCCGACATCAGAAACTCGACCGTCGGCTCGTAGAAGTCCTTGCCTCTATGCACGGCGTAGTGCTCCTCGGCCAGCTCCCGCGAAGGCGTGAGCATCTTCATCGCCACTATATCGAAGCCGCGGCCCTCTATCCGCCGGATTATCTCGCCCGCCAGTCTCCGCCGCACGGCATCGGGCTTTATCAACACCAGTGTCCGTTCCATCATGCGCTCTCCTTGCGCGGGATCCCAGACCGCGCGCCAAGCAAGACTATACCAGAGCGGGGTGCGAGCGCGCAAATCGACCACCGGCCAGGCGCCGAAAAAACCCCGAAAAAAAGTTGCAGAAAGTAGTTGACAACCGGTAGTGAACATGGTAGACTAATGTCTGGTAGCAAGCAAAGAAGAAGCGCGCTGGACGAACGGATGTTCCCAAACGCCCGGCGCAATCGGCTCAGAGGTGCATGACATGGAAACAGCGATTCCTGACCCAACCTGCGGTCCTTTTCGCGAAACCCGCGGAAGGCCCCGCGGCCGACAACAAGAAGTCACGGTACCCCCAGCGGTCGCGGCGGAACTCGAACGCCAGGCCGACACCCTGCTCGGTCAACTGCTTTTGGATAGCGCCGAAAGCGGCCTGTATGCGCAGGTCGCGCTCGATCGCAAGATGCGCGACGAGCAAAAACGCATGCCCGTGCTGGAGGAGAGCGGCGTTTCGGAGGAGATGATCGAGTGTCTGGTCGAGAGACAGGTCTCCGAACTCATCGACGCGGCCGGTCTGAGCGCGATCGAGGAGATAGTCTACAGGCTCTACGTGTCGGGTTTGGGCGGGAAGCGCATATCGGAAGCTTTGGGGATTAGACGCAGAACCATAGACACGCGACTCAGATCAGTGAAGCGGAAAGTAAGAGCGGCCTACGAAGAAGGCATATACGCGGGGTGGTATGAGGTTTATCTTAGCGAAGTGAACCGCCCCGCGTATCGCCGCCGCCGGTAACCCCCCTCTTTCCCGCCTTACCAAAGGGGGGATGAAGGGGGCCGTACGGGCGTAACCGGCCGGTGTCGGGGCCGGCCGGTTACTAGGGAGCGGGCAGGGAACAAGACGGGTCGGTTATGTCAGATTCGTTCGAATGGTCAGGGCGACGAATGTCACCAGATACAGCACGATCGCGCTCCGGCATGCGAGCCGCGCGAACAGCGCGTCTCGTCTGCGGTAAAGCTCAACGGCCACGATGAACGGCACGAAACTTGCCAGCTTCACCAGCACGAACACCACCGGGCTACGGCGCAGGCAGGCAGCCATCAACGGGTTCTGCTCCACCGCGCAGCCTCTCAGCACGAAGAAGAGAGTCGCAAACATGTCCGCCAGGCATATCGCAACAAGCACCAAGCTTTCCGTGCTGACTCTCAACTTCATCGGGCTTTCCTTTCCTCCGGGCTGACGTAGGTAATATGTTCAAAAACTGTGCCACGGGTAGCTGGGTGAAATACGGGTTTCGGGAGCCGGCCCATGGTATAATGAGGCTGAAGCGTATTGGCTGAACGCCTGCCCGGGGGAACCGACGCTCTATGTCACGAGTCCTCGCGCTTGTATCCGTGATCGCGTTTGTCTGCCTGGCATCTTCGTGCACGGCTTGGACCTTGACGCTGTTTGGCGACGATTTCGAGGGAGCGGCGTTGGGGTCGATTCCGTCGCCTTGGAAGCTCAACAGCACGAACTCCACAACCAGCGCTGGGGTCGCTAACGGCTACGCGGACAATGCCACGCGTGTCATGGGGATCCACGACAGCAACACCGATGACAAAAACAACCATCTCTGCCTGACATTCGGGCAGTGTACCCGAGGGACCTGTACGCTGCAATTCGACGCCTGCCTCGCGAGCATCCATGCAGGCTTTGGGATCAGGATCACCAACGGCGGAGTCCCTACCAGTGGCGGCAACTGGGGCGCGGCGATCAAGTTCGAGGGAGACGTGCCGTATGCCCCCGGGGGCGCTGCCGGCACGCTGAGCTATCAGGAGTATGCGACCGGGACCAACGCCTATAGTCCCACAAGCCCGAGCGCTGCCTACCAGGCGGGCGTATGGTATACCGTGAAGATCGCGGCGAACCTCGACACGAAAACGTATGACCTCTACTTCGGCCCACGCGGCGGGTCGCTGACCCGCGTCACTCCGTCCGGGGGTGTCGCGTTCATCAAGGGCTCGGGCGGCTCACAGATCAGCTACGCCGCCGGCGCCTCGTTCTTTACGTCCCAGAAGATCGAGCCGGCGGGAGACCTCTACATCGACAATGTGGTCGTGACCTCCAGCGTTGAGACACCCGGCACGATAGCCCAGGCAAAGCTGCTGCCCGTGAATACGAGCCTCGCGCTGGAAAACCAGATCGCCAGCGCCGGAACGGATCAGATGACCGGGCCGTTTTTCTATATTCAGGATCAGACCGGCGGGATCCGCGTGCGTTCGTCGAGTGTGGCGCGGCAGGGCGATATGGTCAGCATCTACGGCACGGTGCGACGTGCGGCGGACAATGGCACGTCTACGCTGCGCAACGGCGAGCGCGAGATCAACGCGATGAGCGTTTCGGTTACCTACGGGCCGTATCCGATGCCAAGACCCGTCGGCGTGGTCAACCACTTCATCGGCGGCGGGCCGTTCGGGCAGATCGACACGGACGGATTCGCGTGCCAACCGGGGGTGTGGGCGAAGAGCACCGGCGCGACCTCCGGCTACGACCAGATCAGCGAGGTCGGGCTCAACAACGTCGGCAGACTGTCCCGGGTATGGGGCAGGGTCGCGTATGCCGACGACGCCAACCGGTTCTTCTATGTGGACGACGGGTCCGGGGTGCGGGATGGAAGCGTGCTTGCGGATGGAACGGCGTCACCTAACGGGGTGAGAGTAATCGTCGCGCCGGGGACGCCTCTGATCGGGATTACGGGCCGGTTTGCCCTGGTGACCGGCATCGTCGGCTCGATGGCGCAAAGCGATGTCGGCAGCCCGAGAGGGCCGGGTGGAAACTACATAAGAAACGTGCGAGTCATCCGGGCGACCTGCGAGCCGTTTCTGGACCTGAACCTCAACGGCTATTGGGACTTCGCCGAGCCGTTTGTCGATACGAACGCAGGCGGCGGTTACGATGGCATCGCGATCAGCGGGGTGCCCGGCCCGAACCTGAAGTCGGGCTTCGACCGCTACGGAACGGCCATTGTCAGAGGCGCGCCGTTCCTGATCAAGGGCATCTACGCCTACGATGTGGGCGGCGGGACTCTGGACGCGATGGTCAGCCAGGGCTTCAACACCGTCATAGACTTCGACGTCTTGACCCCGGCCGACCTGGCATCCTATAACGCGCGCGGCCTTAAGGCGATGCCGTGCCTCAGGAGTCCATCCGCTCGACCCTCCTGGATGGCTGTAAAGGATGATCCGGCCATAATCGGCTGGTATACGCACGATGAGCCCGAAGGGCAAGGAGTCTCGCCGGCCCAGGCACTAGCCTCCTCCACTTCCTCTACCTCCTTTACTTCCTCTCCCTCCCGCTCCTTCCCCCCTCCTCACGCTGTCATCCCGAGCGAGGTCGTCCCTCTCCTTCGGGACGACCGACGAGGGATCTCTCCTCGCTTGCCCGTGTAGCGCCGCCCTTCAGGGCGGCATCTTTTTCTTGGCCGGAAACGGTAGGGGCGCAATATATTGCGCCCGCTCTGACGATCCGACCAGGTCCGGTGTTCGGACTCCTGAAACTGGAGATTGTCATCCCGCTTGCCCTGAGTCTCAATCGAAGATTCCGGCCTGGCCGGAAACGGTAGGGGCGCTGCTTGCTGCGCCCGCTCTGATCTTGTCATCCCGAGCGAGGTCGTCCCTCTCCTTCGGGACGACCGACGAGGGATCTCTCTTCGCTTTCGGCTCCCGTCATTCCGAACCCGCCTCGCGGGTGAGGAATCTGCTTTTGCCTCCCCCACGCCTGTCATCCCGCCTGCCCCGAGTCTCGATTCCGGCCTGGCCGGAAACGGTAGGGGCGCTGCTTGCTGCGCCCGCTCTGATCTTGTCATCCCGAGCGAGGTCGTCCCTCTCCTTCGGAACGACCGACGAGGGATCTCTCTTCGCGACGCTTCCTCTACTTCCTTTACCTCCTCTACTTCCTTTACCTCCTTTACTTCCTCTCCCTCCTCTCCCTCCCCCCTCCAACCTCCTGCCCCCAGAACGGCGGAGGTTCCGACCCGCTCCTTAAAAGAATCCTTCCCCGGCTTCGCGGCTACATGATCCCCAATCCGCGAAGCGCTGCCGCTCTCTGTCTTCTTTCCTCTCGCCGTTCTTTGTAGGGGCGGGTTTCAACCCGCCCATTCCGCCGCATTCCCCAAACAATCTCGCGCAGCGGAGCTTGTTCACCCTGAGCGCAGTCGAATGGGCGACCCGCCCCTTGGAACGCCTTCTTCGCGCTTTTCCCGCCGTCTGCTGTCCCGCTGTCCACCCGTGAGTACACCCCTTTAAGGTTGTATAATCCCTTGCCTGGACGCCCATGCCCGACACTCCCGAAGCCCGCGCCCCCTTTGGGCCCCCTCCCCTTCCAGCCTCCAGCATCTAGCTTCGAGCTTCCAGAACCTCGTGAAGCGGAGCTTGCTTGCCCTGAGTGATGTGGCGAAGGGCCCGCCGTAGCGCGTTCTCTGCGTCCCGGACGAATCTGCGGGCGAGCCGAGTGATCCCTCAGCCGTAGGGGCGCTCCCGGTACCGATACCTGAGATCGAACATGCCATCCAGCAAGAATGCAAGCTTTCGTCCATTGAGCCATGCAGGTAGAATTACGCCACGATGCCTGATCAACTCACTGTCCGCCGCGAAAAGGGAAAAATCTGGAGCCACATCCGCAAAAAGTGGCTAGACGAAACGCCCGAAGAAACTGTCCGACAGGAATATCTCTGCGTCCTCGTCAACGAATACGGTTTCAGTCTCGACCAGATGGACGAAGAGCTTGAAGTCACCGGGCGCGGGTCGGGCCATGCCCGCGCCGACTTCGTTATCTGGCGCACGGCCCAAGACAAGGCGACTCGAAGAACCCTCTCATCGTCGTCGAATGCAAATCCGACAACGTCACCATCAAGGCCAGACGACTACGGCCAGGGCGATAACTACGCCCGCTTGACTGGTGCGCGCTTCTTCGTCACGCACAACAGCCGGGAAACGAAATACTGGCGCGTCCTGCACGACCGGATGCCGAAGTCGCTGGAGGAAATCAGCAACATCCCCCATGCCGACGCCAGCGACAAAGAAATTGAAGAACTGATTTCCAAGCTCAAGACGTTCAAGGAAGACGAATTCGCCGACCTGCTCCACCAATGCCACAACGTCATTCGCAACCGCGAAAAACTCGACCCCGCCGCCGCCTTCGACGAAATCGCCAAGATCCTGTTCGTTAAGGTTTGTGTGGAACGCGAGCTACGCGCCAAGCGCCAGCGCAAGAATCTCTTTACAGTTGATTTCTCGACGATCAGATTGGCAAGACACCCGCTCAACACGCTCTTCGAGCAAACCAAAGAAGCCTACGAAGACGACAAGATTTTCGAGGAGATGAAGAAATCCGGCTGAAGCCCGCCACAGGCCGGGAAATCGTCAAGCTGCTGGAACGCTACAACCTTTCCGACACCAGCGAGGACATCAAGGGCATCGCCTTCGAGCGATTCCTTGGGCCGCACCTTCCGCGGCGAAATCGGGCAATTCTTCACCCCGCGCACCATCGTCGAATTCATGGTTCGCATGGTCGAACCCGAAGGAAGGCGACATTATCTGCGACCCCGCCAGCGGTTCCGGCGGCTTTCTGATTCGCTTCTTTGAAATCGTCCGCGAACAAATCCTTGCCGACGCCGACGCGCAGTATCAAGCGTTCAAAGCCGAGGTGGAAAGGAAGAAGCTATCCGAAGCGAAGAAGGCTGAAGCTGCTGCGCGCAAAGTTTGACGAAATCCAAGCAGCACTCGACCAGCGCAAGCGCGGCTCGCGCCTCTGGAAGCTCGCCAACCGCTGCATCTACGGCACCGACGCCAACGACCGCATGGCCCGCACCAGCAAGATGAACATGATCATGCACGGCGACGGCCACGGCGGCGTGCATCACCATGACGGCTTCCTGAACGTCAACGGCATCTTTGAAGGCCGGTTCGACATCATCCTGACCAATCCGCCCTTTGGCGCGAACGTCGAGCCTTCCGACATGGTGCATGAATCGACGTGACGGTCAACCGCGAAGCCGACGAAGCGCTATATGCGACGAATACGGCGATCTTTACAGAGAAGCCCAGGCCCGCGTGCGGCCGCCGTGAATAAGCCCATTGCCAGCCTTTTCGAGCTGCCAAAGGGCGCGGAAAGCAAGACGAAAACGGAAATCCTCTTCATCGAGCGCTGCCTTGCTCTGCTCAAGCCCGGCGGCCGCATGGGCATTGTCTTGCCCGAAGGCATCTTCAACAACCCATCGCTGGCCTATGTGCGCGAGTTCTGCGAAGACCGCGCCTTCATTCGCGCCGTGGTCAGCCTGCCGCAGGAGACGTTCTTTTCCTCCGGCGCAAGCGTAAAAGCATCGCTGCTGTTCCTGCAAAAGTTCACCGACGAAGGAGCAAGCTGACTTCGACGCCAAGAACGCAAAGCCCGCAGCGAGGTGGAGGCCAAATACGCCGACGAAATCGCCAATGAAGACCAAGCGGCTTGAAGACGGCAATCGCCGCAGCCAAGAAACGCGCAGGACGCCGAGAAACGAAAGGATCTGCAAAAGGAGCTAAAGGAATACCAGAAGCGCATGACGGAAACCGTCGCCACCGAAACCCGTACCCTTCTCAAGGAACGGTTTCCCTATCCCGTCTTTCTTTACGAAGCGGAGAAGGTAGGCATTACAGCGACTGGCGACGCAGACCAGAACGAACTTTTCCCGAATGACAATGAGCCGCCGGGTAGCTCCAAGACATGCTTGGAACTCTATAAGGAGTTTACGCGCAACCCAAAGGAGTTTTTGCTGCAGGAAACAGCGCAATGATCATGGCGAAGACAGTTGCGCCGCACGCTTTTGCTGTTTGGTGGAGAAATTTGGAGCGCTGGGCAATTCCGACCAGTCTCATCCTTCGCCAAGCACTCCCCAAGGGATGGGACCGAATTCAGATTGGGGCCCTTGTACGGCAAGCCACCGAACGTGTCAGAGTTGACCCTGAAAAGATATACAAGATGGCAGGCGTGAAGTGGTATGGCGAGGGTGTCTTTCACCGCGAAACGGTGCGCGGCGACCAGATGAGTGCTCGCCAGTCACACCGTTGGTTGCCGGTGCACTGATTTATAACCGGCTGTTTGCCTGGAAGGCTTCTTTCGCCGTCGTTCCGCCCGAACTTGAAGACTGTTACGTTTCAAACGAATTCCCCCAATTCATACCGGATAAAGCGCGCATCCTAGCCGAATATCTGTATCTATTCTGTACCCGCGAAGTACAACTGGTATATTTCGGTGCAGCCATCGTTATCGTATTGGCGATCATCCGCCAAAGCCGTCAGCTGCAAGATAGAAATCGACTGATTAAAGCCCAGTCTGAAGTACTCAATCGGCTAATCTGATCAAGACTATTATCCAAACGGCACCTCTTCGAATTTTTTGAAAAGACCGTAATTTAAAATATCTTGGCTGTAATGATCTCTTTTGCCCAAGATGCAGGTTTTGAATACTCTGAGCAAATAATAGGGAAGAGCGATTTTGAGATGAGATGGAAAGATCAAGCCGAACTTTACCGTGCCGATGATTTTCGGGTAATGGAGTTGGGCAATTCGATATTGGGATATGAGGAATCTCAAACGACTCCCGATGGAAACCTAATCTGGCTGCGTACCTCCAAAGCTCCTCTGATCGATACATCTACAGGAGAAACCATTGGAATACTCGGAATCTATGATGACATCAGTGAAGATAAAAAAGCCGCTGAAAAACTCAAAGAAAGTGAAGAAAGTTTTCGTTCCTTGTTCAAAGAGCTTCAGAAGCCGTTTATGTCCAAGATGAAAATGGTACATTCCTGGCTGTCAGTTATGGTGCATCGCGTATGTATCAATACGCAAAAGAATGGTTTGTCGGGATAAACCCCTCCGGATATATCAGCACCAAAGCGAAATGATCTTGAAATATTAGCATCCTTACATGCCAAGGCTATGGCAGTAGATGAACCACAAACATTTGAATTTTGGGGAATACGTGCAGATGGATCTATCTTTCCGAAAGAAGTACATTTAACAAAAGGTGCAGCGTTGTCGGGCGAAAATGTTGTTTTCGCGGTTTCCCTGGACATTAGTGAGCGTAAACATCAACAGAAGCAGCTTGAACATATTGCTCATTATGACGCTTTGACTAATCTCCCCAATAGATTGCTCTTATCCGACAGGCTGCAACATGCACTTGTTCAGAGCAAACGGCATGGTTCATTAGTCGCTGTCATCTACCTTGATCTTGACGGTTTCAAGGAAGTCAATGACATATATGGCCATGAAAATGGGTGACCGATTGCTGGTCACCATTTCCAAGCGCCTGCAGCAAGCTCTCCGTGAAGGCGATACGCTTTCCACGGTTTTGGGGGGAGACGAGTTT
>CAVUAC010000051.1:0-355731 GCA_963739335.1 uncultured Bacteroidota bacterium | reverse complement strand
TCAGCAAGAGGGAAAAAGTTCTGAGCAGCTAACTGAAGAATTCCTCTTTTTAGATAGTATTTTGCTCCATTGTAAATTTTAAACAGCTGTCTCTCCTGCCTTCGGGTTATAACGGGGTGGCGGGCTGCTGGCTCTTCTGCACTAACACTGGAAAAAGCATATCTGAAACCTGAAAGATGCGAAGGTATTCCTTTCATAAGATAAGAATAAAATCTGGAAGAAGAATAAGCTCTATTGGGAATAAAATCTATTGACTTGGCAGCTTGTTCAAGAAATAAGCTGGAAGCTTGCCTGTTCTTTACTACAACTCTCCCTTGCTTTCTGTTTATTGCATCAAGGAATCTGTCAAACTCATATGGAGAGAAGGGCTGCTGATCTTACAATATAATCTATTATGCTTTCTGCTTTCTCTTTTGAAAATGAGCAGAGATAAAAAAGTCTGCCATGCCCGTTTCCTGAGTTGTTTTGAGCAGTGTATGGATTCTGAATTGCCAAAGTGACATTGTCTTCAAGACAGGAAAGATTTAGAGTAAATTCCAACTTTTTGGCAGATTATAAGATTGATACTCCTGTTCTGTCAGAAGCCTAAACTGCCCTGGAATTCCCAGGAGAGAAATTTCTTCTTGTTTGCTGGACCATTTATTAAAATAAACGGTTTGTTTTATAAACATTTATGTTATAGAGAACTATCTCTTCTTTTTCTTTTTTGCCTTCTTAGCTTTACATCGCATGTTCCGCACATTTTTTTACCTCGCTTGAATTTTCTTATTAATGCTAGTAAACTTGATTATATAAAACTTTTTAATGGGTGATATTCTGTATATCCTGCTATGCAGGAGTAGCGAAGTGGTCAAACGTGCAAGATTCAGAGTCTTGTGGCTTAGTGCCTTCGAAGGTTCGAATCCTTCCTCCGCTATTTATCCCATTGAAGATGGGATGTTCGGGAGTATTCTAACTTCTATAGTCGCTGAAACTCAGATACATTTTCAGTGCCAAGATTGGTTCTACTAGCAAAACAATTTCACTAGAATAATAAATTAAGAAATGCTTTTGCGAGCATCCTTCTTCCCGCATAAATTGAAAATGTATTATCTGGTATAATAATCCTTAAATAGAGAGTCAATTGAATTAATTAATGTCAGAACAAACGGCAGAACAGGCAATTAAGTGGAGTTATAGTTTTCAGAATAAAGGAAGTCATCCTCGTCATCCAGATTTACGAGAAACTTGGGAGACAGAGTTTAATGGAAAGTCTGTTGTGTTAGAAGTTCGTGTTGGCGGGCATCCTATATTTAAGATGGAGGACATTCTTAGACTGAAAGTGTTGACGTTCTTCAGCAGTAAAGAATTAATTGGCTTGCAAACTGTTCCTTTGCAGATAGAAGAGTCAGAAGATAATAGATCCTTACATATTTATAGAATCTGGGAATGACCCTCAAGTTCAAACACCAGTGGATAAATCTAAGGCACCAAATATTTTAGATTTTATAAAACAATACCTTCCCGTATTTGAGTCTCAGAGAGATTTAAGAGATACCTTTGCAGCATATTTAGATTAGAGATATTACTTTTCTTGTTTTTAGTATCTCTTCAAGGTAAGCTTTATAAGTTATATAATCTTTCTTAATTTTCACCATGCGGGGGGTTCCGGAGTGGTCAAACGGGCAGGACTTAAGATATCTTTCAGATCAAAGGACTTAAAGTCCTAGAGAAGAAATCCTGTGGCTTAGTGCCTTCGTAGGTTCGAATCCTACCTCCCGCATTTTTCTATTTCTGTAATTATCTGCATATAACTTTTATTTATTTTTAGAGGTTGGTGTTTAATTGGTTTTCTCTTTAGATTTTTTAATTCGACTTTTTCTGTAATTATCTCAAGCTATCATTCAGCACTCTCGAATCAGGACTTAGAAGAATAACATGGTCTGATTTGAATCTCAAGCCTCGCGCAATTTTCTGGATTAAATCCCTTCTTGCTTTATCAAGATAAAACTCAGAAAATTGCTCAGGATGCTCCTGCCTGAGTATTTTCCAGAATGGAGAAGAAATATCTGGATAAGGATATCTAGTTAGAATAATTGAATTGCACATTTCTCCTGGAATTCGATTCCCCGAGAGCATTTTGTTGTAAACAAAATGCTCAATTCTCGGCTTCAAAGTTATCAATTTGTTTTTGCTGATTAGTTTCTCTTAATTTCTCGCGGGAAATTAAGTTAGTGAGTTTAAATTCTGCTTTTTCAGCTCAGTTGGCAAATCACTAAATGACTGGACATGAACCAGTATAGGGTGTTTTGCTTTTTCTATGCATTCTTTTAAAGAAAGCAAAAAATCTTTTCTTGAGACAGCAATACGTAACGGGCCACAGGGGTCCATCGCAACTTCCCCTATCTGCCGTACAAACCGAAGACGGTTGATGGCCAACTCGCGCCGCCTCCTCAACGAGCTCAAGTGGACGTGGGTCGCTTGGGGCCAAGCATGCAGCTACTCGCGCAGGCCGACAACTTCATCCAGATGACCACCGCGACCTTCGACCCCTCGCTCGGTCGCGTGTCTCAGCAGGAGAAGTCTGGCCGGGCCATCATGGCGCTGCAGCAGCAATCGGACAGCGGGAACAGCAACTATCTCCAGAACCTCGCTGAGATCAGCATGACCTATGAGGCGAAGGTCGTGCTGGACCTGATCCCGGCGATCTATGATCGACCTGGCCGACTCGCGCGGACGCTCGACGAAGAGGGCGAGGCCGAGACGATCATGCTGAACCAGCGGTTCTACCATGACCCGAGGTCCAAACAGCCCGTACCGCTGAAGCCCACCGAACAGCCTCCCGTATCGCCGGCTCCCGGTCCAGGCTTGGGGGCTCCCCCACCCGCCGGTGGGGGCCCAGGGATGATTCCTCCCGGTGGGCCGCCTCCCGGCATGCCTCCGCAGCCTCCTCAGCCACCCATGTCCCCGCCGGCGCCGCCCGAGGTCAAGCACTACGATCTGCGGAAGGGCATCTATTCGGTGGCGGTGGACATTGGCAAGCAACGGACAACCGCGCTGCAGGAAGGGTCGGAGGCAATCGGCCAGATTCTCCAGTCCAACCCGCAGCTCATGCCGCTGATCGGCCCGACGTGGATGAAGTTCCAGTCCTGGCCCGGTGCGCGTGAGCTCGCGGACATCCTGGCCAAGATGCGGGACAAGCAGTTCCCGGGGCTCGTCGGTGGTGAAGATGGGCAGCCTAGCCCAGAACAGATGGCGGCCCAGATGCAGCAGATGGGCCAGCAGCTTCAGGCCATACAGGCGCAGCTACAGGCGGCCATGAAGACGATCGAGACCGAGCAGATCAAGAGCCAGGCTGCGCTCCAGAAAGCGGAGATGGACAACCAGACCAAACTGCAGATTGCCGGCATGGAGCAGCAGAGCAAGGTCATGCTGGAGCACCTCAAGGGTGAACTCGAACAGATCCGGCTGGCGATCGAGGGCGCCCATGAGTCGCGGATGAAGGACGCCGACCGCGCGCACGAAACGGCCATGGCAGTGGCGGCTCCGATCCTCCAACCGCCAGACCTGGGGTTCAAGGGGCCGAACGAAATGCCACTGGAGACTCCTGAATGAGCAAGTTGGCCATGAGCCGCGCGGTTTTCGAGAACGCGCGCAGGAAGTACGCGGAGACGCAGCGGATAGCGGCGTGGCAATCCAGAACGAGCAGATCACGCGGGTCCGAGTAGATCGGCTTGATCTTCTTCTCGGTCGTGGGTTCTGGGGCCGGATGCGTTGGCTTTTCTTGGGGAGGTAGTGTGTCTGACACGCCGGGCGCAATCGCAACCGTAGTCCATGACGATTTCGTGGTGTCGAGCAACACGGAATCTGAGAAACAGATGCGCGAGAATTTCGAGTCCGAGGCCAAGTCGCCAGACGGCAAGGATGAGGACCCGAAGGAGGCCGAAAAGAAGAAGCGGAGCGAGGCCGCCGCGGAGCTCGGCAAGGCCGGCGGTGAGGCTACTGCCAAGGCACGCGCGGAGGCGGACAAGGACAAGGAGCCGGACAAGGCGGTTCCCAAGGTCGAGGCCAAGCCCAAAGAAGAGAAGGCTGACGAGCCCGACAAGGACAAGGAGGGCGACCCGCGCCTCAGCGCACGTGCCCGAGTCATGGAGGCCACGCGCAAGGCGGCCGACGAGAAGCGCGCCCGGGAAAAACTGGAGGCGCGACTGGCCAAGCTCGAGGCCGAGCGTGAGCCATCCAAGCGCGAAGCCAAACCAGCTCCGATAGGTGACGAGAAACCTACCCCGGACAAGTACGAGACGTACGAGGAGTATGTCGAGGCGCTGTCCGACTACAAGGTGGAGCAGCGGGTCAAGAAGCTCACCGCCGAGGCCGAGGTGCGCCAACAGGCTGAGACGCATACGCAAGGTATCGTGAAGCGCGTTGAGACGTTCAATGAGCGGCTCACCAAGGCCGAGAAGGACGATCCCGGGCTGCTGGGGAAGGTAGATCCGCGTCTTCTTGAGCTCACGCCCACGTTCCTGCTGCCTCCGAATCAGGGTCCCACGGCTGCCAGCGACATCGCGCAGGCTGTGCTGGAATCAGAGCAGTCTCCAGTTTTGCTCCTGCACCTGAGCGAACACCCGGACGAGATGCAGCGATTGCTGAGACTGCCAGATTCGTACGCGGTGGCCCGCGCGATCGGCGCACTCGAGGCGCGACTATCCGACGGGGCGCCCAAAGCCGAGGAGAAGAAGGAGAAGGAGGAGCCGGTGAGTCAGGCCCGCCCGCCAGTCAAGCCCGTCTCCGGCTCGCCACAGGTGGGCGACGATGAACCCGGCGAGGACGCCTCGCTCGATGATCACATCCGGATCTACAACGCCCGCGATGCGAAGGCGCGGAGGGGGCGTTGAGCAACGAGCCTTGACACCCCGTGGTACACTTCTTGTGCCGCATCCACAGCGAGAGGGAGCCGCCCCGCCCTCCACGCTGGCCGCTCCTGGGGTACTCGGGACGCCGCAGCACTGGCACCCGCGCCCGAGTGCGAAGTTAGGCACGCCGGCCCCGCCAGAGGTCGAGCAGGCCAACCGCAGCGGGAGCGCATAGCGCAACCTCTCCGGTAGCTTCCGGGCCCCTCAAGGCCCTAGGAGCGGACCACAAATGGCGAACACCCTTGCGACCCCCACGTGGGTCATGAAGGAGGTCGCCCGCGGCTTCACCAACGAGATCGTTTTCGTCCGGAACGTGCGCCGCACGTACGACGATCAATACGTGCAGAACGGCGCGAAGGTGGGAGACACTGTCAAGGCGCGTCTCCCCCAGCGTTTCGTGGTGACCGACGGGCAGTCCCTGCAGCCGCAGGCCCTCTTCGATGCACTCGTGCCCATCACGCTGACGAACCAGAAGAACATCGGGTTCTCCTACTCGTCGGCGCAGGCGACCACGGACCTCAACGACATCCGAGGTCGGTATGTCGATCCGGCAGCGGATCACCTGGCCAACGCCGCCGACGTCCTGCTCTTCCAGAACGTCTACCGGGACATCTACAACGCGATCGGCTCCCCCGGTGGCGGCGCCCCGTCAACCGTCAACGCCTACCTGGACGCCGGCGTCTTCCTCGACGATCTGGCGGCTCCACAGTCCGAACGTAAGGCGGTGCTGGACTCGAAGGCGATGGCTACGATCGCTGCTGCCACAATGACGCTGTTCAATCCCGCGGCCATCGTCTCCGAGAACTACAAGAAGGGCCAGTTCGGGCGCGACCAGCTCGGTTTCGACGAATGGTACAAGAGCCAGAACTGCCCAGTTCACACCACCGGCACCTTCACGGCTTCGACACCGCTCATCAACGGCGCCAACCAGACCGGCTCAACCCTGGCCACCAACGGCTGGGCCTCAGGTGCGTCCTCGCTCAAGAAGGGTGACATCTTCACGATCGCGGGCGTCTACTCGGTCAACCCCTTGAGCTACCAGAGCACCGGCCGGCTCCAGCGGTTCGTCGTGACTGCCGACACGTCCGATAGTGGCGGCGCCATGGCGACCCTGCCCATCGCCCCTTCAATCATCACGAGCGGTGCGCTTCAGACCGTGAGCGGTTCCCCGGCGAGTGGGGCGGCGATCACGGTGCTAGGCGCTACGTCTGCCACAGCCGGTACCCTTGCAACGACCACCAGCAAGCAGAGCATCCTGTTCCATCCTGACGCCTTCGCGTTCGTGATGGCGGATCTCTTCACGCCCACGGCCGGTTGCAAGGTCACCCCTGTCCGTTCCAAGCAGTGGGGGGTCTCCCTCCGGATGGTCGAGCAGTACCAGATCCTGAACGACCAAAACCCCAGCCGCATCGACATGCTGATCGGCGCGGCTACCATCCAGGCCCGGCTCGCTTGCCGGTCCTACCAGTAAAGGAGAGAGGCACATGTCACTTGCTGAAACGACCCTCTCGTCCGCTGTCCTTGTCGGTGACAGCTCCATCGCGGTGGCTTCGGCCACCTCTCTCGCCGAAGGCCGACTCATTCAGGTTGACGGCGAGTTCATGCAGGTCACCAAGGCCTACATCGTGGGCAGCACGACCGTCCCGGTCACTCGTGGTCGTGACGGTACCGCCCAGGTCGCGCACAACGTCACCGCTCGAGTCGTCCATGGCGACGCCGCCGACTGGGGTACTCCCGGAGCCGGCGCCGTCACGATCGGCAGTCCTTCCGGCCGACCCCGCAAGACGATCGGGTACAGCGCCGCGGCAAGCATGGCGCTGCCGAAGGCTGGTGAGGACCAGGTCGTTCACCTGGACTCGACGGCATTCACCCTGACCGTCCCGGTTCCGACGAAGGATCTGGACGGTTCGGTCGTCACCTTCGTCGGCACTGGAGGCGCAGCCTACGTGCTGGTCTTCACGGGCGGCCTCTCAGGCGCGAGCACCGGCTACACCACGATCACCTTCAATGCCACTGGAGCCGTCGCTTTCCAGGTCATCGCGATGAACGAGGTGTGGGTGGCGCTGGCCCAGATCCCGGTGGCCAGCACGGTCACGAACGTCACCGCGACGATTTCGTAGGGAGGGGGATCCATGACCATACAGCCCCTTCAGCCGCTGGGAGGTGTCTTCTCCGACCTTTCCCTGTCGGCACTCAACGCGAATCTCAACGAGTTGTACGGCCGGGTCCTCGGCGTTGGAAACGTGTTCATCTGTGACTATCTCAACGGCTCGGATGCGACCGGGGACGGGAGCGCGGCGAAGCCGTTCAAGACACTTGCTCAGGCGTACAATTCGACGGTGTCCGGGCACAACGACGTGGTGGTCATCATTGGCAATGGTGCCACCACGGCTTCCCAGCGGCTTTCTGCCGCACTGAGCTGGTCGAACAACTGCACGCACCTCATCGGCATCAACCCTCCGAACATGCATCCGTGGGCGCGCATCGCTCCGACTTCGGGGGCGACCGCCTTCACTCCGCTGATGACCATCGGTGGGACGGGATGCATGTTCGCCAACATCGAGTTCTGGCACGGTTTCGCTACCGGGACGACCAGCCAGATCCTCTTCAACATCACCGGCAACCGGAACTTCTTCAAGAACTGCTTCATCGGCGGGATCGGTGACGCAGCGTCGGCGGCGAGCGCGGGCAGCCGGTGTGTCAAGTTCACCGCAGGTGAGGAAAACCTGTTCGAGGATTGCGCCATCGGAACCGACACAGTTCAACGAACAGCCGCTTGTGCCACGTTGGAGTTCGCTAGTGGCGCGGCGCGGAACGTGTTCCGGCGTTGCGTGTTCCCATTCTGGTCCAGCGACGGTGCAGCCCTGGGCTACATCGGTTCGGCGGCAAGTTCGCTGGATCGCTACCAGCTCTTCGACCGGTGCCAGTTCATCAATGCCGTGAAGAGCACAGGTACCGCGCTGGCTGGGTTGGGCACGCTCGCCGCCAACACGGGTGGCCTGTTGGTCTTCGACCACTGCACGCTGGTCGGGATCAGCGAGTTCGGGACGGACGCCACGACTCGTGCTTTCTGCTACGTGAACGATGGGACCGTGACGGCTGCAACGTCCAGCATCGCCGTCAACCCGACGTAAGCCGTCAACCTCGCTCATCCTTGGGGTTGGTCTTCCTCCGCCAACTCCAAGGGTGGGCCCTTTCGATGTTGGAGGACGAATGCCTGTTGTGATCAGCGCAGAGAGCGAGTACGGCAAGGAGCTCGCGAAGTGGAACAAGCCATACCGCTTCGAGCCCTTCCCCCAGATGCTCTACAAGGCGAAGAAGAGAGACGACGGAGTCGTCGTCGTGGGCGATGGCGAGAACGAGATCCTGGCCCGGGAATGCTACCTCATCGTCCAGAGTGAGGGTGAGCGCCAGCGTGCTTTCGAGGCAGGATGGAGGGAGAAGCCCGACGAGGCGCTCGCGCTCTTCGAGGCGAAGGAACGGCACATCGCCGACACTGCCGCGCACAGGGCCTACGAGGACCGGAACATGAGCGAGCCCGCGCAGGCCGAAGCGGTAGCAGCCGACGCCGCGACGATCGAGCACGTCCCCGAAGTTCCCGAAGCACCGCGTCGCCGCGGGAGACCACCCAACAAGGCCATCGCGTAGGATGTCATGGCCACCACCGTCCGCAACGTCATCACGGATGCGTTGCGCGAGATCGGGGTCCTGTCGGCGAGCGAGACAGCAACCGCAGACGACGCGAACTCCGGGCTTTCGACACTCAATGACCTAATGGATCAGTGGGCGGCCGAGGAGCTTCTGATCCACACCACTACACGCACGACCTGGCCAATCGTCTCCGGCATTCAGGACTATACAGTGGGGATAGGGGGCACGGTCAACGTGGCCCGGCCGGTCTTCATCGATCATGTCCAGTTCGTGAATACTGCGGCCGACCCGGATCTCGAGTACCAACTTTCACCCCTGACCGACGATGCGTGGTCTCGCATCGCCCTGAAGCAGCAGACCTCTCCGATGCCCACATGCTGGTACTACAACCCGACCTTCCCACTCGGAGCTCTGACGCTCTGGCCCATTCCTACATTCACCACGCTTTTGGGTGCCCTCTATGCGCCGGAAGCGGTCGCGGAGTTCGCCTCGCTCGATACCGTGATCTCGTTGCCTCCGGGCTATCGGCGGATGATCGTCAAGAATCTGGCCTGCTGTCTGGCTGCATCCTACGAGCGTGACCCGAGACCCGATGTGAAGGAAGACGCGGTCGAGTCGAATGGCGGTAGTGAAGCGAGCGAACATCCGGCTCTTGGACATGAGCATCGACGCCGCCGCGCTCGTCCAGGGCAGCCGCAGGCGCTACACCTACGACATCAACAGAGGCTAGATGCGCTTCGAGGCCTTCATCGGAGGCAGTTACGAGTCTCAGGCGAGGACTGCCGATCAGGAGGATACCTGGAACTGGTACAAGGAAGTGCTCCAGTCACAGGGGGCCACCGCTAAGACCACGCTCTATCCGACGCCGGGCGTAGAGACCATCTCGGCCAACTTGTCTGGTAACGGTCGCGCTCACTTCGCAGAGGCGGGGCGAGAATTCGCGGTCGTCGGAACTGTCCTCTACGAAATCCTGCGGGATGGTGGGACCAAGGTTCTCGGCGCCGTCGAACTTGGGGACGATCCGGCCACGATCTCGAGCAACGGGGACCTGGGAAGCCAGCTCTTCATCACGTCAGGCGGCAATGGCTACATCTATGATCTGGCGCTTGAACACCTTGACCCAGATCGCCGCCTTGAGCGGCAAGGCCAACCAGGGGGCTTATCTCGACGGGTACTTCATCGCGTTGAACAGTGCTCTGTCGACCTTCTACATCTCGGCGCTAGCGGATGGAACGAGTTGGACACTAGGACTCAACTACGCGCAGCGTAGTCTCGCGCCAGATCCATGGAAGGCCGTCAAGGTCGTGGGACGGAACATCTGGCTCTTTGGTGAGACGACCACGGAAATCTGGCAGGACACCGGGGCCAACTTCCCCTTTGCGCCTTATCCTGGGACGCTGTTTCAGTACGGGATCGCGGCGCCGTTCTCGGCCTGTCTCGTGGGTAATGACATCGTGTGGCTCGGTCGAAACCGCGCCGGAAAGCTCTGTGTCCTGCTTGGCAGCAATCCTCCGACAGTGATTTCGGACTACGCCCTAGAGGCTGCGCTCGGAACGTATACGAACGTGAGCGAAGCAGTGGGGGACTCCTACTCAGATAAGGGGCACACCTTCTACTTGCTGAGCTTTGACCACGACAACGTGACGTGGGCATGGGATAGCGAAACCCGGCAATGGTCGAAGCGTGGTACGTGGATCTCGAATCTCGATAGATTCACGAGTTGGCGCCCCCGTTTCTACGCTTTTGCCTACGACGAGCACCGCATCCTCGACAATTCGAGCGGCCACATCTACCGGATGAGCTCGGATCTTGCGACCGACGTAGACGGGTTGCCGATCAGGCGGATTCGCCGGGCCCCGGGGATCAGCGAGGAGAACAAGCGGATCTTCTATGCGTCCTTCGAGCTCGACCTCGAGCCCGGCCTTGAGACGATCCACCCAACGGTGTCCGCATCCTTGATCGCAGCGATGACGTGGATTCAGGCGACTGAGAACGAGGTTGTGGACTTCGATGCCTCTGGTTCCATTGGTGACATCGTGGACTACTACTGGGACTTTGGGGATGGGCAGAACAGCACCGAGGCTGCTCCAACTCATGCTTTCGCGTACCCGCCAGATGCGAGTTGGACAGTTCAGTTGACTGTGACGGCATCGGACGGTAGTACGGCGACGGTCACCGCCACAGTCACCACGAACCATTCATCGGGCATGAGCGGCAGTGCGACCGGCCCATCTCTCGTTCCGGACAGTGCTGGGCGCGCCCCTCAGGTCGTGCTGCGGCTCAGTAACGACGGGGGCAAGACATGGCCGGCCGAGATGACGAGATCGGCCGGGAAGCTGGGCGAGTACCTACATCGCGTGCGATGGAACCGCTTGGGTTGCGCCCGCCGTCGTGTCTTCGAGGTGTCGGTGAGTGATCCGGCGCCCTGGAGGCTCACCGGGGCCTACCTCGAGAGCTTCGCATCGGAGAGGCCATAGCGTGGCCATCAAGTTTCTCGACACCACTCCGACGCCGATCGCGGATCCGGTCGTCGATCCCGCGCGCGGCTGGCGACTCACGGAGGTATGGAAGAACTACTTCAGCCGGATGCCGGCGACCCTGGGCAGCATCCCGAACATTCTCAACGTCGTATCGCTCTCGACACAGAGCGCGAGCATCGGTGCAACGGACTTTTCGGGCACGAGCCTTTTAGCCGGGCTCTATCGGGTCATGTATCACATTCGAGTCACTCAGGCCGCGACGACCTCGAGCAGCCTGACCGTGACGTTGGCGTGGACCGAGGGCGGGGTAGCGCAAAGTTACGTCGGGAGCGCCATCACCGGGAATACGTTGACGACTTTCCAGCTGGCGACGCTCCTGCTTCGGTGCGATGGGGCGGCGCCGGTGAGCTACGCCGTGGCCTATGCATCGACCGGGGCAACACCCGCGCTCTATTCGCTGGACGTGGTGATCGAGAAGATCAAGGAACGCACATGAGGACTCGGATCCTGAAACCCGAGGAGTGGGGCCGGCTGGACGGACGCGACCTGGGTGCCCTGCTGCCTTTCGTGGAGCCCCAGAACATCGCCGTGATCGTAGTTGAGGATGCTGGCGAGATCGTGGCCATCTCGTGGCGGCATTCAGGTAACCCACTTCGAGGGACTGTGGATCAAACCGGAACATCGTGGGAACCCGGGCATCTTCCGGGCCTTATCCGTCACGCCTATCGCCGTCCCGCGCGTTCGCGGAGAACGATGGGTGTTCGGCGGCGCAGAGAATAGCGACGAAAGCCTAGAAGGTGCTGTGCAGGTCGTCTTGGTGGGCGATCAGTTGCCGCTCAGTTGTACGCGATGCCGATAGGAGATGGCACTGAATATGGGTCCTGTGTCATTGGCGGGCATTGCTCGGGGGGCGTTCCCTCGGGGCGAGTCCAGCAATGGCCTCGAGTGCCCAAGGGAAGGCCACTAGAGCTGCAGGCCAAGGCACCGGTGACGCTCTCGCCTTTCCAAGAAGCAGGAAGCCAATCGCCGAAGCGAGTACGACAAGAGCATGCAGGCGTATCAGACGAAGTGGGATGCCTGGAACGCCTCACGCAATGCTCTTCTCCAGCGGTACGGTGTGGACATCGCTCCGTCCGGAGGGGCTGGGCTGGCTGGCGGCGGGGCTTCGATTGGTCGTCCACTGGTGCGGGGCCTGGGATGCCTGCAGGCGGCCCTTCGGGTGCCGTCTCGGCCCCGGCGAAGCCCAATGACGGGCGCGACCCTGGGTGACATCGCAACCCGGGGTCAAGGCCGAGTGGAACGACTGGAGCCGGTTACGGGCTCAAGAGGTAGCGCATGGAGCAGGTCGGGCGATGCCACATCTGCCAAGGAAAGGGGCCGATTCGGTTCTGTCGGCTCTGCGGGCACTGGTTCTGCGCGTCCTGCCAATGGCGGTACTGGTCTAGGGGGCTCGCGGCCGTGAAGGCGATGATGGGCAACCCCGTACCTGGTTGCTGTGGAGTGGTGAACGATGCCTGATCCTACTTGGACGCCTCAACAGATCAGGGACTACTACGGACAGCAAGGATTCGACACTTTCGCGGGTGTGGATGACAACACCATCAACCAGTGGATCAGCCAAGGGAACTGGGACCAGGCCAACAGGCGGTTTACCTCCGAGCGTGGAGCGCAGGGCATCGACTACAGCCGGCAGCCCGATTTCAAACCCCAGGACTGTCCAGAGGGCATGGTCCCTTCCGGCGGCGACTACAGTCCGTGTGTGCCCGGGGGCGGGGGCGGGGGCGGCGGATACGGGGATGGGGGTGGAGGCTATATGGGTTACGGGGGAGGCGGCGGTGGTGGATACGGCGGCGGGTACGGTGGTGCTCCCGGATTCAACTTCACCGCGCCGAGCATGGAAGAGGCACTCAACGACCCCGGCTACAAATTCTCGCTGCAGCAGGGTATGAATGCCCTCCAAGGATCTGCAGCGGCGAAAGGCGTCTTGAGGACAGGTGGGACGATGCAGGACATCGTCAATTACGGGCAGAACGCGGCGGCGAACCGCTACGCCGACGTCTACAATCGCCAGTACACGCTCGCCAAGGACAAGTTCGCCCCTCAGTACGGCGCCTGGGGGACCATCTACGGCGGCAACCTCCAGAAGTACCTGAACCGCGAGAACAACATCTATGGGCTCATCAACACCCCGGCCCCGCAGGCCCCGGTCTACACTTAGGAAAGGACCATGCCTTTCCAGTCTCTTCCCTATGCTCCGCCGACGATGTACCAGCCGCGCTACGGCGACAGCATCGCGCAGCTCATCATGCGGCAGGGCGACATCGCGGCTCGAGGCGCGGAGCGGTCGGGGGAAATCTGGGGCAACGCGATCGGCCAACTCGGTCAGATCGCGGGCGGTACTGTCGAGCGGGTCATGGGGGAGCGGAAGCAGAAGCAGCGCGCCGCGGCGCTGAATGAGGCCTTGGCTTCCTACAACCCTCAGGACCCGATGTCCTCGTATCGGAGGATCGCGCCAATCGTGGGCCCGGAACCGGCCTACAAGATCCTCGAGGGCATGGAGAAGGCCCAGAGCATGGCGGCGAAGGGTCAGAAGGGCCAAGCCGCCGACCATCGACGAGTTCAACAAGTCCCTCGCCGGCCTGCACGCCATGAATCAGGGTGACCCGGCCTTCCTCCCGAACAACTGGGACACCGTCCGGCAAATCTACGGGCCCGGGGGCCTTGACTCACTACGGCTACCAGCTCCCAGAGCAGTTCTCGCCCGAGGTGGGTCAGCACCTCGATTCGCTGGCGGGTGCGCTGCAGCAAGACACGACCGAAGCTCCCCACACGATGCCGATTCCGCAGGCCGACGGGACGGTCAAGACCTTCCAATGGGATCCCAAGGGAAGGACATGGGCGGAGGCTCCCGGGCTGCCTACTGCTGCGGCGAAGGCGGCTCCACTGCAGCACGTCGAGACGGCGGCGGGCATCCAGACGTTCGATCCGGGCAAAGGCACACTGGGGCCAGTCATCGCGCAGGGCAAACCTTCGGCTTCGCTCATAGTCAACCCCGGGAAGGAAGCGGATACGACGAGCAACGCCGAGAGTATCGTGAATGGGACGCTGTTGCCCTCCATGCTCAGCAAGCGCAGTGCCGACTTCAACCACCTGATCGCGGTCGCCAACAAGGTCAGCATCGAGAAGAGCGGCAAGCCGATGAACTTCACGAAACTGCAGCTCGACTACGAAGCCTCCAAGCGGTTCGTGGGCAGCCTGAACGGCAACCAGATGATCCGCTTCAAAGGGTTGGCCGGGTCCGTGGTCAATACCATCGACGAGGTGAAGAACCTCGCCGAGGAGTTGAAGCAGGGCGGCGTCCAGCGGTGGAACCAGGCGAAGCGGGACACCATACTACAGGTCTACGGGAACACCCCGCAGAGTGCCCTCGCGGCTCGGTACGTCTCGGCAGTCAACACACTGAAGGAGGAATTCGCCAACCTCGCGCAAGGCGGGTACGCGCCGACAGAGGAAGCCTGGAGGCTCGCCAACCAGCCAGATCAACGGGAACTACGGGCTCAAGGACTTCAGCGCCAGCCTTACCGAAGCGCAGCGGCTCATCAACTACCGTCTCGGGGCCTTCGACGAGCTTGGGCCATCGCTTCTTGGGGGCGGCGGGCAGACATTCGGCGGGGCGGGGCGGACTCCGGCTGCGACTGGCAAGACGTATAACTTCAACCCGAAGACGGGAAAGCTGGAGTAGGCCGTGACGATCAGGGTCAAGACTCCGGATGGTGGCACGGCAGAATTTCCTGACGAGACTCCAATCCCACAGATCGAAGCGGCGATGCGGGAGAAGTTTGGAGCCCCACAGGGGATGCATGCCGCGGCTGCCGGCGCCGAAACCATTGGTGCGGCTCCGTGGTACGCCAAGCCCATGTTCGCCGGTCACGGCCCCTCCGTGCTCCAGGCCCTTGAGGCTCTCCCGGCCGCCGGCGGGATCATTGGCGGCATGGTCGGCGGAGGAGCGGGAATCCCGACGGGGCCGGGGGCCTTGGCAACCACCACAGCCGGGGCCGCCCTTGGAGGGGCGGGTGGTGAATCACTCCGCCAACTTGCCCGTACTGCCATCGGAGCGACGGTCCCACCCACCGCATTGGAGAGAGCGAAAGGCGTAGGTGAGGAAGCACCATCCAGGGCGGGGCTCAGGCGGTTGGCGGACTACTCGGGCAAAGGCTTGTCGGCCGGTAGTGCTCGGCTCATGCAGTCTGCAGTCAAGCCTCCCGCTCAAGATGGCGAAGGATGTACCCAAGATCGTTCAGACGCTTCTAGATGAGGGGGTCAATGTCTCGCCCAAGGGCGTTGAACGGTTGGATCTACTCTTGTCAGAGAAGAATGCGGAAATCGCCGAAGCGGTCGCCAACGCTCCGGGTCTAATCCCGAAGGAACGAGTTGCGGCTCAAGTCCTTCCGGTTGCTCAGCGCCTCGCGCGTCAGGTTAATCCGACAGCGGATCTCGAAGCAGTGGGGTCAACAATTGGCGAGTTCCTACAGCATCCGACCACTCCCGGTGCGCTCACGGTTCCAGAGGCGCAGGCGATGAAGATCGGCACCTATGCGCAGATCGGGAAGAACTACGGCAAGCTGAGTTCGGCCACGGTTGAGGCCCAGAAAGCACTGGCGCGCGGGCTCAAAGAAGAGATTGTTGCGGAGGCCCCTCAAGTCGCCGGTCTGAACGCTGCCGAGAGCCGTTTGATCCTGGCCCGCGAGGCGGTAGGCCGGCGGGTGGCCCTCTCTGGCAATCGTGACCCGGTGGGATTCGCTTGGGTGGCGGGCCATCCCATGACCTTCCTTGCCGCGCTCATCGATCGCGCCCCGGCGGTGAAGTCAATGCTAGCTCGCGGGATGTACAACTCGGCTGCAGGTGCGGCTAAGGTTTCGCCGCAGTTGATCCGTGCGGCTGTTGTGGCTTTGGCTGCAAGTCAGGATTCCGAAGATGCATCGTCCGGGCTCCTTCCGTCTGCTTCCGAGCCTGCTCCTCAGTGATTTTCTGTCCGATGTCGCCAACCAGTCGAGGAAGATCAGAAAGAACCAAACGCCGACAGCGAGCCCGAATCCGCCGACGATCCAACCGAGAAGGGTCATGGAGACCTCCTCACGTCCGTCAGTCTACTACGGAAGGATATAGCTCATGGCCCTCGGCGTTATCCTGCCTTCCCCGAAGCTGCAACTCTTCGACGACAACGGCGATCCGGCGAGCGGCTATCAGCTCTTCACCTACAAGGCTGGCCTTAGCGACAAGCTGGACACCTACTCCGACGCCAATCTCACGGTCGCCAATGACAACCCTATTGTCCTTGACTCGGCCGGCCGCGCGACTGTCTTCCTCTCCGACGATGCGTACAAGTTCGTGTTCACGACGCCAACCGACACCGATCCTCCTACGTCCCCGATTTGGACCGTGGATGGCGTGCGAGGCACCCCGACGAGTAGCGCCAACATCGATGTCGCAGGCATCGCCGGAGAAACGCTTGTAGCTGGCGAGACGGCCTACATGTCGGACGGGAGCGGGAGTCTCACAGCCGGCCGGTGGTATCTGACGAGCTCGGATCACAACTACGCCTCTGTCGACGCCCCATCGGTAGGGATTGTGATGGTAGGCGGTACGGTGGGCAGCGCGGTGTCGGCTCGGACAAATGGCCGCGCCACGGTTTCCGGGACCCTGAGCCAAGGCGCAGTCTACTACCTCGGTGCCACTCCTGGTACGCTCGACTCGTCCCCGACGCAGCAGAACCGGTGTCCGTTCGGCCAGGCAGACACGACGACGAGCATCGTGTTCCCGATTCAGGGGACGATCAGCATCTCCATCAAGGAGGCACTCGCAACGTTCGCCTACAGTGCGACGCCGGCCGGCAATGCGGCAGGTGGCGGCGACACCGAGATGACGAGTTACACGAAGACCATCCCCGACAACTTCCTCAACAATCCCGGTGCTTCTCTGGTGATTGAGGGATTGTTCGCCGCCGCGGAGAACACGAACGCGAAAACCGTCAAGATTTCCATCGGCAGTTCGGGCAAAAAGACGCTCTTCACAAGCGCGGACAGCGTCGCGAACCATACGATTCCTTTTCGATGCTACATCACCCGACGATCCCCAACAACCGCGTCCTGTACTGGGCTGTTCCATTACAAGGTTGGCCCCTATGGCGATGCGACGCCATATCTCACGAACAGCACCTTGACCGGAATCGACTGGACGGCGGCCCAAGATCTGAAAATCTGGCTTGTCGGGACAGCCACCAATGACATCTTCCTGACGGACTACTTCGTGTACCAGATCCGTAGCCCCTACGGGACGCTGGTCTAGGGTAGGAGGGACGGGCGGGGAGTTAGGGTTGCAGCCCCTCCCCGCCTCTGGCCGAGGGGTTACCCGTCCTGGCGCAAGAATAGCACGATAGTGCGAGCCTAGCGCCGATCCAGCGCCGCAAACCGTCTCCGTACCGGCTCACCGGCCCGCAGCGCCACGAGCTCGCCCATCCCGGTCACGAAGATAATTCTTGACAGCTGACACGTCAAGCATTATCTTCTGCTCGTGGGCAGACCAAAGATCGATGGCGTGGGTCTGACGGCAGGGCAGTTCGGCTCGCTCCGCCGAGCGTCGGGGCTCACGCAGGAGCAAGTGGCTCGTCTCCTCGGGCTGACGCTCAGAACGATCACGCGCTGGGAAGCGGGCGATAGCCCCATCGGCGCACTCGAGGCGCCCGAAGTGCGGCGGCGTCTCGAGGCCGTGGCGGGCGAAGACAAAGCGAACCGAGCATAGGGGGCGGAAGTGGGTCTAACTGGCTCAGCGATCAGCATTCCGGCAACTTCCGCTAATGCACATTATATGACTACCTTGTATCCGGTGCGTTCTCTGGCCACGCACCGAGCGCGCCATGTCATGTTCGCCTGTGCGGCCGGGCTCATTGTGATGCTCCTGGCCGCCGATGCCCGTTCCGACACCCTCGCACTCGTCGGCTACGGCACCACGCGGGGCCTAGGCGAGACGGGAGCGGATCCCGAGGCATCTCTCTCCTGGTGCTCGCGCCACGCGGCCCTCGAGGGCTCCTGGTACGGCGCAGCCAAGATGGAAAGCGGGGCCGGCTGGGGCGCCCGGGGGGCCGGGGAGCTGCGCTGGCGCGGGCTCGGCGCCGGGGTGGCCTACTCCTACCGGGACGGCGGGGCCTGGACAAAGCGGTATCCCTGGGCCCGGGTCTCGGCCGGCGCCGGTCCCCTGCGACTCATCGGCGAGGCCGCGGTCGGGGGCTACAACCGGGAACGGCGACTGGAGTTGCGCTGGACAGCGCGGGCGCGGCAGTTCGTCCTGGAACCGCGATTCTTTATCGAGCGACACCTCCAGGGGACCGGGGTCGGGGTCGCGGTCTTCGCCGGTCTGGCCCTGGGTGGGGATGCCCGATGACCGGCCAAGAGGCCGGCACGATGAAGTCCCCCCGTCGAGCAGTCTGCTGTCGGCCTCTCGGGAGACCAGATCGTTGACCTCGGAGAGCTGGCGCTTCGACTGGCGGATGAAGCACGAAATCGCATTCCTACAGCGCCTCGGTCACTGGCGGCCTCTCGAGAATGTAGCCGATCGGGCCCAGCTTCTCCGCGGCTACCTCGAGGGCCTCGCTCTGCGAAGGCGATGGATCAACCTGCAGCGCGAACCCCTCGAGTGCGAGGCGAGGCTGCTGCTGGAGGAGATAGAGCGGGGTGACCGATGACCCCGCGCCAGCTTCGCCGCATCGCCTGGGCCTGCTTCCTCGCCGCCGGCCTCGTCCTGATCCTGACCGCGATCCTCGAGTCGCGGGGCTATGGCTTTCCGTGGGGGTGCTGAGCCATGAGGAAGCGGAAGCTTCGCATCAAGCGATCCCTGAAGAATCAGGGCGCGGGCTGGGCGCGTCGGCAGAAGACGAAGCACATGGCGCGTGGGGCCTCGGTGTCGCAGCGCAAGCACTCCCGAAAGGCCTGGTGAGTGCCATGGAGATCCGTCACCCGTGCGACTGCGGCTTCTGTGACCCTGGCCAGGCCCTCGAAGCGCCGGAGCCCCCGATCCAGCTCACCCCAGGCACCGCACCGACTGCGCCGCGCCGAGGACCGGGAGGAGCTGGAGATTCGCGTCCGGGTCTGGGAGTGCTGGCGCGTTGCCTTCGCCCAGGAGTCGCCGCGCGCCGCGCTGATGCAGGCGCTGGACGAGTACAGGCGCGAGCTCGGGCTGCTGGCGCTGCGGCGGCTCGGGGTGGGAGGCATCCGATGACCACGAGCGAGCAGGCACGGGCGGACGCGATCCCGTACCGCTGTCTTGACTGTGACTTCGAGATCAGTAGGGCAACGCGTTGGTGGCATCAGCACCAGGGCCATCACACTGTCGGCCCGCTGGCGCGTGGAGAGGCTGACTCGTACCAGGCGCGGGCGGACGCGCTGGCTGATGCGGAGACGTGGCTGACTAATCTCCCGCCTGAAGGCCTGACCACCGCGAAGCTGGCGCAGGATTACGCCGAGGTCGCCCGCCTCTGGATGCTGCAAGGCATGACGAGCACGACGATCGGCAGGCCTACAGCCGGGCCCGGATGGCCGCACGCCTCGCCTTTCGCGCCATGCCGGGTCTGAGAGAGGCATGAGCAATGACCACGAGTGAGCAGGCGAGGGCGGACGCGATGGACCGTTGGTGGGCGGCAATCGATGCGGCGACTTGCGGCGACTCTGTTGTGTACGTGCTGAGGCATCGAGGCGAATGGCCCAGCGTGACGGACGAGATGCTGGTAGCCAGAGCGCAGGAAGCCGTCCACGCCGCCTTCCGCGCCGTGCCGGGCCTGCGGGACAGCCGATGATCGCCGAGGGCTACGTCCTGGGCACCGGCGTCGCCACGGGGCTCCCCGAGGATCTCGTGGCTCAGGTGGCCGAGGCGCTCGAAACCTGGGGCGCCGACCTTGGCCCGGCCGGGAAGGACGTAGTCGCGCGCGCCCTTCTGGCCGAGCGGGCGTGGAGCGACCGGCAGGCCGCCGAGGAGCGGGCCCACGCGCGGCGCCGGGACGATGCGGTGCGGCTCCCCGAGGCGCAGGTCATCGCGGAGCAGTGCGAGGCGCGGAGGCGGGCGCGGGAGCACGCTGCTGGCGTGATGTTCGCGGACACCGGAGCGATCCGGGCGACAAGGCACTCCTAGGAGGAAGGCAATGGTGAATCTGGGCGACAAGGTGAAGGACCGGATCAACGGCTTCGAGGGCATCGTCACCGGCCTGGCGTACTACCTGTACGGCTGCCGTCAGGTGTACGTCGCGCCGACGAGCCTCGCGGAGCACGGGAAGTGGCCGGACGGGCAGTGGATCGACGAGGATCGCGTCGCGGTCGTGGCGCCGGACGAGGTCGAGCAGCCGGACTCGGCCGCCGACCGTGCGGGCGGGCCGGCCACGGAAGCGCTCCCGCCGGGGCGGTAGCGGCGGCGAGGCAACTCATGATCGTCACCCGCGAGGACGTCATCCGACACCCCTCGGGCCTCCGGCGCCCGGGCCCGGTGACGACCGCCCATCACCACCTCGCCCGTTTCTACCGCGAGGCCGAGCGAGAACACACGCGGGCCTCCTGGGTCGAGCGAATCGCCGCCGCGCCGTCGCCCTTCTCCGTCGAGGGGCTGGTCGCCGACTTCCTCCTCTTCGGTGGCCGGCACGCCAGCGACAGGGTGCGGGCGCAGGTGATCGAGACGGCGCGGGTGCGGACGTGTGAGCTGCGGGGGGTCCTCCCGTGATCGACGAACCCGATCGCGAGGCCGGCACGACGGCGCGCCCCTGCACCTGCGTCGACTGCGGCGCCGCCATGAGGACCCGCGGGGCGGACGGGCGCTGCTACGAGTGCATGCGCCCCCGCGCGCGCGTTCTGTGCCGGGGCTGGTCCTCGAGCATGCGGGTCCCGATGTCCTGCGCGCGGCCGGTGATCCAGCAGGGCGAGCCCGGGGGTGAGGTGGTCCTGGGGCAATGCCGGGTGTGCGCCGAGCAGGAGCGGCAGGCGCAGGCGCTCCGGCTGGCGCGGGAGGAGCGGCAGGTGCGGCGGAACGCGGCGCGAGGCTACGGAGGGCCGGCACCGGGCGAGGATATTTTCAGGGGATTTCACGAGGAGGGGTGAATGAGCGAGACGGGGGCGATGGTGACGGTGCGCGAGGCGGAGACGGTGCAGCCGGCGCGCGTGGACGTACAGACGGGCGAGGCCATCGAGGATTTCCGGGGATATGCCGGGGTCGCTACGGTGGCACTGTCGCAGGAGCAAGCCGCGGCGCTCGCCGAGGAACTGCCAGACGAGGCGCACGACATCCTGCCGACTGGGGAGGTCTACGTCTCTCAGGTCCACTACCGGCGGCTGCTGAACAAGGTCTTCGGTCCGGGGGGCTGGGCGCTTGTGCCCCGCGGTCCCTACGCGATGCAGGGCAACACGATCACGCGGGAGTACGCGCTCGTGGGTCCTGGCGGCCGGTTCATCTCCGAGGCGATCGGCGAGACCGAGTACCAGCCGAACAACCAGCGCATGACCTACGCCTCCGCGTGCGAGGCGGCGAAGTCCAACGCGCTCACCCGCTGCTGCAAGGATCTCGGGATCGCGTCCGAGTGCTGGGACAAGCGGTTCTGCGAGCGGTGGATCAAGGCACATGCCGTCAAGGTCTGGCGCAAGAGCAGCCAGAAACCGCAGTGGCGCCGGAGGGACGCCGAACCCTGGTACGACGAGACGGGCGGGTCCGCGGCGGACAAGGCGTCGGACGGGAAGTCCGAGGGCAAGACGCAGACCGAGCGCCCAATGGCCTGCCCGCACTGCAAGAGCCCGAACGTCGGTGAGACGCCGGACGGCCACGCATTCTGCAAGGACTGCCGCAAGGGGATCTAGTGGCCCGTCACGCGGCGCGCGTCACGGCCGAAGGGCTGCTCATGATCGCCGATCCAGCCTCATGGACGCGCGCGCTCAGGCGGCAGAAGGGGCGCGAGGTGTGGCTCTCGCTGGCGCGCGTGCAGGAAGAGGGGACGACGCTCGATCAGCACGGCTACTACAGGGCCGTCCTGCTTCCCATGGCCGGCGAGGAATGGGGCTGGGGCGATCTGGCGGAGTTGCACTACCGGCTGAAGGAGAAGCACCTGCCCGGGATCATCCCGCTCGAGGACTGGCCCCGGCGTTATGTCGGGGGCGAGTGGCGGCTGGAGCCCCCAAGCATGGCGGATCTGACGAAGGAGCAGAGCTCGGCATTCATCCAGAAAGTCATTGACCAGATGACGGATGCGGGGATTGCCGTGCCACCGCCCCGTGGAAAGGAAGCCGCATGAAGCGCCGCCGCCGTCCGCACTACCTGAGTAGACCGATGAGCAAGGGCACGATCGCGCTTGTGGCGCCCGTGGCGCGGGTCGGGGACATCGTCGAGGTCCTGAACTACAGGAGGGATCCCGAAGTCTGGGAACACGGGGAGGTGATCGGGGTCGCGTACAGGCAGACCGCGCCGCCCCCTCTCCACGCCTTTTGGATCTCGTATGAGGTGGTGCTGGAACGTCGGGGCGCCACGAACAATCCGATCCGCCTCTATACCCATAGTGTCCGCGCCATCCCTGCGCATCGGAGCGGTCGATGACCGCCCTGATCCTCGCCACCCTACTCCTGGCGCTCCTGGCCTGCTGGCTCTGGTACGGCCTGGAGGAGCCGGAGGCCGAGGTGACCCCGCGCTGGCTGTGGGAGGTGATCCACCGCGAGGAGATGGATCAGCACCCAGCCGAGCGGCCCGATTACGGGGTGTATCGGCGCCGGCGGCTGGAGCGGGGGCAGCGATGAGTCGCATGACGCCGGCTGAGGCTCGCTTCAAGGCGATGGTGCGCGATCTGGTGAAGCGTGGAATCTACCCCGCGCCCGCAGCCTGTGGGGCCGCGTTGGGTCGGGTCATGGTTCTGCGGTCACTCGACGGTCGTGAAACACGCTGGAGACGACAGGTCCTCAATGCATTGAGATGGCGTGAACGTTCGCCATTCGAGCATCGGCGGTTCACTTGGGTTCCACCTCGGACGTGGCGGCGGCTATGACCCGTCACTCCCTCGCCCGGCTCCCCGATCCCAAGCGCTGCTGTGCCATCGTGTACAGGAGCGGCCGGGGGTTCACGGGGTCGCGCTGTGAGGAGCCCCGCGTCGGCAGGACCGACCTATGCGAGAAGCACGCGCGCCTGGAGTCAGGGGGCAGCGCTTCGCCCGGGTCAAGCCGGCGAGAAGGATCGCGTGAGCGAGCCCACCCCGATCCTGCTTGACCAGCAGCCGGATGGCACATGGCTGATCCATTGCCCCGACTGCTCATGGCACCGCACCTTCGCCCGCGAGCAGAACGCCATCACGCGCCTGTCGGAGCACTCGCTGGTGAAGCACAAGATCCGAGCGCATCTGGCAGAACGCAATGCCTCCGAGGGCTGCGACCGATGATTGACTCCCTCCTCGCTCTGCTGCCCCAGGCCCTGGTGCTGCTCGTGGCTGCGCTAGCGCTCGCGTGGCTGGCCATCCCGGTCTTCGCTCAGCGGAGGAAGCGGTGAGCGGTATCGAATGGACGGATGTGAGCTGGAACCCAGTGCGCGGTTGTTCCCGCGTTTCCGAGGGCTGCCGTAACTGTTACGCCGAGCGGATGGCGGCGCGGTTCTCGAAGGCGCGTGGCGTGAACCTCGCCGGGAAGCCGCGATCGGCCTTCCGTGGTTTCGCGCGGATGACCACCGAGGGTCCCCGCTGGACCGGTCGCGTCGAGCTGATCCCGTCGAAGCTGGACGAGCCGCTGCACTGGAAGAAGCCGCGCCGCGTGTTCGTCAACAGCATGAGCGACCTCTTCCACGAGACGCTGCCAGATGGCGCCATCCTGCGAGTCTTCGAAGTGATGGACAAGTGCCCCCAACACACGTTCCAGATTCTCACCAAGCGACCACAACGGATGCTTGAGTTCCGCGCCGATTCGCCGAGTTCACCGAACGTCTGGCTCGGGGTCTCTTGCGAGGACCAGAAGGCGGCCGACGAACGCATCCCGCTCCTGCGACAGACGCCCGCGGCGGTGCGCTTCATCAGCGTCGAGCCGATGCTGGAGCAGATCGACCTGTGCCTTGAGCCGGGCATGGAGGTGTCCGCGCCGGACGGGGCGCGCCGCGGGATCCATTGGGTGATCTGCGGCGGCGAGAGCGGTCCCGGGGCTCGGCCCTGCGACGTGGCATGGATCCGCTCTGTTCTGCGCCAGTGCCGCGAGGCCGGGGTGCCGTGCTTCATCAAGCAGCTCGGGGCGAGGCCACATGAGGACGTCCCGAGTCGTTCGGCCGGCATTCTTTTCCTCGGCGGCCTTGTAGTCATAGAGCTTTGCATATTTCTTCAGTCCCTCATCCTTGACCCAAATCGTGATGCCCCAGAAGGACGGATCATAAGGAGGTGGCGCGTTCCAGTCGCGGTATGAGTGCGAGCCATCGGTTGTGAAAAAAGCAACGTATTGACCGGCAGGGAGAGAGACCGTTTGACGGACAAATCTGTTCTTGCTCGCACCTCCCGCATGTTCGGTATTGGCATCCGTCATTTCCCACACCCGCTTGCCCGTCTTCACGTTGATGATCCAGCCGTAGTCATCCAGGCTCTCATCCTGAATCTCGCCAATAGCATAGACCGTAACTTCCGCCGGTTTCTCGAGAACGAATCCCTGTTGGGCGTAGTCATTATCCCACAATCCGGAGAGCGAGACAAGGGCATCCTTCTTCAAACCCTGTAGCCATTGGTCGATGCCTTCCCGGCTAACGTGTTGGCCGCGCCCGCGGATTGTCAACGAAAGATCTCGATACTCGCGACCGTGGCGGCTTCCATCGAAGATCTTGCCCGCGAGAAAATCCATGAACTCACCAAAGCTCTCGATGCCGTTGGTTGGTTCAGGGTAGGCCGCGTAGTAAACCTCGTACTCTCCTTTGGGGAGTTGAACCACATCATCATAGTCCGCAAGACCATGGTTTCTGCCGTGCCGCGGTGCGTGATGCAACTTCCAGACCACGTCGCGTGATGCCTTGTCCAGGATCCAAACGGCTGTACCGATCCCGCGATATCGGTCGCTCGCTGCGACAGCCTGGATGGAAACATCTTGTTTGCTTTCCAGGACAAAACCATCAGACTTCACCACGTACGGCTCAACATTGCGGATCTCCGTGAGCAGATCCTGCTGTGCAAGCAGTGGGGAGATGGTAAAAGAAACGACGAAAGAGAGAACAAAAGCGATTCGCTTCATGGAAAAGCCTCCTTTGGAGTCACACATAGAAGTGAGGTGAATCATCATCGTGCGGTCAGCCTCTTGCCCCGTGAACGTCGTGTGTTGGATGACAGGAAGAATCCGCTCTTTATTACGTCAAGAGGGGGCAATTTGTTTCTTGAGGAATCAAGGGTTATTTTTGGTGTGTTGTTCCGGGAGATTTCTGATTTACAATTGTCGATTATCGCATATTGCTTGCCACGAAGGCTCCCCGCTCGCCTGACCGCGGTCGGGCGGGTCTGCTCCCATCTCTCATCCCAGAAACCAACACTCGAGAGGGGATGGACAAAGCAAAGATCATAACACCTGCACAAGACCCGCGCGCAATCAATCCCCTCTACAGCAGGGACTTGCGGTTGGGGAGAGGGGATTTACCTGTCCGCCTTCTTTCTTGACCACCGTCTTTTTGGCGGTGTGGCGGAGGGTGTGTGCTTTTCAATCACAGGTTGTCCGCTTTTGACTCGGACAATTCTTGGACGGCACTGAATGAAAGGACTAACTTTTGAACTGCCAAAGCCTGCCCATTTTACCAACCAGCGTTATTGGCAGCTACTCATTTCCGCGTTGGCTTGATCACGTGCGCGAGTTTGCCGCCAAAGGCATTTTGACTCTGGCGCAGGTTGAAGAGGCACACGACAACGCCGTCAAATCAGTGATCAAAGACCATGAGCTCGCGGGTGTCGATATCATCACCGATGGAGAGATCCGGCGCGAAACCATGGTGTATTTCTTCTCCAAGCGCATTTACGGGTTCGACTTTGATCATGCAAAGATGCATCCCATCGGTAACCTCGACCTATCAATCCAGATGTCCGATCCTGTCATCGTGGACAACGTAAAGTGGGAACAGAGCTTGCACATGGATAAGCATTTCAAGTTCTTGAGTGAACACACGGCAGCTCGCACGAAGGTGTGCGTAACGGGTCCACAGATGCTCGCCAAGCGGGCAACCAATGAGCACTACAAAGACGAGAGAGAGCTGGTGTTTGATCTTGCCGTGATTCTGAACAAGGAGTTAAAGGGACTCGTTGCGGCGGGCTGCGATTTTATCCAGATCGACGAACCGGTGTGGGTGGGTTACCCGCAGGACATGCCGTGGCTCGTGCAGACATTCAACAAGCTTGTTGAAGGCATCAACGCAAAAATCGCACTGCATGTCTGCTACGGAAATTACCAACTGAAGAAGCTTTTCAAAGGACAGTACGCTGAATTGTTTCCAGCTATCCTTGAAACGCGTAGCCAACAGATATGCCTGGAGTTTGCAGTCTCGGATGGCATAGGTCTGGAGTTGTTTCAACAGTACAAGACAGAAAAAGAGATTGGCGTCGGGGTTATCGACGTCAAGGATGAGAAGATAGAAACAGCCGAGGTTGTTGCACAGCGGATCCGGCAAGCACTCAAGTTCATCCCCGCCGAGAAAATGACGATTGTTCCTGACTGTGGCATGAAGTTCATGCCGCGCGAACGAGCATTTGGAAAACTGAAAGCAATGGTGGAGGGAACGAAGATCGTCCGCACGGAGCTGGGAGTGGTATAAATAAAATCCGAAATCCTAAGGTCGAAACCCCAAGCAAAGCCGAATGACCAAAACTCAAGAGGGAGCCCTCTTTGTTTGGATTTTTGAATTTCGGGTTTTCGATATTGTCTAGAATTTAGAATTTTGTGCTTCGAATTTCTTAAGAGGTGTGTCGATTTCAACCTTTCTGTGGTTACGCAACCTGAGCGATTTCTTCGTTGGAAGCCTCAGGAGCGCCAGACATTTTGACCGCGAAGTATATGTTCGCCAGCTCGCAGAACAGGGCTTTACACATGTGACGGTGAACGGATTGGGGACAGATCGCCCGTTTGAGACAGGTCCTCCCGGTGACGTCTATTCCTGGTTCTATGATTACAGTCCTGATCTGGATCAGTTTGTATCAAGCAGCCTCCTCGAAGGATTTTATCCGAAAGAATATCTCAACAAGAATCTGGGGTTCCTGAAGGTGAACACGGCTCTTGCGCTGAAGTACGGACTTGTCCCGGGTTTGCATATCAACTCGCCCCGATCGATGCCGGAGGGGTTCTGGGGGAAGTACCCGTTTCTGCGCGGTGCGCGCGTTGATCATCCTCGGGAAAGTTTCCGCCCCCGCTATACGCTCGCGATGGCTCACCCAGTTGCCCAACAGCATTATCGTGAGCTCGTTCGGAACCTTATGCAGGAGGTGCCGCAGCTTGGCTTCATCCACATCTGGACGAACGACAGTGGGTCGGGATTTGAGTTTGTGACCTCATTGTATGCCGGCCAGAACGGAGGGCCATATCTGATTCGTGAGTGGAAGAGCGACGATGAGATCGCGCGCAAAGCGGCAGAAAACATACTAACCTATTATCATCTGCTCCGGGACGAGGCGAGAAAACTGAACCTGGCATTTCGGGTCATCTGTGACCTCGGACCGTTCTACGCTGAACGGAAGTACATTGCCCCCGGCTTGGGTGATGGCCTTGATGCTGGAGCGTTCGGTTCTTTTGAGGGGTCGGAAAGCCGGGAAGAGCGCGAGATGCTGAAGAGAACCGGCGCTTCTGTGCACAACAAACTTGATCTCGGAGACAGCAACGTTCTCGGAATGCCGTATCCAAGGTTGGTCTATGAACGTTTACAGACGGCTGCGAATGCCGGCGTGACATCGTTGCTCGTGACCATAACGCCGCGCTCGTTGGCTCCCTACGACATCAATGGAGATGTTCTTCGGTCGGTTCAAATGGATCCTCAGGCACCCCTGGAAAACGTCCTGCAAGAATGTGCCGAACGATGGGTTGGCCCGGCTCACGCCAAAAGCCTTCTGGATCTCTGGAATCTATCTGATTCCGCTGTGCGATCGTATCCTTCCGGCGTACCGCTCGGCACCTTTGCATTTCCATGGTTTCGATTATGGATTCGGCCGTTCGTGCCGAACATTGATGCTATTCCGGAATCCGATCGCCTGTACTACGAGCGCTACCTTCTTACGACGTTCAACAATCCGGCACGCATTGATCTGAACAACGATATGATGTGGAACTTCCTGACGGTGAAAGAGGCCGGGGAAAGGAAAAACACCATTGATCGAACGGTGATTCCGCCTCTCGATCAGGCGATCACGCGTGTAACAGTGTTGCTTCGGAGCATCGATCGGTCAACTCAAGCCGGAAAGGTTTTTCAAGACATCCATGATCGTCTTTGCGCGGCGCGGTGTTACTATCTGACGATGCGGAACAGCGTTGCATGGACAGAGTCGGTTCACGGCTACCTGGAGGCGACAACGCAGATAGAGAAGTAGAGATTCCGAACGATGTGTCGGGGAATGGTAATCAGCGAGCTGGGAAATGCGAAGAACCTCTGGAAACTCTGGAAGGAAAGCCGTGTCGACTGGATGCCTATTTCGGAACGAGGAGAGTCGCTCCACATTTATGGTGACGACTTCGGCAAACACCTGCAGCGGAAGATACAGCTCATGGAATGGCACATCGATGATGAGCCGTACATCGATCCGAACTATATGTGGAGAATGCCAAAAGAGTGAGTCTCAGGTTTCAGGTTAACGAGGAGAAGAAATGCAGTGTTGCACTCGGTGAACATACAATACCCGATCAGTGAGATGGAGCGGAGCAGGAGGAGGTTGGAGGCAGCGTACGGGTTCGAGTGGTTTGACAGGGCTCCGGTGCTGCTGGGCATCGAGGCGCGGTATCTTCTCCACCAGCGAGGAGTAACATTCGCAGAGTATTTTTCCGATCCAAAGACGCAGGTGGTTCATCAGCTTGAGAACATCAAGTGGCGCATCGAGAACATTCCCGATGATTGGTTTACGAAGCCAATCATCACCATTTCCTCTGACTTCCAGAATGTCACCAACTCCAGCGGCTGCGGCTGCGATATCTACTGGCAGGAGAACGAGACACCGCAGGCTGTGCAGCGTCTTTCATCGCTTGATGAGATGATTCGGTATGAACTGCCCGATTGGCGCGCGACACTCTGGGGAAAGAGACTCAACTGGTATGAAGAAATGCGGAGGTTAGTTAAAGATATTGAGGTTAAGCTCAACGGCGAGCGGATTCCCGTCTATGTTACACTCGGTATCAACGCCGATAGTCCATTCATGGCCGCCGTCGATCTCGCTGGCGCAAGTTTTTACAACTGGATGCTTGAAGCACCAGAGGAATGCAAGAAGCTTCTGGCGAAAATAACGGATCGGTACCTTGAAGTGGAAACGGAATTCCGGAGAGTATCCGGCAGACCGATGAACGATGGTTTGAACTATTCGGACGATTCCGCACAAATCATTTCTCTTGATCAATATCGGGAATTCTGTGTGTTTGCAGGCAGGCGGTTGTATGACGCGTTTGGCAACGATCGTCACGACGGAAGGATGATGCACCTTTGTGGGAGAAACGTGCACCTCCACGACTCGCTTCTCAACGATCTGCGCATCTCCATGCTCACTGGATATGGTTCAGACAACGCCCCAAAGGAAATGTTTCTGCTGGCAGGGAAAGTCCTTCTTCATGGCAACGTCAATCCGATGATACTGTACCAAGGGACACCCCACGACGTCGAACAAGAAACAATGAAGATCCTTGAAACGCTTGCGCCCTTTGGTGGAATCATTCTGGGTGACGGATTCAATATCGTGCCAAACTTTTCGATCGAGAACCTTGAGGCTGTGAGGGAAGCAAGCAAACGGTATGGCATACCACCAACGAAGCATGAGTGGCAACTCCCCGAACTCTCTTGACATGGCTGTATTATCAGACAATCAATACCAATAAAGGAAACGACGCTCCGCTGCGGTCATCCCCGGCTTGACGTGCTCTATCCGAGGATCAAGAAGTTCCTCCAGAACGGTATCACCAAGTATAATATGTTCGGGACGAAGGTTCGTGGATATCGCACGCCGGATACATCTAGCCTCTGGATACGCGACTATTCGGATATGATGCGCGGATTCAGGTACTGGGAGACCGACATGGAGAGCATCATCAACCATTTTGCCGAAACGCAATTGGCAAAGGGGTGGCTCTTCGACTACTTCACCATGACGCCCGAGAAAGTTCCGCGCGAGAAAGAAAACTGGGCAAAGTACGTTCGCGTCCCGGTCGAAGCCGATGCCGAGTTTCGATTCATTAAAGCGGCCTACCTGGCCTAGCAAGCAACCGGCGATGATCGGTGGGTGAAGCGACTCCTGCCGGTGATGGAGAAAGCGCTGGCAATCAAAGACGGAATGCTTTCTATCCCCTATCCATCGAAGGGGACAATCAAAATCGATTTCAGTATCGCGGGATAAAACAATGAAACGAAACGATTTCTTCAGGACCGTGATTAGTGCATGGACCATGGCGAGTCTGCCGGGTTTTGGAGTTAAGACTGCTATGGCTGCCCAGCCATCGGACGCGTGGCCGGCGGTTAACCCGGACGATGAACAGTTCTGGAAGTTTGTCCGCCTGCAGTTTCCGCTCACCGATGAGCGTGCGTACCTGAATACGGGCGGGTTGGGTGCATCTCCCTACGCCGTTATTGATGCGGTGAAAGCAAAGATGGACGAGCTGGAGAAGATCGCGGAGACCGGTCATTCAGAGGAACTCTGGAAGGATGTCAAAACAGCCGCGTCGCAACTCCTTGGCTGTGATACTGATGAGCTGGCGTTCACGCGCAACGCGACGGAAGGAATAAATATTGTCTGTAATGGCCTGCCACTCAAGAGCGGCGATGAGATAATTACGACAACCCATGAGCATGTCGGCAACTCCGTTCCCTGGCTGGCATTACTGCAGCGGGAAGGGATTGTGATCAAGCTCTTTGAGCCGTCGACGGAGTCCGCCAAGGAAAATGTCGATCGAATCGAGAAGTTGACTACAAAGAGAACACGGCTCATCAGCGTGCCCCATGTAACGACAACCACGGGGCAGATTTTGCCAATCAAGGTCCTCTCGGAGCTTGCGAAGAGCAAGAATATTTGGTTTTTTGTTGATGGGGCGCAAACAGCGGGCATGTTTCCATTCAACCTGCATGAACTCGGGTGTGATGCGTATGCCACCAGTGGTCATAAGTGGCTGCTCGGCCCGAAGGAAACAGGCTTGCTCTATGTTCGGAAAAACATGCTCAATGTGATTCGGGCGAAATTTGTCGGTGCATACTCTGATAACGGATTTGATCTAGCGAAAGGGTCACTCAACCTTCACCCGACAGCACAACGCTATGAATATGGAACGGTCAGCATTCCGCTTCGATTTGGACTGGGGGCGGCAATCAAATTCCTTCAACAAATTGGCATGGAAAACGTGTGGAAGCGGGACCAGGCTCTTTCGACGCGTTTGTTCAAGGGTTTGCATGAAATTCCTTACATCAAAGTCCTTTCGCCCGCGAGCGATGCAGAGCGAAGCGCACTCATCACGTTTAAACATGAGAAGCTGTCCAACGGCGACCTTCAGAATCACTTGAGCACGTATAAACTTCGCACGCGTGGCGTTGGGGAGGGGGGATTGAACGCGCTTCGCGTCTCGACGCATATCTACAACATGTACGAAGAGGTCGACCGCACTCTGGAAGCTGTGCGAACGGCCTGGAAAGGGTAGCGACCATGTATGCCATTGGCTATGATGTTGGTAGTTCGTTCGTGAAGGCTGCGATCATGAATATGGAGACCGGCGGCGTTGTTGCGACGGCGTCGTATCCCGACAAGGAGATGGTTATTCACTCTCCGGTTCGCGGGTGGGCAGAGCAGGAGCCCGAATCATGGTGGAACGCGGTGAAGGGTGTGACCGCCCTTGCCGCGTCACGGGCTACAATCTCTCTTCAGGAGATTCGTGCCATCGGAATTTCATATCAAATGCATGGTCTTGTCCTGGTCGATCGAAACGGAGTCTCACTGCGTCCCTCAATTATTTGGTGCGACAGCCGCGCAACAGAAATCGGGAGGAAGGCATTCTCTGGCATTGGGGAAAAGCTTTGTCTGCAAGAAATGCTTAACTCGCCGGGTAACTTCACGGCGTCGAAGCTCTGCTGGGTAAAGGAAAACGAGCCGTCAATCTATAACAGAGCCTACAAAGCATTTCTGCCCGGTGATTATATTGCGCTTCGGCTCACTGGAGAATTCAAAACCACAGCCTCGGGATTATCAGAAGGCATCCTGTGGAATTTCCCCGACCACACAGTTGCAGAAAGGGTCTTGGATTACTACCACCTGAGCGAGGAGCTCCTGGCGGAAACAGTACCTTCGATTGGGCTTCAGGGGTACGTCACGGAAAGGGCTGCTCGGGAGTTGGGTTTGAAGGCAGGCATTCCTGTGTCGTACCGGGCAGGCGACCAACCCAACAATGCCTTTTCGTTGAACGTGCTCGAGCCGGGAGAGATTGCGGCCACAGCCGGTACTTCTGGCGTTGTGTATGCAGTAAGCGGTTCGTTAAACTGTGATCCTCAGTCGCGTATCAATGCATTTGCGCATGTTAATCACCAACTGCAGGATCCCCGCGTTGGAATTCTTCTGTGCATCAACGGCAGCGGAATCTCCAACAGTTGGATCCGCCGACTGATGGGGGATGAGCATCTCACGTATGACGCGATGAATCAGCTCGCGGCAACGGCACCGATCGGATCAAAGGGACTTTCCATCTTGCCGTTCGGGAATGGGGCTGAACGCATGCTGGGTGACAGGGATATCGGAGCGATGGTTCATCGGTTGAATTTCAACGTCCATGCAAAACCGGAAGTGCTGCGAGCTGTCCAGGAAGGCGTAGCCTTCGCCTTCAAATATGGCATTGGAATTATGCAGTCGTTGGGAATTCAGCCCAGGGTCCTGAGAGCAGGCTCGGCGAACATGTTTCTGAGTTCAGTATTCTGTAGAACCCTTGCGTCGGTAGCTGGTGTCACGATTGAACTGTACAACACGGATGGTGCGCAAGGTGCGGCGCGCGCAGCTTCAGTTGGGGCGGGGCTTGTGCCCTCGGTGAAAGAAGCTTTTAAAGGGCTTGCGCGCATCCAATGCGTTGAACCCGACGCGAAGAAGGACAATTATCTCGAAGCATATAACCTCTGGCAGGAACCGTTGAAGCGGGTTATGCATGAGTAAAAATCCATCGCGAGGAACAGCATGAACAAATTTCCTGGCGGGCTTATCATGGCGACCGTCATCCAGGGCATGGATTATACAAGCCTTGAAAACTGGTTGCAGCTTGTCGTGTGGGGAGGCACCGTTGTGCTCGCTGTGGGTTTGGACGTCATGGCAAAAAACCCCTCGTTGTGGGCTCGCTGATTGCGCAGCAGAATCCGCAACAGGCTGAAATCAGGACCCGTCGCAGGGTAAAAAGATCGCCAGCGTGTTGAATGAGGAATCGTTTTTGATCAGGATGGATTTGAAATGACTGAGAGTGTTCGGTTTGAGAATGTTGTGAAGCGTTTTGGCGGCACGACTGCACTTGACGGTGTCAGCTTCTCCGTTCGGGAGGGAGAAATTCATGCTCTCATCGGCGAGAATGGAGCTGGCAAATCAACGCTGATGCGCATTCTCTCCGGTGTTCTCCAGAAAGATTCCGGCAGCCTTTCTGTTGGCGGCGTTGAGAAGACATTTCGAATGGCCGTCGATGCACAGCGGGAGGGAATCAGCACGGTTTATCAGGAGCCGCACCTTGTCCCACATATGACCGTGGCGGAGAACGTGTTTCTGGGCCGAGAACCAACACGCAGGCTGGGATTTGTAGATTTCAACACGCTCAATGCGCGCACGAAGGACATCCTTGCACAACTTGAACTGACGATCTCTCCTACAGTGTTGCTCGCAGACCTGAGCCCTGCTGAAGTCCAGCTCGTCCAGATAGCGCGCGCGATAGCGTTCTCGACCAAAATCCTTATCCTCGACGAACCAACCGCGTCAATCACCGAGCGTGAGACCGAGATTCTCTTCAATCTCCTCAAGAAATTGAACGCCGGCGGATTAACGATCGTCTATGTGTCTCACCGTCTGAAGGAAATCTTTGAACTTTGCCATCGAGCGAGTGTTCTCCGGGACGGAAAGTACGTCGGGACCGTGGAGGTGGGGAAGACGAGCGAGCGTGAGATTATCGGCATGATGGTGGGGCGGGAGATCAAGGAGAGTGCCGCACCTCTTAAAGCCAAAGAATCCAAGGGCGTGAAGCTGGAAGTCCACGGCCTCATTGTTACGGAGGCTGCTGTGCGCGTACGGGACGTTTCCCTTAACGTGAAAAAAGGCGAAATCGTTGCGCTTGCCGGGCTGGTCGGGTCCGGTCGCAGCGAAGTTGCGAAAGCCATCTTCGGCTTGAACAGAATTGATGCGGGCGGGGTTTATATTGACGGTAAGCTTGTCGATATCAAGAGCCCGCAGGATGCCATTCGGCGGGGAATTTCGTTTGTGCCCGAAGACCGAAAAGGTGAAGGTCTGATCTCCATTCAGTCGGTCAAACATAACATCTCGCTCACGGGTTTGAAACTGCTCTCACGATTCGGTTTCATCGAGGGATCATCGGAAACAAGCCTTGCTCGCATCAGCTCCGAGCAGCTTTCGATCAAATCGTCGTCAGAGGAAGCAGAGGTGTCAACACTCAGCGGTGGGAATCAGCAGAAGGTGGTTCTTGCAAAATGGCTCTGGCTCAAGCCGTCAATCCTGATCCTTGACGAGCCCACGCGCGGCATTGATGTCGGGGCAAAAGCCGAAATCCATAATCTTATTCTTTCCCTCGCATCAAACGGCGTTGCTGTACTTCTTATTTCCTCCGAGTTGCCCGAGATCCTCAGGCTGGCGGACAGAATTTACGTGATGCGCGACGGAAGAATCACCGGCGAGCTTCAGCGTGCCGATGCAAGCCAGGAGGCGATCATGCACCTGGCGGCGATCGGGAACGAGGGACCGAAGGCGGCATGAAATCAGTCAGCACATTTGACCTGGTTGTCGTCTTCACCTATTTCCTCATCATCATGGGAATAGGTCTCTTTTTCATGAAGGTGAACAAAGGGGGCAAAGAGTACTTTACCGGCGGCAGCATGATCCCGTGGTGGATGTCTGGCATATCGTTGTATATGGGGAACTTCAGCGCGTGGCTGTTTACTGGCGCTGCTGGATTCGCTTATACGACGGGGTGGTTTACGACGCTCTATTTTGCCTGCAGTCCGATCGCGTACTTAATTGGTTCGAGCCTTACAGCTGCGAAGTGGCGCCGCACCCGGTCAATCTCGCCGCTTGAATACACCGTGACGCGGTTCAATATCACCACGCAGCAATTCCTGAGCTGGGTCATCGCAACAAACTTCACGCTCTCTGCTGGTGTTCAACTTGCATCGACCTGCAAGCTCTTTGCCCCCATCATCGGAATTGATCTCACAGTGATTGTTATTATGATCGGCAGCATCGTCATGCTCCATAATTTTCTGGGTGGATTGTGGGGCGACATGGCCATGGATGTCGTTCAAGGGGTCATTCTTATGGGGATCACATTCATCGTGATGCCCCTGAGTCTTCACCTCATCGGCGGTGTCGGCAACCTCTTTGAGAAACTTCCAGCGATCTCGTTCGATCACACCTACAACGACGTTCACTACACAGAGCACTGGCTTCTTTCCATCCTCATCATCACGTCGCTTGGCTTTGCGGCCGGCGGAGCACAACGCTTCTACTCTGTCAAGGACGAGAAGAGCGCCAAGCGCGTAGGAAAAATGGCGGCGGTGCTCGCCCTTTGCACGCCGCTGGTATTCGGTATTCCACCGCTGGTCGCGAAGATTTACTGGACGGATCTGACTCAAGTCGAGTTTTTTAAGCCATTCATCGGAAAGAACCCACAAGATCTTGTCTTTGTCGGGCTTGTGATGAAGCTTCTTCCGCACGGATTGATTGGGGTTTTCATTGCGGCAATGCTCGCTGCAACGATGACAACCCTGAGCACAGTCTACAACATGGTCTCCTCCATCGTCTCGCATGATATCTATAAGGGCGTTTTCCGTCCCAATCTTGACGATAAACAGCTCCTCAGGGCAGGCCGCATCACAGCGTTGACCATCGGCATCATAGTGATGTCGCTTGCTGTTTTCTTCGTGCAGAGCAAGTTCGGCATCTTCAACCTGATGCAGGTGTTCTTCACGTTGTTCAATATTCCGGTGATTGTTCCCCTTGCGTTCGGTTTGATCTTCCGGAAGGTTCCAAAGTGGTCTGCAGTCGGAGCGATTACATGGGGTTTGATCGTTGGTGCGACGGCCCGATACGTTCTTGGGTGGGATATTGGACCGCAGGTGTATCTTGCATTTGCGATGACGTTTGGAATCTTCAGCACATCAAACTGGACAGCCAGACTCTATCGTACGAACAAGGTCGCGCTGTACCTCATTGCCGGTCTTGTTTCAATAGTGATGGCGGCTCTCTTCTATAATACACCCGTCGGTGACATCCCCCAATGGCAAAGGTCTCTCTCTGTTGTGAGCGCCCTTGTACTTGGTGTGAGCCTCTATGGTTTCGCAAAACTGTTTTCGACGGAGAAAGAGGAAGAGAGGAAGATGATCGAGCAATTCTTCAAGAAAATCGACACGCCGGTCGATGTTGCGAAGGAGGTGTATGCCGGTGGAAGAAGGCAGGTCTCAACCATGCCGCTTGTTGGTCGGACGATCATCCTTTTGGGCATTCTTGTGTCGATGTCCTATTTCACCAAACTGGAGCAGCTTGAGTTCGTTGCGGTAACCGCTATGGTGGCGATCTTGTTAGGGTTTGGATCGATGCTCTGGTTGCTCGGCAAGCGTGCGGAGAGAAACGACGCAGAAGCGCGGGCTCTCGCTTCACAGGCCCTGTGACATTGAGGGAGGCACGATCAGGGACATGCATATCTATCGGAAGGTCAGAACAGCACCATGAAGATTCACCTTGCATATGGCAGGGAAGGTCTGGATGTGGAGGTGCCTGAGAGAAACCTGGCGAAAATTCTCACTATCGCGGGTACGCCCCCGATTGATCGCCCGGGAGAGTCGATTCAACAGGCCCTTCATCATCCGATAGGGTCTTTACCTCTCGATGATCTGGCCCGGCAGGCGAAGACGGTCTGCATCGTGGTGTGCGATATCACAAGGCCGGTACCGAATAGACAACTGCTGCCTCCGATGCTGCGGATTCTGGAAGGCAATGACGTGCACCGTGATGATATTACCATTCTCATAGCAACAGGCCTCCATCGGGTGAGCACAACAGCGGAACGTGAGCATATCCTCGGATCGGACATCGTCCGCCGCTATTGTGTTGTCGACCATCGCGCCAATATCCCCGAGGAGCAATCATGGCTCGGCCGCACAAAGAGAAACACACCCGTCCATATCGACCGGCGGTACTGTGAAGCCGACCTCAAAATCACGGTGGGATTTATTGAGCCGCATCTTATGGCTGGGTTTTCCGGTGGGCGCAAGATGGTTGCTATTGGTTGTGCTGGTGAAGAGACGATCAAGGTCCTACACAGCCCATCGTTCCTCGACAATCCGTTGTGTCGCGAAGGATCTACTGACAATAACCCCCTGCACCACGAGTTGCTCGAGATTGCGGGCATGGCCGGCCATCATTTCATGCTTGACGTAGCACTCGATGCAGACAAGAATATCACCGGTGTGTTTGCGGGTCATGCGCAGTCGGCGCACGCTGCAGGTGTGGGGGCTGTGCGACGATCTGTGTGCGCCACAGTCAAGGAGCCGGCAGACATTGTTGTCACGACGTGTGCCGGTTTTCCGCTCGATCTGACGTACTATCAGGCAATCAAAGGGATGACGGCGGCACTGCCGGTGTTGAAAAAAGGAGGGATGCTGATCTTGGCGGCGGAATGTGCGGAGGGATTGGGGAGCGGACGGTTTAGCGCGATGGCAACGCGATTTCAATCGGCGGATGAGTTTGAGCAATGGATCCATAAGAACCCGGTTGAAGTTGATCAATGGCAGCTGCAGGAATGTGCTAAGGCGACCCGCCACGCAGACGTTGTCGTAGTGTCTCGTGGGGTCCGCAACGATGAAAAGGAAAAGCTTTTCGTTCAGTCAGCGTCGAGCGTCGAAGAGGCGATACAACAGGGCCTGCAGAAATTTGGCTCGGACGCAACGATTGCCGTAATCCCGAAGGGTCCGTACACGCTTGTAGATATTGATTCCAACACCGCCTGACAAGCGCGCAGTGGATGTTTTACAATTGAGAAGGGGATACACCTCGCGCCCTCGCCATCAATGTCATCACGGCCGACATGAAGGATGAGGCGGTTGATGAGATGATCGAACGTCGCGGGCTTAAGAAGTTCACGCCAAAGATGACTACCGGCGCGTCGAAACTCAAGAAGCGCTTGGAGGGAATTCGCCGCCGGGGCTTTGGCATCGCCGACGGGGAATACAAACCTGATCTTTGCGCTGTTGCGGTTCCCATCCGGGATCACACAGGAAGGGTTGTCGCATCGCTGATGACCGCCATTCAATCCGCTCGCAGCGGCAAAGACAAGAAGCTTGTCGAGAGCCTGATCGCGGTTCTTAAGCGTGAGGCAGAAGCGATTTCTAGGCGCATCGGCTATGAAAAAGCCGTGGGCGAGGACTAGGTAAGTGAATTCTGTCCACAGGTCGTAGAGGTGGGGTGCCCACAGCCTGTCCCCCGGATTCAAAACCATAAAAGGGCATTCACATGCATCGTCTTGCACTTGGCCTCGTCAGCGACGAGATCTCGCCTGATTTTCGGGAGGCAGTTCGACATGGAACGGAATGGGGAATTTCGATCTTCGAGATACGAGTGCTGAAAACAGGCCGCATTCCAGCCGTCGATCAAAGTGAACTGCGGGAAGTTCAGCAGCTTGTGAAAGACAATGGGCTCAAGATCACGGCGCTTTCGCCCGGGATCTTTAAACTTCCGCTTTCTCAGCTGTCAAAACTGGAAGAAGAACTCACCAACACACTTCCGCGGACATTGGCTCTTGCCGGGGAATTCGGAGCGCCTCTCGTGATTGTTTTTGGTTTCCAGAGAGAGGCGAACGAAAGTTCGGGCACTTTCCGACGTGCAGTAGACATGATGGCTCGTGCCGCGGAGAAGGCTCGAACCGAATGCATCCGACTGGCGATTGAGAACGAGCCGGGCTTCTGGTGCGACTCTGGCGCCGATACGGCAAAGCTTATCGATACAGTGAACTCGCCACACCTGAGGGCGAACTGGGATCCGTGTAACGGTCATGGAACAGCGGAGCGACCGTTCCCGGAGGGGTACGAGGCAATCAGGAAGTTCGTTGCAAACGTGCATGTGAAGGATACAAAAGAAGGGGCGCTCGTCCGTTGTGTACCGGTTGGCGAGGGGGCTGTTAACTGGAAGGGACAACTAGAAGCGTTGGTGCGCGACGGAATTGTCAACCATGTAACGATTGAGACCCACTGCCTGCCGCTTGTCGAAAAGTCAAGGCAAAACGTGGACACTCTGAAACGGTACCTGACGGAGATCTACAGCAAGAGAGAGGTTTGACCATGAGCTTGGAACGGCGGGATTTTCTGAAATACCTTGGTGCAGGAGCTGTTGCCACAACACTTCGGCCGAGCCTCGGTTCACCACAGGATACTCCACCTGTCAATGAACAGAAAATCCATCCAGACTTTCGAACTAATAACTTCGGACTTGAGTACTACCTCCTTGGCAATGGTCTGATTCTGACTGCGCTGCAGACATCGCCGAAGCCGGAGTCCGGGACCCACTGTGGTTTGCTTTTCATGTCGTCCGAGCATTTCTGCAGGAAGATGAGCACATATCTCTTCCATCCGGAACAAGGCCTGCAAAACACGAGGTTCAGCCTCGTTGTTGACGGGAAAAACTACAGCCCGGAATATGAGAATTCGACCGTCCGGCGGGAGCATCCAGATCGCATTCCGACGATTATCCTGGAGTGGAATGCTGGCGACTGCCGCATTCGGGAAGAGCTGATGTGTCCCATCAACGATTCAGCCCTCGTGAGGACAGTGACGGTTGAAAATAAATCGGCAGCGTCAGTTCATGCCGACGGCATTATTCTTCTCTACCCGAATCTTATGTTGTTTGACGAGTATTATGTTGACCGGGAGCGCGCGACGTTGGCCGCAACAGGATATCAAACAATGGAGATGTTCTGTCTGAATGAGGCAACACCCGGCGACAGACACCTCAATATCAAGTTTGGAGAAATTCCTTCGGGAGGGAAGAAAACCTCGATCGTCGTCTTGACCCTTAATTTGCCCCGGGCGAGGTTTGAGAAAAAGGGTCTCCCGGCAATGGTAAAGGAAACGAAAACGTACTGGGGCCAGCGCACCTTCGTTGATACGAACAACGCAGGGCTGAATCACCTCTTTCAGAGCTCCTCAACGGGATTGCGGGCTGCTGTTTCTCAGAAGGGGAAAATGGATTCGGGGATCTGGCAGTACAACTTTGAGTGGGTTCGTGACCAGAGCATGGTTGCTGCGGGAAGCGTCATGTGCGGTCATGCCGACATTGCAGAAGTCTCGCTGCGCCGTATCCTCGATCGCTCTGTGGACGGCGATGGGCGTGCACGTGACGCAAGCCGTCACCGGCCCCCCGAAACGATTGAGCTTGACCAAAACGGTGAATTGCTGTACGGCTTGTGGACACATTGGATCTGGACCGGGAACGATTCGATCATCAGGCATGACTGGCCAAAGATCAAAGCTGTCGCGAACTATGTGTTAAGGCCGGAGTTTCTGAATCCTGCCACGGGTCTCCTGAAAAACTCCCGGGAGTTTTGGGAGCGCGATCCGGGATTTGGCGTGAAAGAAGGATATGAGCTGGCGTACCAGGTGTGGAACATTGTAGGATTGGAGCTCGCTGCAGACATCGCACGCCACATGAAAGACCCCGCGAGCGCACGAACGTGGTTTGAGGCGTCGGCCAAGATGAAGAGCTCGTTCCTTCACGACCCAAAGTTCTCCTTTGTGCGCAATGGGATGTTCGTCAAGCGTCTCCTCCCTAATGGCGACGTTCAGACGACCTTCGAGCCGCCAAACCGGAAATCCATGCCACCCGGCGTCCCGCTCAACGTGGAAAAGGTTTCCTACTGCGATCCTGACACAGCAAGTGTCTACCCGATCATACTTGGCCTGATTGACCCGAAGAGCCCGACTGCGGCAAAGACCCTTGAATCCATGGAGCAGCTCTGGAACCAGCGGTGGACGACAGGTGGTTATGCCCGCTACAATGTTACGTCGGAGCCCGACTCTCCAGGCTCGTGGCCATTTCCAACGATGTATCTTGTCCGGGCGTACTTTGAGGCAGGCAACGATGAAAAAGCATGGCGGTCGCTCGACTGGCTGCTCAGAGCGCCAGGGGGCAGGGCGGGAGCCTGGTTCGAGAGTTACGCCGACCGACCGGTGCCGCCCCTTGGTATCGTTCCCTGGACGTGGGCGGAGCTTGCGATATTCTTCGTCTACCATCTTCTCGGCGTGCGTCCAACGAAGAACGAATTGATTGTTCATCCGCGACTAATGAGCAGTCTGGACAAAGCAAAGGCAACACTCACCCTTCGCGGGCAAACTATTGATTTGACTATCACCCGGGCGGAGAAAGAGGCAATGGCTCTTGTGAATGGAAAGCATGTACCGCTGGTGAACGGGGTATTGAAGCTTCCCCCTCCGAAGAAAGGGATCAGTATTGAAATGAAAATTTAGAGAAGGTGAGGCGATGGCTATACTCTACGGGAAACAGTATAGCAGGACCGATATTGAACAACGCGTCGGCCAGCTCTCACAGGTAGCAGGTGTGCGGATGATGAAACTCCAGGATGGTCCGGAAGAGGGCGTACGCATTGCCGATGTTCGAAGCGGGTCAGGACTGCGATTTCAGATTTCACTTGACCGTGGAATGGACATTTCTGTCGCGGAATATAAGGGCATAGCGCTCACCTGGCGATCTCCGCATGGAGACGTCCATCCGAGTTACTATGATCCGCACGGAATTGGATGGTCCCGGTCGTTCCCCGGCGGCTTGATGACGGGTTGTGGACTTACACATCTCGGTGCGCCAAGTATTGACGATGGTGAAGAACTCGGCATGCATGGACGATTGTCCAACACCCCCGCCGAGCATGTTGGGACAACGACCGAGTGGAGCGGCGACCAATGTACCTTCAAGGTTAACGGTGTGATGCGCGAAAATCTTCTTTTCAGACACAACCTTGCGCTTTACCGGACCGTCGAGGTGGAGCTTGGAAATTCAATGATCACCCTGCGCGATACTGTTGTCAACGAAGGATCATATCAATCGCCCCTGATGATGCTGTATCATATCAACCTGGGCTGGCCGCTTCTTGATGATGGCGCACAATTGTTGCTGAACGCGAAATCATTCGTACCCAGGGATGCTGAAGCCACCAAGGGAGTTGCTACTGCGACAAAGTTCCCCTCTCCGATCCCGGGATACAAGGAGCAGGTCTTCTTCCATGACCTTGCTGCAGATGACAAAGGAATCGCGTCGGTTCTCCTGGTCAACAAGAAGCTTGAGCTCGGTCTTTGCATTCAGTACCGGCAAAAAGAACTGCCCAAGTTCATTCAGTGGAAAATGGTCGGTGTGGGAGAGTATGTCCTGGGTTTGGAACCGGCCAACTGCTGGGTGCAGGGGCGTGCAAAAGAACGGGAGCGGGGAACGTTGCAATTCCTCGAGCCGGGTGAAAGACGCGAATTCATTGTTCACATTGGCATCCTTGAAGGCGGTAACCTCATTGAACAACTTACGCGCGAGAATAATTTACGATGACAGAAAAAAAAGTACGAGTAGCGCAGGCTGGAATCGCCAATCACGGCAGAACAATTGTGAATGCAATTCGCGATTCGGGCAACCTGCAGCTTGTTTCATGCTTTGACATCAATACGGCGGGAAACGAGCAAGTGGCCAGGGAATTTAACGCTTCCGCTGCGGCAAGCTATGATCAACTTGTTGGTGACCCCAGTGTCGATGCCGTTGCCCTTGTTACCCCGAATCACCTCCACGCCGGGCAAATGGAAAAAGCGGTGAAGGCCGGGAAACATATTTTCGTGGATAAGCCGATCGCAAACACGATAGCAGAGGCACGCGCAATGATCGCTCAGGCGAAGCAAGCTGGTTTGGTTTTCATGGTCGGCCACAACACGCGCCGCCGCTTGGTTTTCCGCCGGGCGAAGAAACTGCTCGATGAGCATCGCATCGGTCGGATCGTCGCCGTTGAGGCAAACCTTTCGCGCCCCGCCGGGTTGCAGCCCGGTCTGCCTGCGTGGAAGGCAGACCGAAGGACGTGTGCTCTTCTGCCGATGATGCAGCTTGGAATCCACTTCGTGGATACGGTGGAATACCTCATTGGGCCCGTCGAACGCGTGAGTTGCTTCGCCGCGAACATCGCAATGCCCAATGAGGCTTATGATTCGACAGCAGCCATACTCCAGTTGAAGGATGGAATTCCTTTTTCGCTGACATCATACTATGTTTCCCAGGATGCGTACGTTGTGCGAATTTACGGCACAAAAGGCACTATACATTGTTTTCCATTGAAACTTCGGCTTGACACGTTGGAGAGCGGCGAACTTAAGGAAACCATAGAAGAAGACTACAGCTTAGAAGGAGCAGGAAGCTACATTCTGCAAATGCGTGAGTTTGGTGACTGCATTCTCCGTGGAAGTCAACCCGAAACAGGAGGGCTGGAGGGACTTCGAGCACTTGCGGTCATCGAAGCAATGGTACAATCGGTCGAACATCATTCGGTTGTCGAAATCAAAACGATTCTGAACAAAGAATAACCATGAGAAGGTCTAAGGGGTGCCATGTAAAACAAATCGAACTCTACCCTTGAAGAAGGTACATTGTATGATAATAGATCACGAACAATCCAGTCAACGCGGGCATCGGAAAATGGCCCCTCTGCTTCTGGCCGTCGTCGGTTTTGCCTTTCTTATACCTCCAGCTACGCTTCTGTCCCAGCAATCGACGGTCTATGCTGCGGTATTGTCGACAAAACTCTTTGTAGTTGGGGCCGCGAACCCGGAGACCGGTCTGTACTATCACCGCACGACGGATGACACGGCGTGGCACCATGTGGGTCCCAAGACTATCCGGGATTTCGGACTTGCCATGCACACGCCATCACGTGGCCAGGTGCTTTGCGTTGCCGCCGGCAACGGAGTTCACAGGTCGGACGATGGGGGAAAGACGTGGAGGATTACAACGGGCTGGCAGGTTACAGAAGTCCTCAGCGTGACGATCGATGATGCGACTCCCGATTATATGGTCTGCGCGACACCGCATGGAGTCTTCCGGACGCTCGACGGAGGAGCAACGTGGGTGGAATGCAACAACGGTATCCAGGAGAAATTTACTTCCACCGTCATCATCGATCACACGAATTCGAATATTCTCTTCTGTTCCACCGAAGATGGCGTGTATAGGAGTGAGGACCGGGGAAATTCCTGGCGGCGAACGGGCCTGAGCGTTGGCGGAGTGAGAGTTGTGGTGCAGCAGCCCAAAGACCCCAACGTGCTTTTTGCAGGCACCGACGAGAACGGTATCTATGTCACACGCAATGGCGGTCGATATTGGGAGAAGGTCGAGGCAGGGCTGGATCATTCAACCTTCTATACGATCGCATTCGATCCGAGCAACCCTGAAGTACTCTATGCAGGTGGATACGTCACCGGAGTGTACAAGTCGGCTGATGGCGGCCGAAGCTGGAAGCGCACCAACAACGGCATCACAAATCTGAACGTGCACTCCATTGCAGTGGATCCAACCAACAGCAATCGTGTGTATGCCGGCACGATCTGGGGCGGAGTTTTTGAATCGGTGGATGGTGGTGACAGTTGGCATAACGTTGGATTGAACGGCTCAGAGGTGTGGTCAATTACAGTACAACCATTCTAACAAGGAATTGCTGACAATGAACGGCAAGAGGTTATTATTGCTCCTGGTTCTCACTGCTCTGCAGAGCGCCCATGCACAAGTCCTGAGCCGCGAGACGTATCTGAAAGAGTTCGAGAAGCGTGTCGCATTCGTAACATCGGCCTATGATACGATGCAATCGCCAGGCTATTATCAGATCGCGACACGATACGCGCACGACAAAGACATCGCTCAAGCGGACAGGATGTTCATCGACTTGCTCCGTGATCCGCGCGGGGATATGTTCTGGATGATTCCGGCGATTGGAACATACTTGCACGGCAAGGATAAGATGTCGGCTGAGGCGAAGGCTGCTAATCGCAACGCCTGGAAGACGTATGCTCCGTATCGCGGCGACACCGAAAATCACTGGTGTATGTACTACTCTGCCCTGTTCCTTGCAGCAGAGCAGTGGCCTCATTTGCCCGGGTCGGAATGGTATAACGGAAAGAGCTCTGATGAAAACCTTCGGGACGCAAAAGACTACCTCATTCACTGGATGAAGATCTCGACGACCATCGGGCAGGGCGAGTTCGATTCACCTGACTATTTTCCGGAATACGCGATGCCGATGATTCTTCTTTCGCAGTTTGCTCAGGACTCTGAGATGCAAAAACGCGGCATGATGATGGCGGACTATATCTTTGCGGATTTTGCAGCGGAGCATCTCGATGGCCAATACATTGGCGGCTACAGCAGAATTTATCAGCCGGCGGTCTACAAGCCCCTCCTCTCCGGGGCATCCGGGTTTGCGTACCTCTATTTCGGCACGGGTGAACCGTCGAATATGGGATGGGTCGTCCTCCCGGCCCTCTCCAACTATCGGCTCCCCGAGATCATTTATTCGATTGCTGTCGATCGAAGTAAGACCTATATCCACAAAGAGCGTAAACGCGTTCGGAATGTCATCCGTTTCGGTCCTGAGAAAAATCCGCCGGTCTATAAATATTCCTACATCACAAAGGATTATGGCATTGGATCCCTTCAGGGGGGCATCCTGCAGCCAATCCAGCAACATACATGGGGGGTGCGGTACACCTATGGTCGGCCGTACACGACGATCTTTGGTCTTCACCCATACTGGTCGGCGACAGAGGTCGGCATGTTCTTTCCGGAAGAAGTAAAAACGCTTATAGCAGATGTGGTAGCCTCAAAGGGAACATACAACAATCCTGACAAATGGACCGGTGGTTCCCCCTATGAACGGACATTTCAGCATAAGAATACGCTGATCGTCCTCTATGATATCAAGCCGGGCACAACAACTGAACACATCGATGGTTTCTTCCCCAGGAACCTCGAAGAGAGAATTGTCGATCCCTCCGGTTGGATTGCATGCAAGGCTGGCGATACCTATGTGGGTTGGTATCCATTGCAGGAGTATGAGTGGAAGGAGGAGGCCGAAGCAAACGGAAACACCCTGAACGACATCGGGAAACCGCAGAACGAGCGAATCAAAGAGACCGGAAACTGGCGCTTGCGGAGTCACAAACCCCAGAACGGCTACATCATCGAGGTGAGGTCGAAGGATGAAATCGATTCATTTGAGCGTTTTCGCTCGAAACTCCAAAGGCATGTTCCAAAGGCTGCACTCAATCCTGGCTCGGTGTCCGTTCGGTATGCAACGCTTGGAGGGGATAGGATGGAGTTTGCGTTTCCAGAGAAACGAATGCTGAATGGAAATAGGATCGATCTCTCAAAGACGAAGCTTTTCGAAGGACCATACCTCCATGCTGAAGTGGGAAGTGAGAAGTTGACGATCACGTACAAAAACAAGAAGATGGCCCTGGACTTCAAAGCAGTCAAAATTACGGAGTGACGAGACACCTTCTGAAAAGTACGAAAGAGGAGGGAGAACCCTCTTTGCGGATCGCAATCATCTCAAACGAAAACAACGAAAGTCCGTGTAATTATGAACCATCCTCAACATTTCGATGTTATAGTTGCGGGTTTGGCAGTCGCCGATGTCATCGGTCGGCCCGTTGACCTGAGAAATCTACCTAAACGTGGAGCTCTGAAGCTCCTTGACTCCATCACGCTTACTACCGGCGGTAATGTCTCGAATGTCGGTATTGACCTTGCGAAACTGGGTTTCAGGGTTGGGGCCATTACGCGGGTCGGCAACGATTCGCTTGGGAGGTTTGTGACGCAACACTATCGCACGTTTGGGATTGACACGGAAGGCGTCATCGTTGATGCCAAGGCCCAAACGTCAGCAACCATGGTCAGTGTCGGCAAAGATGGTGAGCGTACCTTTCTTCACACGCGCGGATGCATGGCGCATTTTCGAGCGAGCGATGTCCTGGCTTACATTCCTCTGCTTCAAAAAGCACGGATCCTTGCCTTCGGCTATCTCGGTCTTCTGCCGGAGACGGAGAAAGAATTCAAACACTTGTTTCGCACGCTCAAGGCAAAGACGTCGCTGAAACTATTTCTCGATAGTGCCGCCTCGCCGCGTGTTACAACATCGGCTCTGAAAGGATTCCTGCCGTTCGTCGACTTCTTCGTCCCCAGCTATGAAGAGGCGGTGAGGATTACGGGGTGCAAGACGCCCGAAGCAATCGTCGAGTTTCTCTTCCGGGCTGGCGCGCCGCACGTTGTTGGCGTTAAGCTTGGTGCTCGGGGGTGTTACATTTCCGATGGCCGTCGATCAGGATATGTGAAGGCGTGGCACGTGAAGAGCGTTGTCGATGCAACAGGGGCGGGAGATGCTTTCGTTGCAGGCTTCATCGCGGGGACGCTCAAGGGGCTGGATGCATTCAAAGCAGCCAGACTTGCCAATACTGTCGCGGCAAGCTGTGTTTCAGCGGTGGGCACGTCAACCGCGATTCAAGCACTCAATCGATATCTGGAGTAATCTTTCGCGCAGTTCACCCCGAGCCTTTGTCGGTGTGACCCACTGTACCAGAGTTTATGAGACCAACATATTACATGGTATCCCATTCGCATTGGGATCGGGAGCGGTATTTTCCCTTTGATTGATTTCGGTCAATGCTGGTGGACATGATTGAGGACCTCCTGGGCCTTTTCAAGAGGAACCCGGAATTCCAGCCGTATCTGAATCCCACATTCTACATTGTAAACTGGCCGACCAACATCCAGTGGGGGTGTACTTCAAGGAAAAGAAGAATGCCTAACCGCATGCACGATACATTCACAGAATAACAGGTCCCCGGGGGATAAACCAATGATGGTTGCACAGTTCGAAGATAGCGAGGGCTATTGCATCGGCCTCCATCATAACGGCCGCTGGATCAACTACACTGATGCCGAGGCTGCCTATACATCTGTCACACAGAAGGTGGTTGTTGAGCCAACCACAACGATTCTCCAGATCGTGGAAGACGGCCGGTTTGATCCGTCCGAATTCAAACGTGTTCTCAATTTTCTAAAGAAGCATACGCTGGAAGTACAGTATTTGCCGGCAAGGACGCCGTTCTCAAGGCTCCCCAATACGTCGGTGTGCCGACGGTTGTTCTTGGTCTCGGAGATATCACACAAGCCCACACCGATTCAGAATACGTTGAGGTACAGCAGCTGCATCAGGCAGTCAGAATTATCGAAAGGCTCTTGACCACATGATTCTTGGACTGGACATTGGTGGAACGAAGACCGCGGTTGTCGTCGGCACTCACCGTGGAGAGATCCGCTGGAAAAAGCAATTTGCAACCACACCCGAGCGAGGATTCCAGCCTATTTATGATGAATTGTCGTCTACCATACAGATGGCCATCTCTGCGACGTCTGACCGCATCGAAGCGATCAGCGTTTCTATTGGTGGCCCCCTCAACATCCTGGAGGGGGTCGTTCAGTCTCCGCCCCACCTCCCCGGATGGAACGACATTCCGTTGAAACAATTGCTCAGAAGTCGATTTTCTCTGCCCGTGTATGTGGAACACGATGGCAACGCAGGAGCACTTGCCGAATTCTATTTTGGTGCAGGGAAAGGGTTCCACAATATTGTGTTTCTTACGATGGGGACGGGTTTTGGAGCCGGACTGATTCTCGACGGACGACTGTACCGAGGGACAAGTGATACCGCGGGGGAGATCGGACATATCCGGGTTTCGGAAGACGGCCCGCTCTGTTACGGCAAAGTGGGATCGCTGGAAGCATTTGGAAGTGGAATGGGTATGGCAAAGCTTGCTCAACAAATGTTCCCACGACTTTGGACAGAGTCAGCGACAGTGTCGGATGTTTACGCGGCGTATCAAGCCGGCTCGGCGGAAGGGCGTCAAGTGTTCGAGCGGGCAGGCTTTTACCTGGGCCGCGGACTCGCAATGATCGCTGACCTCTTGAATCCCGAACGCATCATCCTCGGTGGACTCGGAGTGCGCATTCGGGAGGCATTCTTACCTGTTGCAGAAGAGATCTTTCGGAAGGAAGCACTGCCTCAGGCAAAAAAAGCCTGCACCATTGTCCCCGCTCAACTAGGGGAACAGATAGGCGATGTGGCATCGCTCTGCGCTGCTCTTGACCAGGGGGCTTTGCTGGGGACGTAACGACTGTCGGGCTGCACGATGGCCGAAGGATTTGAAACACATACAAAGGGACTCGCACCATGACCAGACTCAGCAGACTGCTTATCATCAGTATCGTTTGTCTTAGCTCTGCCGTGTCCCAGAAGTCTCTGTATCTGGAACAGATCAAGAAAGCGGCGGATCAAGGGTGGCGTGATAATCCAGGCCTCATCGAGAAGTGGAAACAGGACTACAAGCCGAGCCCCCTCTGGGGCTACAATTCTCCGGGCTTTCCGGTGTATCTTGCTGGGACGCTGGGGTTTCTGTACGAAGTGACGAAGGATGAGATCTACGCAAAGCGAACCGCAGAATTGCTCGTTTCCTACGGCGAGCTCCGAAACTCATATCCGAAAGACTATTGGAAAACGCGCGCAGAATACGCTAATGGTATTCCAGCGATAGCAAATTTCTTCTTTATGCCGCCGTACATTCGAGCATATCTCAGAATACGAAACAGCGGTGTTCTGGACGAACAATCGCGCCGCAAGATCGAAGAGGATATCGCGGGAAGTGCCGACTTCGTCTTCTTTTTCCCAGAATGGGGCACGCATAACAGGGCCATGCTTCGTGCAGAGGCGCTCATCTATGCGGTTCAGGCGTCTCCCAATCATCCTCATGCCGTAAAGTGGAAGCAAATGGCTCACATTCTTGCGGACGACAGCATGAAGCAGTGGGAAATTGAAGATGCGACAGTGTACCATCCGGTATGGCTGATGGCACTCTACTCCTATGCAGATGCCACCCGTAAAACAGAGTTATTCGATTCACCCCTGACGAAATACTATCTGCAGTACTTTTTGAAGCTCATTGGTCCGCAAGGTACGGTGCCGGAATTCGGCGATGCGCGATGGTTGTCGGGCTTGGAGTCGCTGAGGTTTGTGGCAATCTTCGAGAAGGGAGCGGCAGTCTACAAGGACCCGGAATTGAAGTGGGCGGCAAAAACCACCTTTGAAACAGCCAGGAAAACCGGGGTGCCAATAGGTGTGGGTGAAGCTTACTACCTGTCCGATGCGTATCGGTGGGCGGACGAATCCGTGAAACCAAAACAGCCGACGAGCCTTTCACAAGAAGTGCTGGAAGACGTCGTCGGTAAGAAGATCGTTTACCGCAACGGATGGGAGCCAACGAGCACCTATATGCTCCTTAACTACCGGGATGAGGGGGATGGGGGATGGACCCACCGAGAGTTCCTGCGACAGACAATTTCCGTCGAAGAGGAAAAGATGACTCACGGGCATGCGGATGAGAACAGCATCCCTCTCTTGATGAGCGAAGGGTCGGTTCTCCTGCATGATGCTGACTACCGTAGCGATCTTCCGAGCGGCCCATATGGAGCCTGGCGGCAAGACTATTTTCACAATCGGCTTGTTGCACGAGCGGGCAAACGTGATAGCCATCAGGCACTCCTGGAGTTTGTTCAAAACTCAGGTGCGTATCGTGCGGTCAGAACCCGGAAGATCGACTTCCTGAATCTTAAGGAAGTCGACATGAGCCGGACGAGAGTAATCGACGAAGAGCTTGGGTACCAATCCGATCGGGTCATCACCTATGTCAGAGAAGAGGGCTGGTTTGTCGTTGTCGATGCCATCAAGATTCTCCGTTCGGGGTACTACACCTTCTCAACCATGTGGCATGCCCTGAACTTGCTGGACAAGGGAAAAGACTACTTTGACGTAGTGACAGATTCAATTCAAAGAACCAAATTCCCAACGGATTATTCCTTGCTCGTAATTTTCCCAGAGGCGTACGCGAAGACGATTGGTGTCGAGCCAATTTCGCGAAGCTATCAAAAAGAAAATGCCATCTACCAGACGATCTCGAGTCAGTATAAATCAGGTGATACAGAGCTCTTTGTCACGGTGCTGATCCCTCATCGGCGGGGAGCTGACATTGAGAATCTGAGATCAAGAATCAAACTGATCGACGTGACTGTCCCTTATAAGGCCGTTGGGATTCAACTCAACCGTGGAGACCGCATATCCTCTATCTGCGTGAAAGTGGATCTCGCCATGGACGTCGCACGTGAGGACATTCGTCCACGCTATCTCTATTCACTCGGCAAGGTGGGGTACGGTGACTTTGAGACAGACGCACATTACCTCGTTGCTATGGTTAGCAAACAGAGCGTGACGTACTCAGCGGCGAATGTTCTGAGGGTTTTTTACAGAGGAAAACCGCTCATGGAGGCGTTGGGGGATACGCACGGGCTTCAGCTTGACGGATCGCCTGACAGAGTCGGTTATGTGAAGTGGAGGTATTGGGAAGATACGATAGAACAGAAATAGGTGTTTGAGGCAGCAGGGATGATAACGACGATTACACTGAATCCCATGCTCGATAAGACCGTCTATATCGAGCGACTGGAGCGCGGGACGATCCACCGTGCATTGAAAATTGAAATGGTTGCGGGCGGAAAGGGGATAAACGTCTCGCGCCAGCTGAAGCGATTAGGCATCAAAACGGTCGCAACGGGATTTCTCGGGGGAGAGATCGGTTCGATTGTCTCCAGATTGCTGCGTGAGGAAGCAATCGAGCAGGACTTTGTTCAAACGCAGGCGATGACCCGGGAGGGCATAACGTACTGTGAGCCTGACGGGACATGGACCGCGATGTTTGAACCATCGCTCCGTGTCGAGCAAGAGTCCGTGCACAAACTCAACAAGAAGATCAACGACCTTGCTTCAAGAAGCACGTGGGTTGTTTGCGGCGGAAGCTCGCCAGGCTAGGGGGCAGATGACATTTTCTATGAGGCAATTACCATCGCCCACCGGGCCGGGATTCCGAGTGTTCTGGACTCCTACGGCTCTGCGTTCGAACTTGGCCTCAAAGCGCTGCCGACGCTTGTCAAGCCGAATAAACGTGAGTTCGAGATAACATTTCGGCGACCCCTGAACAGTGAAGTTGATTATATCAACGCAACTTGCCTCCTCCTCGAGAAGGGAGCACGTTTTTGCATTCTCACCGACGGGGGCCACGCTTTCTACGCTGGAATGCAGGGACACTACTGGAAGATCACACCGCCTTCAGTGAAGGCCGTGAATCCCACAGGGTCGGGTGATGCGATGATTGCCGGCATCCTTTATGGATTCCAGCAAGGATGGAAGTTTGAGCGGTGTCTTGCCTTTGGGGCTGCTGCTGGTGCTGCGAATGCGCGCACGTGGGAAATCGCAGGCTCAAGCCCGGAAGAGATTACCAGTCTCGAGTCAAACGTTATGATGCAAAGGGTGTGAAGCGAACAAATGAACAAGAGACTCGAACTTGCCTTGAAGTGTGAACCACAGGATCAGGTACCGTTTGTACCTGCAATCTACGAACACAAAGCCTGGTTCGTTGGGGAAACGCCTTCAAGAGTGTGCCGGGATGCGCATCTCCTGACGACAGCGCTTCTGGCAGAGTACGAACGTGTGCAGCCCGATGCGTTGACGATTGGAATTGACGTGTACAATGTGGAAGCTGAGGCGGTTGGATGCAAAGTGATTTACTATGAAGGCGAAGACACCTCGGTTCCGGCGATCGACCCGGAGGGAGCCGTTTTCCAGGGATCTGAAGATGTCGCTTCACTCAAGATGCCCGATCCTCGAAAAGATGGAAGAATGCCGCTCAACCTCGAAGTAGCAAGGAATATCGTAAAAGTACTCGGGAAAGAAATCCCGATTCGCGGTGCGCTCTCGGGGCCATTCTCGCTGGCGGCACATCTTGCTGGACCGGAGCATTTGTTCATGCTCTTGCTCACTCATCCCGGTCTCGTCAAAGATCTCATGCGATTTGCGTCGGAAGCGATCAAACGTTATGGCCGCGCGTTCATCGAGCTTGGTTGTAACACTGTAATCTTTGATTCTCAGACATCGCCGGATCTGCTTTCACCTCGAATGTACCGCGAATTCGTACTTGGGCCTACTCGTGAGATCATCGAGCATTTCCACCAGCTTGGTGTTGCACACGTTCCGTTAATCATTGGAGGCAACACAACGAAGATCATTGATGCATATCTTGAGACGGACGCCAACAATATTCTGTGTGATGTAAAAGCAGACGCCCAGGAGTTTCTGGTAAAGTGCTCAAAGGCCCGACGGGCATTCCGGCGAAACATCGACTCGACAGATTTCCTCAGTATAGCCTCAGAGAATGTCCACTGTCGCGCTTTGAAATATCTTCAGGAGGCGAACGGGTATCCCGGCTTTATCCTTGGAACGGCGATTGTGCCCTATGGAACGCCATTGTCCCATCTTGTCGGAATCAGGGAAGCGATTCGGGAATTCACTCATCCAACATGACGAGAAGAAACACATGAAAGAACTGCACGACCTCGCTCAGCTTTTGGAACAAGGACAAGTTCAAAAGGTTACAGCACTGACGCAACAATTGGTTGAGGCGGGCGTGTCTCCGCAGATCATTCTCAACGATGGGCTCATCGGCGGGATGACGGTGGTTGGAGAGAAAATGCGGAGTGGAGATATGGACCTGCCCGAGGTACTTCAGTCAGCCAGCGCCATGCACGCTTCCCTCAAGATCCTGAAGCCGCAGCTCGTCCGTGAGGGTGCACGCCCACGCGGCAAGATACTCATGGGAACGGTAAAAGGCGATATGCACGACATCGGCAAAAACCTCGTCGGCATCATGTTACAGGGGGCCGGATTTGAAATCGTTGACCTTGGCCTTAATGTTCACCCTCAGAAGTTCGTTGAAGCGATCACCGCACATAATCCTGCCATCGTAGGCCTGTCGGCGATGCTCACAACAACGATGCTGAACATGAGAGCAACCATCGAAACAATTGCATCGGCAGGGCTTCGGACGAACGTTAAAATTATCATTGGTGGAGCGCCGGTGAATCAGAACTTTGCAGACGAGATCGGCGCCGAGGGCTACGCTCGTGATGCTGTGCTGGCAGTCGATAAAGTCAAACAGCTTCTGGGTCTTTCGGCCTCGTAAAGGGAGGGAACACCCACCATGCCGCAGAAATTCAACACCCTATCGATCACGAGTCCACAGCAGCTCATGTTTGGCAGAGCTTCAAAACCGCTGTCATGCGGATTCGGCCTGCAGCTTGGAAAAGGAAAGGTTCATCCCGAGCTCAATTTCACACTGCCCACGATGGTGCTCAATGAATCAAGCTGGGCTGCCGTTCTTGCTCATTACGAGGAAATCGGTTCCATCATTCGGCGTGCCGCACCGAGATTGAGACTCTCGGGCCTCATGGCGGAGTTTGAGCTTCTGCCGCCAATGACCGAGCATCCGTCATGGGGTGCAGAGATCACTTCCGTGCTGCATCGCCACCTCCGTCAGCTTTATGAGGAAACTAAACTGCCGTGTGCCCTGCGAGTGACGCCAACGGACATCCGCGATGTTACACGACCGCCGGAACTTAGATCAGGAAAGCCGCTCGATCTGCTCATGCAATCATTTGAACAGTGCGCGGCAGCGGGAGCGCATGTGCTGTCGATTGAATCTGTTGGGGGAAAAGAAGTTCACGATGAAGCGCTCCTGTATGGAGATATTGACGGGATCATGTTCGCTTTGGGAGTTCTGGCGCCGCGAGATATGGAGTTTCTGTGGACGAAGATCGTCGGAGTCTGTTCTGCACACAAGGTAATTCCCGGTGCCGATTCCGCATGCGGCTTTGCAAACACAGCGATGCAGCTTTGCGGACAAGGAATGCTTCCCGAAGTGCTCGCTGCGGTCATCAGGACGGCAAGTGCCGTTCGCAGTCTTGTTGCCTATGAGTGTGGTGCGCGCGGCCCGTCCAAGGATTGTGCCTACGAAGGTCCAATTTTGAAAGCCATAACGGGCACACCCATTGCGATGGAGGGGAAGTCGGCGAGCTGTGCTCACTTCAGCCCGGTCGGCAACGTTGCAGCTGCAATGTGCGATTTGTGGAGCAATGAGTCCGTGCAAAACGTTCGCCTCCTCTCCGGGCCAGCCCCTGAGGCGTACCTCGAACTCCTCGCCTATGATTGCCGTCTCTTCAACAAAGCTCTGGAGTTCCATTCGGAGGAGGACTATCAAGACCTTCTTATCGAGTCCGACATTCATTTGAGCCCACAGGCGTTTGTGCTCTCTCCCGAATCGACGATGAGGGTTGCAGATGCGATTGTCGGGGAATCGGGTCACTATACCCAGACACTCGCCGCGGCGAGGGAGACGGCTTCGCTTCTGAGAGAAGCGGTGCGAAAAAAGAAGCTCGAGGTGAACCCTCGTGAGATAGAGTGGCTGGAGAGGATTACTCGATCGCTGGACAGTCTTCCCGCTGATGAGCAGGAACTAACGGCAACAATGGTGGACCGCTATGGCCATCTGTTTTCTGCTACAAGCTATGGCCTATGATCGGACATTGTTTTCGGTGAAGTCTTCATTTCTTCTAGGGATGTTCTTGATCGTTGTTTTCCTTGAACCAATCGCGTGAAGGTGTATCATGCCGACTATCGTTGAATTACTGACGCAGACCAAAGTTATCTATACGTCCTCCGCCCAGATCAAGGTCGAGCAAACGATCGCAGACGAACTGAAGACGATCATTGGCGGCCGCGTGGATATCAAACAGTCGCCCGGTCTGAGCGCCGCGGCTGGAAGTGTGCGCTTGGGTGTCGTTCAGGAAAAATCCAGATGGTGCGCTCTTCATCCCTCTCTTGATGGAAACAAGGATTGGATGATGGCGAGAGCAAAAACCGGCGGCGGCATTGAATTGCTGGCATCGCGTCCGCACCTTCTCTATTATCTCTTTGCCCGATTGACGGAGAACTGGAGGTCGGCGAAGGTTGAAGAATTTGCAGATGGCAAGATTCTTCATCCGTCATTTCGAAACCTTCGTCCGGTCTATGACCTGTTTCTAACTCAGCACGCGAGGACTGTGCGCAGGTTCGATCGTGAAGAACACATCCGGAATCTCGCCCGCATGGGTTTCTCGCACGCAGAGGTCAACGGTCTCGCGTTCGCGGTTCCGTTCGAGCGTGGTCCTCAAGGGGAACTGCTGCATCGGTTCTATACCTATTGTCCGTCGCTGGATCAATTCGTTTCGAGCCGCCTGAACAAGGGTATCTACGATGACGACTATCTCCAGGCGAACCTCAACTTCCTCAAGACCAATGCTGCGCTGGCGGAAAAATATGGACTGATTCCCGGCCTCGTCTGTTTCGAGCCCCGGTCGGTTCCCGACAATCTGCTGCAACGCTATCCCATGCTTCGCGGAGCACGGGTCGATCATCCGATTCGAAGCTGGCATCCGCGTTTCAACCTCTCCACTGCGCATCCTGTTGTGCAGCAACACTATGCGGAGATGATGGAGAAGCTGGTTCGTGAGGTCCCGTCCCTGGAATATATCTCGATCTGGTCAAACGACAGCGGGGCTGGGTTTGAGTACACGAGCTCGCTCTACGTAGGGCGCAACGGCGGCGGCTATGTCATTCGCGAATGGAAAGGAGATACCGAGATTGCTGAGGCTGCAGCAAATAATCTTGTTCGTTTCCAGCGAATCTTGCGCGATGCCGGACGCAAGGTGAATCCGAAATTCAGAACCCTCATTCGCCTTGAGCCGTTTTGGGCCGAACACGATCACATCTGGAAACAGCTGGGCGACGGGCTCGATGTCGAAGTTTCATCGCTTCTGACAAAAGGGTGGGGGTTGGCGTACAAGCATCCAAAGTACAAAGAAACACACGAGATTCATGGGACAGCACTCCACAACAGGTTCGTCGATGCCGAGAAACCTGTGATCGACGAGCTTCGAAGGAAGAAATCCGAGGCCGACGTTTACTTCAGTCCGGGCATCATCTGGAACCATGAGCCGTTGATCGGTATTCCGTTTCCCTATCTTGTCCACGACAAGCTGATGGACATGTTCAAACAAGGGGTGACCACACCATGTTACAACGGAAGCGCGACACCGCAATCCTTTGCGCCGTACAATATCAATCAGGAAGTTGTGCGAGCGTTTCAAGGGGACAGCACCCTGGACCTCGATGGCTTTCTGCACCAGAAGGCAACCGAATGGATCGGTGAGCCTCTTGCAGCCGATCTTGTTGGGGTCTGGAAACACTCCGACGAGGCATATCGGTCGTTCCCGATACCCATCTGGATCTATTCCTCGTGGGGAAACTGGTATCGGCTTGCTACGCGCCCGGTCGTTCCAAACATTGAAGCAATCCCCGAGAAGGAGCGTGAGTATTACGAGAAATTCTTGCTTGCGACATCTCACAACCGTTGCCGGGTGGACTTCCGGTACGATGTGGGATTCGACCTCGTCGATCCGGAGCACGCACGTCATTGTGTGGAGCTTATCGACCGCGACCTCTTTCCTCAATTGGAAACAGCGATGAAGCTGCTGAAGCATATGAAGAGCAGGGCGACGACAGATGCCGCGCTGGCGTGTGTCGAGGACGTTACAGACCGGATGCGTGCGCTGTGGTGTTGGTATCGCACGCAGCGCAATGTCGCGGCCTGGGTGGCAGGTGTGCATAGCTACCTTGAGACGAAGGACAAAAAGGTCAGGAGAGAATCCAAAAAGCTGCTCAAGAATATGGTGCTCGACGAAATCGACAATACAAAGGAATTGCTCGCACTCTGGGAGGGATCTAGGATAAATTGGATGATAGTTTCAGATGTTGGTGAAACGACCTTTATCTTCTACAAAAACTTCGGCGAACAGTTGAAGCGAAAGATTGCGCTGATGAAAGGACATGAGAACGATGAGCCGTATGTGGATCCGAATTTCCAGTGGCGCGTCCCTGGATTCACTGACGTCAAGCTGTAATCAGCACACTCTCGATTCCGGAATCTAACGATTGTTGCCGAAGACTATCCTCATAGCGCCTGACTCCTTTAAGGGTTCGCTTACTGCATACGAGGCGGCAGTAGCGATGGAACAAGGAGTGCTGGAGTGTCTCCCCGATGCACGCGTGATCAAACACCCTGTTTCCGATGGAGGTGAGGGACTGGTAAGCGTCGTTACGCCGGTTCTGGGCGGGCGATTTGTGACGACCAATGTGAGCGGTCCGCTGCCGGGCCAGCGTGTTGATGCGCGCTGGGGGCTTTCTGCCGATGGCTCGATGGCGATCATTGAAATGGCAGAGGCTGCGGGACTGACACTTGTTTCCGCTCATCAGAGGGACCCAAAAGTCACGACAACGTACGGCGTTGGTGAGCTCATTCGGGCATCACTCGATGCAGGTGTCACGTCCATCATAATCGGTATCGGCGGCAGCGCAACGAATGATGGCGGCGTCGGAATGGCTGAAGCCCTGGGTGTTAGATTTCTGGATGGGCCTGGGAATCCGATAAACCGCGGCGGTGCCGCACTGGCCAATCTTGCACAGATCGATCTTCAGGCAAGAGATCCACGCATTGACAATGTAAAAGTCCTGGTTGCTTGCGATGTCCAAAACACCTTCTGTGGTGAGCAAGGAGCTTCAGCCGTCTATGGGCCTCAAAAAGGTGCGACCCCCTCTGATGTGAATCTTCTTGACAGCGCGCTTGCGCGGCTCGGGAAGGTTATTGAATCATCCATCGGTGTTGATGTTCTGGGCTTTCCGGGAGGTGGGGCAGCCGGGGGCCTTGGAGCGGGCCTTGTTGCGTTTTGTGGTGCAACCCTCAGCCGAGGCATTGACCTTGTGTTGCAGGTAACAGGGTTTGAGGAGCGTGTGCAGGGAGCAGACCTTGTTATGACGGGCGAGGGTAAGATTGATAGTCAAGTTCTGTTTGGTAAAGCTCTCTCCGGTGTGGTTGAGCGAGCAAAGCGACATAAGGTTCCAGTCATAGGCGTTGTTGGTTCGGTGGAGGGTGCGCGAGAGTTGTTTGTAAATGATGCTCTCTTGGCCGATCTAGAATCATTGGTCGATGAGCGTACGTCCTCTGACGATGCCATGCAAAATGCCGCGTCCCGGCTCTCGACAAAAACGAAAGTATTGATTCAACGGTATTTAAGTCGTAACTACACTTACGAAGCGAAATTTTGAACAACCACAAAGTTGCTTAGGCTGAACGTCCGATGAAGCATTCTCGATTCCTTGACACACTTGCAGTAGGTTTTCTGGCAATAGTGTGGGGGTTAGCATGGCCTGTGAACAAAGTTGGACTGCGCGATTGCGATCCATTCCTCCTTGCGAGCCTCCGGAGTATCGTCGGCGGCATGTTCCTTTTCTTCTGGCGCTTGCGAAAGACCGATAAAGAACCGTTTGATCGACACACTCTCTGGATAGCATTTGTATCCGGGACATGTTGGGTAGGAATCCCCATGGCTCTTACGTCGTGGGCGCTTCTGTACATCAACGTCGGCCTGGGTTCCATTCTTCAAAGCACAACTCCGTTTTTTGTAGCAATTTGTGTGTACTTCATGTTGGGAGAGAAACAGTTCTCGTTCGCCAAAATCGCAGGGCTTGTCATTGGATTCATCGGTATCGTTGTGCTTTTTTCGGACAAGCCTGTGACAGACTTAAGTAGTCTCACCGTCCTCGCGGGTTTTGCGGTTTTCATACCCTCGATTCTGAACGGATTCGGACAGGTGTATGCGCGAAAATACTTCAAGGGAAAAGACCAGTTCGGGTTCATGATGTACATCCTGATTTTTGCAGGACTTGAAACACTGCCATTCAGCTTTCTGAGCGGGTTGCCAAGGGTGAACCCGACCATTGATCTGGCACTATCGGTCCTTTATCTTGGGATTGTCGCCTCTGCCATTCCGTTCGCAATCTACTTTGCACTTCTTGTTCGAGTCGACATTGTCATTCTTTCTATGGTGGGGTATGTCATACCGGTGATCGCCGTCGCCTCAGGCATTGTCTGGTTTGGTGAGCGAATGTCCCCCCCTGAAATTGCAGGTTCAATCCTGGTGCTCGCGGGGGTCATACTCGCTACGCAATTTGATCTTGTGAAGTCGAAAATTCTAGCCCGGCAAACCTCTTAAAGGGTGTTCACATGATTCGTATTGGATTGGTTGACCTGGATACGTCTCACCCGAAGGCCTTCACGAAAATTCTCAACGGCATGCCGGGCGTAAAAGTGAATGCGCTCTGGGATGGCCGTGATGTGTGGCCGGAAGGGTATGACGAGCAGTTTGCGCGAGAAAACGACATTCCCCGCGTATGCAAGCGACTGGAGGACATGATTGAGCATGTCGACGCCGTCATGATCCACAGCGTTAACTGGGACAAACACGTTGACCGTGCATATCCATTCATTGAAGCAGGGAAGCCGGTGCTCATCGACAAACCGATCGTTGGCAAGGTGAGCGACATCTATACCTTGCTGGAACTCCACGCTACACACAAGACCCCAATCTACGGAGGGTCTCCATTGCGCTATGCGCCGGAGATCGCGATGCTTCGGTCGCAGGCTGACCGGATCGGCGAGGTATCGACCGCGATTGCAACAGGGCCCGGGGATTTTTTCAGCTATGGAATCCACACGACCGAGCTGGCGCAGGGAATGGTGGGAACAGGAGCCAACTACGTTGAATATGTCGCAGAGAACAAGTCATCATTTATCGCCGTGACCTACCACAACGGCTTTGTGCTGATGCTCCAACTCCAGCAGCCGTTTCATGAATGGTCAGTGTGCCTTTATTCCTCGACAGGAATGCACACCATGCGGGTCGATCCGAGCCGGATCTATGAGTTCTTTCTTCAACACTTTATTGATATGGTGAACGGGAAAGACGCTACCTTCTCTCTCGAAGCACCGCTTGAAGCGGTGAAGATTCACATCGCCGCGAAACTTTCGCGGCAACACGGCGGCAAAATCTATCTTTCTGAAGTCCCATCAGAAGAGGGCTTTGATGGAGCGGCATACGCAGCTGAATATGCGGCGGCCAAGCGTAGGGGTTCATAGCACATGAACAAGGGTGATAAACGGGCGGTCATTCTTGCGGGTGGGGTTTCTTCGAGGATGAGATTGCCATCGAGGGATGCGAGTCTCGATCCGGAGCTCCTCAAACAAGCCGAAGAACGCACCAAGGGGATGATCAGTGTTGGCGTTGAGGGAAGGCCGTTCCTCGACTATCTGCTCTACAACATGAAACAGGTCGGCATTCAGGATATCGTCATTGTTGTGGGTGAGCAGGATATCGTGCTGCGGCAGTACTATGGTGTGAAGGATCGTGACAACGAATTCCACGATCTTCGTATCTCCTATGCTATTCAGCGCATCCCCCAGGGTCGGCGGAAACCCATGGGCACCTCCGATGCCCTCATACAGGCTCTTCTGACCCGGCCCGACTGGAAAGATGGTTCATTCATCGTCTGCAATAGTGACAACTTATATTCTGTTCGCGCGTTCACCATGCTCCTGGACTGCGACGCTCCCAATGCGCTGATCGACTATGACCGATCCGGATTGGAATTTGATGAGGCTCGCATTGCGCATTTTGGTATCACAAAGAAAGATCGGGATGGGTATCTCCTGGAGATTGTGGAAAAGCCGTCACTGCAAGAGCTTGAAGGTTTGCGCAGCGCTGATGGAACACTCCGGGTGAGCATGAACATCTTTGGCCTGAACTATTCCATGATCGTTGGCCCCCTTCGGGACTGTCCGGAGAACCCCATTCGCCACGAGAAAGAACTGGTGATGGCAGTAACAATCATGGTCAAGCAGCACCCGCGATCGTTAAGGGCGCTGCCGCTGAAAGAGCATGTTCCGGACCTGACCTATAAGGAAGATATCGCTACGACGCGTGAATATCTCAAGAAGCATTTCACGACCATGAATTGGTCGTCGTAGCTCCATCGATTCGTCTCACCACCAGATTACCCCGGTACACTCTGTGCGACGAGATCTTTCTGAAGAACTCCAACGAATCTACCATTGCTCTCCTGAAGAACTCCGTTCCCACGACGATCGGTACAAAAGACTTCTCCGTTTTTTCATGGTGAGCTATCCGGGGAAATCACCCTCTTCCATCGTTCGTGCGCCCGGCCGGGTGAATCTCATCGGCGAGCACACTGACTACAACGGCTATCCGGTGCTGCCGATGGCGATCGACCGCGACTTTGTTTTTATCGTTTCGCCGCGGAAAGACCTAAGCGTTGAGCTTATCAATGAGAATCCTTCCTTTGAGCGACGGACGTTCACCACCGAATTTCCTTTGCCTCCGTACAAACAGGGTGACTGGGGAAACTATGTGAAGGCCGCGGTTCATGGAATTCTCGAAGCCGGCCTGGTGGACGTGAAGAAGGCTGTTGGTTTTCAGGCTGTCGTCGGGGGCACTATTCCTGAATCTGCAGGGTTGTCATCTTCTTCCGCCCTGGTGGTCGCTTCCGCGTTGGCGTTTCTTGCGATGAACAATGTCGAAGTCGACCATGAGGAACTGGCAGAACTGCTGGCGCACGCGGAACGGTATGTCGGCAGTGAAGGGGGCGGTATGGACCAGGCGGTATCGCTGCTGGCGGAGGCAAACAAGGCACTGAAGATTGACTTCTTCCCTCTGCGGACAGAACCGGTTCCTCTTCCGAACAACCTGACATTTGTTGTCTGCAATAGCCTGATGCGCGCTCCGAAAAGCGAAAGCGTGCGTTATGCCTACAATCGGCGTGTTATAGAATGCCGGCTTGCGACAGCGCTGATTGCCAAAGCGGTTGGAGATAAGACTGGGATAACCGTTCGTCCAGCTCGCTTGGCTGATCTTTCAGCAGAACGGCTTAAGATCGATCAACGTGCGCTGGACGAGATCGCTTTGAATGCCATCGGGGAGCGGTCGCTTTCAATGAATGAAGTTGCACAGCGTCTCGGGGAAAGAGTTGATTCAGTCGAGAAAAAACTGTGCACCTTGCGAGACGGCAGCATATTGCCGGAGCCATCGGACGGGTTCCGCGTGTGGAATCGATATTGGCACGTGGTGACAGAAGCTCGGCGTGTGACCTCTGCGGTCAAGGCAATGCGTGAAGGAGAATCCGCGGTGGTGGGCGCGCTGATGAGTGAATCTCATGCTAGCTGTCGCGATGACTATGAAATAAGCTGTCCGGAGCTTGAGGTTCTTGTCTCCATCGCTCGTGAGCACGGAGCTCTCGGTGCCCGATTGACGGGGGCAGGGTTCGGGGGGTGTACTGTAAACGCTGTTCCGGCGGAACGGGTGGAGACGTTCCTACGCGGTGTCACGGCAGCGTACTATAATGGATATATCAAGCGTGAGAAGGAGAAATCTTTCACACAATTTACGAACCTTCATGATGTCATTTTCTTTTGCCGCGCGACAACGGGTGCCGGAGCGTGGCAAAGCGGTGAATCCATGTAACGACTCGACATGCCAGTCTTCAATACCGCCAACCTTCTCGACTATGGATTGATCGGGCTCCACTTTGTCATCATCAGCTGGGTCGGTATCTATGCTGCCCGTCGGAAAGGGATAGCAATTCTGTATCTTACGCGGGATCGATCACGACCCATGGGAAAGACAACTCTATGAGTACTATCATCCGCATTAGTTCGGCTCAACTGCCGACGGTGATCCGCGGCAGGACCTTTGATGAAAAACAAAAGGTCAATCTTGCCCAGATCCTCATCATGCTGGAGCAGGCAGGCAAGAGAAAGTCAGATCTCGTTCTGTTTGGTGAGTATGCCAACCTGCACCACAGAACGTGGTCGCGTAACAGGAAAGAATATGTCCCTGACCCTATTCCAGGGCCATTCACCGATACCATTGGGACCGCGGCGAAAGAGTTCCGAATGAATGTAGCCTTGCCGATGTTTGGCACCTATATGGGAAATCTTTCGAGTTACGTTGTTCTCTTTGACCGAAAAGGAAAGATCGTTGGTTGTTATCAGAAGTCCCATCCGACCTTGCTAGAACAAAAAATCGGGGTCAAGGCGGGCAACGACATTCCAATCTACAAGCTTGACTGTGTAACCGTCGGGATTATGACGTGCATGGATATTGAATACCCTGAAGTGGCACAGGTCCTGATGTTGCGTGGTGCACAGGTATTGTTGTTTCCTCATGTTCAGGCAAGCTGGGGGGAAATCGATTGGGAGATTCGGTATCGCGCACGAGCTATCGATACGGGGCTTCCCGTCGTGTCAGCCTGCTATGGTTATCCGGAAGGAGAGTGGAAGCCGGGTAAGATGATCGGCAGAACGAGCGTGGTGGGTAGGGATGGCCTGATTCTTGCCGACCTGGGTCGCGCAATCGACCTGCTAACCTATGATCTCGACCTCGGTGATAAGCGTATGACGAGCTTCTATTTTGATAAGAAATATGACCGCACACTTGCGGTCATTGCATCGCGGCGGCCGGAGATTTATGGGGACCTCGTGAACTCGGCGATAAAAGAAAGTGGGTTAGAGGTCATAAAGAAGACGAAGAGTAAGGAGTAGGATGTGCGGAGCTTATCGGCGGACAGACTTAATTGATAATTGTCAATTGTCAATTCACACTTAGAAGCTGGTTGTTGTAGCTACAAGTTGAACCGCACGAACATTACATCTCCATCCTCTATAAGATAGTCTCTTCCCTGAATGTGCAAGAGGCCAACTTCCCTGAGTGCATGCTCGGAGCCAAGGCGGTTAAGATCTGTGTATTTCATGATCTCTGCGCGGATAAACCCCTTCTCAAAATCGGTGTGGATGACGCTGGCAGCTGACGGAGCGGTAGTTCCCCGGGGAACGGTCCAGGCGTGCAGTTCCTTCGGGTTGACGGTGAAGAACGTGAGAAGCCGGAGGAGATCATATCCTTCGCGGATGACCTGGTTGAGGCCGGATTCCTGCAAACCAAGCTCCTGGAGAAAAGGTCCGCGCTCTGCTTCGGGCAATTCGGCTATCTCTGCCTCGACTTCCGCGCTGATGATGACGACCTTAGCAGATTCTTTCGCGGCGATGTCGCGAACCTGCGTAATGTAGTCAGTCTCTGTGTTGAAGTGTTTCTCGTGGACGTTGCAGACGTACATCACTGGCTTGTTCGTCAGAAGATGCAGGTCGCGGAGCCAGTGGCGCTCTTCCTCGGTGTGAACGGCGAAATAGCGGGCGAGTCGGCCTGTCACAAGGTGCTCGCGGATGCGAGCATGATATGTGGCTTCTTCTTTGGATTTCTTGTCGCCGGATTTCGCATGCTTTTCGGCTTCGGCAAGTTTGTGTTCAACGGATTCGAGATCTTTGAGGACAAGTTCGGTCTCGACGATTTCGATGTCTCGTTTGGGATTGACGGAGCCATCGACGTGCACAACGTTGGGATCGTCAAAGCAGCGGACAATGTGTGCGACGGCGTCAACGGTGCGGATGTGTGAAAGAAACTGGTTTCCCAATCCCTCTCCTTTGCTGGCACCGCGCACGAGGCCGGCGATGTCAAGAAACTCGAGCGTCGTCGGAACGGTTTTGGCAGGCTTGAAGATCTCCGTCAGCCGCGCGAGCCGGCGATCGGGAACAGTAACGACACCAACGTTGGGGTCGATAGTGCAGAATGGATAATTGGCTACCGGTGCGCCAGCCGATGTAATTGCGTTGAAAAGCGTCGACTTCCCAACGTTTGGCAAACCAACAATTCCGCAGGTAAATCCCATAGCTTCTCTAGACCTCCCGTCGGACAAATATACAAAGGCTTCGCTGCCCATCCAACCATAGACATAACCTTCCGTTTCGCGTTAAGAAACTTTAAGGATTGAAGAATGTTCTTGCATAATTATTCATCTATGTGTATATTTATACAACCCAGTAGCATTTAGACGAACGTGTCAGATTCTATCAAAATATCAATAGTTGGCGCATCCGGTTATTCCGGTGCGGAACTATTGAAGATCCTCCTTCGCCACCGACAGGTGGAGGTAGAGAGGCTATTCGCGAATAGCTCAGCGGGCAAACGTGTGGCAGAGGTGTACCCTTGGTTCAGCGGTGAGGTTGAGGCATCGTACGAGCAATATTCCGCCGAAGCCGCCTGCAAAAGCGACGTTGTATTCATCGCGATGCCGTCGGGCGAAGCGATGCACATCGTGCCCGAGCTCATTAATCGCGGACAGAGAGTTATTGATCTCGGCGGAGACTTCAGACTGAAGGATCCCTCCCTCTACCAGAAATTTTATCAGCGCGACCACAAGGCAACAGATCTCCTGCCCCGCGCGGTTTTCGGCCTTCCTGAGTGGAATCGATCGCAGATCAAATCAGCAACATTGGTCGCTAATCCAGGCTGCTACGCGACGAGCGCGATTCTTCCGCTGGCTCCGGTACTAAAAGAGGGTATCGTCCAATTGCACGGCATCACGATCAGCTCGCTCTCCGGCGTTTCAGGAGCTGGTCGGAGCGCGAGCCTTGACCTTTCCTTCACAGAGGTGAATGAATCGGTGAAGGCTTACAAGGTAGGTATTCATCAACACACTCCGGAAATTCAGACGGCCCTTGAGGCGATCGCCGGTGCACCCGTGTCCCTGACCTTCGTTCCACACCTTCTCCCGATTACGCGAGGGATCTATACCAGTATCTATGCACCTCTCGCCGAGAACGTCAGGCAGGGAGATGTTCTTGCCGCGTTTCGCAAGTATTATGATCATGAACCTTTCGTGCGCATCTTGGACACTGCAATACCAGAGATCAAACATGTGAACTACACCAACTATATCGACATCGGCTTCCGGATCTATTCAGATAATGACCAGCTCATCATCCTTTCTACCATCGATAACTTAATAAAAGGTGCTGCCGGCCAGGCGGTGCAAAACATGAACCTGATGTTTGGGTTGAAAGAGACGGAGGGACTACTCCCTTGATAACCATCGCAATGGATGAATGCCCGGGCGGAGTAACAGCACCGAAGGGTTTTACTGCTGCAGGAATGTATTGCGGTATCCGAAAAGTAAAAAAAGATATCGCAATGATAGTGTCACAGACACCGGCGACGGTTGCGGGGGTATTTACGCTGAACAAGACGCAGGCTGCACCGGTGCTCGTTGACAAGCTTCAGCTGAAGCGCTCAGCGGTATGCTCGGCCATCATAGTGAACAGCGGCAATGCCAATGCGTGTACGGGTGAGCGCGGTATGAACGATGCCTGGGACATGGTCAAGGCGACCGCTCGGGTGCTCAATGTCCCCGAAACCCAGGTAATGGTTTCATCGACAGGCGTTATCGGGCAGTACATGCCAATGGAGAAGGTTCTTCCGGCGATAAGCGAGCTTGCGGGGAAGTTAGATGTCGGGGGGAACACAGACGCAGCTGAATCAATCATGACGACGGATACATTCCCGAAGGAAGCGGCAGTGAAGTTTACGCTGGGTGACACGGTCGTCACGATCGGCGGCGTGGCAAAAGGTTCCGGTATGATCGCACCGAACATGGCTACGATGCTGACCTTTGTGACAACGGATATTGCGATTTCGCAGGAGCTTCTCTCGAAAGCGCTGCGCTCCGCGAATAACCGCTCGTTCAACCGCATCACGGTGGACGGTGACATGAGCACCAATGACATGGTGCTTGTGCTGGCCAATGGTATGGCAAGGAATCACTCGGTGAGCGAGAATTCTGAGGAGTATCAGCTTTTTGCCACTGGACTGGAATATGTGCTTATCAAGCTGGCGAAGATGATTGCAGAAGATGGCGAAGGGGCGACGAAGCTTATCGAGATCATGGTGAAAGGAGCCCGGTCGGAAGAAGAGGCGGCGCAGGCGGCACGGGCGGTAGCGAACTCGAATCTTGTGAAGACAGCGATCCATGGGGCAGATGCGAACTGGGGACGAATTCTTGCCGCTGTCGGATACTCGGGAATCGATTTCAACCCGGATAACGTGGAGATTTCATTCGGCGATCTGCCAATTCTGCGGAAGAACTATGAAATCGTGCTGGATGAGGAAAAGGCAAAAGCAGATCCTGATGAAAGACGCCGTGGTGATCGTTATCGACCTGCATCAGGGGGAGCAATTTGCCCGGTTCTGGACGTGTGATCTCACAAAGGAATATGTCCACATCAATGCGAGCTACCGGTCATGATCGATCCCGCGAGAAAAGAAGAAGTCCTGATCGAGGCGCTGCCGTACATCCAGACCTATGAAGGGAAGACGTTCGTCATCAAGTACGGCGGCGCCGTGATGACGGATGAGCGGCTGAAACAGACCTTTGCGAAGGATGTCACGATTCTGCGCAAGATCGGCATCAATATTATCATTGTGCATGGCGGCGGCAAGGAGATTACCGAGACGGCGAAGCGTGCTCGGCATCGATACGACGTTCGTCGACGGTCAGCGGTACACGGATGAGAAGATGATCGAAGTTGTATTGATGGTCCTTGCAGGTCTGATCAACAAGGGATCGTGAATCTCATCAACACGAACGGGGGCAATGCTGTGGGGCTCTGCGGCGTGGATAACATGCTGCTCAGGGCGCGCAAGCTCATGAGCAACGGCACAGACCTGGGGCTTGTAGGCGAGATCACATCAGTCAACACTTCGTTTCTCAGCCTGCTTTTGCAGAACGGCATGATGCCGGTCATTGCTCCGCTTGGGATGGGAGAGAACGGACAGCTGTTCAACATCAACGCGGACCTTGCAGCGGGTGCAGTGGCAGCCGCACTGAAAGCGGAGAAGCTGGTCTATCTGAGCGACACAGAAGGCATTCTTGTGAACGAGAAACTGGTTTCAACGCTGACAAAGATCGAAGCGAACAAATTCATCAGCGAGGGAGCTATCTTTGGCGGCATGATCCCGAAGGTCACATCAGCATTCAACACCCTGGATGCGGGCGTGAACAAGGTTCACATCATCGATGGCCGTATCAAACATTCGTTGCTTCTCGAGATCTTCACGGATGAGGGTGTCGGTACACAGATGGTCCATGAGGACAAAGCCTCTGCATCTGTTCCCACAGAGAACTCTGCCTAACAAAGCATATGCATCGAAAAACATCTCGCACACAGCCATGAACAAACAACAACGTCAATTTGCCATCAAACAAATCATCACGCATCAGGTGATCTCCAGTCAGGACGAGTTGTGTCAGGCCCTGGAGAAAGCCGGCGTCACGGTAACGCAAGCAACGCTGTCGCGCGACATGAAGGAGCTTGGTATCGCGCGGGTGCACAGTGCGGAACGCGTGCGGTACGTCCTCGACATTGAGAGTGAAGAACGGCGGCTTGTACCGCTCATCGGGTACGAGATCGAAAGCATCGATGCAAATGAAAGCATGATCGTGATCAAAACGCTCCCGGGAATGGCCCAGGGCGTAGCAGAGATCATCGACAGTATGCATCACCCGGCGATTCTGGGAACGCTTGCCGGCGATAATACCATCTTCGTGACGCCCGACTCCGTAACGAAGATCAACGAGGTGCTTAAGCTGCTGAAGAATCTGATGACGGAGAAGCAGCTCGAAGTCGCATGACGATGCATGGGAATTGAACTATCTATCATTCACGTCTTACTAAGGACACGAACATGAAGAAGCAAAAAATAGCGGTAGCATATTCCGGGGGTCTGGATACATCGACGATCGTGAAATGGCTGCAGGAGAAGTACAATGCTGACGTGATCACCGTAACGGGGAACCTGGGGCAGAAGAAGGAGCTCTCGGGTGTCGCGGAAAAGGCTTACAAGACCGGTGCGAAAAAGGTGTACATACAGGACCTTCGCGATGAGTTTGTTGAAGGTTACATTTTTCCCGCTCTGAGGGCGGGAGCGTTGTATGAGTTTACGTACCCGATGGCGACGTCGTTGGGCCGACCTTTGCTGGCAAAGTCGCTGGTCGAAGTTGCGCGCCGCGAGCGCTGCACAGCGGTTGCTCACGGTTGCACAGGAAAAGGGAATGACCAGGTGCGGTTCGAGGCGGCTATTGCAGCGCTTGCGCCTGAGTTGAAAGTGCTTGCACCCCTGCGCAGCTGGGAGTTCAAATCGCGCGAAGAGGAAATCGTGTATTGTGAGAAGCATGGAATCCCGGTTTCCGCGACAAAGAAGAATCCTTATTCCATTGATGAAAATGTGTGGGGGACCGCAATCGAATGTGGCGTTCTGGAAGATCCGATGGTAGAACCCCCTGCCGATGCCTTCCAGCGGACCGTTTCGCCAGAGCACGCGCCGGATAAGCCGACATACGTGACGATTGAATTCAAGCAGGGTGTCCCGGTGGCGCTCGATGGAAAGAAAATGACCGGTTTCGAGATTATCGATACGCTCAATGAAATTGGTGGCAACAATGGGGTGGGCCGTATCGACTTGATAGAAAATCGGCTGGTCGGCATCAAGTCGCGAGAGGTGTATGAAGCGCCAGCAGCCGTCATTCTCCATTTTGCTCACCGCGAGCTGGAGCGGCTGACGCTGGATAAGGAAGTCACCCACTACAAAGCGAAGCTCGCGCAGGATTATGCGACGATGATTTATAACGGCCTCTGGTTCACGCCGTTGCGCTCCGCCCTGGATGCGTTTATGAATGAGACGCAGAAGGTGGTCAATGGCATTGTGAAGGTGAAGCTGTACAAGGGGAACGTTGATATCGCCGGCCGCTCCTCGCCAAACTCGCTCTACAATACAAAGCTGGCGACCTACACACAGGAAGACACGTTTGACCACAAAGCGAGCGAGGGGTACATCAAGATATTCAGTCTACCATTGAAGACGTTCTATCAGATCAACGCCAACGGGTTTACGAAAAAGGCAGTATTCAAGCGAAGACGTAGGAAGAAGACCGCCAAGGTCTGAAGTTTGTTGAAATGATTGATGTGGCGATGACAGAAGCTGGTGGTGTATCTCGCCGGCTTTTCTTTTCAGTGTAGGTCAGAACTCTGTTGTTTCATCTTTGACACTCCGCGCCCGATTGTTTATCTTATTTTTGGGTTCCCTTGGCTCGCAACTGGAGAACCGTACATCTGTGCGCCATGGGTTTCTCGCGCTGAGTCAGGGAATCGCCCCGATCAGGGCTGGATAGCGTACACACTGCGGAGAAACAGCGTTATCTCCGAACGATTCTGTATCACGGGGTAGGAATCCTATGAGCTTACCCTCACTCATCTACCGCTTCTCTGGAGGCCGGAGGGATTTGGCTTCACATGCAGCGGTTGCAGCGTCGTGCCGTCTACTCCTGGCAACGCTCGCTCTGGTTGTTGTGATCTCCTCCCATTCCTGCAATGAATCGCTTCCACCGTATCAAGAACCGCAACAATTGTTCAACGCGACAATCGATGGAAAGTACTGGCTCAGCGACATAGAACATTCGTTGACAGTGTTCTTCCGCATCACCAACGCCTTCGACGAAACGCTGGAAGGTCCGGCGTTACTGACCGGGAAGATCAGATCTTCTCGGCCAGAGACACTTCCATCCACAAGACATTTTCTCTGGGGACTGCGAACTTATTCTCAGGCTATACCCTGACTGGGAAAACATTGAGAATAGATTCAAAGCAAACGATGGTGCTCAAAGTAACCTGGAACTTTCCAGGTGACGAGGTCGTCGATGACAACGGAAGGAACCTGGCCGGCGGCTCGGCTACGGCCAGCTTCTTCACATACGTCGAGGACAAAACGTGTCAATGGAGAAGGCTCGCCCGGCCGGAGGATTTCGTATTGCAGGGTACAGTGACAATCTTTGCGCGAACTGCGCCCGTTGAGGCACATCCGACGATATTTCCCTTTTGCTTTGTGACCAATTTTGTGGACGTGAAACGTTGTGCACGAGTCGAAACAGTTCCACCATGCATCAATTGGCCGCCCGCGGTCTATTGACGGCGCTGCCTGCTGAAGGACGGATATGCTTTTCGTCTCATCATATTTGCTGTCCCGGTTGACAATCAAGATGGTTGTTCTGACAACCCTTGCTGTCATAGTAGCGGCTGTCCAGGCGATGCCGCGAAGGGGCACAACCGGAATTCTTGAAGGGAGAATTCGCGATAGCCAGACGAAAGAGGTTCTGGTGGGAGTCAACGTCGTCATTGTCGGAACGCCCTATGGGATGGTGACGAATAACGAGGGTCTCTACCGCATCAACAATATCCGCGCAGGAGTATATGATGTTCGCTACAGCATCCTTGGATATAAACCAATCTTGATGAAGTCTGTGACGATTCTCCCCGACCTGCGCACTCGCCTCGATGTCGAGCTGGAACCAACAACGATCGAGATGGAGCCGGTTGAGGTCCGCGCGATCCGGCCCATGATCCAGAAGGATCTTGCCGGCACGGCGTTCCTCTACGGAGAGATCAAGCTGGAGAAATTGCCGGTATCATCGTTCAGTGAAGTCCTCCTGCTGCAGCCGAGCACAACGCTCGAAGGAAATGTGCGCGGGGGGAAGACAAACGAAGTGGTGTTTTTGGTGGATGGATTGCCTGTTCAGGATGTGATCGGCGGCGGTTTGGGAACAATGTTGCCGAGGAGCTCGATTACAGAGCTTTCTATTACAACCGGCGGTTTCAACCCGGAATATGGCAACGCAATGTCCGGTGTGGTGAACGTGATCACGAAGAGCGGTGGAAACAAGCAGATGTTTGCTTTGCGACTTGATCGTGACAGTTGGTTACCCACGGGCATCAATCAGCAACAAGATTGTTTGAGCGAGCTGGAGTTTACCGCCAGCGGTCCCATCACCCAGGATCGCTGGTACTATTTCACAGCAAACAGCTGCACGATCAGCGACTCGCGGTGGTGGCAGGATCTCGACAAATTCTTTCCCCCGCCAATCTCTAGAGAGTTCACGGGCTTTGGAAAGCTCGATTACTTTTTCTCACCCGAGCTGAAAGTAAGCCTGCAGACGATCTATTCGTTGCACCAATGGCGCGACTATGAGTTCAGCTGGCGGTTCGATTTGAACGGCCTTCCCGCAAGAGAGCGCAATTCTGTCAGGACGGCGCTCACGCTCTCCCATACGCTTTCCGACAGAAGCTTTTACACCGCGAGTTTTAACGTGTTTTACCTCCTCTCGCGCATCGGCGAGGGGTCGAAAACATCGATGAGCCTTCAGCCGTATGAATATGATTTCTACCTGCAGTATATCATCAACGGCCCGCGCAGCTGGTGGGCTAACACCCGACAGACAAACTATTCGCTGAAGGCAGACTTCACGACCCAGCTCGCACAACAGCACATGCTGAAAGCCGGCGTTGAGCTCAACCAGTACAGACGTTGCGTCAGACGTTGTGAAGTATGAACCTCAGAAGACATACTTCGGGAAGCCGATTGTCGATGCACCGCTCCTGAACTACAGCGACTCGTACAGCTATGGTCCGAGGACAGGCAGCGTTTATATTCAGGATAAGATTGAGGCTGAGAGAGACGGATCAAACCTGAGTTTCGGCGTTCGGTGGGATTTTCTGGACCCGACAGCTCAGCGCCCCATCGTGGAATTCATCCCGACGACCGGCAATGAGTTTCAGCAAACGGTGACAGGAACAGCCAGGGCGAAATTCAAGCACCAGTTCAGCCCTCGCCTGAGTCTCGCTGTGCCCGTAGGTCCCGCAAACTTCCTGTTTCTCAACTTTGGCCACTATTTTCAGTTTCCTCTCTTTGACTATCTTTACTCTGGCGTTACCCCTGCTCAACTACGCCAGGGAGCACGAAATGTTTTGACCGGTAACCCGGACCTTGAACCGGAGAAAACCGTGGCCTGGGAAATCGGATTCAAACACAGTATCACGGAAAACACTCTGGCGTCGGTGACATATTTCAAGAAGAGCTTTACGAATCAAATCGACTCAAAGACGCTCGTTCCGTTCGACAGCAAATACGCTGGGGATTATGGTTTCAGCTCCTATGTCAATAACGCTGAAGCGAGCGCTGCAGGCGTGGAGCTGATCCTGAGCCGGGAGCGTGATGAAAGGCTTTCCGGGAGCATCTCCTATTCGTACATGGTCACAGAAGGCCTCAGCGAATATGCGGATCAAACGATCAATTACGCGCAATGGGGTTTCCCGCTCGTGACCGTTCCGTTTCCATTGAGCTGGGATCAGCGTCACACAGTGAAAGTGGACGCTGAATTCCGGATGCCGTTGCAGGTCCAGGGAAATGTCGTCGTGTTGTACAATTCTCCGCGTCCGTACACATATTATCCGACGTGTGATGGGTTCACGCCACTGAACCCCTCGAAGGTGTTTCTCCCCAACAACGCCCGTATGTCTGATGTTGTCGTAGTCAACGCGAAATTCTCGAGACAGTTCACACTCGATGATGCCGGGCGAAACCTCCTGTCGGTGTACATCGATGCTCGCAACGTTCTCAACAGGATGAACATTCGGTGGATGGATTCGAATGGAAAGATCGGTGGAGAGCTTGGCGACCCTAGCGCCTACTATGATCCAAGGCGCATACGGCTTGGGGCAAAGTGGGAGTTCTGATGCCCATCTGCATTGACATTCTCAATTGGATTCGTAAATTGACTATTGCTCTCGCAGATTGCTGGCAAAGCAAATGAAGAACCTGCTTCAAATACCGCTGTTCATCTTCCTCATTCTCTTCGGGACCGCCCGCGTCAACGCCCAATGGGTTCAAACAAGTGGTCCCGAGGGAGGCTCAGTCTATGGCATTGCTGTAATCCCTGCCTCTGGGGGAACGGCTAATCCCACTCTCTTTGTAGCCACCGTTACAACCGGAGTGTTTCGTTCTACGAACAACGGTGCAAGCTGGACTGCTGTTAACTCCGGCCTCGGCAGTTTCGGCATCTTGGCTCTTGTGGCGATCTCCAACGGAGCAGGTGGGACGAACCTCTTTGGTGGGACTTCCGGCGGTGGCGTCTTTCTCTCCTCGAATAACGGGGATAGCTGGAGTGCGGTCAATGCCGGCCTTCTTACTAATTTGTCTGTCAGTGCATTTGCTGTCGACTCTTCCTCCGGTGCTACGGGTAATACCACACTTTATGCAGCCACATATAACGGCGTGTTTCGTTCCACCGACAATGGCTTAACTTGGACGGCTGTCAATGAAGGACTAACTGTCAAGTCTGTCTCCGCACTTGTGGTCGAACCAGTTTCGGGTGGTGCGGGTGGAAGCAATATCTACGCGGGGACGTCAGGCGGCATGGTTTTTGTCTCCAGGAACAACGGCTTATCTTGGACTGCTGCTAATGCTGGCCTACCGGCCAGCGCCTCTGTTACGGATGCCCTTGCTGTTGATCGTGGCGCCGGCGGTTCGACCGTCTATGCGGGGTTGTGGAAGGGGGGTGTCTACCGCTCGACGGACGGTGGAATAAGCTGGACTGCTGTCAACAACGGCCTGACGAATGACGGTGTCAATGCTCTTCTTGTGAGCCGGACCTCCAGCGGCACGAATCTGTACGCAGGGACCGATGGCGGTGTCTTTCTCTCAACAGATAGCGGCGCAGACTGGACGGATATCAGTGTTGGCTTGACAGGTCAAGCAGTCAGTGCGCTTGCTGTCATTGCCGATTCGGGAGCATCTGGCAATCAAAGTCTGATTGCTGGCACCTATGCCCATGGCGTATTTCTCTTCAGCGAGAGTGGCAGGAGCTGGTCTTCCGCGAATTCCGGACTTCGAAACACCTATATTTACTCACTTATTGTCAAGCCACCGTCGAGCGATGAAGGCAGCTGGACTCTCTTCGCAGGAACAGGCGGCAGTGGTCTTTTCTCGTCCACCGATGCTGGCAACAGGTGGACCGTAGTCAACGGTGGATTTTCGAATGTACCTATCTATGCACTGGCTGTGAATAATCAGAACATTTATGCCGGGTCAACTGCTCGTCGCATGTTTCGTTCGACCGACAACGGGGCAAGCTGGGCTGCTTTCAATGTCGGCGAGGACACCACAAATTCAATACGGGCACTCGCTGTGATTCCTTCCACCGGTGGGATTGGCGGCACAGGAGTTTTTGCCGGGACCCGTGTCGGTGTCTTTCGTTCCGTCGATAACGGGAGTACCTGGATTGCTGCCAACAGCGGCTTAACGGACATGAATGTGCGCGCTCTGGCTACTGACAGTTCAAACCTCTACGCGGCGACTTACAGCGGTGGCGTGTTCCTTTCTACGAACAGCGGCACGAGCTGGACCGCGGTGAATACTGGCCTGACAGACAATCGCGTCCGTTCGTTTCTCGTGACCGGGATTGGTGTTTTCGCTGGGACCGCTGGCGGAAAAATGTTTCTCACCACAACTAAAGGAAAGAACTGGGTAGCGCTCACCGACGTGCCCGGGAACCCGTCTGTTCAGACTCTTCACGGTGACGGCACAAATATCTTTGCCGGGACCACGAATGGCCTTTTCCTTTCTGCAAACAGCGGCGGATCCTGGAACATGGTCGACGACGGGCTGACGAACCTTAACGTACTGGCGCTCGAGTTTTACGGCTCATATTTGACTGCGGGAACAGGTGGATCCGGTGTATGGCGACGCCCCTTGTCTGAGATGAACATGTCTGAGCTTGCCGCGCAACAGGCGTGGAAGTGGGAGAACAGTATGCATGGGTGGGGCGATCTTGGAGGAGTGTATGCTATAAGTGTGGATACTCTTGTCGCTGTTGGAGTTCAAGGTACGGTCATCAAAACCACCGATGGAGGGAAGAACTGGGTGGGACAGAAGAGTGGAATCAAAGCCGGCCTTCATAGCATCTGGTTCGTTGATGCGCACACAGGATTTGCGGTAGGGGACTCGGGCATGATTCTTCAAACTATCGATGGTGGCTCAACATGGGTCGGACAGTCCGTTGATACGACCGCGCTCACTGCTGTGTACCTCTCAGATGCTCAGAACGGGACAGCAATAGGGACATTTGGGAGGATCTACAGAACAACGGACGGAGGCGGTACATGGAGATTTCGATATGGCGCTCCGGCCCTCGATCTTAATGCGGTTTCTTTTTCCCACGCAAATGTGGGCACAATTGTGGGAGCATTCGCTAGTATTTTCCGGACGACCAACGGAGGCCTGAGATGGGTTCGTCAGGCCAGCGGATTCGAACAAATCGGCTGGCAATTGCGGGGCGTGTGGTTTGTTGACGATAGCACTGGCACCGCCGTGGGCCAGCAGGGGCTCATACTTCGCACCACCAATGGCGGATCAAAGTGGGCCGTGCAGGCGAGCGGAACGTCATGGAGTCTGAACGCGGTCGCCTTCACCGATGCAAACAACGGTATCGCCGTGGGTGACGGAGGTATTGTTCTTCGAACGACCGATGGCGGGACGACGTGGATGGCCCAGTCTATGTTAGTTACAGATTGGTTCTCGGCCATATCGTTCACGAAGAGTGGCGTGGCAACTGCGGTTGGTTCCCATGGGACCGTTCTCCGAACGACAGACGCTGGGTCAAACTGGCTGCTTCAAACGGGCGGACTAAACGTTGCATTCTCTTCTGTGGCGTTTGCCGATCAAACATGGGGAACGGTAGTTGGCAATTATGGCAACATTCTTCATACAAGCGACGGAGGCGCGACCTGGAAAGCACAACCCAGTGGAACAATGCAAAATCTTCTAGGAGTTTCATTTGCTGATCGCGCCACGGCAGTGGCAATTGGAGAGTATGGCACACTTCTTCGCACAACGAATGGAGGGGAGACATGGACGGACCTCACATCCCGCATGCCTAGCCCAACTTACCTCTGGCTCACCGGGCTCTCCTTTGGTACGCCGAGTACCGGTGTCATTGTAGGTAAACAGATAAAGCTGGGGAGCGCTGTCATATTTCGTACGACGGACGGGGGTCGAACATGGCTTTCCCAATCAGTGGTGACATACGCGGGGCTGCAGGCTGTTTCATTTGGTGATGCAAACACCGCGATTGCCGTTGGAGAAAAAGGTCTTGTGCTTCGTACAGACAAATGGGGGCGCGACCTGGAGTACACCGGAGAGTTCAGTCCCGATGGTGCGTCTTAACGCAGTGTCGTCGGTCGGGGCGAACATAGCGACTGCCGTGGGGGATGCGGGGACGATCCTGAGAACAATCGATGGGGGCGCGACGTGGATGGCACAACGGAGCCTGACCACAAAGAAGCTCTATGCCGTGTGGTTCATCAATTCGAATCTCGGCCTTGCTGTTGGAGAGAATGGGATAATGCTTCGCACGAGCAACGGCGGATCAACTTGGATTGCCCAACAGAGTGGAACACTGAATAATCTCTATGCCGTCTGCTTCACGGATGTAAGCAGGGGGATCGTCGTGGGAAACTACGGCACTATCCTCTGCACGATTACGAGTGATGTGATAGCCGGTGTTGGGCCGCGCGATCCACTTCCGCTGGACTTTATCCTTGAGCAGAACTATCCAAACCCGTTTAACCCCAGCACTAATTTCGAATTTCGAGTTTCGTATTTCGGATTTGTTACGCTGAAGGTATTTGATATTCTGGGGCGAGAGATTGCCACGCTCGTGAATGAGGAGCGTTCTCCGGGAACATACACGGTGCGATGGGATGCTTCGGGATTCCCCAGCGGCGTCTATTTTTACCGGCTGTATGCCCGCCCTCGCTCTGGTGGTCACGCTGATGACTTCATTCAGTCGAAGAAGATGCTCTTGATCAAGTGAGCGATAAGAAAAATGCCATTGAACCGCAAAAAGGGTGAATCAAAGGACTACCGGGTGGCAGAAAAGACCCTCATCCGACTTAGTATGCTCCTCGTCCTCTTTTCTAGCTGTAGTGGGGATTTTGATGCGAAAGCTCCTCTTGATAAGAAAATGGTTATCTTCTCCGTGCTTTCGACAGACCGCGAGGTACAGTTTGTTCGGGTACAGACAGACTATATGCCCTCCGGGTATGATCCGATGTCCTACAGTTCGGATAACTTTGTCAGCGATGCTTCAGTTGTGATCACCGGGCCGGGTAAGACGTATGAGTTGCGTGACACGCTCTTGTGGCGATCAGATACCAGTCGCTACAAGTTTCCACTCCGAGCGTACTACGTCAGTCCGTTCACGCCGCAGCGCGGAAAATCGTATCAACTGGAGGTTCGCTCTCCCTCCTATGGGTTGGCGGCAGCTTCCGTCGTGGTTCCGGATCAACCCAGGATCTCAATAACGCCGGTGGTAGCACAAGTGATCGACCGCCCGGATCGGTCTCCGCTTGGCACGTTCATCACCTTCAACATACAGCTATCCCGGAGCACTGTAGGCTACCTCGCGCGGCTGTGTCTGTACTATGACGTGCTGAAAGAATCCGAGTGGGTCGAAGAGGTCGTTGAGATTCCGGTTACATCAGCGGACTCTTCGAGCTACAGCCTTGACATACCGCAATACCCGCAGATGACGTCTGCCCCGTCGACGTCTCAAGTGGCCATCTTCTATCGCAATGGCTATTACAAGGGGACTCTCAACAAGCTGAATGATCGATACCGGTCCACCCAGGTCATCTTCAAGTGGGTGGCGTTTGTGGTCCTGCAGGCCGACAAGAATCTCTTCGATTACTATGCCAGCACACACGCCGGTCAGGATCCGTTTTCGATCCGACTGGATGAGCCGATGACTTCAAACGTCGGCGGCGGTGTCGGCATGGTGGGCGCCTACAGCCTGGATTCGCTGGTGCACCTCCTGCCCTATGACTTCTGGGGAAACAGATGATGTGATTCATAATCTACGGTGCCCGATGACTATCACAAAGCCCAGAGATGAAATGTAACGAGATGCTTAACTTCAAAGAAGCCGATGAGGTTCCTCATCGGCTTTTCTTTTGCCCGTGGGCCAGCTTGAATCTTCAGCCAAATCTTGGTTCATTGAACGGCACTTGTGTGGATTCAATCTCTGGGGGCGTACAATGCTTCGGAAACTGCTGATTCTTGGGTTGTTTGTTCCGCTTACCGGCTTCTCGGTCGGAAGGTTCCGAAGTGATTCCCTCTACTTGCGTGTTGTAGTTCCCGACCGCGATACAACCCGTACAAGCGGCCCGCGCTACCGCATTGCCGCAAGCACAAATCCGGCGGCGAAAGCATTCATCAATGGGAAGGAAATGAAGGTCTACCCAAGCGGAGCCTTCGTGACGCTCCTGAATGTTTCAGTCGGACTCAATCCAGTGCACGTCACGGTTCGGGGAGCAAAGGGCGATTCGCTGGTGAAGGATTTCTTCTTCGTCCGTCCGGAGCCTTCAAAGCCGCTGACGCATGAGCCGGCGGTCATCGATGCGCAGTCTGTCGAGCCAAGACAGGATCTGTGGCTGGGAAACGATGACATCCTCGAAGTGAGGTTCAGAGGCAGTCCGGGCTACAAGGCATATTTCGACATTGATGGTGTGGAATCGGGCCTCCCGATGATGGAAACGGACGCGAAGGATAGAAAAGAGGGGTCCGGAATATACATCGGTCGATACAAGGTGAAGGAGTCTGACGAGACGAGGGACGTGCCGATTCGAGTTCGGTTGAAGAAGAGTTTCTGGAGTAGCGAGAAAGCCTTCTCAAGGGGAAAGGTGACGATTCTCCCTCAGGAATTGCCGCGGGTTGCAGTGACGACGGGTCGAAAGCCATTTCTCAACGCCGGTCTGGGTGAAGACCGGTTGGGAGGGGCCAAGCTCGGCTACATTCAAAGCGGTGTGCGCCTGCAGGTGATCGGCAAGGTTGGTCGTCAATACAAGATCCGGCTGTCGAATGCAATGACGGGATGGTTACCCGAGGACTTTGCGCAATTGCTTCCGGTCGAGACTCCCATCCCTCGCTCGCTGATAGGATCTATTTCTATCACCGGCACCAACGGAGAGGATCTGGTGAACGTGTCGCTCGGCCAGCGCCTGCCGTATCTGACAGATCAGATTGTTGATCCACCCGCGATTCTGGTCGATGTTTTCGGTGCGACCTCGAATACGAACTGGATCACCCGCCACAAATCGGCGGTCGGCATCAAGAGCGTCAGCTGGAACCAGGTGGGTGCCGAACAGTATCGTTTGACGATAGCGTTGAATTACGGGCAACATTGGGGATACGACATCGGCTACGACCAGGGTTCCAACCTTCGTATTCGGGTGAAACGCCCGCCCAGAATCTCGAACCAAGATTCGGTCCTTGCCGGGCTCACCATTGCTGTTGATGCGGGACACGGTGGTGAAAGTCTTGGTGCCCTCGGAGCAACCGGCGTCATGGAAAAGGATGTCAACCTGATCATTGCATCGCACCTTCGGTCGCTGCTTGAGTCAGAAGGTGCAAAAGTGATTATGACCCGAACGGATGACAGCAATGTAGAGATGTCTGATCGGGCTGATACCGCCGTCAAATCGGGAGCGCATATTTTGGTGAGCATCCACTGCAATTCCATCGGGGATAACTCGGATCCGGAAGCCACACGCGGCACGAGCGTGTACTACCGTTACCTCGGCTACCAGCCTCTGGCGATCATGATGTACGGGAAGATGCTCGAGCTTGGCCTGAGTCAGTTCGGCGTTGTTGGAAGTTTCAACTTCTCACTGAATGCACCAACCCAGCTCCCGAATGTACTCGTCGAGACGGCATTCCTCTCTAATCCGGAAGACGAAATGAAACTCCTTGACGATAACTTCCGAAAAGCGATCGCGGGAAAGGTTACGGAGGGGCTGGAGCAATTCGTCCGTTCCTTCGCGGAACATGGTGAAGAGTACTTCAGGCGGTGAGGCTGCAATTTGGGCAAATTCTCTGCGTTGATACCCTTTGCAATTTTAATTATATTGTACTGAAGCAGTTAACTGGTGATTGGTTTGCGCCAAAGGCGCATCCGCCTCCGGCGGAAATTAGTGATTAGTTAGTTAGCGGTTCAACAGCTAAGCGGTTGACCAACTAGTCAATTAACCAATTAACCAATTAACCAATTAACCAATTAACTAATTAACCAGTTAACCAACCACAAATCCCCAATCGTAAATCGGACATCCACATATGTCTCACCACGCACTCTGGAGTGGACGGTTCAAAGAACCCCTCTCTGAAATTGCACTGAAGTTCTCATCCTCCATCGACCTCGATAAACAGCTGTACCAGGAGGATATTGCTGGAAGCATTGCGCATGTCGAAATGCTCGGCGCAACGCACATCATCGCGGCTGCGGAAACCCGGAGGATTAGAACTGGGCTCAGGCAAATTCAGAAAGAAATTGAGACGGGGAAATTCCAGCTCACCAGCGAGCTCGAGGATGTTCATCTTGCCATCGAGCAACGGCTGATCCAGAAGATCGGACCACTGGGCGGAAAGCTGCATACCGGCAGGAGTCGCAACGATCAGGTCGCGCTCGACGAGCGTCTCTACCTGCGCTCGGCCATCAAGGAAATTAGCAAGCTGATCGTGCACCTTCAGCGTGTCCTTCTCTACAAGGCCGAGAAGAACTTTGGAACCCTGATGCCGGGCTACACACACCTTCAGCGGGCGCAGCCCGTGATGCTTTCGCATCACCTGCTTGCCTATATCTGGATGCTCGAACGAGACTACGAGCGGCTGAAGGATTGTTCTGCGCGGATGAACAAACTGCCGCTCGGTGCAGCAGCGTTGGCGGGAACGTCGTTTCCCATCGACCGGGTAAGGGTAGCGAAGAAGCTTCACTTTGACGGCATCGTGGAGAATAGTCTGGATGCGGTGAGCGATCGTGACTATATCATTGAGTTGATCTCGGCGTGCAGCATTATCATGATGCACCTGAGCCGGATGGCGGAGGAGCTCGTGTTGTGGAGCACGAAGGAATTCGGCTTCGTCCATATCAGCGATGCATATACCACGGGCAGCAGCATCATGCCACAGAAGAAGAACCCGGATATGGCAGAGCTTGTGCGTGGCAAGACGGGCCGTGTCTATGGTGCTCTGGTGAACCTGCTGACGGTGATGAAAGCTCTCCCCCTTGCCTATAACAGGGACATGCAGGAGGATAAGCTGCCGATGTTTGAAGCTGTCGGGACCACGCAGCAATGTCTGGCGATCGTCTCGCAGATGCTTGTGCATACATCATTTGACAGGCATCGTCTGGAAGAGGAGCTTCGCAACGACTTCCTCACGGCGACAGAGGTCGCAGACTATCTTGTCCGTAAAGGGATGCCCTTCCGCGAAGCGCACGCGGTCACAGGTAAGATTGTTTCGTACTGCATTGATCACCGGATGTATCTCGGCAACCTCGATCTCGACGCCATGCGCATGTTCTCGAGGCTCTTTAGTGGAGATATTTTCGATTATATGATTCCTCACAAGAGCGTTGAACAGAAGAAGTCCGCCGGGAGCACCTCGCCGCATGATGTCAAGCGACAAGTGGTGCATTGGAACAGGGTGTTGAAGGCGAGAAGGGGATAAAGGGAAGTAGAGAAGTAATAAGTAGCTGAGTAGAAAGTAGCGGAGTATGGACTAGGCAGAGGGAAGATGAGAAGTAGAAAGCAGTTGAGTAGAAAGTAGCGGAGTATGGAGCAGGCAGTGGGCGGTAAGCAGACTGCAGATGCGAAAATGTAGTGACAGCGTCAGTCTGTCAGCCGTGACTGGATGTTGAAGACGGAAATCCGAGTACACAGAAAAGCCGTCCCAATAGTGTTGTCGGGACGGCTTTTCGTTTTCAGCGCTCAATGCGTATAGCCGGGCCCGCGAAGGATGCGACCGGGGAGATTCCCCGTGAATTTGCCCTCCTCCCAAACAGGCATTCCGTTCACGAGGACAAGCCTTATGCCCTCAGAGTATTGGTGCGGGTTTTCGAAGGTCGCCTTATCGGTAATCGTGTTTGGATCAAAGAGCACAACGTCGGCAAAGAAACCGGGCTTTAGCAGGCCGCGATTCTTGAGTCCGACACGCTGGGCAGGAAGAGACGTCATTTTGCGAATGGCATCTTCAAGCGAGAGAATTCTCTCTTCCCGCACATATTTCCCGAGGATGCGAGGAAAACTGCCATATGCCCGGGGATGAGGCTTGCCTTCAAAGAGCGGTCCATCGGTTGCAAGGCCGCTTTCGTCAGTGCAGAAGCTCACCCATGGCTGGGCCATCCCCATGCGCAGGTCCTCTTCCGTCATCGCGAAGACGACGCGGCCAGTTCTTGCTGAATCGGCAATGATGAAGTCGAGCGCTGTTTCCAAGGGGTCTTTCTTCCAGGTGGCAGCGACCTCGGTGACACGTTTGCCCTCCCACTGTTTCAGAGTGGGATTGGAGACAGAGGAAATCATCATGCTTTGGAAGTCGATTCCTCTTGATCGAATTGTGGCTTCGAGATCCTTCCTGACCCGTTTGCGCTCGACGGGGTTTTTGAGGCGTTCAAGCATTTTGTCGGTGCCCCCTTCCCCTACCCAACCCGGCAGCACCGCGCTGAGACCATTGGAAAAAGCTATGTAGGGGTATTGGTCCGCGGTCACGTCGATCCCCTGATTCCGGTGTTGTTGAATCAGCCGCACGATCTCGGACATCCGCCCCCAGTTGGGCTTCTCGGCTACTTTGAGATGCCAGATCTCCACAGGGATTTTTGCACCGCGCGCAATATCTGCAGCTTCCAACACTGCTTCAACGATGCGTTCCCCTTCATTCCGGGTGTGAGTGATGTAGATCCCTCCGAACTCTGCCGCAGCTTTGCCCAGCTCGATGAGTTCCTGCGTCTTCGCGTACATTGCCGGCGTATACTCGAGCGCAGAGCTAACACCGAGCGCACCCTGCTGCATGGCAGTGCGCACCATCTGTTTCATCGTGTCGAGTTCCCCGGATGTGGGCTCACGATTATCGTAACCGATGACGCATTCCCGCACCTGTGTAGCGCCGACGTAAGAAGCCAGGTTGATTGCGGTTTTGTTTTTTTCAACGCGCGCGAAATATCCCTCAAAGTCCTTCCAGTCAACAACAAGCTTGTATTTATCGAGGAACGGTTTCAACTCCTTCAGAGTTCCCTCGTTGACGGGAGCAGCGGATTCACCTTCTCCATTGATCTCCGTCGTAATCCCCTGTGAGATCTTGCTCATCGCCCGGTTGTCGACAAGTATGGTATGTTCTGATTGACCCAGCATGTCGATGAATCCCGGAGCGATGACTTTTCCGCCTGCATCGATCACGCGCTTCGCCAGGCGTGCGTCGAGCTTGCCGATCGAAGCTATCTTATCGCGGTAAATTCCGATGTCGGCTTGATACCAGGGATTCCCGCTGCCGTCGACGATTTTGGCGTTCTGGATAATAATATCGTACGGTCCCTCCGGAGAAGACTGGCAGGAGAGCCCGGCAAAGAGGAGAACGAGGAGGAAAATGAAGGTGAGGCGTTTCATGGGAGCACCTCCGGAATAGGTGACGGGCTCTTTCAGAGAACACGTCGAACGTTGCTTGTCGGCAACTCAGATGGCATCCGAGCTTAAGACGAGATAAGCACCAAGAGCAAGGAAGAGAACCAGCGTAACGAGTATAGCCTTGAGGGGGTGAAGCTTTTCAGCGTTTTTCATCCCAAAATAACAAATGATTCCAGGCGTTCCCCACGCCATACCGATCAGATCAAGGCCGAGCTGTGCTTTCGGGATGAGCTTGTCTGGATCATTGTAATACACCAGCACGGCAAGGACTGTAAGCACACAGGAAATGATTGACGTGAAAATCATAGGTGCCATGCCAAGCCCGACAAATCCCAGAGCATTGGGCAATTCTCCAAGACCACCAAGCAGTTCTGCAGCGATGTGAAAGAGCATTGCCAGGACAACCCAGCGCAGAAACGTCGTGAGCGTCGAAACAAAGAATGAAATGAGGCCGACGCTGACGGTGTCTGTTCTCAAATAGCCCGAGAGAAATGAGTCCAGCGAGGTGAAGAAGGCGTACACGGATACCACGACGAAAGCCTCTCCCAGACGGGGCGAATCATAGAGGGAAGCCGTCGTGTAGTCGGGGTCGACGAGGACCTGGAACATTCTCTGGAGATAGGTACATGCCTGCTCAGGTTTGACGGTGTCCGGATAAGGGCCTTGATGATGGTACATCATTTGCGCTGGAAAATCAAGCTCGAATATAACAATACCAGGCCGACGCTGTTGAGATTCTTGACGGAAGAATAGAAGCGTCCAAGAGCTGGAACAATGTTCCGCTACGCCCTGCAAGATTTCTGGTTCACGTATGGTTACGCCGTAGTCGGACGGTTTGCTACCCGATTCCACGCCTTAATCACCATCGGAACAACCGCGAGAGCAACGAGGGCAACAAGGATTCCGACAACCGCATCGGTGAAATAGTGGTACCGACAATAAAACGTTGAGATGTAGAGCGACAAGACGACGGGCGTGAGCATGTAGAAGGAAGGGCGACGATAGCGATACGCCATAACCCACATGATTGTCGCCGCGGCGCAGTGTGGACTTGGAATTGTGCCGCCAACGTAGTGGAGATATGTACGTATCAGCTCGCCGAAATACGTGAAGACGTATCCCTTCAATGGAACAGAGTAGAGATCACCGATCGTGGCCATCGGTCCGGCAACCGGGAAGAGGATGAAGCCGACCACGCAAAGAACGATTGCAGCGCCGAGCGTGAAGAGGTAATCTTCCATGGCCGCCTCGCCGCGGAGGTGATAGATGATCCCGCAGAGAAGGGGGTACATCGGCACATAGATGACATACGTGAACATGAGCCATTCAGTCAACATCGGTGTGGTGACGTGCTGAAGCCAGAGCGTTGGTTGCACGCTGAAGACAAATTGTTCCGCATCCATGACGTATTCGTCCAGCCAGCGCCCCTGGAGAATAAGCTGGAGCTTGTCGACGGCACCGAAGAGATAGGCGTATGCCAGCGTCACTGCAGCCACGCGAAGGAAAAGGTACAGGAGCCTTGTCCTTGCACGTTGCGAGAGGAAAACGACGAGAAGATACACGAGAGCTGCTGCAAGATTCTTGAGCACGAGCATCCACCAGCCTTCGACCTGACCCAGGAGCGCAAGCAGGCTGAACAAGGTGAGGGTGAAGAGGACAAGCCCATCGGTGGCGCGCAGGCTCAGTTTTGCAATCTTGATGGTTTTGTCGGTCATCCGGGAGATTGGCGCAGAGGAATCCTAAGTAGATGACCGTCATCTTACACTGATGTCGACGGTGGACGACGGTCATCCTTCAGGTATCTACTTCAATATCGGCAGCTTGAGTGAAGAGCTCCATTGCGGCGAGTGATACACACGCTGCGTCGCCTTCTGGAAGTCAGATTCCTTTGCGTGGTAGATGTCGACAAACGTTTGTGGATTGCGGTCGATCATCGGGAACCAGGTGCTCTGAACCTGCACCATGATCCGGTGGCCCTTCTTGAAGGTATGGAATATGTCGTTGAGGACGTACTCAACTTTCGTCACCTGGTTTGGGACAAACGGCTCGGGCTTGGACATGCTGTTTCTGAATTTTCCCCTGAACACATCACCCCGCACCATCATTTGGTAACCCCGTAACTTCATCGCGTTCGGGTCGAATCGCGGACCGCCGCGCCCGGCGAAGGAAACAGCCTCCGGCAAAACATCGATAAGCTTCACGATCCAGTCGGAGTCAGTACCCGACGTTGAGACGAACAGGCTGGCAGTGATCGGTCCGGCGACTGTCACATCTTCTGTCAGCACATCCGACTCATACACCAAAACATCTGGGCGGGTCCACGCGAACCGCTGGTCTTCGACCGGAAAAGCGGCATTGTACCAATGGCGTATCTCAGAAGTGTAAGGGACGGGCTTCGCCGGGTCGCTGACATATTCATCGAACTCCATGCCTTTTGCCGTCTGTGTTGGCGCCGAGAAAGAAAGATGCCCCTTCTCGTTCAGGTAGAGGCTGGTGATTGTGGTATTCTGTGGCGGCCAGCTGTTGAGGAATCTCCAAACGTTGTTCCCGGTTTCAAACACCATCGCCTTGGCAAGATTCGGTTGACCCTGCCCCTTGAGGTAGTAGTTGAAGTACGGAACGATGATGCTGTCAAGATAGAACTTGCCGGTCGATGACCCCCACTTTATGTAGCCAAGCGAGTCTCCGGAATCATAGCCCCATTCGCCGTGTGACCAGGGACCCATGACGAGCCTGTTCTGGTTCGTGGGGTTCAATTTGTTGATTGATGCAAAAAGGTTGAGCGCTCCGTACAGATTCTCCGAATCATACCAGCCGCCAACCACGAGCGTTGCCGGCTTGATGTTCTTGACGTGGGCGAGAATATTGCGCGCTTCCCAGAAGCTGTCCCAGGTTCCGTGGTTCACAATATCATTCCAGAACGCCACGCTGTCATGGAAATACTTTATGTTTGCATTCGGGAGCGGGCCGAGCTCAAGAAAGAACTTGTATCCATCGGTGATTCCATGGTTAAATGGACGGAAGTCATCGGTCGTTGGCTTGGTCCGCGGCCAACCGAAGCCCGCGAAGAAATCGAACGCATGGGGGAGCAAGAGGGCGCCGTTGTGGAAGAAATCGTCCCCTGACATCCATTTGGAAACGGGCGCCTGCGGTGATGTCGCTTTGACAGCCGGGTGTGCATCGACCGTACCGGTGGTCGTGTAGAAACCCGGGTACGAAATGCCGTAGATGCCAACACGGCCATTGTTGTGCGGAACGTGCTTGATCAGCCAGTCCACGGTGTCGTACGTGTCGCTGCTCTCGTCGATGTCGTTTTTGCTCTTCTTGTTCTCGATGTAGGGACGAACGTTCACGTACTCACCTTCCGACATGAATCTGCCGCGTACATCCTGGTTTACGACGATGTATCCTTCACGGAAAAACCGTTCTCCCTGCGAACCGACAAATGGTGGATACATGTTCTCTCCGTACGGTCTCGAACTGTACGGCGTCCGCGTCATCAGGAAAGGGTAGTCTTTTGTGGTATCTTTTGGTGTGTAGACGGCCGTAAAGAGCTTGACGCCATCGCGCATCGGGATCATGTACTCGTGCTTGTTGTAATCTGCGGCAACGGAATACGGTTGCTGGCCAAGCACCACGAGTGTGTTTGTGGCAAGGAGCAGCGCTATGAGGACTACGAAGCGCAGTGGATCAGATATTGACCGGCTATGCATAACTGTGACTCCTCTGTTATATGTGTGCGAAGTTGTTCTTTTGCTTCTCTGTGTTTCAAACAGCCGCAGAAACGTTCCGGAGGTGTTCCTCCCTGATAGTCGTCTGATAGAGCGTAGTCTGACAAGCGTAGAATCCGGCTTTCAACCAGAATCGTGCAAGCATATAGAGCTGCTGAACGATGAAGAGGATCACAAGCGGCCAGTACGATTCCTGCGGGATGAAGCCCTCGATGATCGCGTAGACAGCGATGAAGAGCAAGCCAGTGACAGATAAGAGAAGATACAGCCCATACGTACGAAAGAACCCGGAGACTGCAAATCGAGCACCGGCAACTGACGCTGCAAGCGCACTTGTCCGATCGTCCACGATCATACGAATCCTGGTGTAATCAAAGACCATGGAGAGCAGTGAGATGAGAAAGAGAACGACGACATTTCGAATCATATAATATGTGTAAGGCACTGTTTCCGAGGCATCGTTTTGCGTCCATTGGTAGATACTGTTATTGATCCAACTGACGATCAGGCTAAAGAACAGGGCATAGACAACGAGTGCAACGAGAGCCACCCGAAAGAACTTGCCAAAATATCTGGCACCATCCATCAGAAAATCCGTGAAGGAGGAAGGGTATTCTTTCGCATAGATACTGATGAATCCCCCCGCGAGGAAAGAGTTCACGCAGACATAGAGAAGGCTCAGGAAAAAGAGAAGCGATGATGAGCCCAGGTTGAGCTCCCAGCGGCCAAAGAAGTCGTAGAGGAACCCACCAGCGCTCTTGATAAACGTGCCGTCCATCTGCATCTCGAGGTGGTTGAGGAACGGTGCATAGCTGAAGATCGTCCAGTCCATGGCCCGCACAAACTCGCTCTTTTCCATGTCGGCACGGAAACTCTCAGCCCATGCCGGATCCATCTGGTGGAGTATTTTTTCGTCCATAACCGTGCTGCGCAGATAGCCGTCAAGTTGCTTCAGGACGGGTAGTGCAAGCACCATGGCGAAGAGGACATTCACGAACCAGGCGAAGAACACTATACGCTTCGTGTGCGAGACCCTGGAGAAGCCGTGCTTGAAAGCGGAAATGATTTTCATAAAACGCTCCTTAACTGGAAAATCTTTGACGTCATGAAGAAAGCGAACGCCCCTGCTGCCGCGTTGTTCCGAAGATCAGTTCTTTATACCGTTGGTATACGTACGAAACGGCCAACAGGATGAGACCGAGTCCGATAAATGAACAGATCCGGTAGATGGTTTCGAGGAACGAAAGGTCGTAGATAAAGATCTTCAGGATCGTAATGCCGAACAGGGCGAATGCAACGATCCGGATCGTGCGGATGGAACGCCATATTCCATATGCCATCAATGCAACAGAATAGAGCAACCACACTCCCGATAGCGAGAGCTGTTGAAGGTTGTGGAAGTGGTCGAGCGTAGTAGAGACGTCGGTCTCGCTGGATGAGAGCGACAGCACCGCTATCTGCTTCTCAAAATAATCACGCGTCTCAGCCGTGAAAAAGAGCAGGAGGAAAACAACGATCGTGACTTGAAGAACACCGAGTGCCGTGTGCAGCCATTCCCAGCTATTCGGATGAGCCAGGATCAATCGGGTCTGAATAGCCATGACGATAAGTACAATCAACATGGATGCTGCTCGCAAGTTGAGAAGAGGAGTGAACGTCTGTATGGGTTCATAGCTGATCCCGCGGGCAGCGTCCAGAACGACCGCCAATGCGAGGATTCCCAGAGAGGCAAGGATAATAGTGAGTGCCTTGGCCCGGATGGCCAGCCAAGTGAGAAACGCTGAACACAGAATCCAGATAACAGGCAGCGTCATCAGCCGGGTGAAGGTGAGAGCGTCCAAAACAGACGAAGATTGATCAAGACCGTTGAACCGGAAATAGTCATTCGTTTCGACGGTCAGGAGGAGAAAGAGCATTGCACACCACGCGAAATGGAGGGCATCCTTCGTCCAACCGATGACTTCGTCTTTTTCGGGGGCTGGGAATCTGCTCACGAGCCATGCACCGGCAGCAAGAGACGCAGTGACAACTGCGAACGTCAAGGTTCGAAGGCTGATGAGAAGCGTGAACTCTCGGATTGGATCGAATTCCACTGCTCCGTTTGTTACCAAAAACTTGAGGATAACAACACCGAAAAACCATGTAGCCACCTGCCAAACATACCGGATACGCCAATGTAATCCGCACCAAATGAGAACCACTGCTTCGATCGACCAAACGATGACGGTCCTGAAATCATGGAACTGAATTGCTGTTGCGACGATCAACAGAACCATGGATCCAAAGAGGTACCGGGCTTTTGTGATGTCTGCGAGCTCGGTCCGTCGCGCTGCAAGGAGAATGGTTCCCAAATACACCGCACCCACCAGGATTGTTGCTAATCCCATCCATTCGTGGTATTGTTCGTCAAGGAGAATGTAGAGAGTGATATAGAAGATCGTCACGTTGGCGCCCGCGATAAGATGATGAAGGAGGAGAGGTCCCGTGCGGGCACGAAGAACGCGAAAAACGTCGAGGGCATAGTACAACAGCCAAAAGAGCGAAATGAAAAAGATCGTGAGGAAGACATCCTCTGGCTGATAGTGCCGGGTATGCCAGGCAGCGTAGAGAAGCCACGTACCGACAAAAGACAGAGGCTCCAGGATGGCCCACGATTCCTTTTTCAGAAGCAATCCCAGGAGGCCGACGTTCAATAGGGCAAGATACGTGAAGAGTCCAATCTCGTTCGAATGACCGGTGCTAAGCATAATCGGTGTCAGGAAGCCACCGAACAGGCCGAGGAGCGCGGCTGCAAGTGAGTCATAATAGAACCCGACAGCGAGTGCAAGGGTGGTTACGATGGACATCAGCAGGAATGCCACCACCTGTGGAACTAGCGCGTAGAAACTGAACGAGGCGTAAACTGACAGGTAGAGAATCGCAATGCCTGTCCCCGCTAATCCCTGGGCGAAGATCTTGAGTCCCTTGGAATGGCTGCGATAAGCGCCGGCGAGACAAAGAACGCCCACAAACACCCCAATCAGGACACGGACGGCCTCGGAGATCCAGTTTTCATCGAACGCGTGCTTGAGAAACAGGCCAATGCCGATAATCAGGGCAAGGGCGCCGATGCGATTGAGTAGTTTACCACCAACGAATGCCTCCCACTCTTCCCGTGTGCGCGATGCTCGCGGCGCCTCGTCGGCGAATTGGGGCGTGACGGTCCTCGCTGGCGGAGGGGCAACAGGTACCACCTCCTCTTTTTCCTGAGGTGGTGGTACAACGGTCGTCGGCTTTTTGGCCTCTACCGCGGGAATTCTGACCGGTTCCGGTGATTCCGCTGTGCCTGGTGATGCACGGCTCTTCAGAATCTCAAGCTCCCGTTCGAGGGAAACGAGGAGACTGCCAAGCTGCTTAACTTTCAGAAGATCGAACTCGATTCGTCCTAGCTGATTTGTAAGCGAAAAGACCTTCATGCTGAGAAACACCACAAGAACCAGTAGAACAACGACAACGAGGGTCAAATCCATCTGGACCTCCTAGGCGACACCCTCAAAGACAATGTTCGGACTCACAGGGGTGTCCAAAGGTTTGTCAACTGTTGGCCTGAGACCGGCAGGCGGTTGTTTAGAACGACGCGAACTCAAAATAGTTCTGGACCCAGAACATCCACTTAGACGCGTATTTGCGAGCGGCCAACGATCGGTATCCCGGCTCGCGTACAGCTTTGCTGTTATTGTTGTAGTTGATGTCCATCGCGAGCTTCATGTCGGGATCGACAATGGCATAGCTCACCGGTGAATCGGAATGATACGTAAACTTCTTCCAGCGATACTGACCATCCCATTGCTCATGCTTCTGCTCCCCGTTCTTGAAGGCGATGAGAACATCAACCGGCGCAATGGCCTCACCTTCTCGCTTGACGATGACGTTGCATTCGTACTGCTTCGAGGGCGGGATGGCAGCGCTGTCGATCGCTTTGCCGTTCACCGTGAAAACACCCTCGGCAGGAGGGACTTTATTGTTCTCGATGCGGTCGATGCTGTAATCGAAGAGGTTTGAGCTGTACCATGTGTTCTCAAACAACCAGTTCATGTTCTTTCCGCTGACCTCATTCACCGTGTTCAGGAAATCCTGGCTGGTAGGATGCTTGAAGCGATAACGGTGATGGTAGGTTTGCATCACCCGGTACATCATCTCCTCACCAAGATAGCGCTCGAGCGTCACGAGCGACAGCGCGGGCTTTGTATAGGAATTGAGGCCATAGGTATCGTAGTATTCCCATCCTCTTCGTGTCATGACGTCGTTCTTGCCGTAGTAACGCAGGTTGCCATCGCCGGGCCCCAAGCGCGATGAGTTGACGTCGCGGATAACATGAGGAATCCCGACGTACGTACCGGCACCCGGCCCGCCAAAGAAGTACCTGGACGGATGAAAGGACGACCATCCTGCGTTCATCACCCGGTCTGTGGAATAGGTATTAAAGCCTTCATCCAGCCATGCCTCCTCAAACTCATTATTCCCTACGAGCGCGTACCACCATTGATGGCCGCACTCGTGAACGGTGACGCCCTCGGGCGAGGATGATTCCTTTGGCGAATACCGGTTCGTTCCGCCGGTGAAGAGGGTTGGGTACTCCATTCCTCCCGAGTTGCTGCCGTTTGCTGGATCGACAACCGTGATAGCGTCGTACGGGTACTCTCCGTACCATTCTCCGTAATACCGCAAAGCCTTGAACGTTGCATCGAAGTATCGATCGATCATGTTGTCGTGCTGTGGCTGCGTGAGCAGAATGACCGTCACTTCATGCAACGCGTGATGGCGATCAGGTCGCTCTCCCTTTTCCATCTCGACGTGCCTGAATTTTCGAACAGTTGGCACGAGGTTTGGTGATGTAACCCAGGCGAAGTCGTGCACGTCCTCCTGATAAAACCTGTGCGTGACTGTGCTGTCCTTGTTTTCTTCGATGCTGCGGGCAACGCCGCCGGTCGCGCCGACAATATAGCCATCGGGAACCGTAACCTTCACGTCGTAGATGCCGTAGTCCGCGAAGAATTCTGTTGTTCTGTGAAACTGATGGCAGTTCCACGCATTATGCCACCATACCCCGATCTTTGGAAACCACTGTGCAACGAAATGGTACGTTCGGATCGCGCCGGTTCGTGCAACCGGAAGCGGCTGCTTTGTTTCAAACTCAATTTTGAACTTGATGGTTTGTCCAGCCGGCACCGGCCTCGGCGAGCGAACCTGGCAAACAGTCTGATCGTCCGTGTTTCCGTCGTCAGGCTGAATGTAGGTAAAGGTGGCCGTAATGTCCGTTTCACCTTTTGCATCCAACACCTTGACGCTGTTCACATTCGTGTAACCGTAGTCTTCAGCGTTCGGGCCGAGTCGACCAAGCTGCCAGCCGGCTTCCCTGGCAAACGTGCTTCGATTGTTCTTCCACGCATTATGATAGAGGTGGAAGGGGAATTCCTGTTGCGCTTGCCCTGTCGTGTTCTTCCACTCAAGAATCTCCCACCCTTTGATGATATTTGTCTTCACATCCAGTTTTACATCCATCGTGTAATGGACGATGCGCTCGCTCTGGGAGGGAAGCTTCAGATCTTTATCCCACGGTTCCGTTGCCTGCAAGAGTTTCGGGATCGGTGCGCTGGGGTATTGCTGCACGCTCAAGGTCTCGCCAGGGGGAGAACCCACAAACGCGAAGATCAAAACCGCGGCAGCGAGAATGAATCCGTATTCCAAGAAACTGATTAAGGTCTTTTTCATCGTGGTTCTCCGATGAAGTGAGTTTGAGAGATGATTTCTAGGCTAGGCGAGAATGTCAGATGGGGCAATGGCTTCGTCTGTTGTTGCACTTCAGCGGTTGACATCGATGCTGGGACACGAGCTTCGGAAGCTTGAGCTATGTGGTTGATTGCCTTGCGTTCAATAACCTAATCTTCATCGTCGCAAGTTTGTGGGGAGAGGAACCGGGTCTACATCATTCCGGTACACGTTTCCGATAGCGATCGAGATCTTCAGCTGTCATTTCTTCTGGTGGCACCAGCCGATAATGCTTTTCGCTTGAAACAGCCAATCCCTTCTTTGTTTTCTCGAATTCGAACATGGCGATAACGTCATTCTTCATGAACTGTGCAGCAATTGGACGGCATATGAGTTGAGGAAACTTCGCCGAGCACAAAGCGAAATCCTGTTCGATCTGCACAGTACCGATCTTGTCTCTCAGTCCTTTGGCCTGCACAGGTACAACATAGTGTACGCCTTGGCGATCTATTCCAACATAAAGTTCATCTGTCTCAACCTGCCCCATATTCGGTACCGTCGTTCGGAGATGGCTTTGCAGGGAGTAGCAAGTGATGCGTGTGAAGACATCGACTAGGCGATTGTACCGTAGTTTTGCGAGAAGGGCCTGTTCGTCACCAAGGGCATACTTGCTGATTACGCCGGGGGTTGCATCTGGTATTTTTGTCTCAGCCATGATAGTTGATGGCGCAACGATACTGCTTGTCGTTGCCTCGAATGCATAGCGAGCCACACCCATTGGACGAATCACCCACTCACGTCCTCTTGGGGCGCGTGCCTGGATAGATTCCGGGAGAGGTGTTCGATAACAGAAGCTATAAATGATGTCACCAAGGTTTTTTGGCAATGCTATTTTCAACTTCTTGGCAATTCGGATGAATTCCTCTCGAGTAAATGTTACTCTCACGTTGCCATCCTTGAAGTGAGCAAAAAAGATTTCTTCAATGATGCGCGTGTATCGATTCTTCTTTTCTTTCATTGTGCTCTCCTTCGATCGGATTTGATCATAGGAAGCGGAAGGTTCTGAGACCAATTGAGGGCCGGGTATCGGAACTGACCCCTTTTTCTCAGGCCAGCGAAGCACGACGACCTCTTCACGAAGCTGCTCGCGGGTTGCGGTAGCCAATCGGGTGCGAAAAAGATCGATGTCTATCAGTTCATATCCGAGAGACCTAGCAATATCGGCAATTAATTGACCGGTGCGGATTAGAACGCGCAAGTAGGAGGCTTGATCGCCAACCACATATGCAAGACTCGCCCCGGGCTTCAGCACCCCCCGCAACTGAGCTAAATGTCTTGCCATACCACCGAAGTACAGCCTTGTCACTCTTGGATACAGACGCTCAAAACCGGACGTCTTTCCGAGCTCAATCCGACGGGTCTCAATGCTCTCAGCAATTCGTTGAATCTCGGGGTGGTCATATACCCATTTGTCGTCCTCGTCTCCCTTGTAGACGGTTCTCGTGTTCGATCGCACAAGAGTTCGCTTCAAATTCTGCAAATCTTGTTTTGTTTTGATGAAACCAAGTAGGACAGATTCGAGGCGCGTTGTGCGAGTATAGTCTTTTTCGTTTGGGTACGGAGGAGATGTGATAACGGCGTCAACTGATTTGGGTTCCAGGAATTCACCTATGGCTCTGGCATCTCTCAAGTATACGCGACTGTATATGTTTTGGGCTAAGGGAAGGTTCTCCAGATCAATCGCCATGCGCTTAACTTCTCGAAGCCAAGCGCCTATAACAACCGTGTCCTGTTTGATCTCGCCGATTCCCACCTCGGGTCCAAATCGCAGATTGCTAATCTGTCCCACTAATGCTTTCGCCAGAGCCAGCAATTCATGCCGATGATAGCGCTCGTCCTTCTCACCGACCAGCAACTGCAGGAGAGTCAACGTCTTGTGGAGTGGAATCGGGCTAATTGACTGGGTCAGCAACAGATTGTTCTGCTCTTCGTTGAGGGTCAGAAGAGCATGCGTTCGATTTCTATCTTCTTCGAAGAAAGGATCATCGGGAAATCCATCTGATAGCAATCTGTTATTAGCCAAGGTGGCAATGTGTGACGCATGATGCAAAAGACCCTCGGGATCAACATTCCAGTCTGTTTTGACTTCACTTGCGAAGTGTGCCATAGGATGAGCCTCAACACCTATGGCTCCGATTCCACGCAACTTTGATTCGACCAAGGTAGTTCCAGTTCCACAAAATGGATCGAGGACCACTTGTCCAGTCGTTATCCCAAACTTGCTTAGGTAGCCTGACACCAGATGCGGCGGGTAAGACAGCACGAAACGGTACCAGTCGTGAACACTCTGATCACCTGGTTGAACCTTATTCATGCTTGCGTTGTTGCGTTTGTGAATAGACTTGTAACTTGTGACCATGTCATTCATCGCGAAGAATTCAGTTTCATACCGGAGGAGGCCATTAATCGAGCGCGTGGTTTTGTTACCAAATCTCGGCAATAGTTGAAAGGGATGCAACTACTGTCGATTGGCCACCTACTCCCACTTTGTCTTCAACCAGGACTCGTAGATCGATTTCTGCAATGGCGTCGGATTTTCCACTCTTGTGACTTTGTACGCAGGTACATCCTGAAGCCGGAGCGTGATTTCAACTTCTCGCAACCGATCTCTGCGGATGACGGTGAGCTTCACCTTGTCTCCGGCCTTCATCTCGCCGATACGGTCCTGAAGGTCGTTAGATCTGATCCGAAGGCCGTCCAAGGCAACAATCTCGTCCCCGATGTCAACACCGGCGTCGTATGCTGGCGAGCCTGCGACCACATTCATCACGCGCGTTCTATTATCACGCTCAAATGCCTGCACGCCAAGCCAGGGCTTTCGCACGGAGTCTCTGGCCTGAAGAGCGAGTCCTGCATATCCCAGCGAGCGTTCCCAATCGACAGGAACAGTGCCGTGGACGTAGTCGTCAAAGAACTTTTTGAAACTACCGCCGGTGAACTGTTCAGCGGTTGCCTGGAGATCGTCGACCGTATAGCCGCGGCCACGACTGAGCGGATAATGCTTGTACAGGGAGCGCATCACATCGTCGAGGGAGTATTTGTTGTTCGACCGCTGCCGGATCTCGAGATCAAGAACGCAACTGACGACGGCGCCTTTGCCATAGAAATCTGATTCGAAGTTATAGCTTTGTTGGCCCCCCTTCCCCGATTTCACCCAGGAGTCGAAACTCGATTCCGTCACTGACTGCACCTTGTTACCGGGGCGCTGGCGGTCGTATTGCACATTGCCGGCGAGCCAATCGAACGCAGCCTGCGTGTTCGCGAAACCGGCGCGCAAAACCAGCAGCTCACCGTAGTACCGATGTCATTCCCTCGGCGACCCAGAGTTCCTTCACATAGTTTTCCTTTGTGAAGTCGTAGGGGAGAATGCCCTTCGGCCGCAGCCGTTTGACATTCCATGTGTGGAAGAACTCGTGTGATACGAGGCCGAGGAAACCCCGGTAGTTATTCGGATTCTTGAAGCCGTAGGGCCACGTTTGCATGATCATGGAGTTCATGTGTTCGGTCGCCCCGCCGCCGTCCGTCCCGAGATGAAGAAGGAAGACGTAGCGGTCGTACGGAAGATCGCCCCAGAATTCCTTGTTCACGTTCACGAGCTTGGTGATGTCGGGGATCATCTTTTCGACATCGTAGTTGCCGGAGCCGAAGATGCTGAGGATGTGCTTCTTCCCATCAATCTCAAAGTCGAAGTCCTTCTGGTTGCCGACCTCAACGGGGGAATCGACCAAGATATCATAATTCGGAGCGCGGAACTTGAATTTCTCACCGGGCATTGCATCGAGCCCGGTTGTCACGTGCCAATCTCGATAGGGAACGACCGTGAGCGTGAGAGGCAGATTGCGGAATTGCTGGAGGTACATAAACACTGCGCAGCCGTCAACGAACGCGTGCTCGTCGTTCAAACCCCGCGTGCGCTGATCGAATTCGTTGGCATAGACATTATACCGAATGCTACAGGTCGTGGCGCGTCCCTTTTCCACCCTCCAGGTTGACTTGTCGGTCTTGGACCACCGGAGAGGATTGCCGTTTCCGTCATCGGCGGAGAACTCCTGCACACCGCCGGCAAAATCGAAGACCACGTACCGGCCGGTGCGCCATATCGGGAGCAGGAAATCTAGTGCCGCAGTCGATGAAGGTGCGCCTTTGACGGTCATTTCCACTTCCAACAGATGCGTCCAGGGTTTTGACATTCCGAGTTTGTATTCGATGGTAGGCGCTTGTGCGAGAACAAGCGAGGGGAGTACGATGGCAAACAACAAACGTGCGACACGAGTCATCAGTGGAACCTCCTGAATTGAGGTTGATCTGCTTTCTGTCCGCGGGCGATGACGAGGAAAGGAAGCGTATCATACGGTGTCTGCTCCTTAATGTTGCAGGACATCACGAGGATCGGGGTAAGCTCATGCATGTGGAGTACAACAACGTGAGTGCATCAATGAAGGGATTTTTCTTCAGAAACTCCAGACAAGAAAAGGGACAAGAGCACCTTGTGCTTCATGAGATATCCGTTTATCAATGACGTACGATACCGGCGACGTCAACGACCAGAGGGGAAAAGAAAAGTGTTTCAGGATTTTGACGATGAGCCTGCCAGTCTGCCAGTAGAGCGTTAGCCTGGTCGATCGAGATGACACCTTTCTCGGCCATCAGCGGTATGTGCAGCGAAAAGAAGCGATGAGCCCATTCCATCACACTACTCATTGGGCCTCCGGCAAGGCACGTCGGTGTGAGATCGACAAGATCGAGTCCGTGTTTCTTGAAGATCGCGGGGATTTTCGCTGTGACGTAACTGTCACCTCCGCCTGATCGGTAGTATGCGCGAACAATAGCGGGCATTGCATCCCAACTGCCACCCTGCGGGTACAGCGAAAGTCCTTCGTAATAATAGTCCTGAACTGCTATAATTCCTCCGACCCGGAGCGCCGGAAATAACCGTGTGAGGAACTGTTCCGGGTTTGGAACGAAGGCAACCACCCATCGGACAAAGACAAGGTCGAAGTGACGGGACGGGAGGGATGCATCCTCGGCAGTTCCCTGAACGAGCTTGACGTTGTTCCATCCTTTGGTTGCGATTTTATTGCTCAGCCATTCCAGGTAGAACTGTGAGGGCTCAAGCGCTGTAACCTCGCCGGTTTCGCCAACCAGTTCCCTTAGGTCCATTGACACAAAACCTGGACCTGCGCCAACGTCAAGGCATCGCCATCCCTTCTGAACACCGATCCGTTCGAGGAATTTCCTCGTCACCTGGCCCCACACGCTGTGCTGAAACTGGAGCCGCTCCAGCTCCCGCTGATTCACGCCGAGGAGGTAGTTTCCTTGTTGATTTGACTCAGGCATTGACGAAATGGTTGACATTCTATGGAATTTGAAGTGAGGACCGCATGTTTCCAGCCTGCACGCTGAAAACATATCTCACAAATGACAAAACCAATTCACGACTGTTCTCGTGAAAGGCAAGCCAACTAGGACGACCGTCACCTCGCAGAGCTTCCGATGGTGGGTGCCGGTCATCAATCGTGCATCATCGAAGCGATAGGCTGATCGTGAGATCAAAGTCATAAAAGCCGCTCGAGGTGCCTTGGTCGACAACATTCAGAGGGATAGTACAGGTCAGACCAGGCGCAAGCGTGACTTGCCCCGACTCCATTGTCACTGGCGCGTTAGGTTGTTCTGTACCGCAGAAGAAAACACATGCCTTTGTGACATGGTGGATATGAGGCGACTCATGCATTATGCCAACCATAATATAAAGACGTTTTGTGTGAGAGTCTCAAATTACTTCCATGCAATTTCTTCAGCATCCTAGAAATTTGCTTTGGGCAAAATCTCTGATTAACATTCAATTCAGACGGGTTTCTCGATCAAAAGCGGCAGCCCGCTCCTGTAATACGCGATAACATGAACGGAGGGTTGAAATGAAGCTCTTGCACGCTGTTTGGATTTTCTTTCTTGTCCTTGTATCCGTGCTGACGCTGACTGCCCAGACGGGGAAGATGTCTCCTGAATCGAAGCTCTATACCATTGTCGTTCATGGTGGCGCCGGAACGATCAGTCGATCCCTGCCCGATTCGGTCAAGCATGCATATCTGGACGGTTTATCACAAGCGCTTCAGATTGGGAAGGATGTTCTGGCCAATGGAGGTACAAGCCTTGATGCGGTGGAAAAAGTGCTGAACGAGTTTGAAACTGATCCGAAGTTCAACGCGGGCATCGGCTCTGTCTATACCTCCGAAGGAACCCATGAGATGGATGCAGCGATCATGGATGGGCGTGATCTCTCGTGCGGTGCCGTAGCTGGAGTTCAGCACATCCCTCATCCTATTTCACTGGCAAGGCTCGTCATGGAAAAAACTCCTCATGTCATGCTCGCCGGTGATGGGGCCGAGAAGTTCGCCGAAAAAATGGGCATCAAACTTGTTCCATCAAACTATTTTGATACTCCGGAACGGTACAGGCAATGGCAGAACTACAAGAAGAGACAGAAAGAAGGGAACCGCGGGACCGTTGGATGTGTCGCGCTCGACACCTATGGGAACCTTGCGGCGGGTACATCCACTGGAGGAATGACAGGTAAGATGCCCGGACGGATTGGCGATGCACCGCTCATCGGCGAAGGAACGTATGCAAACAACAAGACCTGCGCAGTCTCTTGCACGGGCTGGGGCGAGAAGTTCATCAAGAACACGGTTGCGTTCAACATCTCAGCCCTGATGGAATACAAAGGAATGACGCTGGCGGAAGCGACGAATGAAATGATCGATAAGCGATTGCAGCCGGATGACGGCGGATTGATAGCGGTCGACTACAAAGGCAACTATGCAATGCCCTTTAACTCATCGGGCATGTTCAGAGGCGTCGCTACTTCCTCAGGCATCTTTGAGGTGAAGATCTGGAAATGAGTCGCTTCACACCAGTCGGACAAACCTGCCCACCACTTGAAGTTCACAGCCGGCAGGTGGGCATTCCTGGTTGTCCGTGATGAGTGAACCAGGAATGGTTGACCCAGCCAAGGATGCGCTGGGCCCCTACTTGGTCAGTATCTTTACCTCCCTGAGGCTCTTTGGACCGAGCGTATGCTCCTGGGCGCGGTTGATTACCAGAAGTTCTTCTGGAGTGAGATCCAAGTGTTTGACGCAATACATATCCACAGCGACACTGTTGGTTCCAGCCACTACTTCCATCGGCGTTTTCAATCTCCCCGGTCCAGCTGGCCCGTTTGTCGCCAGAATCTCCGTTGTGTCTGCCACGCAGAGATCCGGCGACCGGATAAGGTTGAGATCTGCAATGGATTGGGCAAGAAGCTCAACCTTGCTGTAGTAACCCTGGAAGATCTGCGTGATGACTGACTGGTCGCCAAAATGGCAGCGCCGGCAGGTCGAAGAGGAACATGCCCCCATCATGTTCTTGAGATTGCCGGTGAATCGAACACCCCTGTGATCTTTAACAATTGGTATGTTGATGAACACATCGCATGACAACAGCGCAGAGGAGACCGTCGCCTCCTTCAAGGACTTTCCGCCGGGAATCTTTACATCCTTTTTCTCGTCGGAGTGTCCTATCAGTTTGATCTCCTGCGCCAGCTTCCCGGAGAGTTTGCTCCTTTTCCAGTACCAGCTCGGCGTCTCCTCGATCGTGACGACGCTGCTCGCTCCGGAATCGAGACACATCTTGGCAACGGCCAGTGGTATGTCAGGATTTGCATGTGCGCCCGCTCGGTCGAAAACGGAGTTAATGAGGATACCTACGGATGCACCTTTCTTGACGAACCTATTCATTCCTCCCAGCGCCTCGACTGCAGTTATCGTGTTGTCGAAGAATCGATCCCCTGCAACTGCACAGAGTGTCATCTCCGATGCGCTGGAAGCGTCTCTTCCCTTGAGCACCCCAGGCAGGATCGAGCCCGCGATAGCGCCGGCAGCCGACAGTATGCTTCGTTGCAAAAACTCACGACGATCCATTTGGCTTTCCATTACTCGTCTCCCGTGAGATTAGTTCTACTTATTCTTACAGATCGCGCCACCCTTCATGACGAAACGCACATCCCGCGTGGCTTTGATCTCCTGTGTCGGATCGCCGTTCACCGCGATCAGGTCGGCATAGAAGTTGGGACGGATGCACCCTAGCTGATCCTGCATGCGGATGATCTTGGCGTTCACGGAGGTAGCCGCCAGCAGGGCCTGCGTTGGAGTCATGCCCCCGCGCACCATCCACTCGAGCTCGCGGTAGTTGGTTCCGTGCGTGAAGACACCGACATCGCTCCCCAGGCCGATTGTGACGCCGGCTTCCAGAGCGAGCTTGAAGGCATGCAATGCGCGCTGCATTCCTGGCGACAACGGCCCGCCGCTCTTGAATCCATCGAAGTACTCTCCGTATGCTTCCTCGGCAGTCAGGGTAGGGAGAAACGCAGTGCCATGCTGTGCCATGATGCGAAACACCTCTTCAGTGCCGCCATACCCGTGTTCAATAGAGTCAGCGCCGGCCACGGTTGCACGCCGCATCCCCTCGGCAGTGGTAGCATGGGCTGAAACCGGCCTGCCGGCTAAGTGGGCTTCCGCCACCAGCGTGCGCAATTCTTCCTCGCTGAAGGTCGGGACGGTCCCGCTCACACCATGCCTGTAATCGGCATATACCTTGACCCAGTCGGCCCCTCCTCCGACTTGCTCGCGCACCGCTTTGATAACTTCAGCTTGGCCGCTCACTTCCTGACCACCCTTTGGCAGAACCAGGTCTGGTGCAAAGCCTTCCGGTCCCGGCCCGTAACTGGCAGTGGCGACGATCGCACGTGTCGCGACCAGCAAGCGCGGCCCCGGGATCATGCCTTCGCGAATGGCACGCTGCACCGAGACATCTGCATACCCTGCCCCTTCGGTGCCGAGATCGCGCAGCAGGGTGAATCCTGCCATCAAGGTGTGTTCGCAGTGGATGACGGCTCGGATCGTTCGATAGGCAAGAGGCTCCTTCAACACCTGGTCATTCCACAGTGTTTCATTGTACGGGTGAAGGAAGATATGCGAATGGATGTCCATCAAGCCTGGCAGCAAAGTCATTCCGGGTAATTCGATTGTCTTGACGCCAGCCGGCGCGTTAACCTGGGTAGCAAGTCCAACGGCCGCTATCCGTTCTCCGCGCACCAGCACAACCCATCCCTCATGGATTTTGCCGTCCTCGCCGTTGAACACACGAGCGGGTTTGAGAAGCTGAGCTGCACCGCTTTCCGTTTTCTGGTTGCGGCTTTTCCCAGTGAGCACCTCGGGCAAGAGCGAGCAGATAAAGACCCCGGCACTCGATAAAATGCTTCGTTGTAAGAATCCACGACGATCCATTTGGTTTTCCATGGTTGATCTCCTGTGAGATAGACTGTAGTTGCTCTGATCCACTTGTCAGACAGCTCAGGCTGCTTGATGGCTTACGAGTGCGACGCCATGTTGCTTACAAGTATCCGCCTCGTGGTGGAGGCAGCTGTTTGTATTCACGCCTGGATTCGATGATGGAGCGAATATATGTAATTGTGGATCGTAATCTGGTTGCACGATCATCATCAGACAGAATGCAATTCTCCCAGTAGCAGTTCTTGAGACTATGTTGATGAAACACCTTAAAGATGTAGGTCTGGTAGGGCGTGAAGAACGTCACAAGTGAGTCTTTTCTCTGCACAACAAATGTATCTGGATAGCTGAATAAATCTATTTGAACAAGCTTTGCTTCAATGCTGTCCAGTTCAGGCCGTGACAGGATCATGCGTGTAGTGATGGTACCGTCAAGAATGAGATCCTTGGTATATGAATTACAGAAGGTATTAAGCTCATTGTGGGCCTTGACGCCGTACCGGAAAAGCAGGTTAAAGTTCCGATTCTGGGGTGCAGACAAATTGGCGTCAACGGGATAGCCCGCATCGCCGCATGACAGGGAGACAAGGGCAAGTGTGATAAGGAGTGTTCGAGTTGTCATAAGTGTCTCCGCAATCCAAGCAGGCGGCGCTGGATCCGAGACCCTACCGCCGAATGAATCCCACGGCGTGTCCATTCATAACCTCCTTGCCACGCTGGTTGAGACACGTCCACTTTGAGGATACATTCACAAGCTCCCTGTCCTCGTGTAGATCCGTTATGGTCGCTTGGCATTCGATCGTATCAGTCGCATACACGGGTCGGAGAAACTGGAATGTCATTTCACACGCGATAAAATTGAGATCGCCGCCAATCTTAGTAGGCAAAGTAGCAGTGAGCAATCCCTGTGCCATCAGCCGCCCCTCTTCGTCGGTTTGTATGTGGTGAACACCCTCGTCACCGGATAGTCTGCCAAACAGTCGTATATCTTCTTCCGTAAATGTCCGCTTCCACGTGATGACATCGCCAATGTTCATAAGCTTGATCCTTGAAGATAAGGGCCGCGCTGCTCGACTCTGACGTAACCGGCGCGGCAGATATATAGTGCAAGACAGTACTTCCTATTTTGTTCGTGGTTTGAAGTATGAAAGAACAGAAGCTGCATCAATTTCTCCTCTGAGCGTGTCACTTACGACTATGATGTTGTGTTTCAATCCACGCGCCCCCGCGGGGCGTGACCAGGGAATCTGGTTTGCAATGCTGCCGGTTATTGTTTCAATCCACGCGCCCCCGCGGGGCGCGACTTTGATCCCGCCCGACTTAAGACTGTCAATCTTCCGTTTCAATCCACGCGCCCCCGCGGGGCGCGACGTCAACTCTTATCTGAGCTCTCAGCCCTTTAGCTGGTTTCAATCCACGCGCCCCCGCGGGGCGCGACGTTGGGCCGAACTCGGTGCCCGCCTTAACACCATGTTTCAATCCACGCGCCCCCGCGGGGCGCGACAAGAGAACCGGATTGGCGCTCTCGTAACTATGATGTTTCAATCCACGCGCCCCCGCGGGGCGCGACCGTTTTTGTCGGGCGGGAAGAACCCGTTGTAATGTTTCAATCCACGCGCCCCCGCGGGGCGCGACCGTTTCTATCCTGATAGGGCAGAAGCAATAGAAGGTTTCAATCCACGCGCCCCCGCGGGGCGCGACCCCATATACTCGACATCAGGGTCAACATAGAGGTTGTTTCAATCCACGCGCCCCCGCGGGGCGCGACCAAAGGTGATCGATCAACGACAGTCGATTCCATTGTTTCAATCCACGCGCCCCCGCGGGGCGCGACGAGCACTGCAGTTGCTCAAGGAACTCGGGAAAAGTTTCAATCCACGCGCCCCCGCGGGGCGCGACATCATACAACTCAACTTATCAGAGGAGAGGACCATGTTTCAATCCACGCGCCCCCGCGGGGCGCGACAAGTAACGCCTGCCGCTGCAACGGCGGTTGGTTCGTTTCAATCCACGCGCCCCCGCGGGGCGCGACAATTGTCGGATCATAGTCTATCGTCCAGTTGTAGCGTTTCAATCCACGCGCCCCCGCGGGGCGCGACAAGATTGTCCCTGCAGTGATGGAAGCGATGAAGTCGTTTCAATCCACGCGCCCCCGCGGGGCGCGACCATTCCGATTTCACGGACCTGAAGCCTCTTGCATCGTTTCAATCCACGCGCCCCGCGGGGCGCGACCTAAAACTGTAATGCGACATACTCAATCTGAGGCGTTTCAATCCACGCGCCCCCGCGGGGCGCGACAGTTTCTCGTCATCGACCACGTTGACGGTGGAGGGTTTCAATCCACGCGCCCCGCGGGGCGCGACTGTGAGTATAAAGGTCGTATCCGGGCGATTGACTGGTTTCAATCCACGCGCCCCCGCGGGGCGCGACCCTGCTCGAATATATTGATCACTTGGTACTATCGGTTTCAATCCACGCGCCCCCGCGGGGCGCGACTTTGAGATCATCGTCACGCAGCTGATGTTGCAGGTTTCAATCCACGCGCCCCCGCGGGGCGCGACTGCACCTATCCCATACAACGATCTCGACAATGGTGTTTCAATCCACGCGCCCCCGCGGGGCGCGACCTCGGGACCCTGAGACACATGAGATTTGACATGGCGTTTCAATCCACGCGCCCCCGCGGGGCGCGACTGGGGTCGCGGGTGGCGGATACAAGCTCCTCGATGTTTCAATCCACGCGCCCCCGCGGGGCGCGACAGCCGAATCTGCATGTCATCGCCGGCGACTACTGGTTTCAATCCACGCGCCCCCGCGGGGCGCGACAAAGTTTGAACAGAAAATCATTCGTGCCGTTGCGTTTCAATCCACGCGCCCCGCGGGGCGCGACCTTCTTCGCAGGTGTGAGCTTCGCGACCTTCGCGACGTTTCAATCCACGCGCCCCCGCGGGGCGCGACCACGACGATCGTTATGAGCAGACCGATAAGCGGTGTTTCAATCCACGCGCCCCCGCGGGGCGCGACTGTCTATTTGTGCCGAGGACCAGGGGCTGCTTTGTTTCAATCCACGCGCCCCCGCGGGGCGCGACCTCAAGGGTTTCCGATAGGTCGTGGTCATAACCTGTTTCAATCCACGCGCCCCCGCGGGGCGCGACCAGATCGCCGACACAAATAACATCTGCGTCGAGGTTTCAATCCACGCGCCCCCGCGGGGCGCGACAAGTCAACGTTCGTAGCACAAGAAACGATCGACGGTTTCAATCCACACGCCCCCGCGGGGCGCGACCATTCCGCGTTTCCATAGGTGATATCGTTTGAAAGTTTCAATCCACGCGCCCCCGCGGGGCGCGACCGCGCCGGACCCAGGTCTTGATCAGGGACCACAGGTTTCAATCCACGCGCCCCCGCGGGGCGCGACTAGATACCGATTGATTGGTCTGCGACTATTGCGCCGTTTCAATCCACGCGCCCCCGCGGGGCGCGACCGGATTTCTGCCATGTCGATGCGGTGAAATTCCAGTTTCAATCCACGCGCCCCCGCGGGGCGCGACAACTTGCTCATCCGAGGCTTGAAATTGCATTGCAGTTTCAATCCACAGCGCCCCGCGGGGCGCGACCATTCTCGATTTCCAATTGTCAATCGGCAATTGGTTTCAATCCACGCGCCCCCGCGGGGCGCGACCTCTATGATGGATATGCATACATCACGTCCTTAGAGTTTCAATCCACGCGCCCCCGCGGGGCGCGACCTCTCTGAATTGCAAACAATGGGATCAGGTAACATGTTTCAATCCACGCGCCCCCGCGGGGCGCGACCTTTCCGCACGGCTGTCGTTGAGATCGGTTTGACAGTTTCAATCCACGCGCCCCCGCGGGGCGCGACCGCGACGGGCCATGTTGCACCGCCAACGGTGACGTTTCAATCCACGCGCCCCCGCGGGGCGCGACTATTTCAAGGCGACTGATGAGCAAGGAACCACAGTTTCAATCCACGCGCCCCCGCGGGGCGCGACGTCACATAGAGTCTGTCAATCGTCCGTGCGTCAAGTTTCAATCCACGCGCCCCCGCGGGGCGCGACCCTGTAAGTTGTCACGGACAACGAGAGAATCGCAGTTTCAATCCACGCGCCCCCGCGGGGCGCGACCAACCGGACCTACTTCGCCGGATGCTATCAGAAGTTTCAATCCACACGCCCCCGCGGGGCGCGACCTCCGAGACGGTTCGGCGGGACACGATCATCAATGTTTCAATCCACGCGCCCCGCGGGGCGCGACGTAGACGTAATTCACCGTTGCCGAGTCGTAGATGGTTTCAATCCACGCGCCCCCGCGGGGCGCGACGTAAGCCGACCATGATTACCCGTCTCAGCACCGCCGTTTCAATCCACGCGGCCCCGCGGGGCGCGACCTTTGAGCGAGGGGTGAAAGACACTTTCGAGGACGTTTCAATCCACGCGCCCCCGCGGGGCGCGACTGGCACACTACAACCAGTCACAACGACAACGTATTGTTTCAATCCACGCGCCCCCGCGGGGCGCGACCTTTTATCAGCGTCCGGTGTGGCAACTGGGTCCTGTTTCAATCCACGCGCCCCCGCGGGGCGCGACGGGGAAGGTCCATCTCGACGGTGATCTCAGCAACGTTTCAATCCACGCGCCCCCGCGGGGCGCGACTCGCCCATTTGCCCCAGTGTGAAGAAGGTAAACTGGTTTCAATCGACGCGCCCCCGCGGGGCGCGACGTTCTTGCGGCTTGATGGATCGAACGATGAGGTGTTTCAATCCACACGCCCCCGCGGGGCGCGACTTGATATACGCGAGAGCATTGGTGCCATCCAATCGTTTCAATCCACACGCCCCCGCGGGGCGCGACTATTCCCTTCTCCAATGTGCGGCGCACCAAGATTGTTTCAATCCACACGCCCCCGCGGGGCGCGACGGCTTGCCTCTACCTACGCGCAAGGTGACTTCAGGTTTCAATCCACGCGCCCCCGCGGGGCGCGACAGGCGATCCAAGCAAAGAAGCAAGCGGCAGCAGAGTTTCAATCCACGCGCCCCCGCGGGGCGCGACGTCACTCATACAGGTCCTATGTCCTGATCGATGCGTTTCAATCCACACGCCCCCGCGGGGCGCGACCCATTCTGGCTCGGCAGCGGATCGGCGGGATCGAGTTTCAATCCACACGCCCCCGCGGGGCGCGACTTGAGATTCACCGATGCCTCCCCGCAAGCAAGCGTTTCAATCCACACGCCCCCGCGGGGCGCGACGATGCATCTCAGATTATCAAGCCGGCAGTTCATCGTTTCAATCCACACGCCCCGCGGGGCGCGACTGTGGACTTCACTGCTTTCAGCCCAAGCTGAGTAGTTTCAATCCACACGCCCCGCGGGGCGCGACTCTTCATATCGACGGATGCCTTCAGTTTCAAATGGTTTCAATCCACACGCCCCCGCGGGGCGCGACCGGGATGATTCATCGCATTGGGTCATGCTCTTACTGTTTCAATCCACACGCCCCCGCGGGGCGCGACCAGTCGGCGCGAGTGGTTGCACCATTGCTGGAAAGTTTCAATCCACACGCCCCCGCGGGGCGCGACATCATCATTTGACCAAGACCGAACCGGGGATAAAGTTTCAATCCACACGCCCCCGCGGGCGCGACCCTGGATGATTTGGTACCTTCCGCACGGGACGATGTTTCAATCCACACGCCCCCGCGGGGCGCGACATGGTTGAGGTGACGCCGCTTTCACCCGTTTCGCGTTTCAATCCACACGCCCCCGCGGGGCGCGACCTCAATTTGAAACAGGACCCGAAAGCGACTCTCCAGTTTCAATCCACGCGCCCCGCGGGGCGCGACCGATGAGATGGTCTCCGAGGGCAAGAGCATCCAGGTTTCAATCCACACGCCCCCGCGGGGCGCGACCTCACACGATACGACTTGCATATCCTTACGGCTGTTTCAATCCACACGCCCCCGCGGGGCGCGACATTAACCAAGCAGTAGCGCCAGTACCATGCCCAGTTTCAATCCACGCGCCCCGCGGGGCGCGACTCGTTGGCGAATCATGCCTAGCGTCTGGAAGGAGTTTCAATCCACACGCCCCCGCGGGGCGCGACGGGTCCATTCGCCAAACTCTTCAATTAACTGATCGTTTCAATCCACACGCCCCGCGGGGCGCGACCCAGATCAATAGACGTTTTTGGCGTCATTTTATTGTTTCAATCCACGCGCCCCCGCGGGGCGCGACCAACCATGATCATCGCAGAAATGCGAGCACATGGGTTTCAATCCACACGCCCCGCGGGGCGCGACTCGGTTTGACCCGCAAGTAGGACTCTACTTTTATGTTTCAATCCACACGCCCCCGCGGGGCGCGACCGTTGACTTCGGTCACGACGATATTGCATGGAGCGTTTCAATCCACGCGCCCCCGCGGGGCGCGACTAATTGGTGTGGCGAGCACATGGGTTGCACAAATGTTTCAATCCACACGCCCCCGCGGGGCGCGACCTGCCGTGAGGAGTTTGCAGTAAAATGACATACATGTTTCAATCCACGCGCCCCCGCGGGGCGCGACGACTCCGCATTGACCGCGTCGGTTCCAACAGTAAGTTTCAATCCACACGCCCCCGCGGGGCGCGACCTCTGCAGGTTCTGGCAACATCTGCACTGTGGCGTTTCAATCCACGCGCCCCCGCGGGGCGCGACCGTCAGCAGACCCGACACAGCAACAGCCGCAACGTGTTTCAATCCACGCGCCCCCGCGGGGCGCGACTCGGTTAAAAACATAGTTCGAGACCTGTTACAGTGTTTCAATCCACGCGCCCCCGCGGGGCGCGACGAGACAAAAATCACCGGCGGCAAGGAAACAAAATGTTTCAATCCACGCGCCCCGCGGGGCGCGACTGCAGGTTGATTCTGGCAACACATTCGCCAAGACGTTTCAATCCACGCGCCCCCGCGGGGCGCGACCATGTAGGAATCGGTTTGACATGGGTTTCTCCCGTTTCAATCCACGCGCCCCCGCGGGGCGCGACGCGGCGGCGTACAGGGCACGTCGGCGTTGCCGCGTTTCAATCCACGCGCCCCGCGGGGCGCGACTGTAGCATCTAAAGCGGTAAGAAGAATGGGATAAACAGCTAGATCAATTGCTTATCCACCTCTTCTTTCGTAGACAGCGATGTATTTTCCGTCCGAAGCACTCTTTTTGCGGTTGTTCTTGTGACGCTAACCTCCCGGCATTCCCGTGTACGCTTCGGTTAGCGCTACAGGATAAGTGTGTCTTCAATGTCCTGGATTTCCCTGCCTCCATGATGCTCGACACGCCTTTTCCAGTTCGAACCGAGGAAATAGAACCGCAGGCTGTCCTCTTCTGCATCATACATAGACAGCAGCCGTTCCTTCAGGCTTTCCCACTGCGCAGGATCCACGTTGCATTCGAACACTGAATTCTGCACTCGCAGTCCATAATCGAGACAAATCTCCGAAATCTTGCGCAGTCGCCGAATGCCATCCGCACTCTTGGTTGACACATCATAACTCACAAGAACCATCATGGCGTTTCTATTTTACATAGAATGGTGGATACTCGGAAATATCTCCGCGCACGTAACGCGCGAGCAAAAGCGCTTGTATGTGCGGCAACAGACCTATCGTCATCTTCTCTCCCAGAAATGGATGCGTGATCTCCTCCTGCTTCCGCTTCTGATACGCCGCTATGACTGTCTTTCGAGCTTCATCAGACATCCGCACTTCTCCCGACTCACGGATTTCAAAATCGCTCTTGGTGACCTGTTTCAAATTGATGAGATTGAGCATGATGCGATCACCCAGGTATGCACGGAATTCTTCCATGATATCGAGTGCCAGACTTGGTCTGCCAGGTCGCAATTGGTGAAGAAAGCCGACCTGCGGATCAAGGCCCGTGGTTTCCAGCGCCGATCTTACATCGTTCACCAGGATCGCATACAAAAACGAAAGAAGGGAGTTCGCGGGATCGAGCGGCGGCCGTTTGGATCGTAATGAGAAAGCGAAGTCTTCCTGTTGCGCTGTGATCAATGATGAAAGCACACCGAAGTACAAGGATGCGCATTCTCCTTCATGGCCCCTAAGCTCATCAAGGGACTCGGATCGTTGAATCACTGCCAAACGGCTTCCCAAGCTCGACGCAACTGATCCGATGGAATCAGAAGCTTCATCCGGGTGATTGCGCTGATGTCGGAGTAACAGGTTTCGACAGTTTGTTACCTTCGCTGCAATGATGGGCCGGGCAATCGCCAACGATTCGACTTCGTTATCTGCTATGGCATATTGAGACTTTCGAAGAAGAACATTTCCTTGCTGCGCACCATGAACACGCGCAAGGAAGCGCCCGTTCTCGGAAAGGTAGCTGATGCCCACGTTGTTCTCCGCACAGAATGCCATCAGCGGCGGCGACAACGCCTTGAAACCGAAACAAACGATGTTCTCTATCGAGTGAACTGGAGCCTGGAACACTTTCTCATTGTTGATCTCCACAACAAATGTTTCGCGCTCCTTGTGCACGTAGGCATCGTCTGATGTTATGTACAATGTGTTCAGGTGTTTTTTCACGGAGCATAGAGCCCTTTGATATACTGTTCTAGTTTTCGTTCGTTCAGAGCCTTCGGCACGCAGATCGATTCAAGCGAACAGTTTCTGCATTTCACGGTGTATTTGGCCGCCGGGACTTTTTTGTTCGACACAAGTTCGTGCACGGAACTAATGATGCTCTCCGTTTGAAGCCGTAACTGCTCATCGATCTCCACTTGCTCTCTCCGGCGGATCTTTCCATAGAAGAAAGCACCCCGCGTGACTACCGTGTTGAGCATTTCTTCCAGACAAAGCGCCTGTGCGCAAAGCTGCACCTTGTCGCTCACGTCGTCCTTCGGCTCGCCCGCTTTGAATTCCACGGGCATTACTTCCGGCGCACCCTCTGGGTTCTTTGGCGCTCTGAACTCCACAACATCCGCACGGCCAACAATCCCCCAACGGAATGAATGAATCCTCAAACCTCGCACCGTTTTGAGGGTTCCACGTGTCTCATACGTGTCCGTATCGACCTTTTCGTGTAGAATCTCGCCGCGGACAGTGAAGACGTTGTCGTGCCACGCATCTTCTACGTGGATTAACCCGCACTGCCGCGGGCAATAGACATAGTGCTGGAGCGCGCCAATATGGATGAAGTCGTCTTCGGTGAACATGTTTTTATATGACTGCGCCTCCTTCTGAATCGATTTGAAGGAGTCGCAACATTCCTTTCATATAACCCAGAAAAGTCTTGTCATAATCATCCTCCGGCAAAGCGTATAATCCGGGAAATGTTTCTAATTCGTAAGCGCATGTCTTGCTTCTTTTGTCGGTCCAAATTTGGACACTGTTTCGATCAATTTCTTTGGGATCTATTCGCTCGCCATTCTTAAGCCTGTTTACTATTTGCTGATTTACTAAAACAAGAACAGTGTTGCTTGAAATCACTTTATACAACTCTGCCACTTCAGGATAATCCATGTCCTCTTCCTTTTTAATAAGTTGTTTATGTCGCTCATGGGAATCCGACATGAGTTCTCTGCGCAAAGCTTCTGTCACAAGGTCAGACGGTGAATCGGTATTTATTCTATTTTCATCAAAGAGTTTCTCTAAGATTTGGCTCGGAAGCTCAAAGGCGGGATGACGATTGATGAGAGGTCCTTCTATCTTAAAGTCAACAAGTGTCGGTTCAAAATCTTCGTAGTGTCTTCTAACTCGACCACCTACTTGAATCAAATTCGCTGTCCCAGCGCGCTCCCGGAAAGCAGAACGAAACGAGAAATCCACTCCTGCCTCAACACAACTTGTCGCAACAAGGATCAAATCTCTTTCACTCTCATTCCTTGCAAGTTTGAGTCTATCCTTAATTATGTCGACTATTCTTTCACGGTCGATTGGTGCTAGCGATGTTGATAAATGGAGCACCTTGGATGTCTGCAAATCTATGGAGTACCGTTCTCCATAGATGGTCTTTGAAAAAGCATCGGCCACAACTGCTGCAGACTGTACGGTATTCATCATCACCAAACGCGGACCGGGCGAAGATAGAACTAACTCAATCAACTCCTCTACATTCAACACCTTCGGATGCCGAACGGGTGTAATGCGCTTCCTTTCATGATGAAGAACAGCGTTCCTCAGTCTTTCTTCGACCAGCGCGGGAAGTTGCTCTGTATTCTCAATCATATCCCTAAGCTCCCAGAACCTAGGCAATGAACCTGAAGCGAATACAAGATGACATTGCCATTTCTCGGCAAGCTCTTTTAACCATTTCCATGTTTGAGGCCATAAGTGCGAGGGTATGGCGGCGTGGGTTTCGTCAATGAAAATCCCTGACCCCGGAAGTTCATGAAGTTTTCGGAGTTTCGAGGGATGATTCGACGCAATTGTCTCAAAGAATTGCACGGCAGTCGTTACGATGATCGGAGCTTGCCACAACGTTGCTAACTGACGCACTTGGATAGCACTAAAATCAGCTTGATGATGATTTTCGGCGACTATTTGGTCTGCTTTTTCTCCGGGCAGAACAAGGCCCTTTCTATAAGCATCAACGGATTGTTTGATAATATTTGTGTAGGGTAGAACAACAATAATGTGGCGAAGGCCTTTGTCAATCGCTGCTTTAAGAAGATGCGCCATCACCGCCGTTGTCTTTCCTGTTCCTACCGGACTGTCGCAGGCATAAAGAGATGGATTTGTGGTCGCATCACGACAAGCTCGATATACTCTCTGTCGTAGTTGATTCCTCTCATCTTGAACGCTGTTCTTGCCCAAATCATTAACATACCGATCAAGAGCTTTGAGCCGCTCATCCCATTTGGGTAGTGGATGAGAAACCGGAAATTCTTTGCCATAATTTTTTGCTGTATCTCCATGGTCCGCATCCACGAGACAAGAAAGAGCCATTCGGCGCGTTAATCCATTCCAATCCGACGAGCCTTCTATTGCTCTATCTGACAAGTCTAAGCCACACTCAATATGCCTCGAAAGATAGTCTGCAAGGTTTTGTTCTGTTCGGGAGACTGTTTCGGAGTCACGAAGGAAGAATTCTTCTTTTGCCTGTTCCTTGGGAATAGAGGGAAGACCATGATGATGCGAATAGACAAGAAGGGATGACTCGACCAATTCTCTTTCATAAAGCAATGCCGTACCTGCGTCCACATGGTTAACAGGAAGATGCTTGCCCACACCTTGACGGAGAGTATCTTGATTCTCCTTATCCAATTTCCCGAAATCATGAAAAATCGCCGCTGCCCGTACCGCCTCACAGAGATAGTTCTGATCTCCTTTATAGTAAGGAGAGATTCTATTCACGTTCTCCTCAACATGATGAAGCACGTTGGAAACATGCTCAACATAGGCTTGAGGTGGTGCGGGCGGATTCTTTCCTGCGCTATGTGCAAGGAAAGTTGACTTCATATCTCGCTCATCAAATCTCTGATTGATGCAATTTTGTCTTTAAGCCCTTGCAAATCCTTAGCGCTAGGATGGGTATATTCACCCCAAGAAACAGATGGCTTCTCGGGTTCTTTTCCTTTCTTCGGCGTCAATGCAGCAATCAGATCAAAATCAGAACATGAACCCAACGGAGATTTGTGTTCCAGATACCATGCGTGACGAATAGCAACTTGACTACGGATGTAGGAAGCAGTATGTGTGTAGGCATAAGGGATGACTTTCAAGAGAAGATCGATATCCTGCATTTTGCAACCAGTTTTGCATGCAGCTGTGGCGTTCACAAAAAAGGGCATACAATAAATCCCGTGGCGAACAATTCGGAAAGCTAATGGTGCCATTCCACGGCTTTTGTCTTCCTGCACGGCGGGGTTGGTAGTCGTCATGCGTTCAATGTCGATAGGTGCAATCGAAACACCCAGACCAAACTGGACAACTCCCGTTTTTACTGGAATATCTCTTCCTTTTTCCAATTCTGTATTTCCAAAGACCCGTCCATCCCAAAACTTATCAGTGAATTGTTCTTCGTTGAGATTGCGAACATCATGGAGTTTTGTCTGGCGACTCTCAGAAATCATAAACTTCTTTGGATCAAGCTCAGGCGAAAAACTTTTTGACACGGTTTTCCATACAGGTCCCTCCTTCAGTTCAATCAGATCACGAACTTTCCGCTTAAATGATACAGACGATATTTCACCGCGTTTGTCAGTGTCTCTTGTCCGAGGATCGCTCTCCCGGTCAGGATCGCCATTGGGATTCGAATCAATTACTTCGATAACCAAAAGGCCTGTGGCTCGATTGATGACTTCTTTTTGTTCTGATTTAGACATGGGATTCTCCCGTTTATTGGTTAATGACAAAATGGAATTCATTTGGTCCCTTCTTGTGGTATTTCTTCTGACTTAGCTAAGTATCCCAATAGCATTTGGGATCTTTCTACACTCGAAGTTGATGCTGGCAAAGATTTGTCTGCAATCAATGCAGATATTTTTCCAAGTTCACCGACCGCCCATCGCGCTAGTTTTACTTTATCACCTTGCTCTTTCTTAGTCCACGCCTGATAAATGTTAATTCTTCTTGAGAGGATATCGAATGCTGAGATAGGATTGGCTAATGCGATTTGAAGATGGGCATTCCCCAAGAGCTGTGGTGGTATGTTTCCACCACGAACATTCTTACAATATTCAAGATGTAACGTGTCAATCAGCGAAAGGAATCTGCCCACATAGAAAAAAGTGTCTTTCATATAGCCCTCCTTCTTAATACCCAGTTTGTATAAGTAAATAGCAAATGCGGAAATTGTTGTTAGCAATGTAAACCGTGATTCGGATGTGAATCCTTTCATCTCTTTTTTATGGTCCGCTTGTCCTAAACCAATAAGTAGAGATTGTGTGCGCTCAAGTGTTGTAGTCAACAAACTCTCAATCAGATGTTTTCGCTCATTTTGTCGGGCAAAAAAGACATCATACACGTCTCCAAGCGAAACACCGGTCAGAGAAGAAACATCTTCACCGAATCTTATCCATTGCTTTTGCGTAAGGCGAACAAGATCGGCAGGGAAAGGACAACGTGGTGAGAGAAAAGTTACTTTCGATTCCTTGTTTTCAACAAATTGCGAAATGAATGATGAAATGTTTTCTTTTCCTGCAATTGTTTTTTCCACTTCTTTACGGAAAAAAGGGATCGAAACATTTGGAATATTCTTTGCCGCTTCCCGCCACGCTTCGTCGGAACGTATCAGTTCTGAGATTACATAAACCCGTTGCAGAGACACTTGTGTGCGTCCAGGATCAGCTTTCCGAAGAGCGAACATTCTGATAAGTTCATTTGCTTTCAGAATCTGTTCGCCTTTTAGTGCGGCAATGGCAACACTGGATATTGCTTCATACGTACTTTCAGTAAAATCGTTTTTACTTACACCACCTAATAAATATGCCTTATTCGCGCTTAGGTTAGGTCTGCTGTCCAAATACACGATGAGCAAATCCCTTTCGCCATCATTCAAGCCAGGGATTGGATACCATGTTTTTCCTTTTCGTTCATCATCCGTTATCCAATTCAAGGAATCTTGAATTGCGTTAGCTTCCTTGCGTCCAACTGGAATAATATCGGTACTCGTTTTCTTATAACGGGTTTGACAGGGGGTTTGGTCGTTCACGGCGAACAAATAGGTGTTGCCAATGTTTGGTAATCTTGGGCTAGGGTAATTGCCATCTTCCAACAGTACTTCCTCACCAGACAATGCACTAAAACCAGTAGTTTTATTATTCTTTTGCTTCGTCGAAGAATCTTGCATCTTGAACATACACTCATTAACAAAAGCCTCAAACCGTGGACTTGCTACCCGAGTGGAATATTCTTCCCAATTATTCAGATCGAGTATCAACGGCACTTCGGCGCGAAATTCTTTCTTTTTCTCGTGCCATATATTGCCTAATAGAATATTTTCAAAGAGTGTATAAGGAACTTCATTCTGAACTTGCTTTAGCCTCTTGAGTAATTCTTCTGCGAAGTTGTCAACCTCTGTCGCAAGCAGAAACCGATCCATCAATTGAGGTAATGCTTCATGGTCTTGAATGGTTGTTTCAAAAAATGGTCGAAGTATTGTCACTCGTTCCCGCAATCGCTTCCACCAGCTCCTCTCCACCAAAGTAATGTTCAATTTATGATGTTGACGATTAAGCAGTTTTCGCTTTTCAGTTTCATCTTTTTTGAGATCGTTGAGTTGTTTTCGGAGCGGATCGTTATGACCCACCTTCCACAGTGGTCGTTGTAGTTTCAAAACAGGGAAGCTATTGTGCATTCCCTCCCTTGTCGTCCATAGGCTTGAGACATCTTCGGCTTTTCGGTATTCGATACATGCAACCCTACCCTTCTTATCCAATCCTACAATCAATCCATCTTTCTTACCCGGTTCTTTTACGTCGGGATGTCGATTGATAAGTCGTATACGACATCGTTCAAGGGTCCTGTAAAGAGCATAACCTTCATTCAACATACTCGAGCACTCCTTTCTTGATCCACACATTTTGCTTGTATGACGGGGAATAGACTCCCGGTCCGCTGAAAACAGAAAAAAGCATTGATGGAATGATCTGCTCAACCGATTCTTCTACCTTGGTCGCATGACGAAAAGGTCCAACGTACGACGGAGTGAATTCTTTCCATCCTAGGCAGGGCACGTGATACCATCTTCCATTACGTAACCGCTTCTCAAACTTATCCTGTAGATAATGCAGATGATTAGTTGTGCGGTCTATGGGTGCTCCGTGCAATTCTTCTACAACACCATAAATCCGATAGCAGACGTCTGCTAGAATAGTTGCAAAGAGTTGATAAGAACTGCCGCTGCTTATTTGATTTCCTTTGCGTAATGGTCCACCGTAGTTCGTAGTGTACCTGTGGTAATGGATAGGTGCACAGATTTCCACTTTAGTCGGTTTTATGTATGCGCTTTTGAGTCTAACAATGGACTCAAACATTCCCTTAGCAGCGGAATATGTCGGCGCGGGGTAAGATACCGGTGTCGCTCCTGTATCCGGCCGGGTGAACATTGCTGCAAGACCGGAGATTTCAAACTGAACTTCATAAGTTTTATCTTGTGTACTCATAGAAGCCTCCTAAAATGTGTGCAATAGATTCTTTTTTATATCAGTTTCCATCCTGAAACTTCCCAACATCGTGCAGCAGCCCCGCAACATAGAAGCACTACTCATAGTACTTTGCAGGCGCAAAGGACCTTGCCAACTCGCCGTGCTTTCGAGATGATCTTTCAAGATGTGCTTTTTGTGCTGAGCGTTTTCGGAATGAGCGAAGAACTCCAGAAAGTGGCTTCGTGAGGGTATGTGTGGGTTGGAAGACAAGCGAACCTCCCTTGCGGTTGAATGTTCGCGAAAATTGTCGCGCGAAATTGCCAGAAGTTTTCTAGACAATTGCATTCATGCTTCAACCTCCTTCTTAAAATCGATCGAACACATGGACGGCGCCGATGTCTAATTCCTTCTTCCTCCACCGCCAAAAACGAAACGCTCTACCATATCTTCCTTCAGCATCCGTGTAGCACCGAGCTTCTTCTGCCGCTGGATTGTGAAACCCAAAGCCTTCCCGAGCGGTGCCAGGGATGCGGATTGCTGTTCGTCGTTCACAAAGATGGTCTCGGGCAGGAAGCCATGTCTCTCTATCGACGAACAAATTGCATCCGCCAACAACTGCTCAACCGACGGTTCCGGAAGTGAAGCTTCCGCGATGAAAGCGAATCCCGTTGACTGTTGACACACGGCCGCAATCCGGAAATAGTACGGCCGTTCATGGTCCATGATCAGTGACGGGAGGTAAAACACCTCTGCCTGCCACGGTGTGTCGGGCTTCAGCTTCTTGGCAAGCAGAGCGTTTAGTCGAGCAAGGTTTAGTGCGGGCGGCGCGACCACTGGAGCCACAGGGACAGGCCATGGTTCCCATTGCGAGCGATACTCGGGCTCCGGACCGGATTCAGGAGTGTAGACTAGACATTCACCGTCTCGTACCGCTGCATCGACCTTGCCAGTCATAACCTTTTGAACGTGATGGCAGGTGACCTCGAGGCCGAGCGTTAGGAGACGCGCCTCCGCTTCCGTCAGATACCAGGGCGCATATCCTGGCAGCAGGCTGCGGAATTCTGGCCATGCACGTTTTCCCTTGAATGACAATGCCAACTGTTGAATCACCGAAAGATCTTCTGAGCGCAGGCCGCTTCGCGGACCGAGCTCGAGCTTCAAACAATTCTGCAGCGCAAAGAAGTCATCCCGCTCAACGTCGATCGCCCCTTCCATCAAGCGGCGGTACAAGTGGAAGCCTTCAGCGCCGCGATAAAGACAAAACCCGAAAAGCGTGCTACCGCTTCCCATCACTACTCCGAATCCTGTTTCACCACCCGAACGGTCGCGTACACCAATGAGATCCATCTCATCGAGTATTTCCCATGGCTGAAGCGCGCGGAACTTCTGAGCCGCAGAGTAAAGATCTTTCCAGACAGGAAGTGGAACCGAAGGGATGGTTGGTCTCATGGGATCCTATTTCTCTGAGCGTTGAACATTCCGCGTGCACCAACGCGCGAGCATGAGCAAGCGACAGAGCGCGTACCGCATAGATGACCTACGGATTATCCGAGAAAGGCGGCGGGATCTGGCACATGGTGCATGCCATTACCACTCGAATAGTACGCTTGCTCTCACAAATGCACAATACCGCGAATTAAATATTTTTCTGTAAGGCTCAAGAGAGCGAAAAAAGCTCAAAACAGCCTGTGATTGTTAGGGAGAACAGCATTCAGAAGACAGCAGTCAGAGCGCAGAACGTCGCGGATTGTCGATTGGCGGGGGCTTGAGTTTTTTAAAGTAATACATCAGATTTCTCACGTGCCACTTATCCTGTGACATATCGAGCATGAAGTGACGCTGATCCGACTGCCGCGAAGCATGAAATCGAAGAGAGCCTATATGGATGTTCTTTATCGTCCTCGTGCGCATGATCCGAAATTCAGCGCGCTCCTCCGCGGTGCAAACGTTATTTCCCTCAAGCAACTTGTGGCGCTTCTCAAATGATGGCGCGGCTCAATCGCGCCAATCTGCCGTCATCGTTTGCAATTGATGATCCCTCATTGGAGGCTGACGATGTTTCCAGTTGTGGCACTGAAGTGATCCTCTGCCACAGAGCTATTTGTTCTTTGAATGCACCGTCGTTGTTCCCGGCTTCACAACTTGCTGCCTGCCGTCCGGCAGCACCGCGGTCGCTTCAACGCCTTTCGGAATCGTGACCGTCATCGTGAACGAACCCTTCCTCTGCTTCCACTTCACCTCTATCTTGCCGGAAGGACTCTTGAACGAAGCGGACGCGCTCTCGAGCGAACCCGGATTCGGAGCGATCAAGACTTTCTTCCAGCCAACACCTCCTGGCTGCTGGCGTATCCCGGCTACGTATGCGTAGTGCCATTCCATCAAATGGCCGAGCATGAAGTGGTTCATGCTGTTGCCCGTTCCCGGTCTGGCGTCCCAGCTTTCGGGCAACGAAGTCAATCCCTGCTTCACCATATAACCATAGCTTCCGCGGTTTTCGCGGCTGTAGACGCGATGGAGAATGTCGTTTCGGCCCCCCTCAGCGAGGGCACGAATGAAAAACACCTGCAGTACTTCGCCAACCGTCTGCTGGTAGTTTCGTTTCTCCAGATCGTCGACGATTGCCTGCAGGACTGCCGGTCGATCTTCCTCAGGCACAAGCCCGACACACAACGCCGCACTGTGTGCTGCCTGGCATGATCCGTTGTTCTTGAATCTCTTTGTTGCAGCATCGTAGAAGTGTAATTGGAAGTCCCGCTTGATCTGATCGAAGAGCTTCTGATACGTCGCTGCCTCGGATGTCATGCCTAGCACGGTTGCAGCTTGTGCGACGGTCTTTGCACCCAGAGCCCAGATTGCCGTTGCGCTCAGCTCGTTTGGCGTCCACTGCGATGGTCCATCGCCTTTCCCGTGTCCATAGTCGTACCAGTCGCCCAGGTTGCTGTTGATGATGCCATCCTTCGCGGTCGATGTAAGGTAATCGACGAACCTGCACATGCTTTCGAAATTCGACTGGAGCACACTCTTGTTGCCATACCACTCGTAGAGGTGCCACGGAACAAGCACTGAGGAGATTCCCCACTCGGGTGCCTCGTTCCAGTATCCGTGGGGAGGAATGCCGACGAGATAATTCGGACAGTTAGTGGGGACGTGTCCGTCTGGAAGCTGTGTATCGCGCAGATCGTGAGCGATCTTCATAAACCAGCGCTCGATATTGAACCGGTAGCTCATTGCCCTCGCCATGTGCCAGTTCTCTTCCTGCCATCCGTTCTTTTCCCGATGGGGACAATCGGTGGCGACGTAGCTCATGTTCGAACGTATCGACCAGTCGATCATGCGCTCTGCGCCATTCTGCAATTCACTCGAGCAGGTAAATGTCCCGACCTCTGGATTTGCCGTGCGGACATGGACCAGTTCAAGTTTCTTGATGACAGGAAGTCCGTGTGGATTTGGATATCCTTCTGGCACGGCTCCGGTCACTCCCACATACTGGCATCCGACGTAGCAAAAGAGAATTTGGTGCGACTCTGCATTGCTGCCGCGTGTCGTGTAATCGTGCCAGATATCCTTGCCGGTTCCCCATGTGTACGTGAATTTCACGTGCCCGGTCGAGTCCATAAACTCGCATGGCTTGAATCGAATGGTTTTTCCCGCTGTCCCAGTCACAGTGAAACGCACGAGGGCCGAGCAGTTTTGTGGAAAGACATATGTATACTCGCCCGGTCTTGGCGAAACAATCTTCACGGGTGCAAAAACCTCAAACGCTTTCATCAACGGACCACCATATTGTTCGAGCAAGGCAGATGGCGGTTGTGCCATTGTCACAGGCTTCCACCCTCGGTCATCGAAGCCCGGTTCATTCCAGCCGGCGGGAGCCAATTGTGCATCATAATCTTCTCCAGCGTAGATATGCGAGAAGGTGAGTGGACCATTGTTCCACCTCCAAGAATCATTACTGGTCACGATTTGCTCGTGACCGTCACTGGTCTTAATCCGCGCTTCGAGCCATAGGAGATACAGGTATCCTCTGGAGAAATCGGGCATAGCGTCGGTCTTGACGTACCGCATGGAATCGTTTGCCTTGCCGACGTGCCAGAATGAGTTGCCCAGGAGCACACCCAAAACGTTTTCTCCCTTGCGGAGAAACTTGCCGAGGTCAAATTCTTGCCAGTAGAGGGTCTTGTTGTACTGTGACCATGGTTGATTGATAAGCGAGTTGCCCACGCGCTTGCCGTTCAGATACAATTCATAGTGACCAAGCCCGATGATTCGTACAATTCCACTTGTCGCGCGCCCCTTGACGGTAAACGTCGAACGCAAAATCGGGCATGGTGTTTTCTCGTTCGTTGTTCCTGCGGCATAAGGGGAGATCCATAAAGGAGTGCTGGGGTTGGCGCCTTGTTTCGGTACCGTTTGTGCAATAAGGGAACAATGGACGATACAGCAGGCGATGGCGAGATAAATGAACTGTCGCATGTCGTTATGCTCCTTCACGTATCTTATCAAAGGTGGACGAGCAATTCTGGAAGCGAATCAATGGTGAAGTCCGGGTCGAGGTTCAGGATTTGTTCCCTTGTGAGTGAGCCGTAGGTCACGCCGCAGGTCATGATGTTCGCGCGCTTGCCAGCGTGAATGTCGTTATCGGTGTCCCCGACCATCAGGGTTTCGCTCCGTCCCCACGACTGGTCTTCGAGAATCTTGTTGATGATAAATGGATCGGGTTTGAACGGGATATTGTCGCTTCCCTGGATTTGTGTGAAGTGATCGGCAATGCCGAAATGCTGCAGCACCCGGCGAGTGCCTGGCGTGAGCTTTGTCGTCGCTGTCGCAAGATGGATGCCCTTTGTCCGCAGAGTTTCCAGCGTTTCTTTTACGCCCGGAAAAAGAGTCGTCGTGTCGAAAGCATGCGGGGGATAGTAGGCCTTGTACAACTCGGCCGCTTCCGGTATGCGGCGATGCAGATCCGGCGGAAGAAGTGCTGTAAACGTCTCAGCAAGCGGTTTTCCGATGAGTGGATAAAGCTCTTCTGGAGTGTACGATTCAACGTCGAGCTGTTGCAGCACCCAGTGCTGTGCCGCGGCGATGTCGCGCTTTGAGTCGACGAGTGTACCATCGACGTCGAAGATGATATTTTGAATCATAGAGTGATCAGCGTTTAGAAGTCAGAATACAGAATACAGAATTCAGAATGCAGAATACTGAGTGCGTCGTCCGGCGGGTTGACTACTGCTCCCGAATTCTGACTCCTGACTTCTGACTCCTGAATTCTACCTACTGTTCCCCCCAAGCGAATTCTTATAGATATTCCCATCCTTCATCACAAAGCCGACGTGCTCGAGGGCGCTGATATTCTTGAGCGGATCATCTTTCGCCGCGACGATGTCCGCGAAGGCTCCCGGTGAAATCTCACCGATTTTTCCGCTCATATCCAGCAACTGAGCAGCAACGATCGTCGCCGCCTTGATTGCTTGCATCGGGGTCATTCCCCATTTTACCATGTAGGAAAACTCTTTCGCTTCATTTTCTGTCCAATCGAAGCCGCCTGCATCCGTGCCGAAGGCGATCTTCACGCCGGCCTTGAGAGCCTTGTTGAATGTCGCTGGAAGAGTCTCGCTGAATACTTTATTAATGGTGCTGCCCGCGGCGGCGCGGCCCTCGGCAACCCAAACATTCACATAGATCGTCGGGCACCAGTAAATGCCTTTTTCGACCATCAGCTTGATGCATTCATCATCCATGCCGAACCCGTGTTCAATGGAGGCAGCACCAGCTTTGATCGCCGGGATGATTCCGTCCCGCGTCACAGCGTGGACGGACATCTTCTTGCGATGCATGGCAGCTTCATCGGCAAGGGCACTCAGCTCCTCCGACGTAAAATTCTGCAGACTGCGGAATGAGCCGTCTGGTAGGCGATAATAGCTTCGGTCGACGTATACCTTAACCCAGTCGGCACCGTAGGAGATCTCTTCCCGCACGGCGCGCCTTGCTTCGTTTGCACCTGTGACTTCAATGACTCCTTTTGGGACTTTCCACTCCCACGTGTAGTCCCGGTTCGAAAGCGGATAATGCCCTGTGGAATTGATTGCCCGCCCTGCCATGAAGAGTCTTGGACCGTCAATGATGCCGCGGCTAATGGCTTTCTTTAAATCGACATCTGCATACATGCTTCCTTCGGTGCCGAGATCGCGCAAGGTGGTAAATCCATTCAAAAGAGCGAGCTTACACGAAAGCGAGCCGCGCAAAGCCCGGTACGCGATGGACTGTTTCAGGAGCTGTACATCGTAGTCTTCGGAAGTAATATCGCCCTGAAGAAGAATATGGGTGTGTGCATCGATGAGTCCCGGCAGCACGGTTGCGCCCGAAAGATCAATGACCTTTGCGCCGTTTGGAATCTTAACATCCTTTCCGACCCCTTTGATCTTGTTCCCCTCGACAAGGATTACAGCGTTCTCCATCGGTGTGTCAGACTTCCCGTCGATCAATTTCCCGCACTTGATCGCAATGGTCGAGGTCTGTGCCAATCCAAGCTGCACGGCGGCGAGCAAGATTGCACCAATAGTAAGTGTTTTCATATCTCCTCCTTGAAAGGGTGAGTCAGGATTGAGACTTCCTGTGCTTTAGGAAAACCACAAGGGCAATGGCAAGAAAGATAACTGCAGCGGCGATAGCGAGAGGGAGACGGTAACCCGTGTGGAAATTCTCGGACCAGGTTTTGCCCAGGTACCAGCCCAGCGTGATAAATGTGAAAGACCAGATGAGGCCGCCGGAGTATGCGAATGCTGCAAAAACCGGATAGCGCACTCTCGATGCGCCTGCGACAAGTGCCGTAAAATGTCGTACACCGGGGATGAAATATCCAATTGTCAGCGTCCACTTGCCGATACGACCAAACCACTGGGCAACCTTCTGCAGCCGTTCCTCGGTGAGATGAAACCGGGGACCATAGCGATGGATGAGGCGATACCCGCCAGCACGTCCGATCCAGTAACTGAGTGAGATGCCGGAGAGACTTCCCAGTGCTGCGACGAAGTACGTCGGTGCGAAGTTGAATTGACCTGTTGATACGAGGTACCCCGAGAACGTCAGGAGAGATTCATCGGGGATGGGCAAGCCGATGATCCCAAAGACGAGAGAGAAGAACAAGGCGCCATACCCATAAAGGTGAACCCAGTGTTGAAAAGTCTCGAGTGGCATATGTTAGCGGGCTGGCATCGCCTTTTCAAGGTCGAGTGCAAGAGACTCAATGAGGTTTGCCTCATTGTGAAGCGCGGTTGCGGCGCGCCCGATTTCCGATTCTGCTTCCTTCCAGCGCTTTTGTTCGATGGCTTCGCGCACACCGGGAATCGTCTTGACGTCATACCCGGTGTAGAATCCGGGGGCGTAGATCAGGTGCTTGAACCAGGGCCGCCCGGGCAAGCCATCCGGACTCGTGAGCATCCGCTCGCTAAGAATGAGCTTTCCGTTGATTTCCCCGAGAACTTCTTTTGAGAGCGAAGGGGAAATCCCTGAGGATTTCTTGATCGCTCGCTCATAGTGTTCGGCGCTTTGTGAGAGCGCATCCATGGCGTTCTCGAGAGGGGCGAAGTTCAGGTGCGGGGGCACTTCTTCAGTTGTCGGAGGGACAGACGTGCGCTTCGGATCAGCCGTTGCTGAGAAGGCTCCTTCTGCAATTTCGCGATTGCGCTCTTTGACCTGGTCTTGCATCTCGCTCAGCTGTTTCTTCAGTTCGTCAAGATACCGGCGGAGCGTTTCTGCAAAACTGCTGAAATCGTACGGGAGAATATCTGCATCCGCCAGTCGGATGACTGCCGTCCCCACAGTCTGGGAAAGCGCGCGACCGTAGGAAAAGTCTGTGTCCGAGAAATGCGTAAACCAGTAGAAATCGTCGTAGATAGAGTGATAGATACCGCCGCCATCTTCACCGCCGTAGCCAAGATTCAGTGAGGCAATTCCGAGGTGATCGAGAAACGCAGTGTAGTCGGATCCCGAGCCTAGGGCCCAGATGCGGAGATCCTCCCGCGTGCGGGCTTCCTCCCGATCCTTCGGTGAAGCCGCTGTAGAGATGCGGAGGAGTTGAGCGCGTTTCCAGACCGAGATCTTCTTCTCGGGGTCCTCAATGTTGCGCGCTACACCGTTGATGAATTTCTCGAGCGAATGGGAACCCGAGACGCCCAGAAAACCTCTGCCGTTCCCGTCAGAATTGATATAGATGACAGCTTTTTGCTTTAGCTCGTTTGCGTGCGTCTCAGCCCATTCGGTGGACCCAAGCAATCCCTCTTCTTCACCGTCCCATGCACAGTAGATGATCGTACGCTTGGGCTGCCACCCCTTCTTCATGAGTTCGGACAAACCACGAAGCTCCTCCATCTCTGCTACAAGCCCTGAGATTGGGTCTTCCGCGCCATTGACCCACGCATCATGATGATTGCCCCGAATAATCCACTCGTCCGGGTACACTGAGCCGGGAATTCTGACAATCACGTCGTAGATCGTCTTGCTGTCCCAGTTAGACTTGACCTTTAAGTGGACCTTCGCCTGACCAGGACCGATTTTGTACGTGATCGGCAGCGACCCTCGCCAAGCGTCGGGTGCGACAGGTCCGTTCAGTGCGGCAAGCAGGGGCTGGGCGTCGGCGTACGAGATGGGGAGCACGGGAATCTTCGTGAGCGTTTTTGCCTCTTTGATTGCCAGCCGCTTCGCGTCAGCAGTTGCACCAATCCCTGGCGTCAGGGGATCGCCAGGATACAGCGGCATGTCCATGACGCTGCCGCGCTGAACACCGTCCTTTGGTCTCCATGGTCCCCCCGGGAACACATCACCCTGGTAAAAACCATCTTCGCGTGGGTCGGAATAGATCAAACAACCGATTGCGCCCTTTTCTGCCGCAAGTTTTGGTTTGATGCCCCGCCACGACGCGCCATATCGTGCAATGACAATACATCCTTTGACAGAGATGCCGAGCCGGTCCAATTGTTCGTAATCCTCCGTGACCCCGTAGTTCACGTAGACGAGCGGAGCTGCAACGTCGCCGTCAATCGAGTAAGCATTGTACGTTGGCAACTGCTCATTGCGCTGATTGGAGGTCGGGTCAGCGTCAACAGCGGGTTCCTGGAGGACAGCCGTGAATCCTTTCGGCTCGATGAGTTCCAGGATACGCTCTTTCGGTGTGGGGAAGAGGACCGTAAAGGATTCGATGCGAGCATTCAATCCCCATTGCTTGAATGTGGATGCCAGCCATTCTGCGTTCTCCTTGTCATACGCCGATCCTACATGGTGCGGCCGCGCGGAGAGACGCTGCATGTATTCGCGCTGACGCTCAGCCGTGGGGATTGCACGGAACGTGCTTTCCCAATCAGTTTTCTGGCTTTGCGCATAGGCAAGGGGTAAACAAATAGTGAGCACAAGAATGGAACTGCCCAATCTCATAGCGTCCTCCGATGTAAACGATAGGGACTGGAACTAAGCTGGTGGGTATGCAATAGACCTGGAATGACGAAAGGAATATGAAGATTCCTCGTCAAACAAGCAAGATTCGGAACGATTGTTCTTCCTCTTTAGTAGATCGGAGGAATGGGGGTCAGGTACGTACTCTCGGATTGCTACGATGTATCGATCTTCGCCCAGCTTCGCGGGAATATCAGAGTGATCGACGCCGAGCACTCGAATGAATTGCTTCGGGGGTGGTGCGTTATTGAAGACAATGGCTCCGTTCTTTTCAATATCGACGAACTTGTCGTCGATGCCATGGATGACGAGCACGGGTGAGCAAACACTCTTGATCTTCTCGGCGTTGTTGTATTCTCCGCGAAGGATTGATTGAAAAAGAAAGAGAATTGGGCCATGATGAGCGCTTGATAGTTATAGGCGCGAGAGATCGGAGAGGACCTTTTCTCTATTTGCGCTGTCAGAAGCGAAAGGATCTTCTTGGACGGACCAATCTTCCGCTACTCGATCACCATGGTGGGGGGTGAATTGCCTTCCACGAGATGAACCACGCCATCTTCATCTGTAACGTGTATGCCGTAGTAGTAGGTGCCCGTCTTGGATCCTACCACAGCGCTCGCTTTTCCATTCTTGCCATAAATCTCGGTATTGCCATTGGCAATGGGATTATTGTCTTTGGGGAACCAGATAGTAAAACTGTTCAAACCGCAACGCCAGGTCACCTTGGTATCTGGCTGGACTTTCAACGGCTTGATGAACCAGTTCGCACGGTCGCCTTTTACGATGATGATTCTTGCATCGACCTGAGGGTTTGCAAGCTTCTTTGGTATGGTAGACATATTGAATCCTCCTTGTTTGTGGTGGATGTAAGACGCTTCATTATTGTGTTGGCTGCTTGATTGGTCATGCTGAGCGTAGCATGAGTCTACTGCATGTTACCGTCGCCTGAGCCTCCTTGTCGCAAGCCGTAGGTAACTCGGATCCGCGTGCATTTGACTTCGGATTAGACCGAGGACCAACAAGAGAGTGCGATAATTCATAGAAGTCTGGGATTGAAAACAATTTTGGCGTTCGAGTGGTCAAGCGAGAAAAAGCTGCAAAAGAGCATAGACCAGTCCTTTGCCCCTTGCAAGCTACTACATGTTCATTAGAAAAAACAGCTATTCGATCACCATTTCCGGCGGCGAATCGCTTTCCACCATCTCCTTGCTATTGATGAGGAAAATGCTGTAGTGATAGTGGCTGTTGTAGCCCCTCGGGACGTTCTTGCTGATCGATCGCACAAGTTCCCCATTCTTGCTTACACTAGAGCCCGCATCGAGAGGGTTCCACTCGTCCGGAAACCAGATTCGGAACTCTTTCCGTCCCTTGATAAACCACCGGGCGCTGTCGTGCGTTTTCTCTATTCGCACTTGAGGGATATGCGGCTTGCTGTCTTTTCTGTCGATCTCTACGTCTTTTCTGGCCATATACTCCTCCTGGGCTTGAAAGAAACTGCTACTTCTTGTCCTCCTTCTGGATTTCTCCCTTTTGAATAACTGCGTATCGAGGATCGGCCCACAGAGCCTTCATCGCAGGATCATGGTCGATTTCTGTAAGAGAGAAGCCTTTCTGCTTTGCCTTTGCAATGAGTTTCAAGGCGGTCAAGCGATCGCCGAGCTCCTCGTAAACCATTCCAGCGCGTCCCATCAGCCTGACATCTTCGGGTGCCTGCCGTAATGCTTGCTGCAGCAGTTCCAACCCCTTCTTTCGGTCGCCGGCATAAGCGTGGTACTCGGCAAGTCTGTACAAAACATCCGGATCGCGCGAATTGACTTGGAGCTGCCGTTCGGCACCGGCTATTGCCTTCCGGAAAAACTCCCTCACTTTGTTCGCATCAGCCCCGGACCATTGGTAGGCGGATGCCAAGAATCCCCACATCCGATAATCGGTGTCTTGTATCTTGAGAGCGCTTTCATAAGCTTTGGCCGATTCGTTGAAGCGTCCCTGGTAGAAACAGAGTGTCCCCAATTGAGAGTAGGCGCGGAAGTTTTTCGGTTCGATCGCGATTGACTTTTGGAACATCAACCGTGCATCATCCCATCGCTCCAGGTAGAAATAGATTCCGCCGAGATTGTTATACGCCCTGTAGTTGTCAGGCGTGAGTTCGATGATGCGCTCGAATTGCATCGCGGCCTTTTTGTCATTCCCGTGATTGTGATAGAACACGCCGAGATCGTTATAGCCAGCCCAATAACCAGGGTTCAGCTTGATTGCCCTCGCGTACGTTTCCTCGGCTTTCGAAATGTCGTTCAAGTCTTCATAGGTTTTCGCGAGTCCGCGGTTTGCATCTGAGCTGAGCGAGTCAAGTGCCAGCGCTCGCATGAATTGCTGCAAGGCTTGCTCGTATCGGCCGCTCCCCTCATGGATAATTCCCGTCGTCACATGAACAGGGGCCAGCGCATCGCCCAATTCGAGAGCGCGCTGACAGAAGTTTGCAGCTGGCTGAGTCCACTTGGTCTCTCTCGTTGCCTCGTATCTTCGCCAGTATGCTTCGCCGAGGCCCGCATAGGCAAGAGCATACGTGGAGTCTTTCTTCAGCGCATTGTCGAATGCATCGATTGCTGCCGCAATGTTTTGAAGCCTTTCGTAGCGCGAGAGGTAGCCTCGCCCGAGAAGATAGAACTCGTAGGCTTTCTGGTCTCCGCTCTCGTCCGCGCTCAATACGCGGAGAATCTGCCGATTTTACTTCGACCTTCATCATCTCGGCGATTTTCGCGATGACATCGCTTTCCAACTGAGATGACACGTACGGTGGAGAGTGGAGGATTCTGGAATCCAGAATGACCGAACTCTTGGCATCGACCAAATAAATGATCGTCTGAAGCTCGTTCTGCTTCCATTGAAAATGCGTCTCGATGGCTATCGTAATGCCCGATCGCCGATACGCATCGCCTGCGGTTGCAAACTTGCGGGCCTCGTTGGGTTCCACAACACATAAATCTCTACGAACAGCATACAACCGAACAAGCCTGCTCGTGATGGTAGCAAGGAGGCCGTCACAAAGAGGTATCTTTGATGAATCACCTTCGGCGAGGGTTGCCGGAAGGACTCCGATAATCTTTTTCTCGGGCAGTTGCGTTCCTCCCAGCCATTGCTGGAGCATCCCGCTGGCAAAGAGTATAGCGACACCAATGACAATGGCCGCACTGACGATAAGCGGGACTGAGAACCTCCCGTGTAGAACCTTCCGCAGCTGCCTGACGGGACGCGGCGTGGGGCTCTCGCCGAGAAACCGCCGCAGATCCTCGCGAAGGTCTTCCGCGGACTGGTATCGGTTCTTGGGATCTTTCTGGAGCAATCGGAGAATGATCTTTTCGAGCTGCTGCGGGATGTCGCCGCGTACGGCCGTCGGTGGAACCGGCTCGACGTTCGCGATGGAATAGAACAACGCTGCCTCATGTTCCCCATGAACGGTCGTCGGCCGGTCACTGCTTCGTAGAAAACAACACCAAGCGAGAACAGATCGCTGCGGGCATCAGCTTCGTTGCCCGTGATTTGTTCCGGCGACATATAGGCCGCCGTGCCGCCGGTGATTTTCGTCATCGTATCCCTCGTCTGGGCGGCGAGTTTTGCTAGGCCGAAGTCGACGATCTTCACATCTCCATGACCGGTAATGATGATGTTTCCCGGCTTGATGTCCCGGTGAACAATCTTGGATTCGTGTGCACGCTGGAGCCCGTTGGCGATCTGCAGAACGAGGCGCGTGGCTTCCTCAATACTCATCGGTCCCTTGGCCATTCTCGCTTTCAGCGTCTGTCCCTCATAGTACGCCATGCAGATGAAGGAATGGCCGTCAGACGTCTCGTTGATCTCATGCACAATGGCAATGTTTGGGTGATCGAGGGCTGATGCGGCCCGCGCTTCCTGTATGAATCGCCTCTTGGCATCTTCGTCGCGCGTCATGTCAGGCGAGAGAAACTTGAGTGCAACGGGGCGAAGGAGCTTCGTGTCCTGGGCCTTGTACACCACGCCCATTCCGCCCTCGCCAAGCTTTTCGAGAATCTTATAGTGGGAGATTGTCTGTCCGATCATAGAAGGAAAGGTCCTGCGCCGCAAAAAATACTATTGATGTCAACGTCACAGGCCGCATGCTCGTGAGCCCGATAAGTGAGATCGGTGAGTAACGAGCGAGCTGCGGGCTGCCGACAGAACTGGATACGACAGAACAGTCTGTGCAAACAGTCGAACGCTGTTTGTTGCTCTGAGAGAGGCATGCCAAAGATACTCCTTCTCCAGAGGTAAGTCAAGACGCGACGAATGACCCCAGAATATGCTACCTTCACAGCGTCCGGCAATCCCGTGCAGTCCGGGGGGGTGGAAGCTTGCGGAGTGAGAGCTCCTCGACAGAGCCTCCGGAACGAAATACGGTGAGAATTGTTTTTATCTGCAGCAAACCCTAGGTGACTACAATCACTTTTCAGGAGGAGGCATGAAGAAAACCCTCAGAATCGTTGGATGGGGATTGGGTGTTGTTGTGCTCGTGATCGCTGCAGGGTTGGGGTATCTGTTCGTGAGGTACCCTGATGCCGGACCGGTGCCAGACCTTACAGTTCAGGCCACGCCGGAACGGATCGCACGCGGAGCATATCTGGCTAACCATGTCTCTGTCTGTATAGATTGCCACTCCACTCGGGACTGGAGCTATTTCTCGGGACCCCTCACACCAGGGACAGAGGGAAAGGGAGGAGACGTCTTTGATGAGTCCCTTGGTTTTCCTGGTACCATCTATGCGAGCAACATCACGCCGGCAGCGTTGGGCTCTTCGAGCGACGGCATTCTCTACCGTGCCATCACGTCGGGTGTTGACAAGGCCGGCAGAGCCATGTTTCCCCTCATGCCCTATCCGCACTTTAATTCGCTGAGTGAGGAAGACGTTCTTTCTATCATCGCCTATGTGAGGACGCTGAGGCCGATTGAGAATACACCGCCCGCAACGCAGCTTAACACACCGATGAATCTAATCGTGCGCACAATTCCGATGAAGCGCACACGTCAGCCGGAGCCCGATACGGCGAATACCTACGAATACGGAAAGTACCTTGTCGATGCGGCGGGATGCTCTGAGTGCCACACAGAGGCGGTTCAAGGAAAGCCTGTCGTAGGCATGGACTTCGCGGGAGGATCTCAATTTCCATTTCCAAATGGTTCCGTTGTCCGATCTACAAACATAACACCTGACGAAGAGACAGGAATCGGTGCATGGTCGGAGACTAATTTCGTTAAAATGTTCAAGTTCTACAATAACCTCGAAGGGCGTACAATCAAACCAGAAATCATGGGATACAATACTGTGATGCCGTGGACGATGTATGCGGGTATGACGGAACGGGATCTTGGAGCAATCTACAAATATCTGCGGTCAGTGAAGCCTATAAAAAACAAAGTCGAGAAGTTCACCGGGCCTTCGAAGTAGTCTAAGACAATCATCGAGAGCAGTACAGCAGCTCCCCGATCATGCTAGTGCCTTCGATGATTCAGTTGTAGAATGAGCCAATGAAACGATAACGCTTTGATCAAATTCAACGCGCCTACCAGTGCATACAAACAACTGGTCGCGTCATCGCTCTCTCGCAACATACTCCAGCGGCACCTCCTCAGCGATCCGATCGCGTGCCCACGTGCCGTACACACCGATGGAGCGTGGGTCGTCAAGCTCACCCAGCACAATCAGGATCCGCGGCTGCCTTGCCTCAAAGATGCTGCTGTTGTAATCGTCGAGGCGGCTCCTGGCATAGCCGGATTGAAAATCTATCCTGAGGTACTCCCTACTTAGAAACGCAGCTTCGAGATCCAGCCAGCATGTCAGGCTGTCAGGAGAGAAGCCTATGTGCAAGCTGTCGGTCACCGGGTATCCCGGTCTGTTATAGATATCCAGTCCCGTCCCTGATGTCACCTGGAATCCATCCTTTGCCAGACTCCGGTGAAACAGGCTGCGGAAAAAATGCCTTCTCGATCCCAGGTACGATTTTTCACGGTTGGCTCGCCACCGTCGTGCTTCCTGCGAGTCGATGGGCACAAGATCTTCGAACCTCGGATAATAGAACAGCTTTACTCCCTTCAGCTTTGCATTGAATGTAAACCCAATCAGCTCGACAGAAAGTCTGTATCCCAGAGCCCGGTTTTCGACGATGATTGCACTGTCACTGGAGGCGGTGAGGATTTCAGTGGAATCCCACGAGAGACGGATCACGTTGGGATTGAGAAGCTTACACTTCGCTGCATTATTGGTCTTTCCCAGGAATTCCTCGAGGAACATCCGCATGTTTCTTTGCCGTTCCCATGCGCTGCGTGCCTCGCCCAGTACTTCCACCCCGGGGATCATGATGGTCCGTGGTTTCAATCGCACATTGATCGTTACCGTCGTATCGCGGTCAAGCAACACCGACTGAATAACCCGCTCGTATCCGACACAACTGAAGACGACATCATACCTTCCGGATGGGATGCCGTCGAGAAAAGAGGACCCCTGGGTATCTGTCCCGGTTCCAATCTTTGTGTTGCTGAGGAAAACATTCACGTTGACGACGGGGAATCAAGTCTCCGTCTCAAGCACGGTGCCGCAAATGACGTTCTTGTGAGGGCGAATCTGGCCCTGTGCAAACGGAGCTATCAGAGCGTTGCACAATGTGATGACGAGCGCAGGCCATACGGGCGCACGGAGGGGCTTCATTCCTTCTCCTGACCGCGGGCGGTAGGTTGGCGTTGAAGTTCTGCTTGCTCTTTTCCAGGTGACTGAGCTTTACGCTTTTTCCTGCTGTAGATCATCGAAATGCCGAGCAGCGCGCTACCAACGGCCAGAAACGAAATAATGCGCACCACAGGATCAACGGTCGTCAAATCCACAATCAAGACGTAGAGAATCGTCAGGGACATGGTCAACAGGGCCATCCATCGGTATTTCCGACTCTTCAACACTCGGCTGGCCGCGTAGTAGAGAGCAGCAAGAACGAGCCAGGAGACGCTGACGAAATGCGGCGGCACTGAATTGTAAAGAGCGTACGGGAGAAAGAGCAGCGCACTGGCAAGGTAGGCGTTGCGCATGAGTTCGGTTCTCAGCGCGAGCTTGTCTCTCTGCCAGTTCAGCACGCGTGCACTGAGCAATGCAACAATACCGAAGCTCACGCTTACCGAGCTCACCGTTGTCGAAGAACTGAGGTATGCAACGAAGATGATAAGATAGATGACGAAGTTGGCGACGACAATGAAACGCGAGCGAAACCAAACAGCAGTCGAAACGACCAGGAGGCTCTGCCAGCAGAGCCAAATAAAGAAATCGGGCATCGAAAACTGTGCAACGATCGCAGCGCTCAACGCCGCGTATCCGATCATTGCATATACAAACGTTGAATAGACGCTCTTCTCGCGTATCCAGTGGATGACTGCAAGACTGAGGAACAGAACTGAAGCTCCCGCCTGCCAGGCAACAATGTTGATGTTTGATCCGACAAGCGTTGAGAGAGCGAAAAGACCGAATCCGCCCACTCCGTTCAGCGCGCTGTTGACAATGACCGCGGCACTCTCAGGGCTGTCTTTTCGGCGCAGGATCACCGCAGCAGCAAAAATCACCGCATACAACAAAACGAATGCGAGATGAATCTGTGGAGATAAGCCGAATTGAAGCGTGTTGCCGAAGAAGGGGTTATTAGCAGACCACGTGAAGTGTGTCAGGTACGTGAGGAAGATGCAGAGTGTGAGAAGAACATTCCAGTGATGCTTTACCGACAGGTAAGATGTCGCAATCGACAGAACAGCGAGCAGGGCGAGCACGAAATAGGTTTGGCCTCCGATGAGTGCCGTCAGGTGACCAAGTGTGAGGTTGAGCGCGGCAAGGTAGATCGATTCCCGTCGAACCGCGACGTAGAGATTGACAGCGACAACAACCAGCAAGAGAGCAAGCTCAACACTGATGTTGCTGAGAGCCGGCGCTGGTGTGAAGTAGAAGAGACGCAGGGTTGTGAAATAGAGGAGGAGCAATCCTCCCCCAAGCAGATAGCGGGATACTTGTTGAAACGACTCTTTCCAAGAACGAGAAAGAAAGAAGATCCCCCGACTATCATGTATCCAAACAGGCTTGGGAGAAAGGAGGGCAAGTTGTTGTACGGAAGCGTCAGCAAAAATGCGATGCCCAATGAAAGACCGACGATGCCGGCTTTCGCGAACCAGTTCTGACCTAACCGAAGCTCAAGCTCTTCGTCATCATCTGAAGCGATGGTTAGAGCTGATGAGGGGACAATCTCTTCGTTGCGGGGAGAGGCCTCGAGCTCGAGGTGCGATTCTATGCGCGCGATGCGGCGTTCGAGTGCCCGAAGGTAGTCGAGAATCTGCTCGTGGGACGGGCTCTCAGGGGGAGCACCCATGGTGGAGGTTCCTTTCGTGTCGATTGGCAGAGACGGTGTGTACGGCAACGGGCCGGTTTTCTCAAACTACTGATGCGCGATCACCTCGCTGTCGCCGGGTATTTCAAAAGCCTGAAACTAGTTTAGAGTATTTCGATCGTCTCGTCTCGGCGCTCTTCAGGAACCGCATGGGTAAATCAGAGGAACAAGCGTGTATCTAATGAAAAGTTTTTCCAGTTACAACACTATACCCCGTGACGCTCAGGTCTTCGGTGGTCAGCACCTGGACGCTCGAGCGCCTCTCAGCAGCCATTTTCCACTGATAGAGCTCGGAAAATGTGTGCTGGACCCTCTTCGTCAGCTTACGGAACAAGCCGCTTGACTCATAGAGATCGGCCGCATCTTTGTTGTCCCAAATCGTTAGGGAGATCACCTCGCTTCCCCCCTCTACTCCCTCTGTGAGAAATGCGTACCGGCAGCCCTTCACATTGTACAGCACGGGGAGAATTTCTGTGCTGTACAGCTTTCTGAACTCTTCCACCTTTCCCGGCTGGAGTTTAATGGAGAGAATGCGCACATACAATGGGGTTGTTGGTTCAGACACAGGAGGCCGAGGGCTGGAGGCTGTCGTGACCCTGTAGGATTTTACCACGGTTTCCTGTTGCACGGGTGTGTACTCAAGCGTGTAATCTTTTGAGAGCTGCACTTTCCACTCCGACGCATCGGCGAAATACGGTGCAAGCTCACTTACCAATCGCTGAAACGCTCCGCTCTTCTCGTAGGCCTCCGAATACTCCACCGTTTCCCAGAGTGTCATGGAAATTGCTTCGTCTGTATGCGCTGCCCCTCGAATAAGGCACGCGTACATGCAGCCGGGAATCTGTTGCAGGGAAGGGATGATCTTCTCAGAGTAGGTCTTCGCCATCTCGGCCGAGCTTGCAGGCTTCACTCTGTGTTGTACCAATCGCATGAACATGGCGGCACCTCCTGTTGATCAAACCGCACTTGTTAGAATCGGGCGTACACCGACCGCTATTCTCTTTCCAGTTCTTCGGCGTGCTTGCGCATCCGGTCGACCTTCGATTTGAGATCGTCCACCGACTGTCTGAAGCGAGCGTTGGTTCGAAGGTGATCGAAGGCAGGGTGGCCATTGACAAGACCCCAATCGACGAATCCACGATCGATGGCTTCCTGGAACCAACGGAGAGCTTCTTCATCCTTCCCCTGAATAGCATAGGACGTTGCTATGCTGAAGCGGCTCCCAGGCCCTTCATCGCCCTTGTCTATATATTTCTGTTGTTGTGCTATGCTTTGGCTCAAGAATTTCTCCGCTTCCTGCTTCCTTCCCGCCTTGAGATAGATATACGCAAGCGGATTGTACGAATCGCTCTCAGGTGCAGTAAGGCTCAATTCTTTTTCAAGCAATGGAGTCGCGCCATTGAAGTCCCGAAGCCAGAAGTACACAAAGCCGCACACACCAAGAGGTGTGGCTTCATTGGGAAAGATAGACAGCACCTGTTGACATCGCTTCTTTGCTTCATCCGCCTTCCCCTCAAATGCATCAAGAGCAATAAGAGTAAAATATGCTGTTGAAAGATCCGGCTGAAGGACGATCGCACGCTCGGCGAACTCGCGGGACCGTGGCAAATCATAGAGAGATTGATAAATATCCGAGAGCATATTCAAATTGACTGCAGCAGAAGGATTGATTGCCATTGCCTTCTTCAGCCAGGGAAGAGCTTCATCCGGCTTTCCTACGCTCTGAAGGATGCTGCCGATGTTCGCAATCGCCGGGAAGTAATTCGGATTGAGCGATGCTGCCTTCTTGAAGTAATCAAGAGCCGTGGAATACTTTCCCATCGTGTTGTACGCGAGACCGAGTGCCTTATAACCCTCAGCGAGATCAGGATCGAGTTCAATCGATTTCTTCGCCTCGACGATGGCTGAATCGAGCCATACGGAAAGAAAGCCGAACCGTTGAACACGCTGTCCGTACGCGTCTCCAATTCCGGCATACGCCAACGCATAATTTTGGTCGAGTTCGAGCGCTTTTTTGAACAGTGCAATAGCGTTCTCGTTGGCATCCCTTCGATAGCGGTAGTAGTATTCGCGCCCTCTGAGATAGTACGTGTACGCCTGAGCGTTGCCGGTCTGTTGTTTTGATACACTCTTCTTCTCTTCTGTTGTCAGATTCGCCTGAAGCGTTGTTGCGATCTGTTGGGCGACTGCTCCCTGAATCTCAAAGATCTGCGTCATCGTTTTGTCGTAGGCTTCCCCCCAAAGCTGTTGTTCTGTTGAAGCGTCGATCAACTCAGCGGAAATCCGCACCTGATTACCCATGCGACGCACGGACCCCACAAGAACCGTTGAGACGTTCAGTTCCCTGGCGATGTCCCTTAGTGTTTTATCGCTCTTCTTGTACCGCATCACAGCCGGACGCGACATGACACGCAGTTCACGAATCTTGGAGAGATTGTTGATAATATCTTCAGTAATGCCGTCGCTGAAGAATTCGCTCTCTTCATCGGTATTCTGGTTCTTGAAGGGTAGAACGGCGATCGATTTCTTGTCGACCATACCGCTTCCGCGGAATACAAAATAGCCTGGAACCAGTGCAAGCACAATGAGTGCTGCACCGCCGGCATACAGGAGCAATTTTGACGAGGTCGGTTTTGACAAAGATTGCGATATCGGAGCTGTGGCAGGCGGTATCTGGTATTGCCTCGACACCTGTCCGGTTTTCTTCTGCAGGCGCCGGATTTCGCTTACCATATCTGCTGCAGACTGATACCGATCTTCTGGATCTTTTTCAAGAGATCGTGAGATGATACGTTGAAGTTCCTCGGAAGTGTCCGAACGATATTTGGCCAGGAGTTCCGGCTGCTCGTTGAGGATGGAATACATCATCGCCGGCTCATGGTCTCCGCGGAAGGGGAGGCGCCCCGTCAGCATTTCAAAAAGCACCACGCCGAAGGCAAAGATATCCGACCGTGCGTCGACTTGGCCCCCCTGAATTTGCTCCGGTGCCATGTAGCCGAGGGTTCCAAGCGTCGATGAACTCCGGGTAAGCTTGAGAGAGCCTTTGATCTTGGCCAATCCAAAATCCATTACCTTAACCTGATTTTTGGAGCTGACCATGATGTTGTCGGCTTTGATGTCGCGATGCACAATGCCCTTGCTGTGTGCTTCCTGTAGTGCTTCGCCGATCTGAATTGCATATCTGATGCAGTCTGCAATCTGCATGCTGCCAGCTGCAATCTTCTCGCGCACCGTCATGCCATCCACAAATTCCATTTCGATGAAAGGTTTCTCGCCCTCATCGTGAATGCCGTAGATGGTGCAGATGTTTGGATGATTCAGTAGGGCCGCAGATTTTGCCTCTTGAAGAAAGCGCGATCGATCAGCTTCATGAGCAGTGATATGCACAGGGAGGAACTTGAGTGCAACAAAACGATCAAGTTTGGTGTCCTGGGCTTTATACACCACGCCCATGCCTCCTTCACCTAACTTCTCGATAATTCTGTAGTGGGAAATTGTTGTTCCGATCATAACACCTCTCCGCCTTCGTTCCACTTCGGCGGATTCTCAAATTTCCAGCCACGCGCGAAAAGCTCTCGTGGGGAAATTTGGAACATGCCCCCTTTGCCAAGCTTTTCGAGAATCTTGTCCTGCTTTCTGGTTCCGCTTTCCGAATGCCGCCTTAGAGCGGAATCCAAGAGCGGGAGATTCCGCTCACGAGCGGGATTCCAAAGAGCGGAATAATGAGAAATCGTCTGGCCTACTATGATCTTCTGCACCGGGTAATCAAAAATGAGAAGGCCGCGGGGATAAGATAAACCCTTACACCAATGTGCTTTTCTTGAACTCTGTCCGCGTTATGCTAGTGCCACCTCTAATAAGAGATCTCGTGGCAACGCTATGCCTTTGGCATATTCAGAAAGGCGCTAGTGCCCGCTTCTAACGGTAGCATCCCTCTCGAAACACAATCTTAAGAAGCGGCACTAGTTTTGTTTTCTTCGGACTACGACTACAGTAATGTCGTCCGATTGAGGGTAACCGGCCGCAAATTTCTTGACAGCTGCGACAAGTCGGTCGATGATCTCAGATGCGGGTGCGCGCTTGTACTGGTTGATCACTTCGGCGATACGTTCCTCTCCAAACATCTCCTCCTGAGCGTTCATTGCTTCCGTGACGCCGTCGGAATATGCGACAAGAATGCTGTCTTCTTCGAGAGGTATCGACTCTTCTTCATATGTGAACTCGGGCAGCATGCCGAGTGGAATGCCGCCGACCTTCAACCGCTTTGTCTGAGCCCGGTCGGAGCACAGATACGGATTGTCGTGCCCTGCATTTGCATAGTGAATGTGGTGATCGTGTATGTCAAGGATGGCGTAGAAAAGCGTGGCAAATTTTTCCGGACTGGTACTTTGATACAACAACTGGTTTGAGCGTTCAAGGCATGTTTTCGGCGATCCGGTGGTGAGCGTCTGTCCGCGCAACGTCGCTTGGAGATTTGCCATGAGCAGCGACGCTGGGAGTCCTTTGCCCGTGACGTCGCCTAAGCAGAAAGCCAATCGGTGTTCATCGACAGGGATGAAGTCATAATAATCTCCTCCAACTTCCTGTGCGGGGATGGTCTTGCCAACGATTTCGTATCCTGCGATGCTCGGATATGACTTCGGCAGCAGCTCGGTCTGGATGCGTGCAGCGAGTCGTACTTCCTCCTGCATCTTGACAAGCGTTTTCTCTTTTTCATAGAGTCGGGCGTTCTCGACAACCTGGCCGGATTGTCCGGCGATGATAGCAAGAAGGCGTTGATCGTCTTCAGCGAAGGGCTTGCCTTCCTTCTTGTTGTAGACGGTGAGGACGCCGCGCAATTCGGACTTAGCCATCATCGGGACAGCAATCAATGAGTGAATGGATTCATCCCAGGGGATTCCGCGGAAACGCTCATCGTTCTTCGGGTCATTGATCACAAGGGGCTTCTTGTTCAGGTGCATCCATCCGAGAAGGGCCTGGTTGAAGTGGAAATGCTCCTGCTCCTTAGAGCTCACCATCGTTCGCACGAGCGTCTTCATCGATTGATGAGACTGCTCTTCCACCAGCGTGATGACGCCCTGTTCAGCACTGATGGCACGCAGTGAGCGGCGCACGATCGTTTGAATTATCTCTTGTGTGTTCAACGACGCGCCGATAGCACGCGCGAGATCGTTGAGAATGGAAAGCTCTTCCACAGCACGCTTGAGTCGCTTGTTCTCCTCTTCCAGAGAGTGCAACATCTGGTCCTGGTTGGTCTGCGAGGGCATGGTCGATCTCAGAGATGTTTGCGCGGGTAGAAGAATCCCTTTGTTTCCAACAACTTAGAGGGAGAATTGATTCCAAAATACGGAAAACGGGAGGTAGAATCAAACGCTGAAGAAAAAGCGGGAAAACTCTAACGGAAATCGGTATTTCCGAATCTTATTTGTGGTCCTTTAAACCGTCTTCTGATCTCTAAGCGCGCGCTCGTAGTTCTTGTTTTCCTTCAAAGAGCGCAGCCCCAGGAAGAACAGTGTCATGCCTGTCGCTAGCATCACCGCGCTGAACTCCCACTGTGCCTTAGGTACCTCCACCTCTTTCATCACGGAAATGTTTGTTGCCAGAGTTAGGGAACCAAGAATCACCAAAAACGTCCCGACCACAATGTGAACCCAAGATTCACCTTTGCGAAGCTTTGGTCCGCGGACTGGTATGGACATGCCGAGCCGCTCGTACAGGAGGGCGAGTTCTGTCTGGTGACGGCGTTCTTGATGCCGGAGGGCAACGGCCACAACGACGGTGGATATATAAAGTATCAACATGGTAAGGTCCTCTTTGAAATCTCATTTGTTACGGTAAGCCCTGATATCTCTCACGAGCACAGGCAAGAGGAAAGCGAACAGGGCGACAAAAAAGAAAGCAATGATGTATGCAACCTCGGCTCCGTAGAGGATTTTTGACCCAGTGTGAACCAGCCAAATAACCGAACCTACCAGCAACACCTCTATGAAAGCCAACGTGAGCAAGCGCCAGAGTGCCGGGTTGAAAACTCCAAACGCTCCTGGCAGAGCAAGGATCAGATAAACAAGGACAATGAGGTTTGTGGCATCTCCGGCGTTGAAAACCTTTGACCGCGTGCAGACCACCCAGATAACAAGGGCAACGAGCAGCACCTCTATGAAAGCCAGCATAAGCACTAGCCGCCGTGGTAGTTTGACAATTCCAACCGCGGCATGAAGGGCCATACTATTTCCATCGATGATTCTCTGCAAGAGTGCTCGATGCTCCTTCTCCCGCTTGATATATTGATGGGTGCCGTATGCTGCAATCAATAGGCTCATGATCAATAGTGAATAATCTGCCGGGTTCATGTGTTTCTTCCTCTTTAGCTGTCATCGTATTAGACCCGGATCCGTCGAATTTTCTTTCAAGTGAAAGAAAAATGTCAAAAATTCGGTCTAACAAGATGAACCTCGACCGTATGGCGAACACACAGGACCCCCCACAGAGCGCGGCAAGTGTCTTGCCCGCCAGACCTCAGTTTAACGCTCTGCTCCAGGAGTACTCCGAGCGTGTGTACAACCACGCGTATCGCATGCTTGGAAATCGTGAGGATGCCGAAGAAGCGACGATGGATGTGTTCCTGAAGATTCACCATGGCTTGGCTGATTTCCGCGGGGATGCTCAGCTGTCAACATGGATCTGGAGAATTACGACAAATGTTTGTCTTTCACGGCGAACCAAGAGAAGGGAACCAACAGTTTCCATGGAAGTAGAGAACGTTGAGGAGGTCATTGCCGATCTTGATCCGACTTCGAATCCCGAGGAAGTCTTTATGTTTATGAAAGAAGAAACGCGGGAAGAACTTGCCCGATCTATTGCTGAACTACCAGGGCAGGAGGCCGCGGCGATTACGCTCTTCTATCTTGAAGGGATGAAGTACGAAGAGATCGCGGCTATTCTCGGCGTGCCCATGGGGACAGTGGGCACGGCTGTTCATCGCGGTCGGGAACGGCTGCGGAAGAAAATGTATGCAGAAAGGGTAAGGATATGAAATGCGAGGATTTCAGGGCGCTAGTGCAAAGCGCACTCGATGTGGCCGTCGACGTTGCCTTGTCGGGAGAACTCCTTGATCACGCTGAAGCGTGCCTCTCGTGCAAGTCGTACTATGAATCTTCGCTCGCTCTTCATCGAGCGCTGCATCGACTTCCGCGGGTAAGTCCGTCTGCAGGTCTCGTTACCTCGTTGAACCGGATCACTCAACTGGATTTTGTCCCCGTGAAGTTGAGTTGGGGACCGGAGATTCGCCTGGCTCTTGAAATGCTGATTCCTGTCACGCTGCCCTACATTGCTCAGGCGTTTTCGTTGGACCTTCTTCAGCATGCGCTCGAAATGTTGATGCTACCGTTGGGATTGACGCTCTTCGGTATTGCAGTGCTGAAGCCGCGTTTCCTTGGTGGGCCGGATACCGAATTGCTCCCCAACAATCCTGATGGGTAGCTTTGAATTCCTAGTGGGGTTTGATCCACTTCCCGGAACCAGGCTGGGGCTTCCACTTCGAATCGGGCTCATAGTATTCCCCCAGTGCCTGGGGAAACCTCTCGATCACAACAAATCCTTCATCGTTCCCTCAAGACGACCTGCTCGCCGATCTTGAGAAGTCTCACGCGGGATTGCAGGCCGCGCTCCTCGATCAGGCGTTCCATGATGGTTTGTGCGTATGCGGGGCTGGGTTCCAGTCCTTGAAAAAACGTCCCATAGTGAATTGGGATCATGAGGTCTGCCCTGAGGTCTTCGAATATCCGAATCGCTTCTACCGGATCTGTGTGCACACGCTGCATGAACTCCCTCGGTTCAATCGGTGCAATAGGGAGAAGTGCGAGGTCGATGCGGAACCTGCGGCCGATTTCTTTGAAGAACTCCGGATTGTATCCTGTGTCGCCCGCGAAGAAAATCGTTGTTCCCTTGTATTCAACGACATAACCGGTGAACGGATGCTCGGGCCTCCACGACACATCAAACCCGTAGCGGCCGCCGAAGTGCTGCACCGGTACCGGTGTAATCTTCAGCCCGCCCAGTTCAAACGGCTGCCAATAGACGGCTTCGCGCGTGTCTGCAAAACCGAAATCAGGGGTGTAGGCAGCACCGCCTGGCGGCACCACGAGCGTGGCTTCCTTTGGAAGCATATCGAGGCTGCCGTAACTGAAATGATCGAAATGAAGATGCGATATCAGAATTGCATCAAGCCTCGAGATTGCTGACCGATCGAGACCGGGCTCGACCGAGCGTTTTGCGAGCATGCCAACCGTCTTCGTGAACACCGGGTCAGTGATGATCACCTCGTCGTGGATCTCGATCAGGACGGTGGCATGTCCTACCCAGAGGACCGATAGTCCAACGTCTGCTTTAATCGGCGCTTCTATTTTAGACACGACTGCTTGAATTGGCTCGGCTGTTTGGTCGATAGATCGGGCAATGAAGCGCGTAACAATCGAATTGCAGGCGGAGAACATCGTCAGTGACAGCGCCAGTGTCGCGGGAAGGAGTATCTGTGAGATGCGGGTGATGTTGATCATCGAAGAGAAAATGGCAGGCTGGTGAGTCTCAGAAGAAGCGGAACTCGATGGTCCCCATCCACATGAAAGGGATCTGAGCTGTGCTTGAAGTTAAGTTCAACGAAGCCGAACAGGGTGGAGAGGCCCACAACCTTGAACCAGGGGGAAGTTCCGGCGAACGCGTACTTGGCAACGCCGACATTAAGCCCAAGATGCTCGCCGCGCTCGATTAATGGGATGTGCCCGATGAGCTGTGCCGAGCTGCCAAAATACGAGGACACCATTTTGCGGGTGAAAACCTGCCCTGTGAACTTCAGTTCGATCGATCCAGTGAATCGCGCCGGCGGTTCTACTTTGAAAAAATGCCAGGGCGAAACGAGTTTCGTCATGCCGAAGGAATACAGCACCGGAGCCGCCTCCCACTCGAACGCAAAAGGAATGTCGCCGGGATGGGAGGCGAGCATGAGGCTTGGAATCGCCTGGAGAGCGAGCCAGCTGTTCGTTCCCGACGATGCAGGTCGCTGGTCGCCCTGTGCCCGCGTTGATCTGGCGCAGGTAACCAAAGCAAACAGAAGTGTTATCCAGTGCAAGCGACTCACAGTGAAGAGCCCGTTGTTCATCTCTGATGTGGAAATGGTTGTTTCTAAGAATAAACTGCAGGTATGCTGAGAAAGGTTCCCCTCGAATGCCCCGGGTCCTGCGGAAAACACAAGGGGCAGCTTGTCGGCCGCCCCTCGGACTGTTAGCGAACTGTTAATTCATGATCTTGCCGAAGCGCATCTCTTTCGCAATTCTGTCCATTCTGTAGATCTTCTCCATTCCTTCGATCAGGCCGGAGGAGTGAACGGAGACCGTGCGGTTCTTCGTATCATCGAAGATAAAGTTGCCCGGGAGGCTCTCGATGTTGCCATCGAACACGAGTCCAACCACCTGGAGGTCCTTGTTGAGGACCGGGCTGCCGGAGTTGCCGCCGATGATGTCATTGGTCGACACGAAATCCAGCGGTGTGCTCATCTTGAGATCGGCGGGCGGGTTCGCCCAGCGCTCTGGAAGCTTCCAGGGCTCTTTCATACCGAACGAGTAGTAGCGATCGTACATCCCGTAGAATGTCGTGAAGATCGGGGCGATCGTGCCATTGTACTCGTACCCTTTAACGACGCCGTCTGCAATACGCAGGGAGAAGGTCGCGTCAGGCGGAATGCTCGTGCCGTACACATCGTACATTGCCTTCCCCAGCTGCTGCAGCAGGGGCTGTTGCTTTGCGTTGAACGCGCGGATCTGGGCTTGCAGTTCAGCGGAACGCGCGCTTGCGAATTTCGCGAACTCAATAGTCGGATCGGTCGATTTCAGGATGTCGTCCTGCTTGCCGCCGGCGATTGCTTCCAGCTTCTCTTTCGAACCTGTAACAGCACTGCTGATGAGTGCAGCCGCTGCCTGTTCGGGTGTGCGTCCTGCCATCAACTTGTTGAAAGCTTCGTTATTGTCACCGAGGCACTTCTTCATATAGGTGAGCTGGTCGATCAGTGTGGACTTCTCGACTTCCGCTGCGTAGTTTCTCGGGAACGATGGCTTGCTAGCTGGGCGGCCCCGGAAATCCGTTTGACTAGTCGCGTAGTCAACGAGGCCGGCCGCGAGCGACAGTGTGGCAGACCAGTTCCGGATATTCAGGGGAAGAGCTTCTGCCTGAAGCGCCTGGATCTGTTTTTCATACATTGCGATGTCGCCCCACGGATCGCCATATTTTGCTTTGAGCTGCGGGTTGTTGACGACGGACGCGCGGAAGTTCTTCTCGAAATCCACTTTCTTCGCCATCAAGACGGGATCTTTCAAGCCGCCGAGAACCCCGGTGATCGATTTCAACGTGTTGGCAATACCGAAAATCGTGTTGATGTTTTCGTACCGCTTGTCGGGATTTTTCTCCACGTACTCGTTCAGAGCCTTCAGACGGCTGCCAAACGCTGCAATGTTATACGGATAAGTGTAGTCGCGTCCGGTCTCGAGCTGTGAGACCGTGTTGAGACGGCCTGTTCGGCCGGGGTTACCCACGACGAACACCGGTTCATTCTCAACCGCGCCGTTCTTGCTGAACGGGAAGAAGTTGGTGGTTTTGATCGGCTTGCCGTTCTCATAAACGCGGAAGAGCGATAGGTCATAATCGTACCGAGGATAGGTGAAGTTGTCAGGGTCGCCGCCGTAGAACGCAATCTCTTCTTCCGGTGCGAACACGAGACGGACATCGGTATAGCGCTTAAAGCCATAGAGTGAATAGCGTCCACCGTTGTAGAAGCTGTACACATTGAAGACCATCGAATCGCTCGATGGTCTGCTTGAATTTCGCTGCGTAGCGGCGCATGATCTCGGTCATCTTGGCTGCGCGGTTCGCCGTCTTCGCACTGTCCGTTGTGCCGCTGTCAAACGCTGCCTGGACTTCGGCGGTCACATCTTCAATGGTAATCAACTGGTCGACGTACGTGACAGGCGATTTGCGTTCCTCTTCCAGGGTCTTGGTATAGAAACCATCCGTCACGAGCTTTTCACCTTCTTTGGCAACCGCTGCCAGGGCGCCCCGTGCGCAATGGTGATTTGTCATGACCAAACCGTCTTCGGAGATGAAGGAAGCAGTGCAACCGGGAAGTCTCAAAGCCGCCATGCGTGCCTTGTCGAGCCACGCTTTGTCGGGAGTAAATCCATAGGTCTTCTTGAAATAGTCAACCGGGGGGAAATCAAACGTCCACATCTTGCCGGTGTCAAACTGACCGGCTTTTACCGTTTCGACACTCTGGGCACTCTCGTGGGATGCGGAGTCTGCCATTATTCTGAGAGCGGTGGAGCAACCGCTGAAGACAAACACCGTCGCCACAAGAAGGATGAAGGACGATTTCATAAATGCTTTGAACATGGAAACACCTCGTGGAAAGTGATCGATTGGGTAGAATTAGGGGTGTCAAGAATGTAACAAGAACTCTCTGTTCACGCAACGAAAACCGTTGTTGGAAATAGAAACCGATATTCTTCGAGGCACTGCAAGATTCCAAAAAGCGACAATCGCCTCAAGATGAGGATGGCGCGTCAAGCTTCATCTGAAAGATCACCGCCAATATGGCACCGGCAATGACACACTCGAATGTGCCAAATATGAACCACTGCAATGCAAGCATGTAGGGAATCTGCATGATCGCGTAACTTCCGTAAGCATTCGGCAAAGCGACCATCAGAGCAACATAGAACCCGTATCGTACACCCTCGAGCAAACCCTTTCTCTCATATCCTTTCGAGAATATGAAGACAAAGAAGAAAGAGAAAGACAGCCCGGTGATTGGCAGCATCCAGAGCTTCATCTCGGCGATGGGGCGCCAGATGTGAGAGTACGCAGCTGTAAATGGGGTCAAGAAAGAAGTAATTGGTAAGGCCTTCAATGACTTGCGTTGTCACAAAGACAGCGACAAAGCCGATCCAGATTCTCTTGCTCATGGTAAGTCCCCTTTTGTGAAATTCATCCTCTCCGCATTATCGTGATGGTGAACGTGGAGGGATGGTTGTCTGGTGCGGGCGGGAAGCATCGTCGATGGATAAGGTGCTGGGCATCAATATATGGAAAAAGGGCTGAGAATCAATTTGAGACTGGTTACTGAAATGTGAGTTGCCTGTGCATGCCCAATTGATTTTCACGGGGGAATTGGATAGTTTTGTTCACATGCATCTCTTATCATCGTGGAGAACCCAATGATCAGCAAGAAGGAACCCCAGTCGGGTCCGGTTAAGGAGCGAATCGCTCGGTTCCTCCGGGTGGCAGATTATATGGTGAAGGAGGGGAAGTACGAAGAGTCAGTTATTCAGATCGAGAAAGCCCTGCAGCTTGACCCGAAGAATTATTATGCCCGGTCATTCCTCGAGCGCATCCGGGCGCACATGGACAAGCTCCAGCAGAAGGCGGCTGAGGACGGAAAGTCCAAGCAACTGGGTGAGGAGCAGAAACTGGAGCAGATTAGTCTCTTGCTCAGAGCGGCGGATCAATTCATCGCAGCGAAGAACTTCAAGCTTGCATTACAACAAGTTGCTAAAGTGTACGCCATTGATCCACAGAACTACTATGCCCAGGCGTACTCCGACCGCATTGATCAGCTCATTGCGCAGGACAAACGGACAATCACGCTCCCGGTTTCTCCCAAACCGATGGCTCACCCGTCAGCGGAAGCACAGCGCGCGAAATTCGAGTGGAAGGTCGGTGAGCGCGCGAGCGTGGCAATGTACCGCGAACTGCTGAAAGAAGTATGGTTTGATGGCAAAGTGACGGATGATGAGGCAAGAGAGCTCAAGAAAGTCCGTGACATCTTCAAGATCTCAGACGAAGAGCACCGGGAGCTGGAGAAACAGGTTCACATCGACGCATATATCGAAGCGCTCCGCATCGCCTGGAGGGACGGAGTCATCAGCCAGAACGAAAGTGACGTGCTGCAGATGATGCGGCAGAAGTTCAACATCAGCATGGAAGAGCATATGAGCGCAGAGGCGAAGATCCTCTGGGCAAAGAACACGCCGCATGCGAAGTCGGCAATTCTCATCGTGGATGATGAACGGACATTTCTTCTTTCGCTGGCAGCGAAGCTGCGGAAGCACGGCTACGATGTGCTGACATCTGAGAGTGTTGAGCAGGCCCTGGAGCTTTTGCAGCGATCGCTTCCGGCGATCATTGTTGCCGACCTGCTGTTCGGTGAGGGCAAAATGACGGGGCTCGAATTTTACCAGAAGGTACGCGAGAATCCCCGTCTCAAGAACCTTCCATTCCTTCTGATGAGCGGTATCAGCGATGAGTTTGTGGTACGGGCGGGGATGAGGCTGGGCGTTGACAATTTCATTCAGAAGCCCTTTGATCTTGAGCTTCTGCTGGCAACCATTGAAGGCAAGCTGAAATAGCCGGTCGGCCTTCTATTTTTTGTGCATCAGTCCTTCGTTTTATCGGCGCTGCGGAGAACTTCCTTCATCTTTGCTAGTGCTCTTGCGCGATGACTGATGATATTTTTTTCCTCCGCTGTCAATTCTGCATATGTCCGGGCGAAACCGTCGGGGATGAAGATCGGATCATAGCCGAAGCCGTTCGTCCCGTGAGGTGATTCGGCCAATCGCCCCGGGCAAATGCCCTCCGTGACCTCCAGGAAGCCATTGCCGACCAGCGTCAACACGGCGCGGAACTGCGCTTTGCGCCTGCGTGGCGCGACGCCGCGCATCTCACCGAGAAGTTTTTCATTGTTTGCTTCGTCTGTCGCATTGTTTCCTGCATAGCGCGCGGACATAACGCCGGGTCTGCCAATAAGGAAAAACACTTCAAGGCCGGAATCGTCGGCCAGGGCCGGAATCTTTGTGTGTTGGTAAACAACCCGGGCTTTCTGCAGTGAGTTTTCCGGGAAGGTCGATCCTTCTTCCTTGAGCGAAGGAACCTGCGGAAAATCAATGAGTGTAAGAATCTCGATCGGGAGATCGCTCAGGATGGTCTTGATCTCTTTGATCTTATGCATGTTGCGTGTGGCGAGGACAACCCTGTTCATGCAACTCCTTCTTCACGTTGCTCCCTGGGGAAGATCTTGTAGAAAATGTTCATCGCTGCCCCGAGTGTTGTGAGAGTATTCAGGATAGTGAACACCGGCTCGCCGATACTCCAGGCGTAGAGAGCCAGAATGACGCTGCCCGAGAATGACAGAATGAGAAAAGTGAGGTTCACCGGGCATCGCCCCTGCCTGATCGTATCGATCGACTGTGGAATCCAGCAGACGGCGAGTGCTGTCAGGCCGAGATATGCAAGCCATTGCATTGGGGGCTCAGCTAGTGTTGTGTAACAGAGATACGTTGACAAAGTCGCTCGATCTTAGCAAGGATTGAATCAGCGGTTGCCGTCCAGATGAAGGGTTTAGGATGGCGGTTATAGCGTTTGATGTAATCTTCAATCTTAGCAACCAGTTCTTTGACACTGGAGAAGGTACCTCTCCTGATGGCTCGTTGTGTGATGATGTTGAACCAGATCTCGACCTGGTTCAACCACGATGAGTAGGTCGGGGTATAGTGCACTTGCCAGCGATCATGACTGGCCAACCAGCGCTTGACCACAGGATGCTTGTGGGTAGCGTAGTTATCGACGACGATATGAATGTCGAGGTTCTGAGGCACGTTCTGTTCAATATGCTTGAGGAACTGTAGATACTCTTGATGTCGGTGTCTGGCTTTGCACTGTGCAAGCACAGCACCGTTGGCAATGTCCAATGCAGCAAAGAGGGTTGTGGTACCGTGTCGTTCATAATCGTGCGTGACACCTTCGACGTACCCTAAACCCATCGGCAGCATTGGTTGTGTACGCTCTAAGGCTTGGATTTGGCTTTTTTCGTCGACAGCCAGCACAACAGCATTCTGTGGAGGACTGATATAGAGGCCGACGATATCTCGAACCTTCTCCACGAAAAATGGATCTGTCGAGAGTTTGAAGTGCTTTTGTCGATGGGGCTGTAACCCAAAGGCCTTCCAGATCCGGTGCGCGGTCATGTGCGAAAAATGAGTCCCCTGCGCAATCGTTCGAACCGTCCAGTGTGTGCCGTCTTTCGGTTTGGTCTTTAGGGTTTTTTTCACCAAGGCCGCCACTCTCTCATCCGAGATCGTCCGTGGACGGCCCGGTTTAAGTTCATCGTGTAGGCCTTGAATGCCTTGCTCAAGGTAGCGCTTGCGCCACAGACAAACCGCTTGTTGGCTGAGGTCCAACTTCTGAGCGATTGCTGTATTGCTGGCCCCATCTGCGGCCATCAGTATGATACGCGCACGTACAACCAGACTATGCGGCAACGACCGCGACTTGGCAATAGTCTTCAATTGAACAAGATTCTCCTCAGAAAGGAGAACGGGTTGTTTGGGTCGGCCTTTGGTCATCGGACTCCTCCAATCTATGGAATGAATCCAAGATACAAAAGCCATCTGATATATTCAAGATACTTATGTTACAATACACTAGTATGATACCTTATCGGCCTTTTTCATCCACTCGTGAAACGCTACAAGCGCCTCATCCCGAAGAAGTTGGGTCATGGGAATCCTGCGCAGCTCATGTGTCGCGGGAATTCATCGTAGATGAACCGGTCGTCGAATCCAATTTCGGCTGCATCATCCCTGGTATTTGCATAGTACACCGCCCGTGGTCGTGCCCAGTAGATTGCACCGAGGCACATAGGGCAGGGCTCGCACGACGTGTACATGTCACATCCCTCCAGCTGAAAACTTCCCAGGGCCTGGCATGCTTCCCGGATGGCAACAATCTCGGCGTGGGCTGTCGGGTCGTTGGTCGACGTCACAAGATTGGTGCCCCGTGCAAGAACGGTTCCGTCTTTGACGATGAGCGCGGCAAATGGGCCGCCCCGGCCTTCTTGAATGTTGATCTTCGAAAGCTCGATTGCTTCCCTCATGAATCGCTGATGTGATGCTTCGCTCATGAGTTTGTTAGCCGATCAGTTGTTCCATTGCCTCATTCACGCTCTGGGCGCCAAGGATCTCGATGCCGTCCACACCCTTCACGCTTTTAAGATTGTTCTGCGGGATGACGATTCTCTTGAACCCGAGCTTGGCTGCTTCCTGCACCCGCTTCTCGACGTGACCAACAGTGCGAATTTCTCCGCCAAGGCCAATCTCTCCAACGGCAACGGACGATGAATCCACGGGAACATCGCGCAGGCTGGAGGTGATGGACGTCGCGATGCCAAGGTCGACAGCCGGCTCATCGATCTTGACTCCACCTGCGATATTCACAAACACATCCTGGCTGCCGAGATGGAGTCCGACACGCTTCTCGAGCACGGCCAGGAGCAGCGAGAGTCGCCTGTAATCAAAGCCGGTGGTGTTGCGTTGCGGCATGCCGTAGCTGGTCGGCGTGACCAGCGCCTGCACCTCAATCAGAATTGGCCGTGAGCCTTCAATGCTTGAAACAACCGTCGATCCGGATGTTCCGTAGCGGCGCTCGGAGAGAAAGGCCTCCGAAGGATTCTTGACCTCGCGCAGACCCGTGTCGTGCATCTCGAAAATCCCGATCTCGTTTGTCGAGCCGTAACGGTTCTTTAACGCTCGGAGAATCCGGTACGCGTAGTGCGCCTCTCCTTCGAATTGGAGAACCGTGTCAACGATGTGCTCGATGACGCGGGGTCCCGCAATGACCCCTTCCTTGGTAACATGCCCGATGACGAAAATTGGAATGTTTTCGGTCTTTGCAAGACGCAGGAGCAAAGCTGTCGATTCGCGCACCTGGCTCACACTCCCGGGGGCACTTTCCAGTCCCGGGCGGTACATCGTTTGAATGGAGTCTACAATGATAAGGTCGGGAGGTCCTCGTTCGATGACGTCGAGAATGAGATCGAGGTTTGTCTCTGCCAGCAGAAGGATGCTCTTCGTTTGCTCGGCCTGCAGTCGCTCAGCCCGAAGCTTGATCTGTCGGACGGATTCTTCTCCACTAATATAGAGGACAATCTGGTCCCTGAGCTTCAACGCTATCTGCATCATCAGCGTTGATTTGCCGATGCCTGGGTCTCCGCCCAATAAAATCAGCGAGCCCTGTACCAGCCCTCCTCCGAGCACCCGGTCGAACTCCTCGATATTGGTCTTGATGCGCGGGACGTCTTCGCTATCGAGCTGTTCCATGGGAATCGGCTCGATCCTCGATGCGGCCCCGGCAGGTTTCCTCGAAAGCTTGAGTGGAGATGGCGCTTCTTCGACGAAGGTGTTCCACTCACCGCAGTTGGGGCACTTTCCCACCCAGCGTGGTGAAGCGTACCCGCACGACTGACACACGTATTTTGTCTGAATCTTTGCCACGAGCGGCGGTGATAGTGTTGACGGAGTCTTGCTGAACGAAATCGGACAAGTTCTTCAGTCAATATAGTGACGTGTGCAATGAGATTCAACAAACGAAGAAATCTGCCAGGTGAATTTCAGGCTGCTGGGCTGATGGTTTGCAAAGGCAAGTGAAGGAGGGAAGGACAGCACAGAAAAGAAAAAACCCCTGAGCGTCGTCAGGGGTTTTCTCGTATCAACAGAAAACGGAATCGTTTAGAGGCGTCCCCAGCGCTCTTTCGCCTTCGTGACCTTGTCGCTGGTTGGGTAATCCTTCACAACTTTTTCGTACGCTTCCTTTGCCTTTGCTTTGTCGCCCACCGCTTCGTAACAACGAGCTATCATATACTGTGCATCTGCTTTCTTCTCCGAGCTCTTGTATTGGAAGACCCCTTCGAAATGCTTCAAGGCTTCCTTGTATTCCTTCTTCCCGAAATATGATTCGCCAATCCAGTAATGGCAGTTGTCCGCCTGGTCTTCGGCGATTCCACTGGTGAGCAGCGCCTCGAACATCTGGATTGCATCATCGTACTTCTTTTCACTGAACGCTTTCTGCGCGCCTTCGTAGGTGGCTGGCGGCGGTTTTGGAACTGCAGCGGCTTTCTCGAGCTCTGCTTTAAGTTTTGCCTCGACATCGGTGAGCCGGGCGTTGAGCGTGCTGTTGTCTTGCTCGAACTTCACGAGCTTCTGCTTCAGGTTGATGTTGTCGGCCTGAAGCGAATCAATCATCTTCTGCTCAACAGTTGGTCCTGGCGGTGGTGGCGGTGGTGGTTTTACCGCCTCCTCGCTGGAGCATCCAATCAGGGCGAAGAAAAGGATGATCAATGCGGGAAGCGAGAGTCGAAGTGCAATCTCCTTTGTTCGTGCGAAACGCATAAGGCCTCCGAGCTATGGCGATGGCAATTGTTGTTTGAAACCCGCCGAAATGTATCAAACCCCTCACTTAAAATCAAGTTTTCACGGTGTAATTATTTCTTCGGTTTATTTAAAGGGAAAGATGAAAGGGGGGCTTGTTTCTGCCTAAATTTGGTTGAAGGATTTGCTGGCTGCAGTTGTCGTTCAGGGTCGACTTTTGAGCGAATCGGCGAATGCCACCAAACATTCTGCAATTGATTGCACAACGCTGTCGGGGACACCATCGGGATACCTGGATTTTAGCCTCATATCGCACATCTCATTGACATAGTCCACGACGATAAATTCCTGATTTGGCGTCAAAGCCAACTCCGTCGAGAAGAAATCAAGGCCACAGATATCGTGAATAACTGACGCGATGGTACGCATAGGCTCCAGGATGAACCCTTCTTCGTCGGCGGGTGTTAGTTCTTCATAGATGTGGGTCCGGTCATCCCACCAGCAGGGGATGATCGTTCCAAAGGAGTAGAAGACTCGAAACCAGGCTCGTCGTCCGGCAAACGTAGTAGGTGTCACGTGCTCCTGCAGGAGATACTTGTCGTTCTTGTGATGCTGCCGGGTCTCAATAACATCCTTCAGTGACTCGGCGCCTAGGACAACGCCGACACCTCCTCCTGTTGTATTCGCTGGTTTGATGATGAAGTGCCGTCCGAGTTGTGCAAGCTCCGATAGTGAGAGTTCAACTTCACGTTTCTGATTGAACGGAGAAATGATAATGGTGAACGGTACCTTGATGCCGTGTGAAAGGAATTCAAGGTGCATGGTGGCCTTGTCGGATGCCCTGCGCTGAAGGTCGTGCGGGTTGATGATACGAACAGCGCGGGACGGATCCGATGCGGATGCTCGGCGACTCAACAGGTGGGCTAGAGGAAGAAATCGTTCGTCTTCGTCGGATGCGCGATCGAGAACAACACGCAAGTGGATAGCGTTCCTTTGCAGTCGGCCGACTGTTTCCGTGAGGTTCTCTTGATCGATGAGGTAGACTGAAAGTCGACGTGCGTGGGCGGCCGATGCGATGAGGTCAAGGAAATCGCGATCATAGTGCCAATTCCACGCAATGCCAATATCATAGAGCTGAGTATTTGATTCCATGCATGGGAAAGATAGCTTCTTTCCGTGCGCTCTGCAAGTGTTTGGGGTTGTCTGGCGTGTACTGCGTGGATGGGCAGCTGCTCTCCTTGTTATTCAAAGCCATATTCGATATATTTTCAGCAATCGTATGAGACACACTACCTCTCTTTTGGTCATAGCCAGCCTTGTGGGGCTTGCGGGTTGCAGCTTCACGAAGGAGACGACCACCGCAAGGCGGGCAATTCCCGACGCCCCGCAAACTTCTGACCGGTTGAAGGAAATGAACCACGACCAGTCCATCGCCCACGTTATTCACGGCTCTGTCTATGATGTCACCGGGGAGTATGCGAATGCGATCCTTGAATATCAGGAAGCGCTTCAGTACGAGCCGACGGCCGCAATACATTATGCCATTTCGAAAGACTACTCCCTTCTCGGCAAGCACGCACTCGCTGCACAGCACGGACGGGATGCTGTACGGCTTGACTCCCTGAGGATCCTCTATCGCAAGAACCTCGCCGGTATCTATGTGAATGCCTTCCAGCCCGAGCTGGCGGCACGGGAGTACGAACATATCGTTCAGGTTGATTCAGAAGATACGGAAGCGTGGTTTAATCTCGCGCGGCTGTATCAAGCCTCGCGCCCCCTGAAAGCTCTTGAGATCTATGAACGCATTCTCGACCAGGACGGCGACGATTGGGAGATTCTATTGCAATCGGCAGAGCTCTACACGGCGCTTGGTCGCTTTGATCAGGCCGCTGAGAAATACAAACGGATGGTAGAACTGGATCCCAGCAACAGGGTGTTGCAGCGCCAACTGGCCGAATCCTATACGCGGGGGGGCAAGACGAAGGAAGCAATATCCATCCTCGAGGGTATCCTCGAGGATGATGAGGACGATCCGGAGGCCCTTGCCGCGCTCGCCGATATCTATCTCGAGCAACGAGAGTACGATCGAGCACAGGAACTCTATCAGAAGCTGCTTGCCCGCGAACACACCAATCCGGAGGTGCTCATCAGGGTTGGGGTGGCCTATATAGGACAGACGCAGCGGGATTCGATGTACATCGCGAAGGCAAAGCCGATCTTCGAGCGGCTCAACCAGGAACTGCCCAACGACTGGCGTCCCTATTTTTACCTGGGTATGATCGCCGACCGCCAGAAAAAGGACTCCCTTGCGAGCGCATACTTTGAGCGTGTCACTCAACTGGCTGCGTGGAACGGTGATGCATGGTATTACATTGGCACGTCGTACTTTGAGAAGGGGGAGTACCAGAAACTGCTTGAGTCGATGGAGCGTGCACGGAAAGCTCTTCCAAAGGACTCGCGTGTCTTCTTTTTTCTCGGCCTTGCGCACAGTCGTCTCAACCAGACCGACGATGCGATTGCTGCTCTCCGGCAGTCGTTGGAACTGAAGCCGGACGACATGAACGTCATGAGCGAGCTGGCTTTGACCCTTGATGGACTCCATCGCTATCAGGAATCTGATTCGTTGTACGAGCATGCGTTGCGGGTGGACCCGCGATCGCATCTTGTCATGAACAACTACGGCTACAGTCTTGCCGAGCGCGGTCTGCAACTTGAGCGGGCATTGCAAATGTCTCTCCAGGCGATTACGGCAGAGCCGGATAATGCTTCCTACCTGGACACTGTAGGATGGGTGTACTTCAAGCTTGGCAGGTACGAAGATGCGCAGAAGTACATCGCGAAGTCGATCAATGTCGGGGGGGCGAGCGCGACCGTCTATGAACATATGGGCGACATTCAGTACAGGCTCGGGGCGAAGGAGAAGGCAGAGCAATTCTGGAACCAAGCACTGCAGATGAATACAAACAACCAGGCACTGCGCGACAAAATCGCCCGGGGCTCGCTTTGATGAGACATTGTGATGTGGTTCTCGCGTCCTTGATTCTCGTTCTCCTGGGTGGCTGTGCTTCAGCGCCAAGGTCAAGCTTCGTAGGGAAGGCGGTGACCCCGGAGATGGTGCAGCGCATCGTGCGCGTAAACCATGAGCGCATTCAATCACTGACGGGGAGTGGAACGATCTCGGTGGAGACTCCGGACCTGGCCCAGTCTGGCTCGTTCGAGCTCGTTCTTCACAAGCCCGATTCGATGCTCGTAAGAGTGGAAGGACCCTTCGGCATTCACGTGGGATCTGTGCTCCTCACGCGGAGGGATTTTGCCTTCTACAATAGTCTTCAGAACCAGCTGGTGACGGGCACCGTGAATGTTTCCAACCTTCGTCGAATCTTCCGGATCAACCTCACCTTTGATGAACTTCTGAACCTTTTTACGGGCGGGACCTTTCTTGCTGCGGATGATACTCCACCTGACAGCGTGGCCTCGGAGGAGGATCAGCTCATCTTGATCTATAGGCGTGGTGACGGGATTCGTCGCTACTGGATAGACCCGGGTTCCCTCCTCATCTCGAAGATTCAGCATCTCGATGAAACCGGAAAGCTCTTCGCTGAGGAGCGCTTCGAGAGATTCCGCACGCTGGGTGACGCGTCCCTACCCCGTCTCATTCGTCTGACACAGCACAGGAGCCGGCGTCTCGTTGCCGTCTCATTCTCTTCGCTGGCAATCAATACCGGTAGTGATCCTTTGGTGCTCGACGTTCCCAACAACGCTGAACGGATTCGCTGGCAATAATGTCTCACGGTCGATCCATCTTCGTATCGCTTTGTCTTCTCTTCGCACTTGCGGTGGGCCTTCCTGAGCGGGCCTTCGGCCAATCCGGCGCTAAACAGTCTTCAAAGAAAGCAAAACCGGCGACGAAGTCGCATACCGACAAGGCCAAGCAGCAGCCAACTCTCACTGACATGCAAAAAGAGCAAGCAAGACTGTCGGCCGAGGCAGAAGCGTACGAGAAGAAGTTCAAAAAGAGCAAGGAACAAGAGAGCGCAACGCTGGCCAACATCAACAGGTTGGAGCAACAAACAAACGTCAAACGTAAAACAATCAAGAAGCTACAGGAGCAGGAGAAACTGCTGACCGGCGAGATTCAGGACGCCCGCGTTTCCATAGGGGATCTGGAAAAGCAGCTCGAGTCCCTGAAGAGTCATTATGCAAGATATATTCGTTCGGTCTACAAATATGGCAGGGTCTATGATGTTGAATTGCTCTTCTCATCCAAATCGATCAATCAGCTCTACATTCGAGTAGAGTATTTGAAGCGGTTTTCAGAGCAGCGTGCGAAAGACCTGCAGAACGTTGTTCACAAGAAGAACGATCTCGAGCATCAGAACGAGCGACTGGAAAGCAACCTCCAGCGCCAGCAGCGTGTGCTTGCCGAACGAACCGCTGAGGAATCATCTCTGAAGGACGATGTTTCGAGGCGCCAGAAGATGCTCGTGTCCATCAAGAAGGACACGAAGTTCTACCGCGAGCAGTGGGACGAGAAGACAAAAGCTGCCGAGAAGCTCAATAATATTATCGCAGATCTGATTGAAAAAGAAGCTGAGCGGAAAGAGCGTGAAACTGCGGCAGCACGAGATCGCGAGAGGGTCACAGGCGTGCCCAAATCCACCGCACCACCTGAGCCGATCACGGGGACATTCGCCTCCAACAGGGGCCGCCTACCTTGGCCCGTTCATCCGATAGGCATTGCATCCAGGTTCGGAAACCACGTGCACCCGGTGCTCAAGACCGTAAGGCAGAACACCGGTATCGACATCAATGTTCAGTCCGGTTCCAACGTCCTTGCCGTGGCCGATGGGGAGGTCTCTATCCTCACGTTCATACCGGGTTTCGGCAATATAGCCATCTTGAACCACTATAATGGTTATCGGACGATTTATGCGCATCTGTCCGAGATTAGCGTTGTGGAAGGCCAGAAAGTCAAAGCAGGAGAGACAATTGCGAGGAGCGGTGATTCTGTCGAAGGATCTATTCTGCATTTTGAAATCTGGTTGGATAGGGAAAATCAAAACCCGGAGCTCTGGCTTGCCAAACGCTAGTGGTCATTGCGAAGGTTTTCCGATTGAACAATGTGGCCTTCGCGAAGTTTGCCAGGCCACCCCACCGTAGCAGATCCTGAGGATGATTTCGCGTAACCCAACCTAGGGATAAGCCAACCCTCCGTAACTAACGGTTGGGGAGTCCTTCGACCGCTTCAACTCACTGCAACCTTGTTCGCGATTGCCGCGGTGGCGACAGCCCCTGTCGCCTGGTATGTCTTGAGTCCGAGAAGACGCATGGTATCCCAGTCGAGGGGGAATTCTCCTTTCAATTCCGCACAGTAGAAGCTAACTTCCATTTGCACCATTCTTGGCGAGAAACGTTGAGTATTCTCGATCGCGCGTCCAAGCCTGAGTATGACCCTTGCCGTTTAGCGATTACTCTTGTACTTTGGCGATGAAATTCCTCTATCAGGAAGCTCGGTCGAGCTCAATGGAGGACAATTGTTGCTCCGGATGTTTACTCTATTCTGAGGGCCACAGTGACGGTGTTCATCGATAGAACTCAACCTGCACCGAAGCAACCCGCCGCATCAATATTGCCGATTGACCAATGTCCCTCTTGATCAAAAATGGCCAAGTCGTATCGCCCGAACGCATCTCTATTGTGGACATCTTCATCGTGGGTGAAACCATTGCTGCGATTGGCAGCAACCTCATGAAGCACGCGGACCGGGTTATCGATGCGACGGGGAAATATGTGATCCCCGGTGGAATCGATGTTCACACGCATCTGGATGCACCCGTTGGAGGGACCGTATCTAGCGATGACTTCGAAACCGGTACACGAGCTGCGGCGTTTGGAGGAACCACGACCATCATCGATTTTGCCACGCAGACGAGAGGCGCATCCCTCCCTGACACTTATGAACTCTGGCGACGCAAGGCACGCACTGCCACCATTGACTACGGGCTTCATATGATTGTGATGGACATCGGTGGACAGCGGATCGCAGGGATCGAAGAGGTCGTTCGCGAGGGGGTGACAAGCTTCAAACTCTTCACCGCTTATCCTAACAGTCTTATGGTGGATGACGGGACTATTTTGCAGGTCATGTTGCGTGCCGGGAAACTGGGGGCCCTTGTCGCAGTTCATGCGGAGAACGGAAACGTCATTGACTATCTTGTCCGAAAGGCGTTGGCGGAAGGACGGACCACTCCCATCGAGCATGCTCGCACGCGCCCGCCTCTTGCAGAAGCTGAAGCGGTCCATCGGGTCATCGCACTTGCGCGTATGGCGGATGTGCCGGTCTATTTTGTTCACGTTTCCACGTCTGAAGCCCTTGAGGAAATCTCTCGTGCACAGGGCAAAGGATTCCGCGTGTTTGGTGAAACGTGTCCGCACTATCTGTTGCTGACCGAGAAAGAGCTTGAACGACCGGACTTCGAAGGGGCAAAGTTTGTGCTCACGCCCCCTCTGCGCAAGAGTTCAGACCAGGAAGCTCTGTGGAAGGCGCTACAAACCAATCAGCTGCAATTGGTCTCCACCGACCACTGTCCGTTTATGTTTGGAACGCAAAAACGAGCGGGCCTGGGCAACTTCACAAAGATCCCCAATGGTGGGCCCGGTATTGAAAACCGGCTGCAGCTTCTGTATCATTTTGGTGTGAACGGAGGAAAGTTTTCTGTCAATCGATGGGTGGAGTTGGTGTCGACAAATCCGGCAAAATTGTTCGGCCTTCATCCAAAAAAGGGCGTGCTTCAGGTTGGCAGCGATGCAGACGTTGTCATCTGGAACCCCGCTCAGGAATTTACGATCTCAGCCGCGTCGCATCATATGCGAGTGGACTACTCAATGTACGAGGGCACAACGGTCAAAGGTAACGCGGAAACAGTCATTGCACGAGGTGAGGTCATCGTTCACCAAAACACCTGGTCGGGCAAACCGGGTCGCGGTGCATATCTGAAGCGAGCGTGTTTTGCCGGGGCATGGCCAACATGAGAGGCTAATCAGAATGGTCATGAAAGATTCCATACAGTTTGTGCTTGACGGACAGGTCGTTGACGTTGCTTTCGATTCGCGATCGCAATGGATGCCAACGACAACGGTACTGAACTATCTGCGGAGTTTGCCGCATCATCGCGGAGTCAAAGAGGGGTGCGCCGAAGGTGACTGTGGCGCCTGCACCGTCGTCATTGGCGAATTGAGGGCCGGAAAGAAGATCGAATACAAAGCGGTTGATTCCTGTCTGATGTTCCTTCCGATGCTCCACGGCAAACAACTGATTACGGTCGAAAACCTTAAGGGCCCGTCGGGCCAACTTCATCCGGTTCAGCAAGCGCTCGTCGACACGCACGGAAGCCAATGTGGCTTTTGCACGCCGGGAATAGTGATGACGCTCTTTGCCCTCTACAAGAGCAACACGAAGTTGACGAGAGATGAAATCTCGGATGCTCTGGTGGGCAATCTTTGCCGTTGCACAGGCTACCGGCCAATTCTCGATGCCGCCGCCATAGCCTGCGGCGGAGACAGGAAAGATCAATTCGGTCGTGATGAAGCTCATGTTGTGAGCCTCCTGGAATCGATATCACATGAAAGAGTCTCGATTTCTACGGAGAAGCAACGCTACGACCAGCCCGTGACGCTAGAGGAATGCCTGGTGCTTCGCGAACAGTATCCCGCTGCGATCTTGATCAACGGGGCAACAGACGTAGCGTTGAGGGTCACGAAGAAGTTTGAGACGCTTCCACATATTGTTGATTGTTGCCGGATTAATGAATTGCGCGAGGTTTCTCGTGAGAGCCAAACGCTCACGTTGGGAGCCGGACTTCAAATGAATGAAGTGGGGAAAATTGTGAAAGACGACTTCCCAGCATTCCATCAAATGCTAACCGTCTTCGGAGCCCAACAGATACGAAACCTTGCTACGTTGGGTGGGAACATCGGCACTGCGTCACCTGTAGGTGACACGCTTCCTGTCCTGATAGCTTACAGTTCAAACATCATTCTCAAGAGTAGGCGAGGAACACGAGCGGTTGGCGCAGATGCCTTTGTGAAAGGGTACAGAACGACCGAATGCCGCCCTGATGAACTTGTCACAGCCATTGTCTTGCCGAAACCATCGGCAGGGGCGAGGGTCCGCGCATACAAAGTCTCGAAACGTCGCGATTTGGACATTGCCACCGTCAGCGGCGCATTTAGATTGGATTTGGATGCGAAGGGAATCGTTGACGACATTACGCTAGCGTATGGAGGAATGGCTGCTCAAACGAAACGCTCTGTTGTGGCAGAGGCATTTCTCAAAGGGAAGCCGTGGGATCGTCGGCACGTCGAGGAGGCGCAACGGTTTGTTGACACAGACTTCAACCCGATTTCTGATGTACGCGGCAGTGCGGAGTTTCGCCGGATTGCCGCCAGAAACCTTCTCCTCAAGTTCTGGAGCGAGACGAGTCATCGAGAATGAGCATCAGCTATTCGCTGCTCGAAAAAGAAAGATCATAGCAATGCATCAACAGATACCACACGAAAGTGCCTCGCTTCATGTGTCAGGTGAAGCGATGTATATCGACGACCTGCCCACAAGTCCAACCTTGCTGGTGGGCCGTGTCGTCTGCAGTCCTCATGCGCACGCTCGCATCGTGTCGTACGATTTGACGAGAGCAAGGAAGGCTCCCGGCGTTGCAGCAATACTCTCGGCGAGAGACATCCCAGGCCACAACCAGATGGGTCCAGTTGTGAAAGACGAACCCTGTCTTGCAGCCGAAGAGGTCATGTTTGCAGGCCAGGCGGTGTTTCTCATTGCAGCAGAGACGGATGCCCAATGTCGAACTGCAGAGAGTCTGATCGAGGTGACATACGCACCGCTGGGGCCGATTCTCAGCATCGAGGAGGCAATCGCGAAGAATAGCCTTCTCGGCCCGGAACGAACAATGCAGACGGGGGATGCAGATGCAGCTCTTCGGCGTGCGGTGCACGTGATTGAGGGAGAACTCAGGACAGGCGCAGCCGAGCATTGGTATCTTGAAACCCAGGCTGCCCTGAGTGTCCCCGGCGAGGGAAGTGAAATTACGGTTTACAGCTCTTCGCAGAACCCATCAGAGACGCAGACGCTGGTTGCTGAAGTCCTTGGCGTGAAAAAGAAAGATGTGGTTGTGGAGGTTCGACGGATCGGTGGCGGCTTTGGCGGGAAAGAGACTCAGGGAAATCATGTTGCATGTTGGAGTGCATTGCTCTGTCGTGCGACGGGCCGTCCGGTGAAGATTCGGCTCTTTCGCGATGATGATATGATCATGACAGGCAAACGTCATTGCTACCTCACGCGATACAAGGTAGGATTTGACGATGCGGGGAACCTGCTGGCCGTCAAGTTTGAATTGAACAGTGACGCTGGCGCTGCGACGGACCTGTCCTTCGCGATCATGGAGAGATCCATGCTTCACTGCGACAATGCATATTTTGTTCCGAACATGAGTGTCAGGGCACGCGTCTGGAAGACGAACCTTCCTTCCAATACGGCGTTTCGCGGTTTCGGCGGTCCACAGGCAATGGCAGCTATGGAAATGATCGTCGATAAGGTTGCACGGTTTCTCCACAAAGAGCCGACGGAAACCCGCCGGAAGAATCTTTACGGGCTTGAGAGCAACAATATCACACACTACGGTCAAGTCGTTGAAAACAACAGGCTGCCTTTGATTTTCGACAAATTGATGGAGTCATCGGAGTACGATGCGCGCCGGAAGGCCGTTGATGACTTCAATGCGGTGAATGAATTCTACAAGAAAGGGCTTGCCCTCACTCCGGTGAAGTTCGGTATCTCGTTCACAACCACGCATTTAAATCAGGCCGGTGCCCTGGTCAATATCTACAGTGACGGGACAGTCCTTGTCAACCATGGCGGCACAGAAATGGGACAAGGATTACATACGAAAATCCAGCAGATAGCTGCTGCTGAGCTCGGAATCAGCATCGATCGCGTCCGGGTGAATGCCACAAACACCTCCAAGGTTCCCAATACATCCCCAACAGCTGCGTCATCGGGAACGGACATGAACGGTATGGCGGTCAAGCAGGCGATTGAGACGCTGAAAGGCAGGATTGCCGAGACTGTTGCAGCAATGTTCAACGAGAAAGATCCATCCGTTCAAACGAATAAGGACGACATCCAATTTGAACACGACGTGATCTTCGATGTAAAACACCCGGAACGGCAGATTGGTTTTGCCGAGGCGATGCCGCAGATGGTGCTGCGCCGCGTAAGCCTAAGTGCAACTGGATACTTCAGAACTCCGGGAATTGGCTGGGATAAGATCAAAGGAATCGGAACGCCATTTCGCTACTACGCCATGGGCATGGCGGTCTCGGAGGTGATCGTTGACGTCCTCACCGGGGCGTTCACGCTTCTTCGTACGGACATCCTGCACGACGTCGGAGACTCCATCAATCCCGGGATCGACAAGGGGCAAATTGAAGGCGGCTACGTCCAGGGGGTCGGTTGGTGCACCACGGAGGAAATAACGTGGGACAGTGCCGGCAATCTTCTGACACATTCGCCGGACACATACAAGATTCCAACGGCCAAAGATATCCCCGCCGATTTTCGCGTTGCGTTTCTGGAGAACGTGACGAACCCGAACGCAATCTATGGCAGCAAAACTGTCGCTGAGCCCCCGTTCATGCTTGGCCTTTCAGCCTGGCTGGCGATCAAGGACGCGGTCTCTGCGGTTGCCAACCATGAGATCGAGCCTGAATTCTCGCTCCCCGCCACCAATGAAGTTATTCTCCTCTCGATTGAGAAGTTGAAGACAGCGATGAAGGCGAGGGCCTCCAATAAGGTGCCTGCATGAAGTCAACAGCGACATCGCTCGTCACGGGTCTTCGGTGTCTCCTCTGTAATGAATTGTATGCCAATGGGAATATCCATACGTGTCCAACATGCGGACTACAGGGCATTCTCGACGTTCAGTACAACTACGAAACGATAGCCGCAATTCTCACACCAGCGCTTCTCGCGGGCCGTTCCTACAACCATTGGCGTTATCGTGAGCTGCTTCCCATCTTTCCCGAAGCTAGACTTCCCTACCTCCAAATCGGTTGGACTCCTGTCTATGATGTTCCGCGTCTCGCAACTGAGGTCGGAATTGGAGGATTGTTTCTGAAGGACGACGGAAGAAATCCGACGAACTCGTTCAAAGATCGAGCAAGCTCTGTCGGTGTTCTCAAGGCGCAGGAGTTTGGCTTTACGACAATTGCATGTGCGTCCACAGGGAATGCTGCTTCGTCATTGGCCGGATTATCGGCTGCCGTTGGACTTAAAAGTGTGATCTTTGTTCCTCAGCGTGCGCCGGAGCCAAAAGTTACCCAGCTCCTGATTTTTGGTGCAACAGTTGTCAGGGTGCAGGGGAGTTATGAGCAGGCGTTCGATCTTTGCCGGGAGGCATGCAAGAAATTTGGATGGTATGATCGCAACAGTGGGACAAATCCATTTCTGGTGGAAGGAAAAAAGACCGCGGGTCTGGAGATTGCCGAACAATTTGGGTCGGCGCTGCCGGAATGGGTGGTCGTTTCTGTCGGCGATGGATGCACTATCGGTGGAATTGGAAAAGGCCTGCACGAGATGCAGAAGCTTGGATTCATCGATCGAGTTCCGCGACTACTCGGGGTTCAAGCAAAAAACGCTTGCCCGGTGTTTGAGTCATTCTCGAGCGGGAAAGACCTCGTGCCTTCATCGGCAAACACCATTGCAGATAGCATCGCCGTGGGAACACCGCGCAATTGGCGCCGTGCAATTCGGGAGATCAAAGGATCTCGGGGTGCAATGATTACCGTCTCGGATAAGGAAATCTTAGATGCGATGCGAACTACTGCGCAACTGGGGGCTGTGTTCGGTGAGCCGGCGGGTGTCGCTGGCGTCGCAGGTCTCAAGAAAGCGATCGCTCAGGGTGTCATCGAGCGCAGTGCATCGGCTGTCGTGGTCGTCACCGGAAACGGTTTGAAGGATATCCAGTCCGCGCAGCAGGCAGTCGGGCAAGCGCTTGATATTGAGCCCGATTTTCATATTCTTGAACAGCGCTTGAAAAAATCTTCCATTATCTGAATTCGACACACTTGAGTCTCCTCCTCAAAAACATCACGGTCGTCAGCCTCTCCGCTTCTACTATTGAAGAATGCGACATCCGCATCGCCGATGGAGAAATCGTTGAGCGTTCGCGGCATGTGAGACCCAATCGCGAAGATGAAATATTTGACCTCCAGCACCAGATCGTGATGCCGGGCTTTGTTTGTTCGCATACTCATCTCTATTCAGCGCTGTCGCGTGGGATGCCTCCCCCGAAGTCTGCACCAGCGAATTTCAAGGAGATCCTGGAAAAAGTCTGGTGGAAGCTCGACAAGGCATTGGATGAAGAATCAATCTATTATAGCGCCCTTGTCGGTGCTATTGAATCGGTTAAATTCGGCACAACGACGCTGATTGACCATCACGCCTCTCCGAACTTCATTCGTGGCTCGCTCGATCTCATTAAGCACGCGATGAGTCAGGTTCATTTGCGCGGGGTTCTTTGCTATGAGACAACCGACCGGGGCGGGATGAAACGTCGCGATTTTGGGCTGGAAGAAAATGAACGCTTCCTTACGGAAAATGCCAGCAACCCACACTTTCGCGGCACAGTGGGGGCGCATGCATCGCTGACACTGGGTGACGAATCGCTCAAGTGTCTCGGTGAGCTTGCAGGGCTGTACGACAGCGGTGTTCATATCCATGTCGCAGAGGACAAAGCGGATGTTATTGAATCAACGAGGAAGCACAAGCTGGATCTCATCGAACGACTGGAGAAATTCGGCATTCTGAGCAACAAATCCATCATTGCGCACGGTGTTCACCTGACGCGGAAGCAGCTGGCGAAGGTGGATAAAGCTGGCGCCTGGATGGTTCACAACCCACGGTCGAACATGAACAATGCTGTCGGCTATGCACCTCTGTGCTGGTTTGGTGAGCATTCGGCGTTGGGGACTGACGGATTTCCAACCGACATGTTTGAAGAATCGAAGTTTGGGTATTTCCGCAATGCCGAATCGGATCACAGGGTGCAATTCTCCCGAATGCCATTGATGCTGCACAACGGACAGCACCTGGCATCCGAATTCTTTGGCCGATCGTTTGGAACGCTTAAGAAGGGGAGTCCCGCCGACCTGGTCGTGCTCGACTATGATCCTCCGACGCCGCTTACTTCCCGAAACCTCCATGGACACTTTCTTTTCGGCATGAACTCCACGATGGTTCAACATGTTATCGTGGATGGCAACTGGATCGTCTGGAATAAACAGGTCGTTGGCATCGATGAAGAAGCTGTGATGCAAAAGGCACGCAAGGTGGCAAAGAAGCTCTGGAGCCGCATGCATGGCGGATAGACACAAAATCGTTGGGAAACCGGAACGCCGCGTTGATGCCTGGGGAAAAGTAACAGGCAAAGCGAAGTTTGCCGAGGATTACAGTGTTGGCCACCAACTCTGGGGAAAGGTGCTTCGCTCGAAGTATCCCCATGCGAAGATCCTCCGCATCGACACATCGCAAGCTGAGCAGCTCCCTGGCGTCGAAGCTGTCCTCACAGCGAAGGACATTCCTGGGAGCAGGGTGTTTGGCATCGTGACGAAGAACCAGCAGATCCTGGCTGAAGACCGGGTGCGGTATCTCGGCGATGGCGTCGCACTGGTCGCGGTGAAATCAAAGGAAGTCGCTGATCACGCGCTGAGCCTCATCGATGTCGAATATGAACCGCTTCCAGTGGTTTCTGATCCGGAAGAGGCGATGAAGCCCGGCGCTCCGATTCTTCATGGGGAAAAGAACGAGTTCGTTCATCACATCGTCCGTAAGGGTGATGTCATGAAAGGATTTGCCGCCGCAGACTTCGTCATTGAGCGGAGGTTCAAGACGCAATTTGTCGAACATTCGTACATCGAGCCCGAAGCTGTACTTGCCGAACCTGCAGAGCAAGGGGGTGTGAAGATCACGGGTTCCGTGCAGAATCTCTTCTCCAGTCGACGATCGGTAGCAGAGGCCCTGATGCTTCCTCTTAATCGGGTCCAAATTATTCAGGCGACACTCGGTGGTTCCTTCGGCGGAAAGGATGAAGTGATGACATCGATGTGTTGCCGTGCGGCGCTACTGGCGATCAAGACCGGCAAGCCGGTCAAAATGGTGAACACACGTGAAGAATCGATGCTGGAGAGCTACAAACGCCATCCCTATGTGCTCTATTATAAGTGGGGAGCGAAAAATGACGGCTCGATCACTGCGATGGAAATTCGTTGTATTGCTGATGGGGGTGCGTATGCATCGATGAGCCCATTTGTCACGTGGCGTTCGGTGGTGCAAGCGACGGGTCCATATTATTGCGAGAATGTAAAGACCGACGTCTACGCTGCCTACACGAACAACAACTACACGGGGGCAATGCGGGGATTTGGCTCGCCACAGGTCAACTTCGCCATTGAATTGATGATGGATGAGCTGGCGGCAAAGGTCGGTGTATCCCCGCTCGAGATTCGCCTGAAAAACGGGTTTGAAACGGGCGCTGTGACAGCCACAGGTCAGAAGCTATTGCACAACGTCAGTCTGAAGGAAGTGCTGGGAAAAGCAGCTGATGCGCTTGATTTTGAGAATAAGTGGAAAGAGTACCGCGCGGTAACGATAGGAGAAAAGAAACGCGGTATAGGTCTGGCGTGCAGCTATCGTGGAGTGTCGCTGGGTGCGGAGGGGATTGATGCAGCAGAGACGATCGTGTCGGTCCAGACCGATGGAAGTGTCATCGTCTCCTCCGGTGTGACAGACATGGGTCAGGGCGCGCAGACGCAAATGTCGCAGATTGCGGCTGAGGTGCTTGGTATCTCAATGGATCGCATTCAGTTTCTGAACACAAACACCAGTCGGACAGCTGATTCAGGTCCAACGGTTGCATCGCGTGGGACTGTCATGGGTGGATCGGCAGCGAAGAATGCTGCAGAGAATGTGAGAGCTACGTTGCTTGACGTCGGTGCAGAAATGACAGATATAGAGCTGAGAGATCTCGATTTGGCTGAAAACTACCTTGTCAACTCAAAAACCCATGAACGCCTTGCCTCGTTCGCCGAGCTTGCCTCTGCCTGTTTCAATAAAGGCAAGCCAATGGTTGGTCGGGGCTGGCATCGATCACCAAAAACTTCATGGCATGAACATGAAGGACAGGGTGAAGCCTACTTCACATTTGTCTATGGCGCAAACATTGCTGAAGTTGAAGTTGACACCGAGACAGGGAAAGTGAACGTAATCGACTTCGTGTCGGTGCACGACGTTGGCAAGGCCATTAATCGGGCAATGGTTCTTGGTCAGATGTGCGGCGGTGTAGCGATGGGCCTGGGTTATGGGCTGCTGGAAGAATTCGAAATCGAGGACGGAATTCCGAAACAGCTGAACTTTGACGAGTACCTGATTCCAACGTCAATGGATGTTCCGCACATCAGAACGATTATCGTTGAGAACGAAGACCCTGCGGGTCCCTTTGGCGCGAAGTCGGTGGGCGAACCCACAAATGAAATTGCGGCCCCGGCAATTGTCAATGCGATCTACAACGCGACCGGCAAGCGCATCTATGAAATTCCGGCAAACCTTGAACGGGTGCTGCTCGGTCACAAACTCACACGCAAGGACAAACGCGGGTCAGAGAAGAAGGATGCGCTTGATGCAGTGATGGTGGAATCGTGCAAGATCAAGGGAGAGAAAGACGAATGAAGCCGTTCGACTACTATTCTCCCTACTCGTTAACAGATGCCTGCAACTTACTTGCCGACTTCGGCACAAATGCGAGGATTCTTGCTGGCGGCACCGACGTGTTGGTCGAACTGCGAAGACCAGGTACAGCGTCACCGAAGGCAATCGTCGATATCAGCCGGATCGCTTCCCTGAGAGGGATCAAAGAATCGGGCAACTCTATTCTCATCGGACCGCTGACGACACATGCTGAGGTCTTGCGTTCAGAGGTCATTGGGACGTACGCGCCATTGCTGCGCGTTGCCGTGTCCACAATCGGCTCGCCTCAGATTCGCAACCGTGGGACCGTGGGTGGCAATCTTATGAATGCGGCGGCGTGCGCTGATACTGTTCCGCCGTTGATTGCTCTGAATGCTGAAATCAGGCTGACATCCTCTTCCGGCGAACGCAGCATCTCGCTCTCGGAGTTTTTTGTCAAGCCGTATACAACCACTGCACGTCACGATGAAGTCCTCACAGAAATCCGCTTTCCGAAGCTTCTACAGAATGCCCGAAGCTCCTTCATCAAACTTGGGCGGCGCAATGCACTCTCGATCGCCCGGTTGAGCGTTGCGGCCGTGCTTGTCAGAAACAGTGACGGTGTGATGAGCGATGCCAGAATTGTTCCTGGCGCCGCGTTTCCAAAGTGGCAGAGAATCCCGTCCGCGGAGAACCTACTCATCGGCAAAAAATTATCAAGAGAACTGATGGCTGAGGCGGGGAAGAAGGTCTCCGAAGTCATGATCTCATTCACGGGGAGACGTTGGTCAACGGAATACAAGGAGCCCGTGATCGCTGTGTTGGTTCGTCGGGCGCTTGTGGCATGCGCGTAGTTATTGGGCAGTTGCTGAGAGGTAGGGACATCAGAGGATGAGTGTATGAACAGTGTGACAATAAACACGGTCATCAATCATCGTAAGCACAGGCTCGAGGTGCGCCCGAACCTGATGCTGTTGGACTTGCTTCGTGATGAGTTGGGTCTGACCGGCACGAAGCGGGGATGCGAAGTTGGCGAGTGCGGTGCGTGCACTGTTCTGATGAACGGACAAGCAGTGAATTCCTGCCTTGTGCTCGCTCCTCAGATCGATGGTCAGGAAATACTCACCGTTGAGGGGCTGGCAGACGGGAAGGACCTCCACCCGCTCCAGGAATCATTTCTCGACCACGATGCTGTGCACTGCGGTTTCTGCACTCCGGGGATGCTGATGAGTGCCATGGCGCTGCGCGAGAGCGCACCGAATCCTTCGGAACTCGAAGTGCGCTCAGCCATTTCCGGCAATTTGTGCCGGTGCAGTGGTTATCAGCAGATCGTGGATGCGATAAGAGAGGCCCGCGGGGAGTGATCTATCATTTGAATGCAGGAGCTAGAAGCCAGAATTCAGAAGGCACAACTGCGCAAATCGCCATTCGTAATTCGACAATCGACAATCGTAAATCCTTCATGACCCTTCAAGAAGCAAGAATTGAAGCAGAGCGGTGTCTGCAGTGCTTCGATGCCCCCTGCTCCGTGGCCTGCCCGACGCATATCCAGATCCCGAAATTCATCTCGATGCTCTGCAACAATAACGTCGTTGGAGCAGCTGAGGTGGTTAAGACCTCCAATGCGCTGGCGAATACGTGCGGCAAGATCTGTCCTCAAGAGATTTTCTGTCAATCCGTCTGCACGCGCGGCAGGCAGGACTCGCCAATCCAGATTCGGGAACTTCATTTCTTTGCTACCCAATTTGAATGGCGCAAAGAGTTTTCACGAACGAAATCGTTCCGGGCGTCTGACAAAAGAATTGCCGTTGTCGGAGGCGGTCCTGCTGGACTTGGGTGTGCATTTGAGCTTGCGAAGTTCGGTCATCATGTGGATGTCTACGATGGTGGCAGACCCGGCGGCGTACCTCGAAAAAGCATCCCGGCATTTCGTCTTGCAGAGGGGGAGCTTGATTCAGACATCAAGTTCCTCGCGAAATTCTTCACTCTCAAAAAGCGGGCTGTTGACGCAAAAACATTCAAGCGAATCCAGGACACACACGACGTGACATTTCTTGCCGTCGGGCTCGGTCAGGATCGAATGGCTGGATTGAAAGGCGAAAAGCTGAAAGGTGTCATTCCGGTGCTCGGGTTCCTCCAGAACGCCAAGGCAAAGCCTTCGAGCGTGAAGATTGGCAGACGGGTTGTCATCATCGGAGGCGGAAATGTTTCACTCGATGCAGCGGCGACGGCAAAACGTCTGGGTGCTGTGAGTGTCCTTCTCATCTATCGACGCAGTGAAAAAGAAATGCGTGTATGGAAAGGTGAATTAGAAGAAGCGAGAAAGCAGGGTGTAGAGATCCGGTTCTTGACCAATCCCGTGCAAATCGTCGGGAAGACAAAAGTCGAGGGTATCAAATGTCGGCGAACGCGTTTAAGCAAACAAAAGGACCGAACCGGCAGACCAGTGCCGGTTGAGGTCAAAGGCTCCGATTTCTTGCTTGCAGCGGATACTGTCATTGCTGCAATCGGTCAGACGATAGAAGCAAACTGGCTTGGAGAATTCGAGCGGAAGAACGGCGGCTATGTGAAGGTGGATGAAAGCTTTCAGACATCGGCTCCGGGCGTTTTTGCCGGAGGTGATATGATTGCGGGTGAAGGAACTATCGTCCAGTCGGTGGCGCATGGCAAACATGCGGCGCAGGCTATTCACGAATTCTTGTCAGCGAAGTGAGGGATATCCCGTGGAATACAAAAAGTTCAAGGAAGTTGAGATCTATCCGCAGCGTGACCTCTCGTACGATTTTCTCGGTATTCATTTTGAGAATCCGTTCATCCTTGCGGCGGCACCTTCGACGGACAACCTTGACATGGTAAGGCGGGCATTTCAGATGGGTTGGGCCGGGGCTGTTCTGAAAACGACGTCGGTTGAAGGAACGCGTGTTAACCTATGCCATCCGATGATGTCGACCTTCGACCATGAAGGACGAAAACTGTTTGGGATGGGAAACATCGACCTCATCTCCGAGCATCACATCGACAAGATCGAGCATAACGTTCGGATGCTGAAGAAGGAATTTCCGGAGAAAGTGGTCGGCGCCAGCATCATGGCAGGGCGCAAAGAGGACTGGCAGTCTCTTGTAGAACGACTCGAACGAGCGGGCGTTGACTTGATTGAGTGCAGCTTTTCATGTCCGCAGGGAAATATCGGCGAGGATCCTGGAAAGATGCTTGCGCAAAGCATCAGTGCTACCGAGTTGACGGCGCGGTGGGTGAAGGAAGCAGCAAAGGAAGTTCCTGTTTCAATCAAGATTACACCTCACGTCACGGATATCGTTGAAGTAGCGAAGGCAGTGAAGCGCAGCGGCTGCAACGCGCTGACTGCGTCGAACTCAATCCAGGCATTGATGGGAATTGACATCCGGACCTTCTCGCCCTATCCGAGCCTCGGGGGCAAATCGACCTATAGTGGGATGACTGGACCCGCAATCAAGCCGATTACTCTGCGGACGATTGCAGAGATCGCCCGCAATGTCAACATACCGATTCTTGGTACAGGCGGGGCATCGACCTGGAGCGACGCTGTTGAATTCATGGCTGTCGGTGCAGGCGTCGTCGAGTTCTGCACCGTTGTTATGCACTATGGATTCCGCGTGATCGACGATTTGAAGAGTGGGATGTCACACTATCTGGACGACATGGGATTCTCTTCGCCGTGTGATGTCGTAGGCAAAGCGCTGCCTAATATCGTCATGCATGACGATTTGCTGCGGGAAAAAGTGCGCAGCCATATCGACGAAAAGCTCTGCATCGCCTGCGATGTCTGCTATGTCGCTTGCCGGGATGGCGGGCATATGGCGATCGATCAGCAGCCAAACAGGATTCCGCATGTCGACTGGGATCGCTGTGTCGGTTGCGGCTTGTGCCAGCACGTATGCCCGGTTGATGGATGTATCAGTATGCAGATGGACGGCTGAACAGATGTTTCATACACATTGAATGAGATTGAACAATGACTCAGAACCGCTTCCAATCGATGGTTCGTGAGCTGAAGAAGCTCAAGGTTCATACATTCAACAAGGACCTCCTGCTCACATGGGAGCAAAGTGATGACGACATCAAGGCAGTCCTGCTTGTTGCTGAACTCTTCAAGGAAATGCACAAAGCAGGGCTTTCATTCCGCGCGTTTGATACCGGCCTCGCGATTTCGATCTTTCGGGACAAATCGACACGCACGCGGTTCAGCTTTGCCTCGGCGGTGAACGCTCTCGGTCTGGGGCTGTCAGAGCTGGATGAGGAAAAATCTCAGATTGCACACGGTGAGACGGTCCGCGAAACTGCAAACATGATCTCGTTCCTTGCAGAAATCATAGGAATCCGTGACGATATGTTCCTCGGCGAGGGGAACAAGTACATGCGCGAAGTTGGCGCGGCAGTTCAGGAAGGGTATGAACAGGGCGTGCTGCACCGGCGGCCAAGCGTCATCAATCTGCAGTGTGATATCGATCATCCGACGCAGACGCTCGCCGACCTCATGCAATTGAAAAAAACGTTCGGGTCGCTTGCCAATCTGCGCGGCAAAAAAATTGCCATGACATGGGCATATTCCCCAAGCTATGGCAAGCCCCTGTCGGTTCCTCAGGGTGTGATCGGATTGATGACGCGGTTCGGGATGAATGTGTCACTTGCCTACCCGAAGGGCTATGAGTTGATTCCCAGTGTTGTCAACGTGGCGAAAAAGAATGCGAGCCACCATGGCAGCTCATTTACGATCGTGGATAGCATGGAAGAAGCGTTCGACAAAGCCGACATTGTTTATCCGAAGTCCTGGGCTCCGTATCAGGTCATGCAGCGGCGCACGGAGCTGCTCAACAAGAACGGCAAACCCGGCCTGGTGGAGCTGGAAAAGGAGTGCCTGTCCAACAACGCACGCTACAGGAACTGGGAGTGTGATGAAGCAAAGATGAAGCTCACAAAGAAAGGGCGCGCTCTCTACATGCATTGCCTGCCAGCCGATATCTCGGGCGTCAGCTGTGACCAAGGAGAGGTTTCAAAGGAAGTGTTCGAGAAGTACAGGCTGGCGACATACGAAGAGGCCAGCTTCAAACCATTTGTGATTGGCGCGATCATCTTTCTTACGCGCATCCAGAAGCCGGCGGATGCTCTCCAGGCAATCATCAGAAGCAAGAGAAGAAGAACGGTGTGAGGATTTCCAGCATGTCCAAAATCATCAAAAAGTTACTTCCCGATGTTATCAAGAAAACCGCGGGGCGATGCAAGGACCGTGGTATCATCATTCCGACGTTCGCTCAGATGAAGGACCCGAACCTTGTCCCCGATTCTGTCAGAGCACGACTGAAGAATGTCGGACTCTGGGACGTCAATCCGCTGAATCTGTTTCGTATCACATGGAAGAACGATGTGAAGACCGGATTGTTCGATGGCGTTAACTATGTTGAGATCCCATCGGCAATCACCGGTGTGGACGCGCGCATTGTCGGTCTTGTCGGCAAATACTTTCCAACGGGCGCGCACAAGGTGGGGGCGGCGTTTGGCTGTCTTGTGCCACGGCTTGTCAGCGGAGAGTTTGATCCTTCACGGCACAAAGCGGTATGGCCTTCGACCGGTAACTTCTGCCGCGGGGGAGCGTTTGATTGCGCTCTGCTGGGATGCACGCCGGTCGCCATTCTTCCGGAGGGAATGTCCAAGGAGCGATTCCAGTGGCTTCGCGCAATCGGCGCGGAAGTCATTGCCACGCCAGGCAGCGAATCCAATGTGAAGGAAATCTACGACAAGTGCTGGGAGCTGAAGAAGGATCCGGCCAATATCATCTTTAATCAATTTGAGGAGTTTGGCAATCCGATCTGGCATTACAATGTGACTGGTCCGGCGATTGAAGAGGTTTTCCGCGGCTTGGGTGGCTCCCGGTCTCGCCTGGCTGCGTGTATTTCCGCTACCGGCTCAGCTGGGACAATTGCTGGCGGAGACTTTCTGAAGAAACGATTTCCGCCTCTGAAGATCGTCGTAAGCGAAGCCCTGCAATGTCCGACGTTGTTGATGAACGGTTTCGGCGGACATCGCATCGAGGGGATCGGCGACAAACACGTGCCCTGGGTTCACAATGTTCGCAACACCGACGCCGTAGCGGCGATCGACGATGAGGACTGCATGCGTGTGTTGAGACTTTTCAATGAAGCGGAAGGAAGGAAGTTGCTGTCTTCGATTGGAGTTTCAGCAACACAAATCGAGGAATTGTCGTTGCTCGGGATATCCAGCGTCTGCAACGCGCTCGCGGCAATCAAGACGGCAAAATACTATGAGCTCACCAAGGACGATGTGATCGTTACGGTTTTCACTGACTCGGTCGACTTGTACCGGTCTCGTCTCGACGAAATGCGCACTCATCGTGGCGTCTACTCAGCGATGAACGCGGCGAGAGACTTCGCTGGCCCACTGGAGCACCAATCGATCGATTTCTTCAAGGAGTTAACCTACTACGATCGGAAGGCCATTCACAATCTTAAGTACTACACGTGGGTGGAGCAGCAGGGAAAGACGTACGAGGAAATCACAGCGCAATGGGATCCGGAGTACTGGGAGGATCTCTTCGAGAATGAGGTTGGATACTTCGACGAGCTGATTGCCGATTTCAACCGTCAGGCCAGTTGAACCGGGGGGAAAATGCAGAAAGAGATACTCGAGGCGGCTCAGAACAACGAACGAAAGGTAGCGCAATTCCTGCGCGACCTCATCGCTATTAAATCACTGAGTTCTCAGGAATCGCACGTCATCCATCGCATCAAGAGGGAAATGGAGGAGTGCGGTTACGATGACGTGACGATTGATCCGATGGGGAACATCCTCGGCCGCATCGGAAAAGGGAAGCACGTGATCGCTCTGGATGCTCACGTCGATACTGTGGACGTCGGAAATCCTGCTGACTGGAGAGTTGATCCGTTCAAAGGGGCGGAGAAGGATGGAGTGATCTACGGTCGTGGAGCTTGTGACATGAAAGGTGCACTGGCTTCGATCGTTTATGGAGGCAAAGTCATTAAGGAACTTGGGCTGGAAGACGACTATACGCTCTATGTTGTCGGAAGTGTGCAGGAGGAGGATTGCGATGGACTCTGCTGGCAGTACATCATCAACGAAGACAAGATACGACCGGAAGTCGTCGTCATTGCCGAGCCGACCAATCTGGGCGTGTATCGAGGACACCGGGGGCGAATGGAAATCGAGGTGCGCACAAGAGGGATTTCGTGTCACGGGTCGGCGCCTGAGCGTGGTGTGAATGCCGTCTACAAAATGGCTCCCATCATCCAGGACATTGAGAAGCTGAATGATCGTCTGAAGGGGGAACCGTTTCTCGGCAAAGGCACCGTGACGATCTCGGAGATTCGTTCAACGTCGCCTTCGCTCTGTGCGGTGGCTGATTCGTCGACGATTCATCTTGATCGACGTTTGGCTGCAACAGACACCATAGAGTCGGCCGTGGGAGAGATTCAGGAGCTCGCGAGCGTCAGGAACGCTCAGGCGGAAGTTGTGGTCCTCGATTATGCCGTTCCGAGCTGGCGCGGGCTGACCTATCCCACGAAGAAGTACTTTCCAACCTGGCTTTTGCCGGAGGATCATCCTGCCCTTGTGAGCGGAGTGCAGGTATTCGAGAAACTGTTTGAGCAAAAGCCGATCGTCGGCCGCTGGCAATTCAGCACAAACGGAGTTGCTGTCATGGGGATGCATCACATCCCATGCATCGGATTTGGTCCAGGAAACGAAATCTATGCTCACATGGCGACCGAGCAAATCCACGTGGAGCAGCTCGTCAAAGCAATGGCCTGGTATGCGTTATTCCCGCTAGTTTACACTGGTTCTGCTAAGCTCCATTGATCCTATCCGCCCTTGGACATCATAGCTGAAACAATTTCTACTCTGGCTCGTGAAGAGCAACCTGTGCTGGCAACGATTGTTGCGTCGTCGGGCTCCACGCCGCTGCCTGCGGGAGCGGCGTTGTTACTTTGCAGGCATGGGAACGCCGTGGTTGGAACAGTCGGGGGTGGGTTGCTTGAAGCAAACGTGATCGAAGAGGCCAGGCAGATGCTCAAGCAGGGCAGCAGCTCGGTGATGCGCGGGTTTGAACTCAGTGAGAGTGCCGCTGATGGAGGCATGATTTGCGGCGGAAACGTGGAAGTGCTTATCGAGATGATGGCCAGAGAAGATCTGACGCTTTTCTCCAAGCTTCGTGATCTTCGCGACGCCGATAAACAGTGCACTCTTCTGCGAATTGTAGCTTTAGGGGCTAAGCCGGTGAAGCGCCTTATCCTGGAATGGACATCTGACGGTATCGATCCACAGCTGCTCGTGAATCTGTCCAAGGAGTTTGGGATCTCTTCGGATGGTTTCATGCAGAACCTCCGGCAGGCACATCATCAGGAAGTGATCAAACGTGTGACAGTTCGTGAAGGCGAACTGATCATCCAACCGATCATTGGCTTGCAGCCGCTGATCATCTTTGGCGGCGGCCATGTTGCGAGATTTCTTTCAAGAATCGCGACGACAGTGGGATTTTCAGTTACAGTTGTTGACGATCGCGCAGAATACGCGAGCCCCGCTCGTTTTCCTGAAGCCTCCCGGACCCTCGCCGTGAAATTCGATGAAGCCTTTGAGCATCTTGACGTCAAGCCATCGACGTCGATTGTCATTGTCACGCGCGGACACGCGACGGACGCCAGCGTCCTTGGTCGTGCTGTCAGAACAGCCGCCCGATACATCGGAATGATCGGAAGCAGCAAGAAAGTCATTTCCGCCTACACGCAACTCAAGGAACAAGGTGTACCAATTTCGTTGCTGAAGCGCGTCGCAGCCCCGATCGGCCTGGACATTGGTGCTGTCTCGGCTGAGGAGATTGCTGTGAGCATTGTTGCTGAGCTCATTCAGGTTCGTCGGGGGAAATGGGCCGCATCTGCTGCGATGTCGGATCGCATGAAGCAGTGGTTCGACGAAGCAGAAGGGAAGCAAGACTGAGCAACCAGGAAAAGGTTTCCTTCAACAGAGCTGTCGCTGGGCGGAAGGAAACTTTCGTCACGAAGCACTCATTCCACCCGGGGAGCAACAAGCGGTAATGCTAATTTCTCAGCCGTTGCGATCCGCCCATTGCCACATCTTGGAATCCTTGCCAACCAGCAGAGAAAAAATCTTCTTGACAATAAGCGCCTTTACCAGTAACCTTGGCATACCTAGTATACCAGGTTCTGCTCTATGCCGATCGATGTTCAAAACTCCACACCCCTCTACCTTCAAATCGTCGATGACATCAAGTCGAAGATCGCCTCGAAGCAACTGAAGGCCGGCGACCAGCTTGGCTCTCATGCTGAGTTGTCCTCGACCTACGGCGTCAGTCTGATCACCGTCAAAAAAGCGCTGGCCACATTGGTGAACGAAGGAGCTGTGTTCAGCCGCGTCGGAAAAGGTACCTATGTGGCCCGGACCCCGCTCGATGCACGACGGAATGAACATCCCGCGATCGGGCTGGTCATCCAGGACATTCGAAGTCCATTCTTTTCCCGTATCATGCACAGCGTCGAAGATGCTGCCTACGAGCTTGGTTATCATGTGTTGCTCTCCAATTCCTCCGGCAAAGCGGAAAAGGAAGAAGCACAGATCGCGCGATTTCGCAAGTTTGGAGTCCAGGGAATGATTATCGCTTCGATGAGCCATAAGTATCATGCGACGCCGACGATCCGGAAAATGCTCCACGAAGGATTTCCATTTGTGATGGTGTCATATATCGCTGATGAGGACATCCCATTTGTCGGCAGCGACCACGAACTGGGCGGATTCATGGCAACCGAGTATCTCATCAAGAGTGGATATGAGAGAATTGGTTACATCAGCGGTGAAAAAGGAAACATGGTCGGTGATTTGCGGCAGCGCGGGTACGAAAGGGCGATGAAAACCTATGGTCGGCGCATCGACAAGAGACTGATCTTCCATCTCGGGATGAAGGGAGAGTGGCATGATTATCAATCCGGATATGAAATCGGCAAGCGATTCAGCAGGTTGTCCGTGAGGCCGGATGCCCTCTTTGTGTACAACGATCTCTCCGCGCTTGGATTTGAGCAGTCAATTCTTGACCAAGGATTAAATGTCCCCGAAGACGTGGCGATCGTCGGCTTCGATGACATCGATCGCGGAGAATATGCAGCCATCCCCCTCACAACGGTCCGTCAGCCGACTGACTTGATTGGCAAAGAAGCAATGGATTTGATGGTGAAGCTCACACAGGGGAAGGAACCTTCTCCGCGGAGGATTCTGAAGCCGGCATTGGTGATTCGTGAATCATCTGGCGGGAAAGGGATCGCTCGTGCACGGCAGAATCGGCACGGATGAATAGATAAAGACCGGGCAACAAATGAATAATGCCATGAGGACGACATGATGAAGCAAAGCAATGTGTTTGTGGAAGCGGAGCGGAAGGCATGGGAAAAGGCCGGTGAAGGCGTCGAGCGCAAGATCCTTGGTTACGATTCTGATTTGATGATGGTGTTTGTGAAGTTCAAGAAAGGATCTGTTGGCTCGCTTCACAGGCATCTTCACCGTCAGGTAACATTTGTTGAAAAAGGCTCTTTTGAAGTGCAGATAGCTGGCGAGAAGAAGGTGCTCAGAACGGGGGATAGTTTCTTTATTCCGTCTGATGTCGAGCATGGTGTTGTAGCGTTGGAAGAAGGAGCCCTGGTGGATGTGTTCTCGCCGGGTCGCGAAGATTTTGTCGCAGACATATCACGTGCATCGTGAGAAACAAATCAAGCAAAGGACATGGTATGAAAAACTCTTTTGATCTTACAGGCAAGGTTGCGATCGTTACGGGTGGATACAAGGGACTGGGCCAGGGGATGGCGATTGGTTTGGCTGAAGCGGGTGCCGATCTGGTACTCGTCGATCGCGAAGAAGCAACTCAGACTGCTGACCGTGTGAAGTCGGTGGGGCGAAGAGCGCTGACGATCTCAGTAGATCTTATGTCGATTGATCCCATACCATCCATTGTTCAACAGGCGATTGAAACTTTTGGAAAGATCGACATTCTGGTAAACAACGCAGGGACTATTCGGCGTACGCCGGCAATTGATTATTCCGAGAAGGATTGGGATGACATCATGGCGGTCAACGCAAAAACCGTGTTCTTTTTTAGTCAGGCGGTCGCGCGCGATATGATGAAGAGGAAGTACGGGAAGATCATCAACATTGCTTCTCTCTTGAGTTTCCAGGGGGGCATTCTCGTTCCGGCCTATGCCGCAAGCAAGGCAGCCGTCGCTCAGGTGACCAAGGCTCTGGCGAATGAGTGGGCTGCGAGCGGCATCAATACCAATGCGATTGCACCAGGCTATATGGCAACGGACAATACGAAAGCCCTGCGTGAGGACCCCGTCCGTTCCAAAGCAATCCTCGATCGAATTCCTGCCGGCAGGTGGGGAACGCCGCAGGATTTGGCTGGAGTCGCTGTGTTTCTTGCTTCGTCCGCGTCAGACTATGTCAATGGCCATGTGCTGGTAGTGGATGGTGGATGGCTTGCACGATAGGCCCAAATCACGAGTGAGGGTTCGTACGAGGTAAACATGATCAGACGGAAATTCCTGCAGTTGGCTGGGGCATTGGGCTTGCTCGATGCCCAGGTCGGCATTCCTCATCTTGCCGCTCATGAAATATTTGGCGACTCCGGTGATGAGCGGGAACAGTGGATCAAGAGGCTGACGAAGCTCGCGGATCCGTTACTCAATGCCCTTTCAGAAGACAAGCTGAAGGAAATGATGCCGGTCGAGGCACGGAATCGGTACGCTCATCGCGTCGAGAAAGAAGTTTACACATCTGGAAGGATTCGGGCGACTTCTGTGCGGTCTGGCGCCTTGGCTGGAGTTGCCGGTGGACTCCACAAGTGAAGGAACACTGCGTGCCAAGTACGCGACTCTCGTCCAGCGATCGTTGGCAAACGCTGTCAATCCCCGGGCAAAAGACTACATGAACTTTACCGAGGAAGCACAACCATTGGTGGATGCATCCTTTCTGGCGCTTGGATTGCTGCGTGGACCGGGTATCTGGAAACAAGCGGATGGCGTAACCAGGAAGAACATCATTGAAGCATTGAAGAGCACACGCGCAATAAAGCCTGGTTTCAACAATTGGTTGCTCTTCAGTGCGTTGATTGAAGCGTTCTTCCTCCACATTGGAGTAGAATACGACAAAATGCGCGTGGACTATGCGGTGCGCCAGCATGATCAATGGTACAAAGGCGATGGGATGTTCGGCGATGGGCCGGAATTTCATTGGGACTACTACAACAGCTTCGTCATTCAGCCATACCTGCGCGCAGTTCTTGGTATTATCACCAAGGTCGATCAAAGCTACACACCGCTGCAGGAAAAGTTCAACAAGGTCGCTGCGCGCTATGCGGCGATCCAGGAACGCCTGATTGCCGAGGATGGCAGCTACCCTGCCATTGGAAGATCGATTACATATCGGTGCGGCGCTTTTCATCATCTCGCAAATGAGACGCTGCTCAGGCAACTGCCAGTGGAAATCACGCCAGCCCAGGTGCGTGGTGCGCTCAAAGCGGTAATCAGCAGGACACTCGATCATGAGTCGAATTTTGACGCCGACGGATGGTTAAGGCTGGGCCTCAGCGGGAATCAGCCAAAACTGGCTGAAGACTACATCTCGACGGGAAGCCTCTATTTGTGTGCTACGGCATTTCTTCCCCTGGGACTTCCGCCGCAAGATGAGTTCTGGGCCTCTCCACCTAAGCCGTGGACATCGAAGAAAATCTGGAGTGGTCAGGACGTAACCGCTGATAGGGCGTTGAAAACCTGACGTTAACAGGCAGTGCGTGAACATACTCATCACTATGAGAAGAACAACATCTCTTGTCCTTATGCTCGTGCTTCTGAGTCTCCCGCACAGAGCAATCTCGCAAGATCTCGATTCGCTCGTCCTGCACGCGCTCAAGTTTGCAGGCGGACAGCTACAACAGGCTGTACGGGAAATCAAAGATAGCGCGAAGTTTGCACGGAGCACGATGCCGGATGGATCGTGGAAGACAAGCGATGCGCGTGAATGGACGAGCGGTTTCTTCGCTGGCTGTCTCTGGTATTTGCATGAGTACACCAAGGACCCCCTCTTCAGGCAAGCTGCCGAGCGATGGACAGCAGGTGTTACTGATCAGCAGTTCAATGCGGGTACACACGACCTTGGTTTCATGGTGTTTAACAGTTTTGGAAACGGAAATCGATTGTACCCCTCGGAAAACTATTCGAAAGTTATTGTGCAGGCAGCCCAGACGCTGGCAACTCGGTTCAATGCGAAGGTCGGCTGCATCAAATCGTGGGACAATAACCGGTGGGCCTATCCGGTCATCATCGACAACATGATGAATCTCGAGCTACTGTTCTGGGCAGCGGACCATGGCGGGACGAAGCAGATGCAAGAGATCGCGATCAAGCATGCCGAGACGACGATGAAGAACCACTTCCGTGGAGACGGTGGCACCTATCACGTGCTTGGATATGATACGACGAGTGGGGCAGTTATCGCACGAAATACGCATCAAGGTTATGCCGATGAGTCGGTCTGGGCGCGAGGCCAGGCATGGGCAACGTACGGGTTCACGATGACGTATCGATTTACACGCGACAAACGATTCCTTCAAACGGCGCAACGCGCTGCAGACTACATTATTGGCCATCTGCCGGCAGACAATGTGCCATACTGGGATTTCATGGCTCCCGGGATTCCCGATGAACCGAAGGACGCCTCTGCCGCGGCTATCACTGCCTCGGCACTGTTTGAGTTGTCGAAATATGCAGACAGCAAGCCCAGACAAGCCAACTATCTTCGCGCAGCAAAGAACATTCTTCGTTCGCTCTGCTCAGCTCCGTATCTGGCAGAAGGAACAACGTCACACGGCATCTTGAGTCACAGCGTCGGCAGCAAGCCGGCTAACGCTGAGGTCGATGTCTCGATCATTTATGCTGATTATTACTTCATCGAAGCAATGCTTCGGTATCTGCAGACAACGAAGTAACGGGAAGGAGTAGACAATGCAAGTACGATTTTCAGCAGACCCTGCTGGCTTTCGGGCGATGACCACAGAAGATCTTCGGAGGTCATTCTTAATCGACCATCTTTTTGTACCAGATGATGTGCCCATGGTGTATTCTGACATTGACCGTTCCATCACCGGTTCTGCTGTCCCCGTGAAAGGGGCACTCAAGCTCCTCGGTACCAAAAAGGAAATGGCCGCAGAGTATTTTGCCGAACGGAGAGAGATCGGTGTGATCAACACGGGTTCGGAAGGCAGTGTGAGAATCGACGGCAAGGAATACGCGATGGCATTCAAGGACGCTCTGTACATCGGCCGCGGGGTGAAAGACATCGAATTCAGTAGCAACCGTTCCGACATGCCGGCGATGTTCTACTTCGTCAGTTACCCGGCGCACAAAGAATTTCCCACGACGCATGCGAAATTTTCGGATGCTGAACCGGCGAGACTAGGTAATCGGAAAGACGCGAACAAGCGGATGATCTACAAATACATCCATCCCAACGGAATCAAGAGCTGCCAGCTGGTGATGGGGCTGACGGAACTGGAAGAAGGAAGTGTTTGGAATACGATGCCGCCCCATACCCATCAGCGGAGATCGGAAGTGTATATGTACTTTAACCTCGAACCGAACTCGATGGTTGTCCACCTGATGGGGCAGCCCGATGAGACGCGCCACATCGTGATGCGTAACCGTCAGGCGGTTCTGAACCCAAGCTGGTCGATCCATGCCGGCGTCGGGACGCAGAACTACACCTTCATCTGGGCAATGGGGGGCGAGAATCAGGTGTTTGACGATATGGACGGCGTCAAGGTGAACGATATCATCTAAGGAATACAAAGGCTTCATCACGCAGAATAGTCAGGAACCAGAGACCATGAAAAAGCCACAACCTCGTTTAACACTCAAGGCGGATCGGTTCTTCGATCCCAATCCGGCGGTTAGAGCCGTAGCGCAGAAACTCTATCAGACTATCAAAAACCTCCCGATCATCAGCCCGCATGGACATGTCGATCCCAACTTGTTTGTGGAAAACAAACCGTTCCCGAACCCGACAGAGCTCTTGCTTATCCCGGATCACTATATCTATCGGATGCTCTACTCGCAAGGAATACCAATGGAGTCACTGGGGGTACGGCCTCTTGACGGTTCATCGACGGAGACCAATGCGAAGAAGATATGGAAGCTCTTTGGGGAGAACTACTATCTCTTTCGCGGGACACCCACCGGCATGTGGTTGAGCCATGAGTTCTCGGAAGTCTTCGGCATCAGGAAACGGTTCACCGGATCAACGGCGATCGAGATCTATGATGAGATTAACGAGAAACTGCAGCTGCCCAAATTCCGGCCGAGAGCTCTCTTCGAGCGATTCAACATAGCGGTCTTATCGACGACAGATACAGCGACCGATACGCTCGAAGGGCATCAGAAAATCAAGGCGTCCGGCTGGAAGGGGAACATCATTCCCTGCTTCCGGCCTGATGGCGTCACGGATTTGAAGGCAAGAAACTGGAAATCGAACATCGAGCTGCTCAGTGAACGATCAGGAATCGATGTTACGTCGTACAGCCGGTTCATTCAGGCCCTGGAAAATCGTCGCGCCTTTTTCAAGTCGATGGGTACTGTCTCGACGGATCACGGGGTTTCTTCACCGTATGCCCACGAGTTCACCAAAGGCGAAGGAGAAAGAATCTTCCAAAGAGCCCTGATGGGTCAGACAACATCCGAGGATGCGGCTCACTTCACGGCCCACATGCTGATGGAGATGGCACGGATGAGTATTGAAGACGGCCTCGTCATGCAGATACATCCGGGGTCCGACCGCAATCACAATCGCCTCATCTATGACAAGTACGGTTCTGACAAAGGGTGCGACATTCCGATGCAAGCCGAGTACACTCACAATCTCAAGGCGCTTCTCAACAAGTACGGCAACGATCTACGCCTGACAGTGATTGTCTTTACCTTGGATGAAGCCACGTACTCGCGTGAGCTGGCGCCACTTGCAGGTCATTATCCGGCGATGAAACTTGGTCCCCCCTGGTGGTTCCATGACAGCATCGAGGGAATGATGCGCTTTCGCTCGATGGTCACCGAGACGGCAGGAATCTACAACACCGTTGGTTTCAATGATGACACGCGGGCGTTTGTCTCCATTCCTGCCCGCCACGATCTGTCGCGGCGTGTCGATTCAAACTTCTTGGCCGGGCTTGTGGCCAGGCACATCATCGAGCTCGATGAAGCACAGGAAATGATCTTTGATCTGGCAAATGGGCTGGTGAAGAAGGCGTACAAACTCTAGAAGTACTCCAATCATCGAACAGCACCGATTATCTATTGAAGGGAGCGTTGTAGATGACAGAAACCATGGGTGGATCAGATGTGCAGGGCCGCTATCGCTGGACGATTTGTGCACTGCTGTTCTTCGCCACTACGATCAACTATATCGATCGGCAAATCCTGTCGTTGCTTAAACCAATCCTCGACGAACAACTGAAATGGACGAACGAGGAATTTGGCCTCGTTAATTCTGCCTTTCAGGGCGCGTACGCCATTGGCCTCCTGGCATTTGGCTGGTTTATCGACAAGTACGGCACCAAGATTGGCTACGCGGTGTCGATCGTGGCGTGGAGCGTCGCGGCGCTCGGACACGCGCTGGTGTCAAGTGTGGGCGGTTTTGCTGTCGCACGCATCGCTCTCGGCCTCAGTGAAGGAGGTAATTTTCCTTCAGCGATCAAAGCGGTTGCTCTCTGGTTCCCCAAAAAAGAGCGGGCGCTCGCAACAAGCATCTTCAATTCGGGAACTAACGTCGGCGCGATTATTGCTCCTGCCGTCGTTCCTTGGATTGCATTTACGTGGGGATGGCAGGGGGCGTTCATCGCGGCGGGCATTGCGGGCTTTCTGTGGCTCTTCTTCTGGATTCCATTCTACAACGTCCCGGAGAAAATCAAACACATGACGCAAAGCGAGCTGGCTCATATACGGAGCGACGCCGACGAAAAGGAGAGCACAGAAAAAATCCCATGGCTGCGCCTCTTGGGGTACCGGCAAACCTGGTCGTTCATCGTTGCGAAGTTTCTCACTGATCCCATCTGGTGGTTCTTCCTGATCTGGCTGCCTGATTTCTTCAAGCAAACGCGTGGGTTGGATATCAAGAAAAGCTGGGTCCACCTTGTCACGATCTATTTCATTGTCACGGTATTGAGCGTTATCGGCGGATGGGTGACGGGTCACCTTGCGAAGATTGGGTGGACGGTGACACGGGCACGCAAGACCGGAATGTTCATCTTCGCCCTCCTCGTCCTGCCGATTTTGGCAGTCACCACTGTCGGCGATTGGAGCGCAGTGCTGTTGATTGGTTTGGCAGGAGCTGCGCACCAGGCGTGGTCTGCGAACCTATTTACCACGGTCTCTGACATGTTTCCGAAGCGCGCAGTAGCGTCGGTAATCGGGATTGGCGGCATGGCGGGGGCGGTCGGTGGCATGCTGTTCCCCTATGTCACAGGAAGATTGCTTGATGCCTTCAAGGCTTCGGGCGATGTGACCGCGGGATACACCATCTTGTTTGCCGTCTGTGGATTCGCGTATCTTGTTTCATTTGCAATTCATCATGTTCTCGCACCGCGCTTCGAGCGATTTGAAATGAATGAAGCTTAAGAGAATACGAGGATGTCGCTTCAAGACAACCATGAGTAACCACGGTTTCGGAAAAAGGGAACTGTTATGAACCTGCAAGAGCTATCAAAACAATATGACTTCACCGGGAAAACAGTCATCATTACAGGTGGCGCTGGCGTCTTGTGCGGAGAAATGGCATGTGCCCTTATAGGATGCAATGCCAATGTCGTCATTCTGGATCGCGACCCCGCGTTGGCCGATCAGGTCGTGCGACGCTTCGAGTCAACCAAAGGCAAGTATCTTGTCGTCAAAGGCGATGTTCTCAATAAAGAGAGCCTCGAACAGGCAGTGACGGAAATCATCAAGTATTTCAAACGCATCGACTGCCTGATCAATGGTGCCGGTGGAAACAATCCGAGGGCGACAACGAACCCCGAACAGCCGTTTTTCGCCCTGCCGACGGAAAGTCTGAAGCTCGTCTCGAATCTGAATCTCCTGGGCACAATTCTCCCGAGCCAGGTTTTCGGAAAGTACATGGCTGATCAGAAAGCGGGCATCATCCTCAATGTTTCGTCCATGAATGCCTTTCGCCCGTTGACGCGCATTCCAGCGTACTCGGCAGCAAAAGCAGCGGTCAGCAACTTCACGCAATGGCTTGCCGTTCATATGGCGCAGGAATATTCACCGAACATCCGGGTGAACGCCATCGCCCCCGGTTTCTTCCTGACGGAGCAAAACCGGTTTCTCCTCACGGAAAAGGAAAGCGGCGGTCTCACGCAGCGTGGCAAGAAGATACTCGATCACACGCCGATGGGACGCTTCGGAAAACCGGAAGATCTGCTGGGCGCCGTCCTCTGGCTTTTGTCGCCTGCATCGGAGTTTGTGACCGGCATCGTGCTTCCGATTGACGGCGGATTCTCGGCATATTCGGGTGTATGAGAGAACTGTCTTGAACAATCATCAGGGTGATTCGAAAAGGACAAGGAGCAAGAGATGAGTAACGATTTGAACATCCGACCGCAAGGCGCGTTTGACCTGCTTTCGCTGGGCGCATTGGTCCACAGGTTGGACCCGGGGATCATCCCGTTCCGCAAGGCCACTGCATGCCAGATTCATGTGAGCGGAGGCGAGTTCAATGTGGCCGCTAACCTTGCCGATTGTTTCCGTCTCAACACCGGCATCGTGACGGCAATGGCAGACTATCCAATTGGCGACTTGATTGCCGAACGGGTGAAGGCGATGGGTGTTAAGCCGTTCTACAAACATTTCAAGCACAACGGTGTGAATGGCCCCAACATGGCCACGGTGTACAGTGACCGGGGGCATGGTGTTCGACCTCCTGTGGTGTTCTATAATCGCTCCAATGAAGCCGCTGCGCAACTGAAGCCCGGCGATTTTAATTGGAACGCGATCTTCGCGGGAGGCGTCCGATGGTTTCATAGCGGCGGGATTTTTGCCTCTCTGTCGGAGACCACAGGCGAGCTGATCATTGAGGGAATGAAAGCTGCGAAGAAAGCAGGGGCGATCGTGAGTTTCGATTTGAACTTCCGCGAGAAGTTGTGGAATATCTGGGGCGGGGCGAAAAAGGCGGCAGAGGTTATCGGTCACATTGTTGAGAACGTCGACATCCTGGTCGGAAATGAGGAAGACCTGCAGAAGGGGCTGGGAATTCCCGGTCCTGAAGTTGCGGCAAAGTCGGCTCTCGATCCAAAAGCATTTTTTGGTATGATCGACAAAGTCTCTGCTAAGCATCCGCAGGTAAAAGGTGTCGCAACGACGCTCCGTGAAGTACACTCAACGAACCGCCATAGCTGGTGTGCCGTGGCATGGGTCAACGGAAAGACGTACATTGCACCGACCTGCGAGCTGGATGTGCTGGATCGCGTAGGAGGGGGGGATGGGTTCGCTGCTGGCTTCTTCTATGGTCTGTTGGCCGGTGAAACACCGGAAGAGGCGGTGAAATTGGGTTGGGCTCACGGTGCACTGCTGACTACGACGCCCGGTGACACCACGATGGTTACAGTGGAGCAGGTGCGCTCGTTTGCGAAGGGTGGATCGGCGCGGATCCAGCGGTAGTCAATCGCACTGAGCAAATCGAAAAAAGGACTCGCCTGGTTCAATAGGGTGAAGATCATTTGAGGATGATAGTCTTGAACAATGACCACGCAATGCGGAGGAGCAACAATGGCTGAACATGAAAAACATCTCTATATGATAGTGTTTCCGATCAATGCGCTCGTCGCTTCACAGCTCATGCCAAAGGAATTTGCCGAGCACTATACGATTGGCAGTGCGAAGCACTACAAGGGGAAGGTCATTTTTGCCGAGGTCGATGTCAGTTTCCGGAATCCGTACTTTGACATTGATCAATATCTCTCCTTGACAGTCCCGCACCCGGATGGACGTCCGAAAAAAACGAAGTTCATTTCGTCCTACGCTGTCCTCGAGCATGTTGATCTTCAAGCGCTCAAGAATCTCTATCTGGTAACCGCAAATGGGAAATCGCTCGAGATCGCCGCAAAACCTTACACCGCGGTGAACGAACCGGGCTTGGTGCGCATCTATCAAGAGATAACTCCGCTGACAAACCTCGTTGCCTCGACACTTGACCAGCGTTCGTTTGGCAAATATATCACGACGGGGACGAAGTCCAAGGGTGCACCCAAGATCTGCTTCACGCAATACGACTTCAACATCGCCGAGTTCATGGACAAAAACAAGAACCGGGAGATCATGTATTCACCGATTCCGGAAACAAACCCGTCGCGCATTTACGATTATCTGTTGGAATTGAAAGCGGAAGCGTCCAAGAAGACAAAGACGATCAGCCTCAGCACGACGCTCCTGGAAGCATCGTATGCGTTGATTAAACACGGATTCTGGTTTGCGGCGCCGGGTGAGCTTCTCTTCTATCCGATGCCATCGAATGACGAGTTGGAGAACAAGTACTACGATTGGTGGAGATTTGTCCAATAGGCACGGGGGGAAGGAAGAGGAGAGTTTCTTAACAGCACTGATAGAGTTATTCTATCCTTTAACTACCGTTCACCAAGCTGTCTAACCGACCCTGCCGGTCAGCTCTGGAGGTTGCAATGAAAATACACTTGTACATGCTCTGCTATCGTTTTGAAGCCCTGGTGGCTTCACACCTCGAACCGGAGGCCTTCGGACGGTACATGGCGATTGGAACCCAAAAGAACGCACGGGGGAATGTGCTATTCTTTGAAATTGATCCTTTGCTTGAAAGCGACTATTTCAAACTCGACGACCTCGAACAACGGTGTACACCGCATTTGGATGGAAGTCCCAAACGCAGCAAGTATATTTCGGTCTATCGAGTTCTGGAGCATCTTGATCTTTCGGTCTTCGGAAGGCTTCATCTCTGCACTGCCGACGGGCGCGTGCTGTCGCTCGATGCTTCCCCCTACGATGCGAAGTCAGAAAAACCGGGATCGAATCTGTACGAGGAACTTTGCCCCGTGTATCCGCTTGTCGTTTCGGCGCTTGCACCGGCGAGCTTTCTGAAATTCATGACGGATCCCAACAACCCAGTGAACATACCACGTTTGTTCTTTGTTGATATGCTTCTGGATCGGGATGAAAACGGCCAGCTCGCTGGATATCTCCCGTACCCGGATCCGCGTCATCTTATCGACTGCCTCAACGATCTTGAGAAAGGGAGCGACAAGAAGACAAAGACGGTTTCACGGAGTCCTCGCCACCACGCATTTTTCAGAACCATCCGCCGCGGCTTTTTCCTCGGCGACCAAACCGGCATGAAATTTTATGAATTCCCGGATCGGCGTGTGTTGGAAGTTGAATATGCGAGATGGTGGAGATCGGCTTCGGAGAGTCTCATCTCATGAAAATGATTCCGAAGGGACGACCTCATGTCGATGGTGGTACTCGACCGAGACGATGAAGTCTCGTCTCACCTTCGGTTCGTCGAAGGATAAGAAATAGTTCGATGTCGTCAGGACATCATCGTTCTTACGGATACACACAAGCAGTCTAACATAAAATGGTCTCGACAATGAAATCGCTCAGAAAGCACTTCAGATTGGGGGCTGTCCGGCGCACCTATCTTGTGTTCATGATGGTGCTCTTTGCGGCAGTGTATGTCTGGCATGTTGGCTATGGCCAGGACACAACCAAAGCCGCAACGACGGTCACCGAATCCCAACACTTCGCACCATTTTCGCTCTTCAGTGATCCGAAGTATTCGTCGATGGAAATCATCAGTCTCTTCTCCGTCCTCGGCATCGCTGTTGCAGGGCTTCTTTATGCGCTGCTTCTTGTGCGGCAGGTCTACGGGGCGGATTCTGGCACAGATAAAATGAAGGAGATCGCCGCTGCGATCCGCGAAGGAGCAAATGCCTACCTCGGTGCGCAATTTCGCCGTATCGGCCCGTTGATCATAGTCATCACGGCTCTGTTGTTCGTCACGTACACGGGTGTGGTGGATGCATTCCGGTGGGGGCGCGCATTCGCGTTTCTCGTCGGTGCTCTGTTCAGCTGGTCCGTGGGATTCGTTGGGATGCGCCTGGCGACAACGGGCAATCTTCGCGTCGCTGCTGCAGCGATGCACGGTTACGGCAAGGCGATGCAGCTCGGTTACCGTACGGGTACGGTCACAGGGATGCTGACCGACGGCTTAGGCCTTCTTGGCGGCACCACGATTTTCCTCATCTTTGGCGACAAAGCCTACGAGGCATTGCTGGGCTTTGGTTTTGGCGGGACCCTGCTCGCGCTCTTTATGCGTGTTGGCGGCGGCATCTACACCAAGGCCGCCGACGTTGGAGCGGATCTCGTCGGAAAGATCGAAAAGGATATTCCTGAAGATGACCCGCGCAATGCTGCCACGATTGCTGACAATGTGGGTGATAATGTGGGAGATTGCGCCGGAATGGCTGCAGACATCTTCGAGAGTTATGAAGTGACGATCGTTGCCGCGATGATCCTGGGAATGGCCACCTTCGGACATAAGGGAGTTATCTTCCCATTGCTTGTTCGCGGCATCGGTGTTCTCGGGTCGATCATCAGTACCTACACGGTCCGGGCTGGCGAACATGATGCCTCCGACAAGGCGCTCAAGAGCGTCCATCGGGGTTTCTGGATCGGATCGTTTATCAGCGTCGTAGGATTTTTCGTCCTGGGCTACTACTACCTGCATTTCGATGCAGCGTATCTTCTCCTGAACCCAACGGCAGTGGCTGGATTTCCCAACGGTGATTCCAATGCCCTGTCGACGATTGCCACCTGGGGCATACCGGGACTTGATCTTCGACCTGCCCTGACGTGCCTGATCGGCGTATTCCTTGCTGTCGCGTTGAACAAGGTAACAAGCTACTATACGCACACAGGACATAACCCGGTCAAGAGTTTGGCGAAGGCTTGCACCACAGGTCACGCCACAAACATTATACAGGGTTTTGCGGTCGGATACGAGAGTACGGTTGCTGCGATTATTGTCATCGCAACTGCAATCATGCCGTCCGTGCTCGTCTATGCCGGCACACCTCCGTTGTTCGTCGCGTATGGCATCGCAATGACGGGTATCGGTATGTTGACACTGACGGGTAACACGATATCGATGGACGTCTTTGGGCCTGTGGCTGATAACGCCAATGGAATCGGTGAGATGGGGTACGAGCCGAAGGAGATGGAACACGCCAACCCGGGAAGCTACAAGCGCGCGCGGCAAATTCTCGCCGATCTTGACGCCGTAGGTAACACAACGAAAGCCGAAACGAAAGGAATTGCCATCGGTTCTGCAGTTATTGCCGCACTGTCACTGTTCGCCAGCTTCATTGCCGTAATCGCGGTGGGGAGTGAAGATAAGATTAATGAGATGACGGTGGCGCAATACTTCACGGAAGCGGGAAAACTGACCATAGCCGATCCGATGGTGTTCATTGGATTTCTGATCGGCGGAGCTATTCCATTTCTATTTAGCAGCATGCTCATCCGCGCAGTAGGGCGGGCGGCATTTGACATCGTCCGAGAATGCCGCGAGCAGTTCCGAGATGCTGACATCTGGGCGGGGACCAAAAAGCCTGATTACGGTCGTGTCGTCGATATCTGCACGAACACGGCTCAGAAAGAACTGATCGGTCCGGGATTCCTCGCCATCATGGCACCCCTGGTCGTCGGATTCCTGCTTGGCCCTTACGCGTTGGGCGGTTTTCTGGCGGGAATGATCCTCGTTGGCCAGCTTCTTGCAGTCTTCATGTCAAACGCCGGCGGCGCCTGGGACAATGCGAAGAAAATGATTGAGGATGGCATCTATGGCGGCAAAGGTTCTGATGCGCACAAGGCAGCCGTCACCGGAGATACAGTCGGCGATCCGTTGAAAGATACTGCCGGTCCGGCGATCAATCCGTTGATCAAGGTTATGAACATGGTCAGCCTGCTCGCCCTGGGGCTGGTGCTTAACTACAACGTAATTGCGCCAAAGCTAGCGACACCGGAACTGCAATGGGCGATGAAGACCATCGGAGGTCTCGCGGCACTTCTCTGCTCCGTAGCTATCGCATGGGCAATCTGGCAAAGCAAGCGGGAAGGAGCCGAGATTACACAGCTTGAGAGCAAAGCGAAGCCGGCGAAGAAGAGCAGGAGACCGCGGTAACGAAACAGGACGACGCCGTTCAAACGACTGGAGAAGGAGCACCCATGGGTGTGAAAATTCTTTCAGCATCCGACGCCGAATTTGATCTCGTCGCGCTTGGTGAGTGCATGATTCGGCTCAGCCCGCCGGGGCATCAGCGCATCGAGCTCACCCCGTACTTTGAGGCGTATGCCGGAGGCGGAGAGTACAACGTTGCGTACGCCCTTGCGCGCTACGGGCTGCGAACGGCCTGGATCTCGCGGCTCGTGGACAATCCTCTGGGGCATTTCATCAGGAATCATGCATGCACGAGCGGCATGAATCTCAGCGAGGTGATTTGGGTCCCGTATGACGGTTTGGGGCGCTCGGACCGCATCGGGTTGAACTTCACGGAGGTTGGTATTGGCGTGCGCGGAAGCGTCACGCTCTATGACCGCGGGCACACGGCCATTGCACATATGAAGCCTGGCGATGTCGACTGGAAACGCATCTTCCAGAAGCGCAAAGCACGGTGGTTCCACACCGGCGGTATTCTCACAGCGTTGTCCGATAGCTGTGGAGAGGTCGCATACGAATCGATGAAAGCCGCTCACAAGGCCGGCAGCATCGTCAGCTATGACCTCAACTTCCGTAGCAAACTGTGGTCTTCCAAAAAGGCGATCGAGGTGACGAAAAGACTCATCCCCTTCATCGATGTGCTCATCGGTAATGAGGAGGATTTCCAAAAGGCCCTCGGATTCGAAGTGGAGGGAACGGATGACAGCCTCCAGCAGCTACCGATCGAAGGGTATAGGAAAATGGTCCGGCAGGTCGTGAGAACCTACCCGCACGTCAAAGCTGTCGGGACGACGCTTCGTGAAGTCGTCAGCGGGCTGGTCAACAACTGGTCAGCCATTCTGTATTATGACGGGAAGTTCTACCAATCGCGAAGGTACGAGAAGCTTGAGATCGAGGACCGCGTCGGTGGCGGCGATGGGTTCTGCAGTGGGTTCATCTACGGATTGCTGAACGGAATGACTCCTCAGGAGTGTGTGGAGATGGGCGCGGCGCACGGAGCGCTGCTTCAAACCACTCGTGGTGATACCAGCATGGTGACCCTGGAAGAGATCAAACATGTGATGGGAGGCGGCTCGGCGCGGATCAAGCGCTAGCCGGCGGAAGGAGATCATGGTACTCTACACAAAGGGTTCTGAAGGCGAGGTCCTCAAGGAGGAAGATCTCAGAAATGGTCTGTTTGAAGCGCTGGATAAGCTTGGCGTGAAGAAGAAGGTGCTGGCAATCCCACCTGATTATACCCGTTTCCGCTCGCATGCTGGGATACTCACGCGCTTGACGTGGGAGTACTACCGCGACAGGCTTACGGACATTCTTCCGGCGCTCGGCACACACACGGCGATGAGCGAAAAGAACATCACTGCCATGTTCGCCAATACACCGCTCAGTCTTTTCCGCGTGCACAATTGGCGGAACGACATCACGACCCTAGGTGAAGTCCCTTCTGATTTTGTTCATCAGCAGTCCGAAGGAAAACTGAACTATTCATGGAAGGCGCAAGTCAACAGGCTTCTGGTTGATGGCAAGTATGATTTGATTCTATCGATTGGACAGGTTGTGCCTCATGAAGTCATCGGTATGGCGGGGTACAACAAAAACGTCTTGATCGGTACTGGCGGGCAGGAAGGAATCAACAAGAGTCATTTTCTTGGCGCCGTCTACGGGATGGAACGCCTCATGGGGCGTGCCGACAATCCCGTGCGGAGAGTTCTGAACTATGCCTCGGAGCATTTTGCCAAGCACCTCCCGATCGTGTATGTCCTGACGGTTGTAGCGCCGGGTGCTGATGGGCGGCTTAACGTACGCGGCTTGTATGTTGGCGATGATGTAGAATGTTTCAACCTCGCCGCGCAGCTGTCACTCAAAGTGAACTTCAAGATGGTGCAGGAACCGCTGAAGAAAGTTGTGGTATACCTCGATCCATTGGAGTTCAAGAGCACCTGGCTGGGCAACAAGAGCGTCTATCGCACGCGTATGGCAATTGCTGACGGCGGTGAGCTCATCGTCCTGGCTCCCGGCTTGAAGGAGTTCGGAGAGGACAAGCAAATCGATGTGCTCATTCGCAAGTACGGCTACGTGACAACGCCGGAGGTGTTGGATGCGGTGAAGAAGGATAATGACCTGAGCGAGAACCTTAGCGCCGCCGCTCATCTCATCCATGGTTCATCGGAAGGTCGCTTCTCGATCACGTACTGTCCGGGACATCTCACGAAGAAAGAAATTGAGGGCGTGAACTTCCGCTATGCCGATTTAGCTCAAATGATGAAGAAGTATAACCCCGCGGAACTCATTGATGGCGCCAACACCCTGGCAGATGGCGAAAGGGTTTTCTACATCTCAAATCCTGCCTTAGGATTGTGGGCACACGAAGGTCGATTTGGGACAAGTTGACGGTGTGCCGCCAGGGCTGTGGACGTGAAATTCGCAAACAGAGTGTATGAAAGTTGTTGTCGACAAGAAAATCCCCTTCATCAAGGGCGTTCTGGAGAGGCACGCCGACGTTGTCTATTTGGAGGGGCGTGGGATTTCGAGAAACGATGTGTGGGACGCTGAAGCGCTGATCGTTCGCACACGAACGAAATGCAATCGTGATCTGCTCGAGGGGACGAAGGTCCGGTTCATTGCGTCTGCAACAATCGGCTTCGACCATATTGACACCGTCTTTTGTCGTACCAACAACATACAGTGGACGAATGCCGAAGGATGTAACTCTTCGTCTGTTCAGCAATACATTGCAGCCGGCTTGTTTCATCTTGCTGACAAGCTGATATTCGATCTTGCTGAAAAGACCATTGGCATCGTCGGTGTGGGCAACGTCGGCAGCAAAGTAGCAAGGCTTTGCCGGGCTCTCGGCATGAAGGTATTGTTGAATGATCCGCCGCGAGAACGGCGCGAGGGTTCCAGAGAGTTTGTATCCATCGATGCGATTGTCGAGCAGGCGGACATCATCACTCTCCACGTCCCGTTGAATCGTGAGGGGAAAGACAAGACACTTCACATGGTGGATGAGGGATTTCTTTCGCGCCTGAGGAAGAATCAGATTCTGATAAACTCATCAAGAGGAGAAGTTGTTGACACTCCCGCGCTCAAATCTTTCGTCAAACAAAAGAAACTTACTGCCTGTGTTCTCGATGTATGGGAACACGAACCGGAGATCGACCAGGAGCTCTTGGGCCTTGTTGACATCGGAACGCCTCACATTGCGGGGTATTCCGCGGACGGCAAAGCCAATGGCACATCGATGAGCGTGCAGGCCCTCAGTCGGTTTTTTGGATTGAACCTCAACAGCTGGTTTCCCGAAAATGTTCCGTTGCCTGAACGGGCCTCGATCGTGATTGATTGTCGGAACTTGAGTCAACAGGAGGTTATCGGCAGGTTGATTCGTCATACCTACGACATTGTTTCCGACGACCGGAGGCTGCGAACGTCGCCGTTGACCTTCGAGAAACAACGTGGCGATTATCCATTACGGCGGGAATTTCCGGCATACACTGTCACATTGCTGGCCGCAGACGACAGAATACAATCACTCGTGCGGGACATTGGCTTTCAAACAGCGCGTTAGCCACTGATGAATACAAACAGGAAGAACGAAGATGCAGGAAAAAGCTGATTTTGGACTGGTTGGGTTGGCAGTGATGGGAGAGAACCTTGTGCTCAACGTTGAGAGCCACGGATTTACTGTTGCAGTCTACAACCGGACGGTGGAAAAAGTTGATCACTTCATTCAGGGGCGGGCGAAGGGGAAGAATATCATTGGAGCGCACTCCGTCGCTGAACTGGTAGCATCTCTCAAGAAACCCCGCAAGATCATGTTGATGGTGAAAGCTGGCAAACCCGTTGACGAGTTCATCGAGCAGATCATCCCGCACATGGAACCGGGGGACATCATCATTGACGGCGGCAACTCACATTTCCCGGACAGTATTCGAAGAACACGATACCTCGAATCGAAGGGGTTTTTGTTCATCGGAACAGGCGTGTCCGGTGGGGAAGAGGGGGCGCTTCGCGGACCGTCGATTATGCCTGGTGGATCACTGGCAGCATGGCCGCACGTGAAGCCAATTTTCCAATCGATTGCGGCAAAGGTTGAGGACGGAACGCCTTGCTGTGATTGGGTGGGCGAGAACGGCGCGGGGCATTTTGTGAAGATGGTCCACAACGGGATTGAGTACGGCGACATGCAGCTCATTTGCGAGGCGTACCAGATGATGCATGAATTGCTTGGTATGAACGCAGATGAAATTCACGAGGTGTTCGAGAAGTGGAACAAGGGGGATTTGAATAGCTATCTCATCGAGATTACGCGGGACATCATGGCTTACAAGGACTCTGATGGCAAGCCATTGGTGGACAAGATCCTCGACACTGCCGGCCAGAAAGGGACCGGAAAGTGGGCAAGTGTAACCTCCCTGGATCTCGGCATTCCTCTGACATTGATCAGTGAAGCGGTGTTTGCGCGCTGCCTCTCGGCGATCAAAAATGAACGCGTGGATGCGTCGAAAGTCCTAAACGGCCCAAAAGCCAGGTTTTCGGGCGACAAACAAGCCTTTTTGGCGGATCTGGAAAAAGCGCTCTATGCCTCCAAGATTGTATCCTACGCGCAGGGCTTCACGCTGATGCGCGCTGCAGCGGAGGAATTCAAATGGAGACTGAACTATGGCGGTATCGCCCTTCTGTGGCGTGGCGGTTGCATCATCCGGTCGGTGTTTCTTGGTAAGATCAAGGAAGCATTCGACAAGAAGCCGGACCTGGCCAACCTGTTACTCGATCCCTTCTTCAAAGAGAAGATCGATTCATCGCAAGAGGCGTGGCGGCGCGTCATTTCCGCAGCAATTCTCAACGGCGTGTGGGTGCCTGCGTTTTCGACGGCGCTCAACTATTTCGACGGATACCGCCATGCGCGCTTGCCGGCAAACCTCCTACAGGCGCAGCGCGACTACTTTGGCGCTCACCAGTACGAACGCGTGGACAAGCCGCGGGGAAATTTCTTCCACACCAATTGGACGGGTCGGGGTGGCGAAACAGCTTCCTCCGCCTACGTTGTGTAGGTCGTTGTCAGGGAAAAGAAAACAGAGATCTCGATGACAATTGAAAAATACTCAATCGGTATAGGTGACAGATTTGGACATCAGGGCGCGGCACAGCTGCGCGCGTTCGAGCAAGCAGAAGCGCGCGGGGCCCAGATCGTTCCTGTATGGAACAAATCATACCGTGAGCACACGATTGTGGGCACCAATCCAGCGGATACCAGGCTTGAAGCGGACAATGCTGTCAGGGAACGCAACTGGAAGAGCTCATACTATGTCGATGCGGATCATATCGGCTTGAAAAACGTCGATCTGTTTCTGGAATCGAGCAATTTCTTCACGCTGGACGTGGCAGACTTCATTGGGAAATCTGCAGGGGAGCAGGAGATCGATTCGTTCGTCAGATCAATGAAGAAGTATACGGCGGAGTTTCCAGTCCCGGGGGTCCGGACGACGACAAAGGTGACCGACGAAGATCTCAAGGCGATTGGATGTAAGTATCTTCTTGCAGTGAAGGAAGCTGGAAAGATCTATTGCTATATTGCAGGGAAGAAGGGGGTAGGGAGTTTTGTCCCCGAGGTCTCGACTGATGAAGCAAACGAGCCGCAGACGCCGGCTGAGCTCTTCTTCGTTCTTGCGGCTCTCGCGGACGAGGGGGTGCCGGTGCAGACGATCGCGCCAAAATTCACGGGAAGCTTTCTGAAAGGTATTGATTATGTGGGTTCGCTTGAGAAGTTTGCGACAGAGTTTGAAGAGGATCTGCTGGTGATTGCTCATGCAATCAAGACGTTTGATCTGCCGAAGAACCTGAAGCTGAGCGTGCACTCTGGAAGTGACAAGTTCTCCATCTATCCGATTGTGCACCGTGCGATCAAGAAGCACGACGCAGGCTTGCACCTTAAGACGGCGGGCACGACTTGGCTCGAGGAGCTCATCGGATTAGCAATGTCCGGTGGTCAGGGATTGGCAATTGCCCAAGCTGTCTATGCGGCGGCATATGATCGCATTGATGAACTGTGCAAACCATATGAGACGGTCATCGACATCGATCGTTCGAAACTTCCTTCTCCGCAGAAAGTTCGCTCGTGGGGGAGCGGAGAATACGCGCATGCGCTGAGGCATGATCAGTTAGATCCTCAGTTCAATCTCCACCTCAGGCAGTTGCTCCATGTTGGATATAAAGTGGCGGCCGAGATGGGGGATCGATATCTCGGTATGCTGAAAAGCTCGCGCGAAATCATTGGGAGCAATGTAACCGAGAATCTCTTTGATCGACACATAAAACCGCTCTTTCTAGGTCCCTGAATAGATTCCCACCTCGCACCTTGGTTCTGCGCAGTCAGAGAGCCATGTTCTATGTTTTTGCAGAATTGGCAATGACGGTCTGGTGCGGGCCAAAAGAAATCCATTTTGCTTGACAAATACCTTTTGTTTTCATAAAATCATGTTGCGCCGTGAGCGGTAAAGTAAACGGTTAAGTAATTTTGAGGTGACCCAAGACACGCGCTTTCCGCTCAGACTGTTTGTCGCCGAAACGGTCTTTAAAACAAATCTCTCCGAAGGCTCCTCGTTTATGCCGTCATCGTGTAGCACAGCCACGCAATGCACCCGGAGTACGGTGCGCTTCATTTGCGTGTTCATTTCTCTAGTTCTCGTCTGCCCCGCGTTTATCACGTTGCGTCGATCTTCTCTACTGAGAACAAATTATCAGCTGGGGTTTCTATGAAAGCACGCTTTCCGCTGGCAATACTCACCCTGATCCTTCTTCTATTGCCAATGAGTCTCTATGGTCAAGCGATATTGAGTGGCGTTGTCTCCGACTCCTTGACGCATGAGAAGCTTGTAGGTGTCAACGTCATCCTCCTCGGAACAGGAATGGGCAATGCGACAAATATTGAAGGAGAATACAAGATCACCGGAATACCGGAAAAGGTCTACAAGGTAAAGATATCCTGCATCGGATATGAAGTCAAAGTGATCGACGTAGATTTTGCAAGGCACCCCGTCAGACGTCTGGACGTTCAATTGACCTCGACGGTCATCCAGGGTCAAGAAGTGGTGGTCACCGCGCAGATGCGCGGCCAGGTGGCAGCCATCAATCGGCAAATTTCCTCTAACACCATCATTAGCGTCGTTTCGGAAGAAAAGATCAAGGAACTGCCTGACGCAAATGCGGCGGAGGCAATAGGACGCCTACCAGGCGTATCGGTTCTTCGTTCGGGCGGAGAGGCGACGAGAGTAGTTCTGCGAGGACTCAGCTCAAAGTTCAGCAATATCACGGTCGATGGCATCAGGATACCGGCAACAGATTCCACTTCGCGGGATGTTGACCTCAGCATGCTTTCACAGGGATCGCTGGCGGGTATTGAACTCTACAAAACACTTACTCCCGATCAGGATGCAGATGCAATCGCAGGTACCGTCAACCTAGTGACAAGAAAAGCTCCTTCCGAGCGGATGTTGCGTTTTGATTTCAAGGGAGATTACAATCATCTTATGAAATCGACCAACCAGTATGACTTTTCAGTCCGGTATGGTGAACGATTTTTCAATGATATACTGGGTGTGCAACTTCAGGGTAGTGCAGAGAAGAAGATCCGGAGCAGAGAGGACATCACCTACGGGTACGGGACCTTCAAGAATCAAAGCCTACCCGACTATGATCCAAGCACAACCGCACTCGACAATGATTACAAAGTAAACCAATTTAGAGTTGATTTTACCGATGAACTTCGTAAAAGGGGTGGTGGTCAGGTCATCCTTGATGTCAATACCCCCGACAGCGGCGTAGTAAAACTGAGCGGCCTGTACAGCAGCACGCAAAGAAATTACACGCTCTATAATAGGATCTACCCGGCTGGGGCTGGTGGTGTCAACTGGGACTACAATTATCGATATACGGAACTCGGAACGAGTACGACCGATGCTTCGTTGCAAGGGAAAAACTTCCTGTTTGAATTTGAAGTTGATTGGAGCATATCATATGCGCATTCAAAGGTGAAGAATCCATTTGATTATCAAGTGGCGTTCACTGAGACTCCAGGCGTGATAACGGGACAGTCCATGCCCGTTGCGAAGGATCATCCGGAGCTGAACATCATACCGTATGCGGCAAATGATTATCCCAGTGCGACATTAACGACGGCATCCCGGTTCCAAAAGCAGAATTTTGAGCGAGAAAGGGCCGCAGCGCTCAATGTGTCCAGAAAATATAGCTTGACGGAACTACTCTCTGGCGAAGTAAAAATCGGAGGAAAATACAAAGAGCGATCACGGTGGCGGGACGAGTCAGAGTATGACGATAATTCATATCTCCATGGCTTTTATTCCAGGAACATCGATGGTTCGTCAATCAATCTGACCGGCACACGCTTTGAAGATTACTACCTGCACCGCACCATCGGAAGTCCATCGTTGTCTGACTTTATCAATCAACCACCCGTAACGCGGGATCTCCTGAGCCTTTATAGGATGAGTCCGCTCATCGACGGTGACGCTCTGAAACTATGGTACGAGATTAACAAAAATGGGGTCTCCGGAGCATCGTTGGAGTATAATCCCAATGACCAGGCACGACTGAATGAGTATGTTGTGACGGAGAGACTGTCGGCGGGCTATCTGATGAACACTCTCAATATTGGACAGGCGGCAACGTTGATTGCTGGTGTGCGGGTTGAGCAAGAAAAAAATGATTATGAAGCGCACTTTGCCCCCGGGGGTCTCTCTACCATCGGCATTATTATTTCGGCCACAACAGGGACTAAGGACACAACCGCTGCGTATACGGAGACGATATGGTTGCCGAACGTGCAGTTGACGCTAAGACCGACAGATTTTCTCAGCGTTCGGTTCGCCGCGTATCGGGCACTGGCAAGGCCGGATTATGATTCACGCCTGCCGCGCTTTGCATTAATTGCCGGGAGTCCAACACCGATTACGCTCGGGAACCCTAACCTCAGGGATACAAAAGCGTGGAATTATGAGATCAATACACAGGTGTACAGCAACACGATTGGTTTGATTTCGTTTTCAGCCTTCTACAAGCGAATCGATAACCTCTACCATCAAATGACGAACGTAACGATAAGTCGTAGCTTCGATTCCGTGTTAACCGCCCTCGGCGTAACGTGGCAAAACGTCGAGCCTTTCAAATCTCTGCTTGCTAGGACGAACAATTATAGCATTACGGTGCCTTATAACTCCGACCGCCCCTCCGAGGCATGGGGTTTTGAGTTTGAACATCAAATGAATTTCGGATTTCTGCCCGGTTACCTCAAAAACATCACCTTGTCGTACAACGGTTCACTCACTCGTTCCGAAACGTATATTATTCAGAGTGAATCAAAACAAGACTCCGTGTGGCAGGTGAACCCCCGGACGGGCCAGGGGAAGTGGGTGCCCGGGACTCCATACAATGCGGCGACGGAAGTGAAAAGGCAATCAGAGAATCAGCCGAAGCTCTTTGGCAACGCAGCTCTTGGATACGACATTGGGGGCTTCTCGGCAAGGGTGTCGGTTTTCTACCAAGGTGAGTATGTTCAACAATACTCGACCGATGGTCAGGCTGATGCCCACGTCAACAGTTTTGTGAAATGGGATCTGGCGCTGAAACAAGAAATCTTCAAGAATGTTTCTCTCTTCCTGAACATCAACAACTTCACAAACAGGCAAGAGTCTACCTCGAGGGTCAATACAGTGAGAAACTGGCATCTGGCTCGCACGGCAGAACTTTATGGCACCACAGCAGATGTTGGAATCAGGATATCGATGTAAACTTTACAACCAGTTGTTTCCAGTTAACAAATCACTTAACAAAAATTAGGAGGCTGCAATGGGAACAAAAGTCTACAGGCTGAGTGTATTTTTGCTCCTGCTTCTCCCGATGAAGGCATTGAGCCAAGACTTGGTGGTCGAGGATTACTTTGCGACCTCAGGTTTTGGCGCGGGTCGATACCTGAACGCGGTAATCGCGGGAGATACTTCGAGCGATGCATTCAAAGCTGGTACCCGTGTGTATGTCCTGCACAAAGATGGAATCTATGCATGGAACGCTACACTCGATTATCAACCAGGCAGTACGGTCACGTTTCGAGCAGCGTACGGTGAGGCGGGACATTATGATCCATCAATCTATTTCTTTCCGACGGCTACCGGTGGTGGTGCAGTTCCTGGACAAATGTCACAGTTGGCCAGCAATGTCAAATTCCGTTTGACACACATCATGGTCTCCGGGTATTACGAGTTTGTCGATTCGCTTCTCAAGTACTCAAACACCATGATGTTGAGAACTCTTTCAAATTCCACGAACACTCGTATCTACATTGATAGCTGTATCATGAAGACGATAGCTGGTCAGATAATCAGGACAGAAGGACCAGTAACCGTCGTCAAGGTGACGAATTCCATTTTCGCGGATATGGGACACCCCACATCGAATTTTGGCGCCGGGAAATTCATAGACGCCAGAAACGTAAAAATCGACACGATGATCATACAAAACTGCACATTTGTTAACCTGTATGATCGTGTCATCCGCCACTATCAGGCGACCAGTGCCAACAGCATCAGGAATCTTATTTTCGACCATAACACCATTCTGTATTCTATGTCCTACCATGGATTCTTGTCATTGGGGACGGTCGACACGAGCGGGAACGGCACATTGCAGATAACCAACAACCTGCTTGTTGATCATTTTGCCTTGGGCGAGGACACGGCTTATATTCGTCAGGTAGAATTCAGCGATCCAGGTGAGAATGATCCGGTCAATAAGCTTCCGAGGATGACATGGGTCCTGACGAACAAGAACAATAACGCCAAGTGGGATATTCAGAAGAACTATTATGCTTCATCGGATTCTGGCAAGGCCATGCTTGCATTGGGCCCACCGAATGACACCATCTACGCGGGACCATTTTATCACAGACAAGGCCCCCCCTATCTAACATGGAATATGAATACGGTCCTGGCTTCTCAAGGCAAAGATACCGTCACCACATTTATACCGGTCAATACCATCAAACCGACAGCAACCCCCGGTTTGATGACAGAATTGATAAGGTGGGCTTTGAACAAAAACCTGGACAAGAAAAACAAACCCACGCTTAACACCTATGCAATTTGGAATTGGACGTACGACTTCCATCGGCACAGGCTAGAATACTATTCTGACACGCTTGATTGTTCTTACATAGCCAGCATCGATCTTTCACACGCTGCAACGGACGGTTCACAAATCGGCGATAAACGATGGGCGTTCAAAGGTGTCACGGATGTTGAGAGGACGAATGGTCAAGTGCCCGTGAGTTTTGCGTTGAGCCAGAACTACCCGAATCCATTCAACCCGTCAACGACTCTCGAATACTCAATCTCCAAGAACAGTCACGTCGTCCTTGAGGTCTTCAACGTTCTGGGACAATCCGTCGCGCGGCTTATCGATGGAGAGCTTACACCGGGAACATACAAGACCACGTTCGATGCATCGAGGTTGAGCTCGGGCGTGTACCTGTACCGGTTGAAGGCCGGTGATTTTGTTCAGACTCTAAAAATGGTTCTGGTGAAGTAGTGGTCGCGTGGTGCTGACTTTGTCCATCGGGGCTGGAGGCTCACCGTTCCGGCCCCGACACGTTTTTCGGTTTCCCTCCCGCAGCGTGAATCAGAAAAAGCCGATACGCATATCGATTGGTCGCGTTGTCGCCATTGCGGTGATGGTCTGTTTCGCGCTCTCGGGCGTTTCGGTGAACGCGCAGGAGTCCTCCAGCAAACAAAGGGCGATTCCATCCGACACGTCATTCACTCTCGGCAGCACTGCGATAAAGGTGTACAAGCAGTATCCTAGTTCGAAACTGGTTGAGCCGAAGCTGCCGGATGGAGTTGTCGCTGAGGAGAATATTGTCTACATGCACTACGGAGAGAGAGAACTCCACCTGGATCTCTTTTCTCCACGTGACAAGGGCAAGGGAACATATCCTGCCGTCATTCTCGTTCATGGCGGGGGCTGGCGATCGGGGTACCGACAGATGGAGTGGCCGATGGCCCAACAACTGGCTGCAAACGGCTACGTGGTGGCGACTGTGGAATATCGACTTTCGGTCGAGGCTCTTTACCCAGCGGGAATCTACGATCTGAAAGCAGCGGTACAGTGGGTGCGCGCAAACGCATCGAGAATCTCCATCGACCCGGATAAGATTGCAGTATATGGGTGCTCGGCTGGTGGAGAGCTGGCGGCGTTTCTCGGTACGACCGGAGACATGAAGAAGTTCGAAGGAAGTTCTGGTTATCCGGAATACTCGAGCAGCGTGCAAGCTGTCATCGATGTCGACGGCGTTGTTGATCTTACCGCTCCTGCTGAGAGTGCGAAAGATGACGATCCCAAGAAACCTTCAGCGGGAAAATCATGGTTTGGGGCTTCGTTCACGGAAAATCCAGAAATATGGAGAGAAGCATCGCCCATCAACTACGCTGACAGGAAGACACCACCGATCCTGTTCATCAATAGCTCGCTGGAGCGATATCACGCCGGGCGTGACGAGATGATTGCTCAGCTGAACAAGCTCGGTATTTACTCTGAAGTTCACACGATTCCTGATAGTCCCCATCCGTTCTGGCTGTTCCATCCATGGTTTCAGCCGACGCTGGAACACACACTGAAGTTCTTGAACAAAACGTTGAAGGGTCGATGACAAGCCAACGCACTGGATACCTGGCACTTCTGCTTGTTCTTTTCAACGTGCAAGCGTTTGCAGCCGGTCCTTACGACTTTGTGGTGGCGAAAGATGGGAGCGACAATTTCCAGACCATCCAGGAAGCGTTCAGTGCTTGCCGCGACTACGCAGATCGGCAGTATGTCATTTTCGTTAAGAACGGGATCTGTGAAGAGAAGCTCGTGATCCCGACCAGGAAGGCGCATATCACGATCATCGGCCAGAATGTCGATAGTACCATTGTTATGTGCATAGACTACGCGAAGAGCTTCGTGACGCTGAGGGTGTTCGATCTCCTCGCCAGGGGGGGTGCCACACTCGTGAATGGCGAGCTCCAGTCTGGATCGTATCAGGCGACGTTTGACGCCTCTCATTTTGCTTCAGGAGTCTACCTGTGTCAGTTGGAGCACGTGAGTTCGCTCAGACACAAAAAATGGTGTTAGCGAAATGACGAAGACTCTGAGACTACGTGCCGCACGGAGCTGAGCTTGGATTTCTCAGCGCCTGCGCGGCGCTCTCGTCGTTCTACCGTCTCTGGAGTCCCTGACTCCTTGAACAGTACCCGTGTGAGCTTCAAAGGGGATACCGTGAAAGCAACATCTGTGGGTCTCTTGATATCAGTTCTGTTCCTTCTGCCTCTGCCGACAACGAGCAATTGCAGCAACCTACCAAAGAAGGGGGGTGATTCATTGTCCATTTCCCCTCAGTGGCCGTGGTCGAAGAGGATAGCCGAGTCTTTCGGTACTGCGCCATCCCGGCGCAGTGACGTATGATTCGCTCTCTCCGAGCGACAAGTGGAACTATGAGCAGGGACTGATGCTGGAAGCCCTTCATCAAATGTGGCTGTTCACGAAGGACCAGCGTTACTTCAATTTCATCAAGGGAAATATCGACCAGTATGTCGAGGAATCGGGGAGGATCAAGACCTACAAGTATGACGATTTCAATCTCGACAACGCGGCCGTTGGCAGAGCGCTGCTGACGCTCTTTGAGACAACAGGGGACAAGAAATACAAAGGCGCTGCAGACACTCTCAGGCGTCAGCTGAAGAACCAACCCCGGACGCACGAGGGGGGGTTCTGGCACAAGCAGATCTATCCGTACCAGATGTGGCTGGATGGTCTCTTTATGGCCGAACCGTTCTATGCCTGGTATGCGAAGAAGTTCAACCAACCAAAGTCGTTCGATGACATTGTCAACCAGTTCGCTTACATCGCGAAGCATACTCGTGACCCCAAGACAGGTTTGTTGTATCACGGCTGGGATGAGAGCAAGCAGCAGCCCTGGGCAAACCAGGAGACAGGGTGTTCTCCCATTTTCTGGGGAAGAGCCATGGGGTGGTATGCAATGGCGATCGTCGATGTGTTGGATTTTCTGCCGAAGAGCTATCCGCGAAGAATCGAACTCATTTCGATCCTTCGAAACCTGTCCGGGGCGGTTTTGAAATTCCAGGACAAGAAAACACATCTCTGGTATCAGGTGATGGATCAAGGCTCGAGAGCAGGGAACTACCTTGAGGCATCCGCATCCAGCATGTTTGCCTATACCTTCGCCAAGGGGGCCAACAAGGGCTATCTCAACAAGACGTACTACGGTGTGGCACAAGAGTCATTTCGGGGGATCGTCAAACACCTTGTGTCGGTTGATGCCAGGGGGTTCGTGGACCTTCTTCACACGTGCCAGGGTGCCGGTTTAGGGGGCAAGCCCTACAGAGATGGACGCTATGAATACTATATCGGCGAACCACAACGAACCAACGACATGAAAGGATATGGCCCGTTTCTGCTGGCGGCAATCGAACTGCAGAAGGGAAGTTCTGCCATCAGGAATGTCAACAAGAAATAATGGCAAGGCGAGTGGTGCACCACCACAGTTCTTGCGGCAAACTATTTGAAGGAGCGTTGACGTGAAACGTAACTCTCATATAACACTCGATGACATTGCGAAAAGGGTGAAAGTCTCTCGGGTGACCGTTTCGAAAGCGCTGCGAGGTCATCCCGATATTTCGGAGAAGACGGCGAAACGCATAAGGAAAATTGCCAGTGATCTAGGCTACAGCCCGAACTTCATCGCGAGGAATCTCTCCGCGCGGCGATCGAACATGCTGGGGGTGGTCATCCCGAAGATCGCCCACTTCTTTTTCGGGTCAGTCATTGAAGCGATCTACAACACGGCATTTGACAATAACTATGAGACCATCCTGACGGTATCCCAGGAAAATGCAGAGCGGGAGAAGAAGCACATTCAGACATTGGTCTCGATGAGGGTGGATGGCATCATTATCTCGATATCTCAGGAGACGAAAGATGTTGAGGTCTTTAAGTGGATAAAGAAGATGGGCATCCCGGTGGTGTTCGTCGACAGGATGCCCGACCCTCCGTTGCCGGGATTTAGCACGGTGCTGGTCGATGACCGGGGGGGTGCATTTGAGGCGCTCGAACAGGCGATCAAGGTAGGCTATCGCAAGATAGCATTTCTTGGAGGCAATCCTCACATCAGTATCGGAAAAAATCGTCTGCTGGGCTTCGAGCAGGCGATGAAGAAGCACGGAATTCCGATCAACAATGACTGGATCATCCACGGGGGGTTTGGGAAGGACGACGGGTATAGGGGATTCATGCAACTCCATCATAGCGGGAACCTTCCAGAATTTGTCTTTGCTGTTACCTATCCCGTTGCGCTTGGAGTGTACGAAGCTGCCAAAGATCTTGGCCTTCGTGTCCCCGATGATATTGATGTGATCTGTTTTGGCGATAGCGATACGAACCGATTTATCACCCCCTCCCTGAGTTGTGTCCTGCAACCAACCCATGAGTTAGGAACAAAAGCAGTGCAGATGATTCTCGACATGATCAGAAACCCGGATGAGGTTCAGGAGCAGCATATCGAGATTCCGACGGAGTTGATTCTGCGGGAAACCTGTGTCGGAAGGAAAGGCCCGTCTGCAGAAGCGAAGGACACGAAACGTGTTGTGAAGACCGCTTAGGTTTCTACATTCTCTTGCCATCAATTAGTGATCGACGTATATGCAAACACCAAGGGGCTCAACCTGGTGGCTCTTGACAGTTCTGTTCGCCCTGCCGACTCTCAGTCTCTCGACGGAAGGTCAAGTAAGGATTTTTCTGATTGGGGATTCGACAATGGCGGACAAGCCGGTTATCGGGAACCCGGAGCGGGGGTGGGGTCAGGTTTTCCCTCTGTTCTTTGGGGGGAATGTCCTCATTGAGAATCATGCCCAGAACGGCAGAAGTGCGAAGAGCTTTCTTGCTGAGGGAAGGTGGAAAACCGTCTATGACAAGCTGCAGCCGGGCGAATACGTCTTCATCCAATTTGGTCACAATGATGTAAAGAAGGAAGACTCCACCAGGTACGCAGCGCCCCATACGGATTATAGGAACAACCTCCTGCGATTTGTCAACGAGGCACGCTTGAAGGGCACAATACCGATCCTGCTCACACCGGTGTGCCGCAGGCGGTTTGATCAAAATGGCAAATTCTATGATGTTCATGGTGACTATCCCGGTGTCGTCCGCGAACTTGCTGCTGAACAAGGCATCGGCTTGATCGACCTGCACAAGAAGAGCATGCAGCTGCTCGAAAAGCTTGGACCGGAAGAGTGCAAGAAGCTTTTCTTTCGGGCGAAGCCGGGATACTTCACTGCAGTTCGGGGTGGCAAAGAGGACGACACGCACTTCAACCACAACGGTGCAATGAAGATCGCCGCGCTCGTTGTCGAGGGCATAAAGGAGTTGGATTCGCCTTTGGCCAAGTCCTTGAAGTCTCTTGATGAAAGGTCGGTTGTCGGGCTGGACAAGATCGTGTGTCTTGACTGCTTCTATAACAATGAATGGAGGAAGGACGCTCAGGGTCGGTCTGTCCGCTATCATTACGTGTGGGAGGATACGACAAACTCTGGATTCTCCATCCTGGGCAACATCATTACCAATCTTGGAGCCTCTGTCGATTCTCTTTGTGATGCTCCGACGATTCAGGCTCTCAAAAGAGCGAGCATCTACGTCATCGTTGATCCCGACACGCCACTGGAGACTGAACATCCCAACTATCTCGAGCAGTCCGCCATCGATGCGATCGAGAAGTGGGTGAAGAACGGCGGAGTTCTTGTGCTGATGGGAAATGACAAGGGGAACGCGGAATTCGAGCATTTCAATCAACTGGCGGCCAGGTTCGGTATCCAGTTCAACGAGGACAGCCGGAACAAGGTTGTCGGCAATGCCTACGACATGGGGAAGTTCGACTCCCTCCCTGATCATCCATTGTTCAAAGGAGTCAGGCAGATCTACATGAAGGAGATCTGTACACTGAAGGTTCAAGATCCTGCAGCTGCCCTCTTCTCAGATCGCGGTGACGTGATCATGGCCTATGCAAAGGTTGGGAGGGGGGCTGTCTTTGCCGTGGGCGATCCGTGGCTCTACAACGAGTACATGGATCACAGAAAACTCCCGGAAGGATACGAGAACGACAAGGCGGCTGAAAACCTCTTCCGGTGGCTTCTACAACAAGCCGCTCCAATACCTAGCGATTGAAGAGATTCATGTGTCGCCAGCTTCGTGCCAATCCTCGGTGAGATTGATTCCAACATCGTGCTCTTCGCTTATCGATCACGTGCAGAAATAGTTGGGCTCAGAGCTTGCTGCACGAAGGCATTTTTGAAAAGAATGGAGGAAAAAGTCATGAGGCTTCATTCAACAGCCTTCACAGCGGTTTCTCTCATGATCATCCCCTTCTTGACGCCAGAAATTGAAGCCCAGCTTTCAAGACCGCCAGATCAAGAGATCAAAGCGTACACTTCCAGTCTTCCCTTTCCTATGCCTCAGATTCAGCTGCCAGAAATTCCGGGCAGTCGAGTGAGTATTGTTGACTTCGGAGCCGTCCCTGACGGCCGGACGATGAATACGCAAGCAATCAATGATGCGATTCGGGCGTGCGTGAAGAAGGGGGGCGGCACGGTTGTCATCTCCGCAGGAACGTGGCTCACGGGACCAATAGAACTGGACAACAACATCGAATTGCATGTGGATGCTGGGGCGATGGTGCTCTTCAGTCCGAGGTTCGAAGATTATCCAATGCCTGCGAGGGGAATTCGCGTCACATCGCCGATCCATGGTCAAGGATTGACTAATGTCGCGATAACGGGGAAGGGGATATTCAACGGAAATGGGCAGCATTGGCGTCCCACCAAGAAGGAGAAGCTCACGGAACAGCAATGGAAGGATCTGGTTGCCTCAGGGGGAGCAGTGACTCCTGATGGAAAGATGTGGTGGCCCTCAAAAGAGGCAATGAATGGACAAGAGTATCTCAAGGATCTTCGTACGTCTAACAAGACACCCTCACCCATTGAAGTCGCTGGAGCGCGAGAGTTCCTCCGGCCAACTATGCTTGATTTATACAACTGCAAAAACGTACTCATTGACGGTCCAACGTTTGTCAATACTCCGGGCTGGGCGCTTCATCCGACCGAGTGCGAGAATGTCATCATTCGCAACACCTCTGTCATTAACAATTGGTGGGGGCAGAATACTGATGCCGCGGACATCTCTGCGTGCCGCAACGTTCTTTTCTATCGTAATGTACTGGACGCAGGCGATGACGCGATTTGCATGAAATCAAGCGTGAGCGCAAAGAGAGAATTTGCACTCGAGAATGTCGTCATCGCAGACTGTATCGTGTACCATGGCCATGGAGGCTTCGTCATCGGCAGCAACACTGAGGGCGGCATGCGAAACATTTCCGTGAAGAACTGCACCTTCATCGGGACCGATATTGGTCTTCGTTTCAAATCGGCCCGTGACCGGGGCGGCAGGGTCGAAAAAATCTTTGTCGACGGCATCCGGATGAAGGATATCGCAAACCAGGCAATCTTGTTTGATATGTTCTACAATGGCAATGGAGATTTCGACTCCACTAAGGCGCGCATACCGCATTTCAGGGAATTCGAAATCAAAAACATTGAGTGCGATGGTGCGACGGACGCGCTCTTCATCCGCGGACTTGGGGACGCACCGATCGAGAATATCTCATTGAAAAATCTCTCCGTCACGTCTGACCGTGCCTTCACGGTGGAGGATGCCTCTGGGATCACTGTAGCTGATGTGCGGCTGGATTTCAAGTCCGGACCAATCCTTACCGTGAAGAACAGCAAGAATATCCGACTAGAGCAGGTCACGACGGCGAATCCAGCTGAGCTGTTCGTTCGTGCTAGTGGAATAGAAACTGACAACGTGCAGTTGTTACGTGCGGATGTATCGAAAGCAAAGCGTGCTGTCGAGCAGACAGCAGACGTGAGAAGAGATGCTATCATTGTGAGATGAAAACGCCCAGCGAACCCGCAATTGCATAGAGCTTGTAAGCTGACACGCATGATGTAATATGAAACAGTTTGCTGCGAGATCGATTCATTTACTTTGGTTCACCGTTTTTTGCCTTTCTTTCCCGGCCGCCGGCCAAGAACTAGATATTATCGTTGCTAAGGATGGCAGCGGGACGTTTCGTACAATCCAGGAGGCTCTCAACTCCATTCCGAAGAACAACTCCCGAAATATCATTATTCTGATCAAACGAGGGACGTACGACGAAAAGGTCTATGTTGAGCGGAGTTTTGTGACTCTTGTTGGTGAGGATCGGGACAGCACGCGGATTGTGTTTGCTGAGTTACGCGAGAACTGGGCGAAGGATCACAATAACAGCGATTGGGGATCTGCCGTTGTGAACATCGATTCGACCGTCACCGATCTGACGCTCGCAAACCTGACGGTACACAATAATTATGGCTCTCTCTATAATACGCCCAAGCATCAGTTTGCGATAAGAGGCAACGGAACACGCATCATTATCCTCAACTGCAATGTGATTGCTGACGGCAACGACACGATCAGTCTCTGGAATCGCGACAACGGGATGTATTATCACGCGAATTGCTACTTTGAGGGGTGGGTCGATTATGTCTGCCCCCGGGGATGGTGCTACATCACCGACAGCAAATTCTACGGTCACAATCTCGGCGCAAGCATTTGGCACGACGGCTCTCACAACAAAGATCAGAAGTTTGTCATCCGGTATTCGAGCTTCGACGGAGTTCCGAAGTTTCCGCTCGGTCGCCATCATTCGGATGCGCAAATCTATCTGCTCGATTGCATCTTCTCGCGCAATATGGCTGATCGCCCCATTTATCTGCCGGTCTCTCCTAATGCGAAGGTGTGGAAATGGGGACCACGTCACTATTTCTACAACTGTCATCGCGAAGGGGGCGACTATGACTGGTTCAAGGACAACCTCTCGGAAGCGGACGGTGCACCGACGCAAGATCAGGTGACAGCGAAATGGACATTCGGAGGCAAATGGGATCCGGAGGAAAGCATGCCGGCAGTGTTGCCGTTTGTCTTTCAGCCGAAGCCTCGTGATGGATCGTACGGAGTTCGGACAGGGAACATGGTGGTCACGTGGGTTCCATCGCGGAACGCTACTGATCACCTTGTGTATTTCGGCAAAAGCGGTTCACCAGAATTCGTCGCACACCAGAAGGAGAATACTTTCAAGATTGGCGCGCTGGAACCGAAGACAACATACTACTGGCGAATCGGTGAAATTGTGAATCGTGACACGGTTCAGGGGCCGGTATGGCATTTCACGACAAAGTGACTTTTGGCTGAGGCGAAACAACCCTTTTCGCACGAAGGAAAGAACTCTATGAAAAACACACGGTCGCTGCTGATTGTCCTCGCGATCTTTCTCGGAATTCAAGCGAGCAACGGTCAACAGGTTTTTCGGTTGTGGCCCGAGGTAGTCGGCGCGGCAGACAAAGACATTCCGACGCTCACGATGTATACGCCAGATTCGGACAACGTCACAGGGACAGCAATAGTTATCTGTCCGGGCGGGGCGTACAGAGGTCTCGCAAAGCATGAAGGGGAAGACTACGCTCGTTTTCTCAACATGTATGGCATCACGGCGTTTGTGTTGAAGTACCGACTTGGTTGCGACGGGTACGGGTTCCGCGAAATCACTGCGGATGCGGCAAAGGCGATACGGATGGTCCGCGCGCGTGCAATTCAATGGAATCTCAATCCGAATGCAATCGGCATCATGGGATCTTCAGCCGGGGGGCATCTTGCATCAACGATGATGACGCATTTCGACAACGGCGACCCGGCTTCGAGAGATTCCATCGAACGTGTCAGCTCGCGCCCCGACTTTGGTGTTCTTTGTTATCCGGTCATCTCGATGGGCCCAATCGGACATAAAGTATCGCGGGAGAATTTTCTTGGACTCAATCCTTCCGAGGATTTGGTCACGCGCTACTCGAACGAACTTCAGGTCACCGCGTCCACACCACCCTGTTTTCTCTGGCATACCGTCGCAGATCAGGCTGTCAGCGTGGAAAATAGTCTTGAGTTTGCTCGAGCGCTGCAGAAGAATGGGGTCCCGTTTGATCTTCATCTCTACGAGCAAGGGAAGCATGGGCTTGGATTGGGGGACAAGCCTCCGTTTGCCAATACCCTTCCGTGGACGAGGGACCTGGTTGCGTGGCTCAAGCTGCGGGGTCTGATTAAGTCTCTGGTGCCCCGGGCAATCGCGCAGTCTGTGTCGCAAAGTCCGCAAGGGTGGGATGGCCTCCCTGCGCTCTTGAAACGTACTTCTCCGCCAGTATTTCCGAACAAGGTCTTTGATGTTACAGGATTTGGCGCGGTGGGTGACGGGGAAACCGACTGCAGCAAGGCGTTCAAGTTGGCAATTGAAAAGTGCAATGCCGAAGGTGGCGGCAGAGTTGTAGTTCCGAAGGGAGTTTACCTCACCGGCGCGATACACCTGAAGAGTAATGTCAATCTCTACGTTTCCAAAGACGCAACGATCCGCTTCAGTACCGATCCAAGAAAGTATCTTCCTGTCGTCTTCACGCGGTGGGAGGGAGTCGAGTGCATGAACTATTCTGCTCTTATCTATGCCTTCGAGCAGGAGAATATTGCCGTGACGGGTGAAGGTGTTCTCGACGGTCAGGGCGCGTCTGGCAACTGGTGGAGCTGGAAGGGGAATAGGGACAGCAGCGCTGGGAAATCAAACCAGAATGAGGCCAGGAGGAGATTGATGGATATGGGGGAGAAAGGAATCCCCGTCAGCGACCGAACATTCGGGGAAGGATCATTCCTTCGTCCGAATTTCTTCCAGCCATACCGGTGCAAGAATGTTCTGGTCGAGGGTGTCACCTTCAAGAACTCTCCGATGTGGTTTCTCCATCCCGTGCTCTGCAAAAACGTCTCCATCATTGGCGTTACGACTGAAGGACAGGGACCGAACAACGATGGCTGTGATCCGGAATCGTGCGCAGACGTGCTCATCAAGAAATGTTTCTTCAATAATGGTGATGATTGCATCGCCATTAAATCCGGAAGAAACGATGATGGCAGGCGCGTGAACGTGCCCAGTGAGAACATCATCATCCAGGGATGCACGATGAAGAATGGTCACGGCGGTGTCGTGATCGGAAGCGAAGTCAGCGGGAGCGTGAGGAACGTCTTTGCTGAGGACTGCACCATGGACAGCCCCAACCTCGACAGGGCTCTTCGAATCAAAACAAATGCTGTGCGCGGTGGCGTGATCGAAAACGTCTACATGAGGAATGTCAAGGTGGGGCAGGTGGCTGAGGCAGTCGTGAAGGTCGATTTCTACTATGAAGAGGGGGACAAGGGGAATTTCACGCCGATCGTGCGGAATGTGGAGATCAAGAATCTGGAATGCAACAAGAGCCGGTTTGGTATCTGGATTCGCGCTTATGACCGATCGCCGGCCACCAGAATCTATCTTGAGAACTGCACGTTCAAGAACGTCGCTGAACCAGATGTTCTCGACAATGTCAAGGACCTCAGCCTGATCAATGTCAAAGTGATGTACCGATCTGGCGTAGACAAGACGCCATGAGCAAGAGAGCGCTCAGTCGACACGCCTGGAACGAACCGTACGGTGCACAATCAGATTTCGATGCATCAGACGAAGATCCTCTGCCTTCAATCCCAGCAACTCATCGAACAAACTGCATCTGAGGCAGCCCACCGTGAAGGTCCGGGAGAACTCTGTTGCCTTCCCTTTCATAGTTTCGTATACTGCTCGGGCGAGTAACCAGTCATTCCTGTGTTTTTGAAGCTCGCATGCACTCACCTGCCGGCGGTGCAAAACCCTCGAGTCGACATCGAAGGGCACTATCAAGCAGTGTTCATGGTCCGAACGTACGATGATGACCCAAGGCGACAAAAGAGAATATATCCTCCTCATCGTTCTCCTCGTGTTCCTCGGGATCGTTCTTGTTGCTACGACGATCAGAGGTCCATTCACCATCGATGAGATCAATTACATGGTTACAGCGATTGGTCTCCGCGAGGGAAAACTCACGGTGCCCGGAACGGAAGGACTCGGACCAAGCAAGGAGTTGTTCTCTTTTGATCCGGAATCTTATGGCAGGGTGGCAGCGAGAACACCGGTTGCTTCATTAGCTCCTCCACTGTATGCCCCCTTTGCTCTCCCGTTTCTCGTTCTCGGCTGGCATGGATTGGTGTTGCTCAACACCCTTTCCTACCTCCTCACCGGCTTAATAGTTTTCGTACTGTCAAAGCACTATGCTGTTGACCGGCAAACCCCGTGGCTTGCCGCTGCACTGGTGCTCATCGGGGGATACGGCATAGAATACGCCCAGGGTGTTTGGCCCCATATGTTCTCAGTGTTTCTCGTTACAAGTGCGCTGTATATCGCCAGCAAGATCTGGCAAGGGGGAAAGCCCACGATTGCGGTTCTGTGTGGGTTGCTGATGGGGATTGCTATCGGCGTGAGGGAACAAAACATCGTTCTCACCGGATGCCTCGGACTCACAGTCCTTCTCTTTGCCAGAAGAAGAATTCTTGCAACGGCTTGGTACGGCATCGGAACATTGTTGCCGTTGGTGGTGATTGCAACGATGAATCTTTCTCGTGACCACCTTTGGCATCCGTTTCCTAAATTTGTGGCGTACTCCAACCAGTTGAAACAGCACGTCGGCGCAGGTTCGATCCTTGAGCCGCTCAGAGTGTTTTGGGCTCGATTCATAGACTTTTCTATGCATCCGGAGATTACCTATCTGGTCCAGGCCGACATGTACAAACAAAACCCGGCATCGGGGGCATACCTTGTCTACGGAACGGTGAAGAAAGCGTTCCTTCAATCGTGTCCATGGATCGGGTTGGCATTTGTCGTGCTGGTGCTCGCCTGGTTCTGGAGAGACTCTCGGAAGGAAGATGTGCGAAGAAGCTTACGGGGGCTCTCGTTGCTGATGTTTCCTCTTGTTGTGTTGTTCAGCGTGTCGGGTGCTGGCCGCGTGGACGGACTGGCGTACAACCAGCGGTATTTTCTTGAGATGATTCCGCTCGCGGCGCTTGCGGTCGCTCTGGCTCTTGACGGCCTTTCCCTTAGCGTTGTACATATGGTTATCGGATTCCTGGCTGGTGGAATCGCGTTCGCGGCAGCCCTGATGCTTCCTTCCCATACGCTCTATGAAATTGCATTGATGAGGGTGCCGCTGCTTGTTGCCGTACTCCTCCTCCTCAGTTGGATCTTCCGATGGCACTCGAGCGCGCGTCTCTTGCTGCCAATGACGCTGGGACTGTGTCTTGGATGGTCGTTGTTCGTTCACACATTGGATGACCTGCCGGCGTCGAGGAATCGGCGGACGAGGACCGCGATGGAGCTAAAGATGCTTGAGGAAGTCATTCCAGCTCACTCCGCGGTGTTCGCATATTGGGGTTCGAAAGACGCTGCGGGTCCACTGCTGCTGACGCGCGATGTGGTCATTCTTGATGCCGGGGCAGATGAAGGGGCCGATGCTGTTCGCCTGACAAAGGAGCTGCAACGCCAGCATCGCAGGATTTTTATCCTCTGGTATTCTGTCCCGGCACCGTACACCCGGGGCATTGTGGGTGCCGACTCGTTGGCGCTTGCGCGAGGCGGTCCGTTTCCAATCTATGAAGTGCTGCAGAAAAATCCGGCGGGCGCTCAATGACAGAACTCAGAAAACGTTTAGTATCAGTGCTCCCGGTGGTGGTGGTCTTGTTGGTGTTTGTTGTGTACATACGGACCCTGCTGCCAGGTGTTGGCTATTCCGGTGACACCAGCAAGTTTCAATTCGTTGGCAAGGTTCTGGGTACTCCCCATGAGCCGGGCTCGCCTACCTACGTCATGCTCAACTATCTGTTTGTTTCAATCTTCCCGTTCGGCACGATAGGTTTCCGAGCCAATCTCCTGTCAGCAATCTTCTCGGCCCTTGCGCTGTTTGTCCTCTCTCGTTCATTGCTCTTGCTCGGTGTTCGTCATACGCTCACGGCGGCAGTCGTCGCAATCTTTGGATTCACGTATACGCTCTGGTCGCAGTCAGTTATCGCTGAAGTCTATGCTCTCAGCGTTCTCTTCGTCGCGCTGACTCTTCATTTCTATATCCGCTGGCATCTTCTGGGCAAACACCGGGACTTCCTGCTCGCATGCGCGGTGTATGCATGCTCGTTTGGCGATCATCTGATCGTTGTGACACTACTGCCGGCGATTGCCTATCTCGTGTGGGTGACGCGGAAGGAGTTCTTCTGGAACCCGCGGGTCATCCTCCAGGTTGCTGTCATCATCATCCTCGGTGCGGCGCAATATGGTTATCTTATCTGGAGATACTACGCCCACGAGACATCTTATCTCGAAATCACAGTCCCGGACGTCCAAACGCTTTGGTATTATGTCTCCGGAGGCCAGTTTCATGCGAACTTTTTCGTGGACGGCCTGAGGGGAGTTATTTTCGTCCGAAGTCCTTTTGTCCTCCGGTTGCTGGTGCTCGAGTATGTTTTCCTTCTCCCGATTTCAGTCTTGGGATTTGTTGTGCTGCAGCACGCCCGTGTAAGAAATTTTCTTCTGCTGGGTATGTGTGGGACGCTGTTCTTCACTTTGTCCTATGTGATTCCGGACCTCTTTGTTTATTTGTTGCCAGTCTATGTGATATTGGCGCTTGCGCTCGGTGTCGGACTTCAGTGGATATTCACCAAAACCGCAGCACGCTACGCAGTGATCCTCAGTTGCCTGGTTGCAATTCTGCCATTCTATTTCCTTCTTACGAATTATAGAATTGCCGATCAAAGCAATAGTGTTCAGGCAAAGAAGCTGACGGAAGAATCGTTAAGGGTTGTCGGCAAGAACGCATTGATCCTCTGCCCGGACTATGATTACGCCGCGAATTTCTGGTACTATCTGTTCATCGAAGGGTTCCAGCACAACAATATCTATGCCCTCTATTCCCATGAAGGTGATCTTCCTCTCCGCGAGATAAAGCCGTACATCCTGCAAGGTCGATCATTTTATCTTCCGCTTCAGCGATGTTACCTTCCGCCTGGTTTGACAGTGTACTATTGCACGGCCTCTCAGGCGCGACCGTTTGATGCGTGGCGGTCACGTTACCCACAGAACCAGAAGATGTTGGACGATTATCGCCGCTCGTATGACTTTCATACGATGGCGCTGATGAGCAGGGATGGCTTTCGATTCGTGCGTGTGGGGGAGGAGCTGTACCGGATTGAAAAGCCGACCCGGTGAGTTTTCCGTGAATGCCAAATGATCAAAAGGCCTGCCTAGATGCCTCTTGAAGGGCAGCGCGCGTATCCTCTCCTATTGCCTCACAGTGTGGATGATGCTCAAGGGAGCGCTGGATTGCAGGGCAGGTGTTGGGAGTGTGTGCGTCACCTCACGGCGCGATCGATCTCCTCCTTTAACTTCTCGTACGTCACATACCTCTCCGTGAAAGCAATCTTCCCGTCACTTCGAATAATCATCAGACGCGGCAATTTGATGATCTGATATTCCGAGATGATATCTGAATCTCTCCCGATTAGTACATCGTAGGGAAGCTTGTAGTACTTTGCGTCGGCCTGTACTCTGCCGGCCATATCGATGGGATTGATCGAGAGAATTGCCACGTCCTTGTATTCGTCGAAGATCTTCTGGAGAGACGGAAACTCCGCCTGGCATTCCTTTCACTTCGACTTCCAGAAATGAACAATGACAACCTTCCTGTTCTGGAACTCCCGGAGCGTAACGGTCTTGCCTGCTATGGTGGGCAGTTTGAATTCGGGGGCTTCCATTCCCGCCCGCAACCCCTCCTGGGTAACGACCGAAGTGGTTGCAAAGAGAAATGGCAGACAAAGGGTGACAAGTTGTCTAAGTGATGAGGTGCGCATTCGCCTGTAATGGTGGGGTCTTCCGCTGAGTGTTGTGACCTGCTGAATGTTTGCCGGGGGCCTCGTCTTCGCTCGGAATATACAAAGCCCCCGGCTGATCTTCTATCCTATTTCATAAGCACCATGGCTTTTGTCTGCACAAAACTCCGTGCCGACCCTGTTGAAGCGCCTCCTGGCTGTCCGCCATCTGTCTGGCGGGCTTCCAGCCGGTAGTAATAGACGCCAGAGCTCAGTCCAGAGGCATCGAAAGTTGCTTTGTAGGATCCAGCGCTGTGATACCCTTCAGCCAACGTGGCAATTTCTCTACCGAGCACATCGAACACCTTCAGTGTCACAAATTCGAAATTAGCAGTTCTAAATTCGATATCGGTAGTTGGATTGAACGGGTTAGGATAGTTTTGCGCGAGCTCGAAGCGTCCAGGCATTGATTCCTGTTCTACAGCGACAGCGGTTCCAACGATACGCCGGTACACCCCCGATATCCGGGTCCCAATATACAGGACCTTGTTGACGTTGTCATAATCCATCGACTCCACGTCTAGGCTTGGGAGGTTATCATTGTAATCCGTCCAAGATGCTCCGCCGTTGGTGGACAATTTGACGCCTGAGTACCGCGTTCCCAGGTAGATGGTATTGCCGTTCTGTGGGTCGATTACTGCTGAGGAAACATCCACGTTGCTCAGGGTCTTAGACCATGACGCGCCGCCATTGGTTGAGAGGAAGAAGGCATAGTTTGTTCCTGCTATCATCCGGTTTGGATTGTTCTGGTCGCAGAGCAGAATTTGGATTTTCTCCCATGACTGCGTGAATGTGTTCTCGCCGAGCGAGCGCCATGTCGCCCCATTATCTGTCGTTTGGTACAGGATGGGGTAATTGTAGCCATCGGCCTTCGTGACGTCACCCCCTATGTAGATGATGTTGTTGTTCGTGGGGTGGGGAAGCACGGCGTACGCACAACTTACCCGCTCGTCCAGAAGATACTGCGTCCATGAAACTCCGTCGTTTGTACTCTTTCGGAGGACCATCTTGTACGACTGATCTGACTGGTTGTAAGCACTCCCCGCTTCATAGAGGGTACCCGCCAGACGGAAGTTGTAGCCCTTTATGGTCTCATCGATCACGGTCCAACTGGCGCCGCCAGTCGTGCTCTTGAAGAGCCTGGCGTTGCTTCACCCAGCCCCTTCCTGGATGTAAAGGATATTCGCATCGCCCGGGCTGAGCTCCATCCTGAGTATCCCCTCACAATAGGAATATTCAGGCATTTTCTGCCACACGATGCTTTGACTGCCAGCGGGAGATGTTTTTCCGAGAGCGTTGGTCGTCTTGTACAAACCGGAATTTAGAACAGAGACATAGAGGACCGTTGGCGACGAAGGAGAACATTTCACCGAAGGAATGTACGTGCTGAGCATTCCATGGTTTGCCGTTGTCCAGTGGGCACCGCTGTCGGTTGACCGAAAGAATCCGCCATGCGTCACCGTGTACATCGTGTTCGTTGCGGACGGATTGACCAGGAGTCCGTTCGTGGCTCCGCCCGACAGGCCCAGGCTGATGCTCGTCCACGTTACCCCCGCATCGGTGCTCCGGAAGCAATTCACTCCACTGCCGAAAACGTAGATTGTTGAATAACTCTTCGGGTCAAACAGGAGTTTTGCGCCCCACGCAGAGCTTGTCAAGAGCTGCCAGTTGGCTCCTTTGTCGAGGCTTCTGTAGACTCCCATGCTACCGACTGCGTAGACTTTGGAAGGAGATGTAGGATCAATCAAGAAATCGTATACATACCCCATGCCAGACAATCCAGCCAGTTCAATCCAGCTGGATCCATCGTTCGTCGTCTTAAAAACCTTCGGATACGTATTGCCGGTTTTGATTGTGTATCCGCCGATGTACTGAATCCTTGAGTCACTCGGGTCGGTTTCCTTGCAGTACGCAACAAACTGATCGGCAGCAACGTTGTCAAAAGTCTTGACTGACCATGTCACTCCAGCGTCAGTCGATCGATACTCGTACGAACGATAGGTGACATTGCTACCGACAAAAACGTAGAAATACCCCACGATGGACAGGTTTTTGGGGTTCGCGTTATCAATACAAAATTCGCTTATCGTATAGTTGTAGTCGGTTTCACCCGCGAACGTTTGCCTGCTCCACGACCACCCACCGTTTATGCTCTTGTAAATACCAAGACTTGTCCCATAGCCAAGGTAAGAACTGGCAGCGTAGAGATACTCAGGTTGCTGGGGATCGATGAGCAAGAAACCGATATTGTCTTGTATCTGCCCGAGAGGAGTCCAGAGATCACCATCGTTCGTCGATTTGTAGACTCTTGTGGGGTAGTCATAGGTCGCGGTAAACAAAGCACCGGAGACTGGATCACGAACCAGCGACCAGAGATTTCCACCCTCGGGACCCAGCGACTCCCAGCCGGTTGATGCGAGATTTTGCCCTGTCGCAAGCAGCGGCAGGAGAAGGAGAAGAAGGATGGACCCGATTCTGAGGAGTTCCCTTCTATTCATGTCGACCTCCTTTCAAACTCCGCTCTGTGTGTAAGTTCATGTTCCGTCACTGCAAAAGACATCACGAGTGTCATGGCCGTCCTGACCCCCCTCATCATTGATTCAACATCTGCTGTATGAGGACGGCAAGAGTGTCTGTTTGTTTGAACTTGTTGTCCGTCCTGGACCGCACAACTCCCTTTGTGTTGATCAGAACATACGTTGGCGGACTGTTACCAAACGAGGGTCCCACCTCGTAGAGGCTGAATAGCTGACTCCTGTCGTCATATATTAGCGGGTATGAGACTCCACTCTGATTTCTATAGTTCGACAGCCACTGTTTTGAGGAAGTGTTGTTGACACCGACGACAGTCAATTTATTAGGAGGAAAAGCATTTGTCAATGTTCGTTGGAAAGACGGCAACTCCGTCTGAATGCAGTCCAGTCAAGTATGCTCGAAGAACGCGAGGAGCACCACCTTTCCTCTAAGTTGCTGGAGGTCGATGACTTGGTTATCAATCGAAGTCGCCGTGAATTTCGGCGCGACTCTCCCAAGGTACGGTCCTTCAGACAGCAACCAGACAGTCGCATCCGACCGGCGTTCTCGGAGCACCTCAACGATTGTTGATGCGCCTATTCCCGATTCATCCGAAACGAACAGTTTGTGCACGCCAATGACGACGTTGTTTAGAATATAAGGATTAGAATGCAAGCCGTACTTCACATCATCAAGTACAAACGAGATGCTCCGAATCGTGGCCGTGTCCATAGCCATGACTTGTATCGATCCAGTGACTGGGTCGGGGGTCGCAGGCGGCGGGCTGCCGCACCGCTGCAGAAAAACGCTCGCAGCCAACAGACAGGCAAGAACTATGAAGTGCATGCGCCTTTGCATTTCACTGTTTCCTCAGAAGGAATAGACCGCTCCCACCATGTACGTGTTCATCTGAACATGAAGGTTGCTGCCGTAGTAGCGGTACTTCGCATACAGCAGAAGCTCTCGACTCATTTCGCGATTAAGCTGGATGCTCGCGGACGATGATCGCAATCCATCCGGCACGATAATCGATTGCTCTCCAAGACTCACATTGTCGCTTCTGTTCTTGTAGTACCGGTACTTGAGCCAGAGCGTCGTCGCCCAATCGATGTACTGGGCGACTTCGAGAGAAGGAGCCACCGATGTAATTCCCATTGTATTCGTATAGTACCCGCATGTTCAGATGCACAGCTGTTTGAGTCGGCAGGAATTGACTCAGCCAGAGAGCCGCGGTGTGAGAACTGAATTTTAGCCCCTCTCCCTTCGCGTCGTAGAAGCTGTATTCGAACTGCAGCGCAGTCGACAATGTCAGCACCTGGCGGAACTTCATGCGGGCGTTGACTGTGCCCATGCGACCGCCAACAATTGCCGCCTCAGGTCCCCGATAGAAGTACTGCACATCCCCTTGTATGGATGTCAGGGCGTTGATATCCCAGAGTGTACCCACACCTCCCTGGAATGCGCTGTACCCTCTCGAATCGCGAAGGAACTGCACGCTGGCAAGGGCAATCGTTTCGTCGGTGATCGTCTGTGTGATCTTTGCTTCAAGGAAATGCTGTCGCGCGTCTTGTTTCAGGTCGGAATACTGATACTTGATCCCGAGCGCCGAATTTTCCGCGACCAGGCGGGTGAATTTGATAAGTGCTCGTTTCTCAGGGAAATTCGCCATGTATGGCTCCAACTGACGGTATTCATTCACACCATATCGATAGATGATCGGCTCAGGGTACTCGGTACTCTCCGTAGTCGGCGTACTGAAGCTCGACCTTGAGCTTGTTTTTCATTTCGAACGCGTCGTCGTACCCCTGCGCGTTCGCCGCGGCGCCGCTGAGAACTCCGAGGAACAAAAGATAAAACGTCGTATGTCTCTGTTTCGCCTGAAACATGGTCCTACCCTCATGTGGGGCAGGCCGCGGCCTCCCCAACGGCACCTGTGCCGTCTTCGATCTGGAAAAGATCCTCATCGTTGTCCTGCAGGTTTTTCATCAACGGACAGTTCGCGGCAGCTTCGAGCCTCAGCGCATCACGCGACGAGACACAACCTGTTGCAGTGACAAGGATCAGAGAAATGGAGAGAAGAAGGATGACTGAGAGGAGCGATATGGCTGAAGTTTTCTTCACGTAGGGATCCAATCCCTGACTTGGAACCCGCAAAGCAGACGGATAACCGGAATATCGCTTCACAAAGTAAGCGAAAACCGGAGGGATTGTCAAGGAGTCTATCAAGGAGTTGCAACTCCTTCTTGGGGGGCGATTTATGTTGCAGCGGCGTTGAGATGCTGAGATGGCAAAACGAGGCTTGCTCTGGAAGGAAATCCTGCACTTGAACAAATCAGTTAAGCGTATATACGCGCGCTGGATCGTTGCCGGATTTTATGATGAGAATGGAAATGGGCCATGTGCTATCCTCTCCTTTCACAGCGCCTGGACCCCAACTGCAAGTATAGACGAGGAGGAATTGGCCCCATCCGCCGACCCAGTATCCAATGTCCGGTTCACCAATGAAGAATTTTGGCAGTTTAAAACCATCATAGAGTCCTCCCCCTCCTCCCAATTGCTTTGCCCTGAGCTTGTATTCTTCCGCATACTGGCATAGGAGCAATCCCTCTTGGCGCACCCGATCACGGGTCTGAACTGCGTTGTAGTATTCCAGGATGTGAGTTGTACCGTAGATCGCCATGCCGACGATCAGTATTCCCAGTACGATGAGCAGTAACTGTTGTTGTCCCACAGGCTTGTCTTAAGGATTTTCCTTTGTGCCCACACCAGGATTGTCAATGGAGAGCAACAGCTTGTTTGATGAGCTCCCCCTGACCGTGAACTTGAATTGTTTGTTGCCGCTTGCTTCCATGAAGTAAGCCTTGAAGAGCAGGGCGATTGCGTTCTTTCTCACTTCGGACATCTTGCTCCACGTTGCTTCGTCAATCACAATGGTAGATGCAGTGTCGTTGATTGATTTGATGAATCCCGATCTCACCCATTCAGCGATCGTTGCTCTTTTGTTCATGAAGTCAACCGGCACCGGAGCTCCCTTACCGTGTGAAAGAATATCAATGAGAATGAGGATCGCTCCGACGAGAGCAATCAACGCCAGGATTCGTACGAGCTTTTTCGTCCTGGCGAAGCGTCTCTCCTCGCGCTGGCTGATGAGTTCCTGGACGCGCTTTAGTTTCTCTTCGTCCCAACCCATCCGCTCAAGCAGGTCGTCCTTTTGATCCATAATCAGCTTTGAACGAGTCGCAGAAATGTCCTGCGTACTAACAGTGGAGTTCTATTGTGCACGGTGAGGTTATTCGTGGCGCTGTAATCACCTCCCCAGAATGGTACAAAAAAGGGGGGACAAAACATAGATGTCTGCGTTGAGGGCCTGTGGCACGGGACGTGACAGTAGAATTGACGCTGGTGTTCATTGAAGAGATATTTCATTGCAGCGCAATCACGATTTTCGTATATTTCGAATGCTGCGGGCGGCGATTGGCTCTTTGGTGGTTGCATGTAAGATCGTCGGATTGAGACTTGTTTCCTTGACAAAGTCTCCAGTCGCCCAGAGAAACTTGATTCATGTTTTCGGGGTGTAGCGCAGTCCGGTTAGCGCACCTGCCTTGGGCGCAACGTTTGCCGTGATTCGTTGCCCGGAATCTTGACGTTTTTCTTCTAGTGCTAATGGAATTGCTAAACCATAAGGAGGTTTAGCAATGACCACATCCCACCTTTCACTTTCCCTTTTCAAACGTTCAAACGGTTTCTGGTACATCATCTACAATGATGAGGGTAGACAAAGATGGAAGTCTACCGGATGTTCATTAAAGAGCGATGCACTAAAGCAGCTAACAGATTTCAAAACCCTCCTTAGTAGCAAGCCAAAAGTAAAAACCCTCCAAGTCTTTACTGAGGAGTTTCTCAGTTATGCGGGCGTGAACTATGCCAAGGCAACAGTCGACATGTTTCGGGTTGCTCTGAGAAACCTTCAAAAAGTGACCGGGAACTGCACTCTCGTTGAAATTACACCTTGGCATGTCGACCAATACAAGACGGAGCGGTTGAAAGAGGTTTCGCCTGTGAGCGTTAATGTTGAACTGAGGGCTCTTCGCTCAATTTGTTTTGTTGCGTTGCGATGGAGACTGGTTGAGAGCAATCCCTTTAGCAAGGTACAGCTCGTTAGAGTGCCGGAAGCCGAACCAACATATTTCACGAAGGATGACTTTCAGAAATTTCTCAGCCTCATAAAGGAAGAATGGTTCAAGGGGCTTATTGTCTTTGCGGTTGTGACTGGAATGCGGAGGGCTGAGGTTATCAACCTACGATGGCAAGATGTGGACCTAGCTCGCAGGTTGGTACACATACATAGCAGCCCGACATTCAGAGTAAAATGTGGAAAGAAAAGGACGGTTCCATTAAACGATGTGGCAATTCAATTGCTGACAGCGAAATCTTGCACTGCCGGGGCATCTGACTATGTCTTTGCGCTGGCCGGTAGACAATTGTTGCCCGGATTCGTCACGCATAAGTTCAAGAAATACATACGCCTTTCGGGACTGAATGGCCGGTTGCATTTCCACTGTCTCAGGCACACATTTGCGACCTGGCTAGTGCAGGATGGAGTCAGTATCTATGAGGTTCAAAAGCTGCTTGGGCATTCGAGTGTAGTGGTCACTCAAATCTACTCGCACCTTGTGGGCAGTCAACTGCACAGTGCTGTAAACAGGATTGCTTTTGCATTGAACTGAGAAGTGGCGAGTGGGACTTTCTTTTCTCGTTCGTCGGAGTAATTGAATATCTCTTTATTTCTTTCTATAGTTGGTCTAGGAAGGCAACTATGAAAAGCGAGAAGCGACTCAATCTGAGAGACATAATTCAGATTGGTAATAGAGACCATTACCAAGCCGTTCTTCGTAAGAGGCATGGCGAGAAATACTCAGAGCATCTGAACAAAATTGCTAAGAAACTCGGATTCAAATCATATTACGATTATGTGTGCCATTGGAGAGAGTCAAAAGGCAATTTCACGCAAGAGCAATACCTTGAGAAGTTAGCCCACAGGAAAGGGGTTGAAACAGCGGCACAATATCAGAAGAAGTTGATGAGAGATAGAGCAAGAACACCACGATATAAACATTTTGCTGGTACTCTAATCGCCAGATTGGAAAAGTTACATATGTCGGTACCGGAATTGTCACGAAAAACTGGTATAAACCGAACGAACATCTACGCGTATTGCAAAGGATATTTCTATCCGAAACCTGAACGATTAAAAATAATCGCAGATGCTCTAGAGATGTATCATTTGATTCCACCAGAAAAAGAGCCACCTCCTTCTAGAATCCGAACTTGGTACACGAGACGACCTTTGTCAATGCCGCTAAGAAATTGGGAGATGGCAAATCATATTCGGGACCAAATGAAGAAACTATCAATCTCAAGAGCAGAACTTGAAAAGAGAACTGGCGCGACTTCTATGTATTATGTCAGATGGGGTTTAACCTATCCCAGTCTTAACACGTTAAAGAAACTCTCAAAAGTCTTAGATGTGTCCAAGTTTTTGCCTCGTGTCGAGAGCAAGTAATCAATTCCACATATTATCCGGTCACTGGTTTTTCAAATACCGCCTTTTGTTTTTACTACCCCTTTCCTCTTGAAGCTCCTACGCTGATTTTTCTGGCGACGATTTGACTCCTTGTGGTCATTCCAGTTACCGTTGTACCGGAAGTTCTCACGGTGAGGTCTGAAAACAGGCTGAAAGGATACTCCGATTGGCCAGCCCTCACTGAAACTCTACCGGGTGACGATGAAGATGGAGGCCAACTATACTCTTCTTGTCCCGGCTATCTCTGAAGTTGAGGCCATAATCCTAGCAGATGAAAAGGCTATTCCGTTGTCGGAAATTTCTGGCGCGGAGACGGATGTCATTGAAGTAGCTGAGATGAAACCGATGTGAGAATGGCCGGCTGCGAAGTCGTGTGACTGAGCTTGGATTGTAGAGAAGCACAAGAAAGGTACAGCTCTCGCGCATTTTGTAATTTTTTCTCTTGATTCTACATTGGGGCGCCGTATATTATGAGAGCAATTCAAAATCATTAAACTCGAGGAAAAGAAACCTACTGAGTTGTACTCCGGCTGTTAGTGCCAAGAATGGCCGGATTTTCGTGACAAAAGACTTCTTGGCAAACCTGCAGATTTACAAAACTTAAAGATTCTTAGCAGCACAACAGTTAAGAATCCCCTTGCCTCGCATGTAGTCGCCTGCAAGCAACAAGCAAGCGTTGCATAGTCCCGCAGAAGTTTCCACTGAGCAGTCCCAGTAACTAAAACGATTAGCTAGAGCGTCATCCTCTCACCACTTGGTGCTGTTAACCAGCACCAATGGAACTATTTCTTTCTTAATAAGGAGGTCCTATGGTTCGGAAAGCAAAAGATGGTGCGGTGTTCTTCCGTAACGAAGCACGAGATGGAGCCGAATGGTGCAGGATTGGCACACTGAAAGACGGCATCCTTGAAATATGGAAGAGTGCTGCCAACATATTTGAAAAGTACAATTCCGCTGGTTTTGCGAAGGAGTTAATTGAAGAATTACATTTCAACAAATTGCGTCTTTGTATTTCAGACGGAAGAATTTTTGAAAGAAGTCGGGAATTCTTCATTGCCCACTGTTTTACAGTTCAAGAGTTCGGTTGGGACGAACAACTTCACCTTCGGTTGTCAGATTTTGGAATGGACAAAGTTGACGAATGGAAGAAATCGCAAAAACGGCAGAGTGACAAATCACCTATTAGGCAAATGATTGAGGAACAAGAAAGGAAAAAGCAAAATAGACACATGGCGCACTCTTGAACGACTCATAATCACCAATAACAGTTCAACCAGCACATTTGAATTATGTTCTCTGCACCGTGCGACCTCGTGGTTGAACAAATTCAACTGAAGTGACCATTGCCACTTGACCATTGAAACAAAAACAGACCTAGATGATGGAAACAATGAAAATGGCATCCAAAGAAAAGGAGTCAATATGCGAGGATGGATAATGCTTCACCGACAAATCACAGAAAACGAACTATATTTTAGCGAGCCATTTACAAGGTGTCAGGCCTGGATAGACCTGTTGCTTTGCGCCTCACACAAGAGACACACTGTCTTCATTAGGAGGGGAATAGGAATCGACCTCAAACCGGGAGACCTATGTTACTCTCAACAGACTCTAGCCGAAAGATGGCAGTGGAACTTCAAGACCGTGCGGGTTTTCCTGGAATGGCTTAAAGAACATGAAATGGTGGAGTTCAGAACCACTAATGTAACCACGGTGATTTCCATAAAGAACTGGGAATGGTATCAAACAATCCACAAACAGAACGGTAAACAGAGTGGTAAACAGAGTGGTGAACAGAATGGTGATGAGAATGGTGATGACAACTGACTCCATAATGAACAACTTGGTGACCAAGTATTGAACAAGTTGGTGAACAAATGGTGACCAGTTTGGTGACAAACAATGATGTTATCAATGTTAATGAATGTTGAAAATGTAAAAGAATAGAGAAAATGAATTGAATGGATTTAAGAATGGATTTGAAAATGGTCGTAAGAATGGATTTGAGAATGGTCGTAAGAATGATTGTACTCCGTATTCTTAGCTGGGAGCCAAAAAACCCATTCTATATAAGCTATTTCCTTAAGGACAGAGGAATTGAAAACGCCTACAGAAAAGGAAGAGCTTCAGAGAAGACTCAGGCAATCCTTTATGGAGTATGGAAGAGAGCGAATGTCTTTGCCGCAGTTCTCGACAGCATCGCAACCGGGTCAGAAATTGTTGACCCGGTTGCTTATGGGCTGACAATCCTTGAGGCAGAGTTAGAGAACCTCAAGTAGAAATGGACCTCAGCAATCTTCCTTAAGGGCAAGCCCTTTGGCAGGTGAATCTGCAAACTGGGTATACTAACTGCACATGTGAAAGTTGAGGTTTTTGTCATCGAAAAAACCTGGAATTGGCGCGAGCCAGTTTTGTTGAACTCGACAGAAATGCCGGGCACACCTAGAAAGGCCGCTCAGTAAACTCTAGGGGTTGCGTGATTGCGCCGCAACAGAGTGGTTTTAATCAGTGATTCATGAACAGTCAAGATGTGCCTGGGTCATGGAACAGAGGAGAGAGCGACATTGGGCACCGGTACATCGCCTGTCAGAATAGAGCGGGAAGGGGTGTAGCTATATCGCAGCCGGTATCCGGTGAGGGATTTTTTTGAGTTATGAATTTCCGATGAGGAACACGGTGTTGACTAACGCCTAATTCATTCTTTTATCTGTTCTACCTCTACCTTCAAATCTTTTCCGTAGGTTTCTTTCATTTTGTCGGTAATCCAAGCATATAAGTTCTCATTGTCCACAGGTATCAAACAACTTGTTCTTGCACTAGTCTGTAATTCCTCTTGAAAAGTGAAGGACCGACCAGCAGGTATATTGAAACCCCGACTTGGATAAGTTGTAATAAATTCAGCAAAATCAGCCACCAAGAATTTGCCCTCTGTATCCAGTGCGTGCGCTACGCACAAAAGAAAACTGTGACCCTCTTTTGAAGATACGCGAATAAGGTATCCAACAGGTAGGATTCTCATAATAATCTCCCATAAGACAATTTGTAACGATTTTGTTTAACCGCATAAAAAATCACAATCAATTTCCAGCCTCAGATAACCTAACAGTACGAGAATTGGTCCAACATATGGGAGAATTCCTTTCAACTTCTCCGTGTCAAAATACATGGGTGTACCTAAATGTTTTCCAGTAGATGGTTAAGCCGTGGTTCAAGTCCTGTAAAACTGAAGAAAGAGGTGAGTAATGTTGTTAGTATATCCAGTATACACATTGACTCCCCAGACCTGGTCAGAATCCAATTTCAGGTAGAACTTGTCGCCGTCCTTATAATCAATTGTATCAAGATAAAATGGACCTGTTCTGTCGCGAGACACTCCTTTTACGCCCTTGAAAATGAAATGTTCTCCATCATAGGTCAATAGGACTGTCCCACCAAACAACGGAGTTGACCCGCGGTAAATATCCGCAGTGAAAGTGTAGCGTGAATACTTGGAGCTATCTTTGACAACGGCTCTGAAATATGCGTTCTCTTCTTCGAGGTCTTTAATTCTTGATTGAAGACCTACGACCATGTTAGGGTATTCTGTAGAAAAGTCGGATTTCGCCATGAAGATGACACTGATGATGGCGATTGCACCGTATATCAGTCCAGCCGGTCCGTACCACTTGAACCAAATCGTTTGAAGGGTGGAATCAGACGTAGGGGAGCCGGCTTTAGGATTGTTTAATTGTCTGAGCCCGGCACGGATGGCTTTGACGCCGCTCCAAACAAGAATAATGTAGAGTATAAAAATGAAGATGCCTGCACTCGGGGAGTTCATCTACTTTATCTCTGAGTTGACTACATATCTTCCCGTATTCGGTCTTCTGTGATAATCTTTGTCGTGACCTTGCTAACCTCATCTGGTCCGAATTTCTCTTTGATGTCCGCGAGGATGGGAATAAAGGGCACAATTTCATCCTCTTCTTTCAAGATGATATATTGAATGTCGCCTGGTGTAAAACTCAACTTGCATTCACTTTCCATGTCCGAGTTCGCGCCGCTCAAGTCTTTCTTGGCGGTGTACGGAATCCAACGGGGCAAGTCAAAACCTCGCAGCGAATAACCTGGTGTATATCTCCATTCTCGCTCATCATAGAATCTTACCTGTTCTTCATACACATCATTTCTCCATGCAGGACCTTCATATGGTTTTGCGTAGGACATTATCCAGTTGGCAGCACTTTCTGCATTGCCTTGGATGTCCTCTATCTCGGCATTGGGTCCACCTTGTTGCCATGGTATTAGAGAACGTATCCATTGGAGAGGTCTTAGGGTTTCAGACCAAACATGAACGTACAGCACTGGAGTAATGCCTTTCTTCATACCCCATTCTTTCTTCAATCCTATTCCGTAAGGTCCATAGCGAATCAGATGATTCTTGATAAGGAACAATGGTAGGTCGCAGAAACATACCATAGGTCTCGCGAACTTTGGTGCTCCCTTCTCCAAGTGGGCGACCGTTGACTCTTGTGGGTCGTATTCTGGACAGTAGCGGGGAGAAAAATCATTGCGTAATATATTTTTCAGATTGTCAAGACTCCCGGTGAAATGGAATAGCACATTGGAACTGATATTTATGAATGATTTCTTGTTCTCGTCAGGCATTGGAATCTTCCTTGTAAGTCAGCCAATTGAAAGCCTAAGTCGGCGGCAGACATTATTGGTTCGTGGTCTTTATCATGGCCGATAATCGCTTGAAAAGAGCGTCACATAAAATTGGGTCCCGAGTATTGACTGAAAGTAAATGCTTTTCCTTACTGTTGCAGTATGTATGCACTCTCTTTGGTATAGGATATCTGCCTGCCCATTGGGTAAATTCTTCTAGTCGTTTGAGCATCTCCTTTTCTTCAAGAGAAATTGAGTCAACTAAGTCTATCAGTGTTGATATGCCATGCCCGCCACGATATTTGTCCCATTCATTGAATCGTTGCTCAACGGACAGATTAGGCGTTTTTGAAATGTGAACTCCCTTAATGAGTACCTCAAACGATAAACCCGTCAGTAACATATACGAATCTATGCAAGCCAGCGTTTGTACACGAACTCCCGGGAGTGTTGGCGACAGAGTCTCAAGCTCCATCAACTTAGTCCAGTGTAGTTTTGCTGATATCCTAAGACACTCGGCTTGCTCTACCCAGGCGGATGGGGTCTGACCAAGCAATTCATGCAATGATTCCTCGAACTCAGAATCCATTTCTGATTTCATACCAGTCGTAACACACGCTGTTCTGACCACAAGAAAGCCAGACTCAATCAAGAATCTGGCTATAAGTTAGACAGCAGAATAGTGGTACACAACCCCTATTCGCTTGGCATACGATGGGCTTGCTCGAAGCCTTCGTGACGACAAGGAGTTAAAGAAATGGTGATTCCTTTTCTCATGCGTGTAGAACTTACAGGAAAATGCCCCTTGATATGAGGAGTCTTTTTCTGTAACTTACAGAAGTAGCAAGAATTCTCGTTGTCAAATTTCTGCAAAAAACAAAAAACAAGCAGTTCCATTTCAGCGTTCTTGACGTTATGAGGTGCTAATAAAATTGCTAATGACAAATAGCAATTTCATAACGTTGAGGGAAGAAAAACTGTCAAAAAACCTTTGATTTTCTTCGGGGTGTAGCGCAGTCCGGTTAGCGCACCTGCCTTGGGCGCAGGGGGTCGCAGGTTCGAATCCTGTCACCCCGACAATGCTGAGTGATGGGCGTCCCGTCTGAAAAACAGACGGGGATTCTGAAATTGTCGACGGCTCGCTAAGAACGTGCTCGCCGGACAATTTCGAACAGGGGACCGGAGGTTCCCCGCCCGACCGCCTGCGGTCAAGCGGGCGGGGAATGCTCTCACCCCGACAGCTGGGCGATCCACTTCATCATTCATGATTGGGCGTTCGTTATTGGATATTCCCCAGGCTCGTTCCGTTTGGATCGCGCCCCGATGAATGTCGAACACCGAACGCTGAATTTCGAATGCAGAAGTGGATCCTCTCGTTTAACAGGGTGGCCTCACAAATTGTCTCCGCAAGCTGTATTTTCGGGCTTCTCACTGTTGACAATCGCCGGATAGTGCTTCGCTTAAGTTGCCTTTCGGCAAAGTAATTGATATGTTTCCCGGCAACGCGGGAAGTGATCTGACAACGCACCCCCCGTTATTTTCTCAAAAACTCAGCTGCCAATTCCCGGAGTAGGAAAACCCGTGAAACCGAAGGTACTCATCGTCGATGATGAGGATTTTTTTCGGGGGTTAGTCGCCAACGGCTTTGAACGAGAAGGATTTACCGTTCTGCAAGCCGATAACGGCGAAGATGCCGTTCAAGTAGCGGGCACAGAGGTGCCTGATTTGATTCTCCTTGATCTTATGATGCCGCGGCTGCTTGGCTTCGAAGTGTGTCGAATGCTTCGTCAGGATATACGGTTCTCATCGACAACGATCATCGTCATGTCAGCAAAATCCTACAAGCCGGACATCGACAAAGCGACTGAGCTCGGAGCTGATGCATACGTCGTCAAACCATTTGAGTTGAGCGACATAGTGAAGGTTGCCCGAGAGCATATGAACAAACGCGCGAATGCCTCATGATGAAAGTGCGTTTCTGGGGGACGAGAGGCTCCATTGCTACTCCCGGGCCATCGACCATGCGCTATGGAGGGAATACCTCCTGCGTCGAGCTGCGTTCGGGCCACCAAATCATTGTCTTCGATGCAGGAACGGGAATTCGTGAGCTTGGCAACCATCTCCTCAAGGAATTCAAATCCCAACCGCTGACCATCCACGTCTTTATCAGCCATACGCACTGGGATCACATCCAGGGGTTTCCATTCTTTCTTCCCGCGTACGAACCTCAGAATACGATCCATCTCTATGGCCCTCCAGGCCGGGATAAGTCTCTGGACAAGATCCTGAAGATTCAGATGGATTCGGACTACTTTCCTGTTGAACTCGGAGCGATGAGCCCCAACATTGTAGTCCATGAAATGCGCGAGGAAGTCAAGATTGGCAATCTCACAGTGAAACAGTTCTATCTGAATCATCCCGCAATGTGCCTTGCGTACCGCGTGTCTGACGGTCACCGAATCGTGGTGTATGCAACGGACAATGAGCCCTATCAAAGCACGCTGTTTGCCCAAAGTCAAAGTGAGACATCTCCATCAGACTTCCCCACGTATCTTGATGAAAAGTTCGTTGAGTTCTTGTCTCAAGCTGATCTCTATATCGGCGAAGCGCAATACACGAGCGAGGAATACAAGGAAAAGAAGGGATGGGGACATTCTCCTCTGGAAGCCATCGTTCGTTTCGCCGTTCAAGCTAATGTGAGGACGTTCGCCCTGTTTCATCATGATCCGCTCCATGATGACAACTTCGTGGACGGAATGCTCACCGAGGCGAAACAGCTTGTCGAACTCTACGGTGGAAAGACAGAGTGCATAGGCGCGATGGAAGGCTCGGAAGTCGTCATCCCGTAGCCGCAGCATCCTCCCGGCAGGAACAGGTTTCCTCAATCTCACCCTCGTCATCCGAACCGTCTGACCGCAATAAGAACATCCTTCTCGTTCTCGAAAACCCTTCTCCTTTTCATTCTGATGATAGGGTCACTTTCCGGCCAGCTCAAGTTTGCTGAGCATTCGCGACTGAACGACGCGGACTACCTTCAGCATCAGATCAAAGACATCAGCAACGGTGATCTTTTTCTTGCGCTTCGTTTGGATCAAAACGGATTGCAGCAGGTCGAACGCGCTGTCCGGCACAATGAATTTGACCGAGCATATCAAGCATGGGCGTCGTACTGGAGCGCCAAGGTCCAGCCGAAGTACATGACCCAAAACGTCGGTTTCTTGCTCGATACGCATATGCTGAAAGGATACGATGAAGCCCGGGCGTACGCAGCACGGCATCGCGAAGAAACGGACACCATCATGGCAAGTGCGTCATGGATATGGAAGAACATCATCCGCCCATGGGGAGATGCTGTGATCGATTTCGGTGCGAGTGTCGATTTCAACTGTGCCATCGGCCAATCAGGGAAATATGGCTTTCACTATTGGTGGTGGTCGAGGCCACTCATCGCGGCATACGTGCTCACGCACGAGCAGCAATATCCTGCAAAATTCGACGAGTTGTTTCCTTGCTGGTATAACCAACGAAATTCGATTACGCGGGGATTTCCCGAGCTCGATGTTGTGTACTATGAGCTTGGTCTTGGAACTCGGAACAGGGTGTTTATCGAATACTATCTGCTGCACTATGAAGCACGAGCGTGGCAAACCCATGAGCGAATGTTGAAAACGGTCCTTGGCGCGGCGCGGTGGCTGTATGAGCTGGAACGATGGGAAGGGTATCGTTCAGGCAACTGGCAGTGCCATGGATCCTACACGCTTGCCCAGATTGTAGTGGTCTTTCCAGAGTTCAGAGAATCGAAGGAATGGCTCGCGATGGCACTGCAACGGATGGAAGAGCACCTTCGACAGGACTTCTTTGAAGACGGCGGACATTCGGAGTGGGCGCCGCGAATACTCAGGCCAGCGGACCGCTACACCGGGACTGAGAGCTGAAGCATGAGCATCAATATTGTCGGCGAGTCGCATCATGGACTTCCAGGGATGAGCAACATGCGATCACCCATATCTGTCTCAAATGGCAGACGAGCATTCTAGTACTGGGTCTAATAATTAAGGTTGCGTTTTCTTTTTTGCCTTCTTACTGCGTTGCCGCTTGTTGCGGTAGCGGATGAACCTACGGACGGCGCGCTGAAGCTGGCGATGCGTCCTGTGATAGGTGTCGTCGATACTGAACTTCCTGATTTCGGTGAACTGGCATTCGATCCGATTGAGCCATGAAGCGTTGGTCGGCGTCCAGACGAGGCGAACATTGTTCTCTCGCACCCAGCGTCGTATCTCCGGACGCTTATGGGGCGAAAAGTTATCCAGAATAAGATAGATTCGTTCTCGTCGGGGATAGTGTTTGCGTAAGCGTTTGAACGCACGAAGAGTCTCTTGCCAGCGCTTGCGCTGAAAGAAGTATCCCCAGAACTGATCACGGTGGACATCAAAGAACGCCAGCAAGTGCCTGACCCCGTGGAGGCGAGTGTAGGTCGCAGGCAGACGTTGCGGATGCCGCCGTTGTGCCCAGTGCATTCCATACTGCGGACGCAGTTCAAACGGGCCAAATTCGTCAAAGCAAACAACACGCGAACCCTTGGGACGTTTCCGGTACAGCCGTGTCACTCGTTTTTTTTAACGTCAAAGTCTGGGTCATTTGACTCTTTCCACGTCTTGGTTCGCTGGTGGCTGACACGTTGCTCTTTGAGGATTGTTCGTAAGGTCTCTATACTGATCTTCGATACAACCTTTGTCTTGATCAGATAGACCTGAAGCTTCTCCAGCGACCATCGGCTATACGGTTGATGCAACAACGAGGGTGGACATTGGGCGATTTCTGCGATCTCGGCCTTGATCTCTTCGGAGAACTCGCCGGGACGACCACGGCCAGGACGCTCTTGAAACAATTGCAGTCCTTCGGTATTGAACCGCCGAATGAGCCGCCGAACGTATTCAGGATGCAAGTAGGTCTGCAATGCTATTCCCTTGACCCGCATCTCTTGCGCAGACATCAGGATCACCTGTGCACGCCGTATCGCCGTGCGATTCTTTCCACGGCGCAGGATGGCTTGGATCTTCCGGCCTTCCTTCAGTTTCAAAGTACGAACATACAAGCACATTGTCGGGCCTCCTCTTTTGTGGCTCCTCTAATGTGCTAAACGCCTCAACGAAGTACAACCTTATTTTTTGGAACTGGCACTAGTTCTCTGTGGTTCTGAGTGTCGCGACTGCCCGCCAAATCCTTGGTCAATCCAAGATCGCCTCAACAGAGGCAATGTATATCGAAGCGGGCGGAAAAAGGTTTTTCTATGGCCTCTTTTACGGAACGGACATCTCCTGAATGATACTTTTGGTGTGAGCTGTGGTCTCTCGGTGCTGCCTGCGAATCTGGACTTTCAGGATGGGACACAACCAACTGTCGGCAGGAGCAGCGACACAAGCCTAGCGATCCTTCCGATGTTCGCAAGCTGGTACCCCGTTGGCATCAGACATCGCCTCTTCGTCGATGCAGGAATTGACTTTCCCCTGCTTCACAAGGGATCAATGACGACTGGCGTTTTCGGATTGATAAGATTCGGATACGACTATCGACCGCGCGAGGATGGTTTATACATCAAAGCGGGACCGATGCTTCGTTTCGGAGGGGAACGATCGCTGAGGATTCCACGTACTCCCCTGGTTTGGAGTGGCAATAGGGAAGGTCTTCTGAGTCCAGGAGAAAATCGAACTGACGTCAACCGAGTCCGGTCAGCTTCTCGCTGATGCTCCACAGCTTTTTCCGCAGATCTTGGTCGTATGTCTCCTGGGACGATGGTGTGCCGAGTTTGTCCTGAAAGTACTTTCCGGTCACCTGCTCGACCTCAGGGGAGACCGCAAGGTAGACGATTGTTTCGGCGCCGTCGGCAGGACTTGATCCAGAGGTATTGAATCCGTTCCTCAATAGCTTTGTCCCGATGACACCGGGATGCAGGCAATTTGCAGTGACTCCAGAACCCGTCAGCTGACGAGCGAGTTCATACGTGAACAGCACGTTTGCGAGTTTTGAGAGAGCATAAGCGTCGTAGCCGCCGAACTTCTTTTCGGCCTGGAGGTTATCGAAGTCGATTCTTCCGCGGGTGTGCACGACGGAGCTTACGGTAATAATGCGTGATGGGGCGCTTTTCTTCAAGAGATCGAGCAAAAGATTTGTGAGAAGGAAAGGGGCGAGGTGGTTGACAGCAAATGTCGTTTCCAGACCATCCTCCGTTACTTGCCGCTCATTCATGAAGACGCCGGCATTATTAATGAGGACGTGGAGATGGTCGTACCGCCTGGTTACCTCAGTGGCGAGCTGGCGCACCTGTTTCTGCGATGAAAGGTCAGCGGTAAAGAGATCAACCTTCTGATTTCCCGTGGCCGTTTGGATCTCCTCGACAACGGTTTTGCCTCGTGAGGCATCGCGCCCATGGACAATGACTGTTGAACCCAGAGCAGCGAGTTCCAATGCGGCCTGCCTCCCGATGCCATCTGTCGAGCCTGTGATGAGGATGACCTTGTCCTGCATAAGAACTGCTATTCCTGTTGAGAACTTGATGGTTGCCAGAGTGGTCCTATGTCCACACACTACAATATTTGGAACAATTTGGTTCAGTTACAAGCTAAACCGAACCTCGATTATCCTGAATGTGCTGACGATCATCGATGTGTGGAACGAACTGCTAGGCACCTTCGGGAGGATCTAGAGAGTGGGAAGATGAATAGTATTGAGTGGGGATGAAACATCAAGGGGCGACGCAAGCCCAGGATAGTCTGCTGACTGTATTGTCGCCCCCGCAAGAAAGCTCTGCAACTGTACTCAGTTATTGCGCGGCCGCTGCATACGCTGTTGTTGTAGCTTCACGATCTCTTCGAACTTCTTTGCTTGTTCCTTCGTCAACAACGCTGCAATTTCCTTGTTGGTTTTTTCTCGGATTTCCATCATGGCGCTCCGCATTGCATCCATATCGCCTTGGAGTTCAGCCCTCTTATCCGACCTTTCCTTGTCAGATTGTTCATAGATCTTCGCGATTTTCGCCACAGTCACTGAGTCAAGGGCAAGTTGTTTTCCGAGTGTGTCTGCGCGCTGTTGTGGTGACATTCTCATCCCCTGAGGGCCCGGTTGAGAATAGGCAAGCTGTAACAACCCAGCGACGAATACCATCGCTGCGACCACGACAAGCCGATGCATGATACTGGTGGTTGTTTTCATAAATGTGCTCCAATCAGATTGTTGGTAGATAGAGTGAATTGAAGTTGTGAATTCACAAGCGAAGAGACTACGTTCGCTAATGGGAGTTCGATCCTCATGACATTATTGTTGCCCGGGAATGCTTCCACCCGCAAGATGAACGACGAGCCAGTGTTTGAGCGGTTCCGGCGCGTCGCCACCAAGGCCCGAGCCCCCTCCACCTCCGGTTCCGCCTCCGCCTCCGGAGCGCCCGCCCGTTCGCCCTCCGCCAGCAGGTCCTGAACTCGGGCTCGTCGGATTCAATGCTCCCCTCATGGCATCTGCGAGGTTTCCTGTCTCAAGCCCAATGGCCAGCAACTTGGTTGGGTCAGCGTTGATCGCGTACGGCTGGTCAGCGCTCGAGTGCAGAGGCACTTTCAGTTCATAGGTGAGTGTTCCATCTGCATAACCGAGATGAACGTCAATGCCCTTGCATCCCTTGTCGGCGAATCGTTGATGCTCGCCGCTAGGTCCGACAATCTCCAATTGACGCTGTGCTACCTCGATGAGGCGACGCAAATCCTCTGCGTTCGGGCGCTGGTTGAAACGTCGGCCCTGAAGCAACCCAGTGACCGGAAATTGAATGCCGAATGATTTGTTCTTTTTCCCTTCCGTGTCAAACCAAACTGTCGTTCCAAGAGCAAGCAGCTGCGCCTGGGTCTGAACATTCGACGTAATGAGACAGAGGTAAAGGTCCTTGTTGTCGTTTTTGATTCCGACAAGGACATCGGGGCCGGCAAGACGCGTCGTGGCATCCTTCCATTCGGCGTTATCGCCGTCAATCCTGATGTCCTGAGCGCTCCAGCCGCTCGTAAGTTCTACTGAGCTGCTGCAGCCGAACAAAGTGAACGCGACTACGAGCGAAACGAGAAGATGCAGGCGGCGCGATTGATTTGCCGAATCGTTAGATCGAACAATGGATTGAATGAGCATGTCCACTCTCCTCCCTCAATGCGTGAAACAAAATGGAGATTTGCGTTGAGTCAAAATACTCAAATAAGTGCAATGCTGAGGGATAAAACGAATGAAGCAGCATTTAGTCTCGCTGAACCTTGAGACGTAACGATCGAAAAGACCCGGTGAATCTGCCAAAAAACACAGGCCGTTGCGCGCCAGAGAAGGGAAAAGGGAGCTGCATACCTTTGTATATCCTGCAGAGAGCTCCCTTTCCTAGATACGGGAAATCTGGTTTGTGCGCTCGGGCGAGCGCCTGTCTAAGCTGATCTTGTTTCCTCTCCAGGGTTCCCAGAACGCTTGAAGAAATCCGACATCTTGTTTGACCAATCTTCCAGCAACGAATATACCGTTGGTACGATTACCAGCGTCAGGAATGTCGAAATGGTGAGACCGAAGATGATGGTCACTGCCAGTGGTCGCCAAAACTCAGCGCTCTCTGCACCAATCACAAAGTGGAACTCGCGCCAATCAAAGTCGATTCCTGTCGCCATCGGCAGCACACCGAGCACGGTAGCAGCCGCTGTCAGGAGTACCGGCCGAAGACGAATCCGTCCGGCCTCGAGCAGAGCATCTTCGAGAGAAAGTCCACCCTCATCATGTTTATGCTTCACGAAATCGAGCAACACGATGCCGTTGCGTACAACAATGCCTGCAAGTGCGACGACACCAACACCCGTCATGATTACGCTTGCCGGTGTGCGTGTGACCACCAATCCAAGCATCACGCCAATGAGTGAAAGAATGACCGAGATCAAGATCACGAAGGGAACTCTCAGCGAATTGAATTCTGCGACCATGATCAAGAAGACCAACAACAGCGTGATGACGAATGCGCTGCCGAGGAAGCTGGTTGCTTTTTGCTGTTCTTCCTGCGAGCCGGTGAGTTTGATGCCATAACCGGCTGGAAGGCTCACTCCGGCAAGGCGTGCTTTCACGTCATTGATGACCTCCGATTGTACCCGGCCTTCCACCTCGCCTGACACGGTAATCACGCGCTTTTGATCTTTGCGTCGAATATCGGTCACGGCCGTTGTTCGCTTCAGGTCGGCAACAGATGTGAGCGGAATGGACAGCAATTGTCCGCGACGGTTCATGAACGTGATCCGGAGATTCTCGAGATCTGCAGGCGACGTGCGTTGATCTTCCTTCAGTCGCACACGGATGTTGTACTGATCCTCGCCGACGCGGTACTTTGATGCGTCGACACCGGCAATCGCCGCACGAACTGTCGAAGCAATTTGTCCTGTCGTGGTGTAGTACATGCCGGCCTTCTCGCGGTCGATCCTGATCTCAACCTCCGGTCGCCCGATATTATAATCATCTTTAAGGTCGACGAGGCCGCGTACATCTTTGATTTTCTCACGCACAATCTTGCTCAGAGATTCCAGCTGATCGTAGTCTTCACCAGAAACCTCAACGCTGACGGGCGCTCCGACGGGGGGCCCCATCTGCTGCTTCGCGACTCGCAGATCAGCGCCGGCGATCCCCACAGTTGTCTTGCGGATCTCTTCGAGTATAGCAAACGTATTCTGACTGCGCAGCTTCTTTTCGTAGAAATTGATGGCGATCCGGCCCTTGTTGGAAGTGCCTTGGCCGCCGAAGTCAAACGGGTCCTCTGAAGTTCCGATGCTGCTCGCGATGAACTCGACATCCTTCCGCCCGGGAATCTGATCCAGGCGTTCTTCCAGGACCTGCGAGATACCATTCGTGACATCGAGCGATGTTCCTGAGGGCGTCTCGACGGTGACGCTCACTTGCGACGGCTGTGTGTTCGGGAAGAAGTCGACACCTTTGTTGAACAGGCCGAAGAGGACCATGATGAATAGCAGCAAACCGAAGGAAGCACTCATGGTGAACGATTTGTGCTCCAGTGTCCATTTGAGGGTTCTGACGTATTCACGCTGAAGCCATGGGAACGCTATCTCGTCCACCTTGTGGTACAGGATGGTGAAGGGATTGTATTTCTTGTACCAGTGGGGGTGTTCAAGATTCTGCTTTGCTTTGCGTATGTCTCGCTTGTAATTGATCCAACGTGCTGCCTGGACTGGGCTTATGACGTAGGCCACGAACAACGAGGCAGTTAGCGTAATGATGAGTGTGAATGGAAAATATTTCATGAAGTCGCCGACGATCCCAGGCCAGAATGCCAGGGGGAGAAACGCCGAGAGCGTTGTTACCGTTGACGTTAAGACCGGCACAAAAACTTCTCCCGCTGCCAGTTTCGCCGCCTTGCCCGGACTTTCGCCATATTCCTGCTGGTGTCGATAGGTGTTTTCGATCACGACGATGGCGTCGTCAACGAGGATGCCGAGGACCAGCACCAAGGAGAAAAGGACGACCATGTTCAGCGTGATGCCCAGGGTGGAGAGGACGATAAAACCGACAAACATCGACAACGGAATCGCAGTCGAAATAAGAAGCGAATTCTTGAATCCGAAGAACATGAACAACGACATGACGACGAGGAACATACCAGTGAGAACGCTGTTCTCCAATTCCTTGACCATCCGTGTAACGAACCTTGACTGGTCGTTGGAGATATCGAGCCGTGATCCCTTTGGGCAACTGAGCTTGCTTGTCTCTTCGACGATTTTCTTCACCTCATCCGAGATGCGAAGGAAGTTCTCCCCGGCACGTTTGCGGACGTGCTACCGACACGACTTCCGTTCCGATTAAGGCGAGCATACGTCTGGCGATCTTCGAACGAATAATCAACCTTTGCCACGTCGCGCAGGTAGATGGGCTTGCCATTCTGCATCTTCAGCACGATGTCTTCAAGCGGTCTACTTCCTTGAACTCGCCGGGAATCCGGATGGTCAGGTTCTTTTCCTTTGTGTCGATGGAGCCGCCGGGAATGGATAGATTCTCACCGCGAATGGCGTTTGCGATATCGTCGAAGCTTATCTGATAGGCGTTCATCCGGTAAACATCAGCGTTGACCTGAACTTCCGGCTCCAGCCCGCCAGAAATATCCGCGCTGATCACACCGGGGATGGCTTCAATTTCATCACGCACATCATCGGCGATTTTCTTCAGTCGTGCCAATCCAACCTGGCCGCCGATGTTGACGTACATGATCGGAAATTCGCTGATATTGATTTCACGTGATGACGGGATCGAGAATGTCGTTTGGGAGCTGTGAGCGCGCCGAGTTCACCTTGTCCCGGACACGCCGAAGTCCTTCGTCAATATCAATTCCCGTATTGAACTCCACACGGATCGTGGAGAGCCCTTCTTTCGAGACGGAAGTGATCTGTTTGAGGTCCTTCAATCCCTTGAGCTCACGCTCGAGCGGCTGCGTGATCAATCCCTCGATGTCGACGGGCGACACGCCGATGTAAGGCGTCGCCACAATGACGAGAGGAATCTTGACGTCGGGGGCCGCTTCGCGTGGAAGTCCACTGTACGAGGTCCATCCAAAGATGACGATAATGACCATCAGGATGTACACCGCGTGTCTTATTGTCTACTGCAATACTCCAGATTTTCATGGTCGGCTCTCCGCTATTGCATCACGATGACTGGTGAACCACTGACGACCTTTTGGTAGCCGGTGACAATGAGGTGGTCACCGGGATTCAGACCCTCCAGCACTTCCACCATGATTCCCTGGCGGCCGCCGAGTTTCAACCGGCGCTCTTCAGCTTTGCCTGCGTTCTCGACATAGACAATCGAACGATCACGGTCGACGAGCTGGATGATGTTCTCGCTCACGAGGAGAGCGTTCAGTTTTAGTCTCGCGCAGTAGTTTTACCTCTGCCACCATCTCGGCTTTGATTCGGTGAAATGGATTGGAGAGAATAATCTCCACCTGCATCGCGCGGTTGGACGAAGAGACAGTCGAACCCACAAATGTGACTTTGCCCCTGAGCGTATCACCGGGCAGAGCATCAAACGTGATGATGGCTGGTGCGCCGAGGGGAACGGAGGCCGAGTACAATTCGGGGACATCCGCCTGAATCTTGATGGTCGAGGTGTTGACGACCCGGGCGATCGGAATACCCGGAGGTGCAAAATCGCCTTCGTTCGGAATCGTGTTGTCGACAATCCCGTCGATGGGGCTTCGAAGCTGCGTTCGTTCCCACCGAGCCTTCATCAGGTCTGCATTGGCCTTCGCTGCGTCGCGGCTGTACTCAAGGTTCTTCAGCTGAAGCTCGCTGATGCCCTGCTCATCAAACACCTTGCGCTGTTTTTCGAGGTTGAGTTCGGCCATCTTATACTGCGCAGATGCCGCATCATAGCTCGCTTTCATCACTTCGTCTCTGAGCATAACGATGAGGTCTCCCTTCTTCACATGATCGCCCTTCTTGGCCTTCCATTCTTTTACCACGCCCCCTTCTTCGGGACTCATATTGACGTCCTCATAGGCCTTGACCGTCCCTGCCACTTGGAGGCCGTCCACAAGGCGCGATGGTTTCAGGATCTCTACCTTCACGTTCACCGGCTGTATGGTATTGCTGTTATTGTCTGCCCCGGGCTTGCCGCACGAAGGCAACATGAGGCCACTCAGGACTATGAGAGTCGTTGCAGAAATCCGTTTTATACTTTTCATGGATGTGTTCCTTCTGTCGGTAGTTTACTTTTCTTCACTTTCGAGGGCGTAGCTCGGCAGTCGGCCGATGAGCTGATCGAGGTCGGCCGACGCGATAAGATAATCATAGATGGCTTGCATGCGATTGACTTTTGCCTGGGTCAAAGCGAGTTGGGCGTCGTTGACCTCCAGCTGTGTGGCTGCACTGCTGAGAAACCTCGTCGTTACAATCTTGTAGCCGCGATCGGCCATTTCAATAGTCTTGCCCTGTGCCTCGACTCGCTTGCGTGCCTGCTGCAGGTTTCCAAGGATTGAATGCAGTCCCGTTTGCAAGGATCTTTCGAGGCTGACCTGTTGCTCTTGACTTTTTCGCTCTTCCAGCTGGGCTTGCTCGACACGGGCGTAGGTCTGGAGGCCCTGGAAAAGGTTCAAAGAAACCGACAATCCGACGTTTGAACCTTTGTAGAAGTCATTCGTGGAAAAGTTGAACTGTTCCTTTGCTGCCTGATACTGATATGAGCCGAACGCCGCGATGGTAGGCAAGTAGTTTGAGCGCTCGGCATTCACAACAGCCCCATTCAGCTCGATCTGGCGTTTGACGGCGCTCAGGTTTGGATTCAGTTCGAGTACGAGCGCCTCAGCCCGTGATAGGATGCCTTCGTCGACGGTCCGGAACGACAGGCTATCGGTGAGGAGAAAATTCTCCTTGTTGGTTACTCCAATGGTATTGCGAAGATTGTCGAGAGAGAGGTCGAAGTTGGTTTCACTCTGAATGACCATGGGCCGAAGGTTCTCAACCCCCACCGAGGCGCGTAGTTCATCGGTACTCCGAGACAATTCCCTGCTTCATCATGAGGCGGACGTTCTTGAGATTGTCTTCAGCGTTCTGCAGGCTTGAATGCATCAGCTCCAGTGCCTCGTGCGCAAGGAGTGCTCCGTAGTACGCTTTCCGTACCTTCGTCACCGTCTCGACTTGCTTTGCCTGATAGAGGTCCCGGGCAAGATGGGAGTAAATGTGCGCTGCGCCTACGCCAACAAAAACTGCTCCGTTGAACAGGATCTGCCGGATGTTGAGTGTCGCGCTGGCGGTGAAGCCAGGTGCGAACGAGATCGGAACCAGTTGTCCTGTCGGTTTCGGTATGGTCGAGTCGATCCCCTTCAGAAAACTGTACAGGAAGTAGTCCGGGAAGAACGAGACCGGTTTGTCGATCATATGGACGTATTGTCCCGACAAATCGACCGCAGGCAAAGCATTGCTCCAGGCCTCGAGGACGCGAGCATCGGAGCGCTTCACCTCGAGCCGGGCGGTGGTAAGATCAGGGTTCTGTCTCATGGCCAGTCGCACTGCGTCTTCCAGCGAGAGGTGTCGTTCCGCCGGAGCTTGCGCTTGAGCGGTGGACGAGAGGAGCGCCGTCCCGAAAATGATGTGCAGAATTATCAGTGATTTACATCGCAGGTTCATGTATCCCTCGTTAGTATTGTCAAGAGTTTGATAGAGAAGCTAATTCACGTCTTCCTTGTTCTGTACAAATAGCGTCAAACAACAGGCTATTAGAAAGCTTGAGAGTTTGAGCAAGGTCGATGTTGAATATTTTGGTCCAGACTTCGTGTTCACTGTCAAGGCGCAGCATCAAAGCCGTTGCGCTTGACCACAGGATGAGGCCGACTTGGGTGGGATTGATATCCTTGCGGAGGATTCCCCCGTCGATGCATCGTTGGAGAATTCCATTTGCCAATGCCCAGATGTGTTGATTCAGGATGCTGCAGCTGTGCATCAACTCTTCAGAGACCTGCTTGTGGAACTGCGGGGTCTGAAGAAAGTGCATCATGCGGAAATAATCCCTGTGGCTGTCAAAGTAAGCGAAGTATGCGTCGCTAAGACGAATCAGCATCTTGGCGGGAGATTCAGCGGATTTCGTGATCTTTGAGAACATGTCAAGAAGGATCTGCATCCCTCGCATCATCACCGCGAGGTACAGATCTTCCTTGCTCTTGTAGTAAAGATAAAGGGTGCCTTTGCTCAACTCAGCAATCTCGGCGATGTCGTCCATCGTGGCTGTCGCCAAGCCCTTTTCGAAGAACACGCGCTGGGCGGCGTCCAGAATGTCTTCCCGTCGGTGTTCTTTTTCTCTCTCTTTCTCTCATGGGTACCCACAATTCACCCCAGTTTAATGAATGACTATCGGTCAGTTTATACGATGAAGTTAAGCAAAAAGTTATACTTCATGCCATGAGATTCGTCAAAGAACAGCGCTGAGCGACAACTGAGACGTCAAATTCCCAAAAAAAGCTTGAATTCGAGGACCTGAGGCAATCAAAACTGACAGGATTGCGGAGCTTTGCCTTTAGGGCGAAAAAGCAATACTTTTTGCCGGAATGAGCAGTCTTCGTTATAAGATAGGGTTCAGCTACTTTCTGCTGGTATGCGTAAGCCTTGCATCCAGCGTTGTGGCTCTGTACAACTTTCTCGAGCTCCAGAGCTCGGTTGGGCAAATGATCCGTGAGAACTACCAAAGCGTTCTGGCGGCTGAGTACATGTCCAAAGCTCTTGAGCAGCAGCAGAACACCCAGGAAGCGTTGATCTATGTCAGTGTTCCACTCGGCGGAGTAAGGCTGAGGGAAGTAGAATTGGGTGATGAACTGAGCTCTGCGAAGGTGATCTTCAACAAGAACCGAGACGACTTTTTGAAATGGTATGTTGCCGCGACCGATAGTGTCATCGTAGCCCCCAAGCCACCGGTGCTCGACAGCATCCGTCGCGGCTACGGGACGTTCCTTGAATTCTCCAACTCGTTTTTCAAGATTCTCGAGAACAAAGTCAAGCGCGCAAGTGCTCGGGACCTCCAGCAGAGAACCCTGAAACCTCTCGTGCAGATGTTGCGAGGTCAATGTGTGCGCTTTCTGGACTTCAACCAGGCAGCGATTTCTTCCGCTGATAAGAGGGCAAAAGTAGCATCGAACAACGCTGCATTCGCTGTTCTCTTCACTTCGATCTTTGCGATCGTGCTGATTCTCTTTGCGAGCGTTCAGATCACACGGACCATTATCAGGCCTGCGGAAAAACTCACGGAGGCTGCTCGCCGGATCGGACGAGGCCAGTTGAATCAGAAAATCGACATTACCACGAATGACGAAATCGGTGAACTGGGGAGCGAGTTCAACAAGATGACAGAGCGACTGAGGATGTATGAGGAGATGAACGTTTCCCAGCTCATCGCCGAAAAGAAGAAATCGGAGGCCATCGTCGCCAGCATTCCTGATCCTGTGATCATGACGGACAAGGCGAATAACCTTCTGCTGATGAACCAGGCCGCCCTGCGCTTGCTTCATATTCGCGGAACAGACTGGAAAGAGAAGCCGTTCGACCAGATTGTCGCCGACCAGCGCTGGCGGGAATTGTTGAGTCGCAGTGGCATCAGCGAGGACGAGCTTGCAAGGCATGAGACATTGCTGTCGATCCAGCAGCCGGGCAAACAGATGCTCTATTTCCGTCCACGGCAAACAACGATCGTCGATGAGTCAAGAAATATTCTTGGTGTAGTGACACTGCTTCAGGATGTAACACGATTCAAGAACCTGGACAGGATGAAATCCGAGTTCATTGCGACTGTCTCGCATGAGCTTCGCACCCCGTTGACCTCCATCAATATGGCTGTGGATATCCTGTCACAGGAAGTCCTCGGCGTGGTCAACGCACCGCAGCGCGATATGCTTGCCACGGCCAAGGACGACTGTGAGCGCCTCACAAAACTTGTCAAGGAATTGCTTGATCTCTCCAGGCTGGAATCAGGCAAGTACGAATTGAAACGGGAGATCATCAATCTTCGCTTGCTCGTTGATGAAGCCTTGAAGCCGCTTCGCCTTCAGTTCCGAGAGAGAAGCATTCACCTGGAAACGGAAATTCCGCAAGAGATGGGTGAAATACGCGGAGATCACCAGCAGCTCTCCTGGGTTATCACCAATCTCGTCAGCAATGCCCTGCGGTATACACCTGCGGATGGCACAGTGACGATTCGCTCAGATTTGATCGATGATTCTGTGCGTATTTCGGTCAAAGATTCGGGGCGAGGAATCCCAGCAGATGCAATCGAAGTAATCTTCGATAAGTTCGTCCAGGTGAAGCAGTCTACAGATGCAACCCCTGGGAGTGTGGGGTTGGGGCTGGCGATCGCGAAGGAGGTCGTTGAAGCCCACGGTGGCAAGATCTGGGTGGAGAGCAGTGTTGGGAAGGGGAGTACGTTTTTCTTTACTATTCCGCGGTCAGAGAGGAATTCCCGATGACATCTGCATCGCCCAAAGTGCTTGTTGTCGATGACGAGCCGAACATCCTGAAGACGATGGGTGTGTGCTTCACCGCGATTGGCTATCCGACGCAGTTGTTCTTGAAGCCGCAGGAGGGCCTCGCGGCGCTTCACCGGGAGAAGTTCGATCTCGCGTTCGTTGATTTGAAAATGGCGCCGATTGACGGAATGGAATTTCTGGCAGAAATCAAGAAGTTCTCGCCCGAAACGACGGTGATTATCATTACCGCCCACGGCTCGATCGATAGCGCCATTGAGGCTGTGAAACGCGGCGCGTACCATTACTTGCAGAAGCCATTTGATTTCAAGGAATTGCAGCTGTTCGCTCAAAAGGCCTGGGAATATCATCAACTCACGATGGAGGTGCAGGAGCTTCGGAATCAGCTGGGCGTTGCGCGAGACACGGGAGATCTGACTACGCGGAACCGGGAGATGCTTGCGCAGATCGATCTGGCCGCGCGGGTGGCCGATAGCACGATCTCGGTGATGATCGAGGGGGAGAGCGGAACAGGGAAGGAGCTCTTTGCTCATTTTATCCACGAGAAGAGCTCGCGGTGGCAACAGCCATTTGTGAAAGTGAACTGCGCGGCGATTCCCGAGCAGCTGCTCGAGAGCGAACTCTTCGGTCACGTGCGTGGCGCATTCACGGGAGCAGTAAAAGACCGGCAAGGTCGATTCGAGCTGGCAGACAATGGGACGATCTTTTTGGATGAAATTGCAGATCTCACGTTGGGCATTCAAGGTAAGCTATTACGAGTTCTTCAAAACAAGGAGTTTGAACGTCTGGGGGAAAGTGAGCCAAGAAAAGTAGACGTTCGTGTGATCGCAGCGACGAATCGAAATCTGGAAGAAGCAATGAAAGAAGGTGCATTTCGTGAAGACTTGTTCTATCGGCTCAACGCCGTCCGTCTCAAGCTCGTTCCGTTGCGTGATCGGATGGAGGATCTTCCAGTTCTCATTCACCACTTCATGAAGAAGTACGCAAAAGAGACGACGATCGATCTGGCGCCGGAGGCGATGAAAGCTCTTCGGGCTTATCGATGGAGTGGCAACGTTCGTGAGCTCGAGCATGTCATCGAACGATCGGTGTTGTTGGCTCAGAATGGGTTGGTGGATTTGATTCATCTCCCGCAGGAAGTGCAAGTTGCTTTGGAGCAACCCGGTGATGTGCGTTCGCTTGAGGAGATGGAGAAACTCCACATCAAGCGTGTGATGCAGCAGGCAAAGGACTATGATGAGGCCGCGCGGATCCTGGGTATAGATCCGGCAACCTTGTGGCGCAAGAGGAAGAAATACGGTCTTTGAAGTCCTCCCCTCGCCTTGCAATTTGCAGGGTGACCCAACCGATTTATTTCTAATGAGTTATCGGAATTCCGCGACTATTGTCAATTGTGACAATGCAGAATACAATGGTTTGCGCCCGTCTGTGTTCGCACCCGCGAACAACTCTTGATTTCCGGCTCACTCGTTGCAGTTTTGCGTGGCACAGGGATTGCAGCCCAAATCATTAAGTAATTAACGAAAGCTTGGCGAAGAGCCAGGTGGTCACCCCTAACGCAAATAGTGGGAGGAGGTATGGCAATCAAAGTTACCACGATGAACAACCTGGAAATTGCTGTCGTTGAGCCGCGTGGTTCGCTCATCGGCGGCGAGGAGACGGACGAACTGAAGGCCAAGGCCCGCGATCTGCTGGAGCAGGGAAACCGGAAGTTGGTTTTGGATTTGGGCGGTGTTTCGTACATCAACAGCTCCGGCATTGGTGCCTTGGTTGGCATTCACACGATGTACACGAAAGCGGGGGGGAAGATCAAGCTGTGTCAGATGGGGAAAGGTGTTCAGAATGTGTTTGTTATCACGCGTCTTGCCAGCGTGTTTGATCTGGAAGAAACGCGTGATGCGGCAATCAAGAAGTTCTAGTTTTGGTCGTTGCAGTCGTTTTCTACTCATCACATAATCAAAAGGAGTACCTATGAAACAATCTGTATTCATCTCGGTCGTTCTGGTTCTCGCGTTCGTCGCCGTCGTATTTCATCTACGAATACACGCTGCCAGATTACATCTATGACGGTGGCAAGCTGGTTATTGGCTTGATCGCGATGACGATCATGGTGGTCACATTTATTTTAGAGCGCATTTTCTCTCTGCGGAAGGCCCAGGGACGCGGTTCACTCGCCGTGTTCTTGAAGAACGTTACGCAGGAAATCAATAAAGGCAACATCGAGGTGGTATCGCCGCGTGCGATAAGCAGCGGGGTTCCTGCGCGAACATCATTCGGGCCGGCCTGGACAAGTACAAAATGCTTGTTCATGAAGGTGATGTGAAGGGTCAGAAGGAGATGATGGCAGAAGTCCAGCGCGCCATCGAAGAAGCCATGCTGCTTGAAGTGCCGTTGCTCGAGAAGAACCTTGTTGCACTGTCCACGATTGCGTCGATCGCCACGATGTGGGGTCTGCTCGGCACAGTGCTGGGGATGATTCGTTCATTCCGTGCTATGTCCAAGGCCGGTTCACCGGATGCCGTCGCGCTTGCGCTCGGTATCTCGGAAGCTCTGGTTAACACTGCTGGTGGTCTCATCGCAGCAATTGGTGGTATTCTGGCCTACAACTTCTTCACAACAAAGGTTGACAATTTCACTTATATGATTGACGAAGCCAGCTATTCGATCGTTCAGTCACTCGCAGAGAAATTTCCTGCTGGAAAATCCAAATAAGGTGAGGGCAAGCCATGCCAAAAATCAAGAAAAAACGCGTCGGGTTTAAGATCGATATGACACCGATGGTGGACGTGGCGATGCTCTTGCTGACGTTCTTCATGATGACGACGCAGTTCCGTCCGGAAGAGGCGACAGCAATCGAGCTCCCAGCTTCTCACGCGCTCGTCAAAATGCCCGAAACGGACGTTATGGTTGTGACGGTGAACAAGGAAGGACGGACGTTTTTGGGAGTTGATGCGCAGAGCTTGCGCGCACAGCTATTTGGCGAGTCCAACAAGCTGAGGCCCTCCATGGAAGTTGACCGCAGGGCCCTTCATGATCTGCTCATTCAGGCGAGAATCTCAGAATCCGAAACTGCGGACCCTCGTTAAGGGAGACAAAGAAGCGCCCTATGGTCCAATCGAGGATGTCCTTGACATTCTGCGTCAGGTGAAAATCACGCGTTTCAATCTCGTCACGGAATTCGAGAAAAACTAATTAATGGAGTCTATCTATGGCAGCAGTTGAAAGTGGTGGTGAATCGAGAAGTCATGCTCGTGCAGGGAAGAAGCACAAGAAGAAACGCCGCCTGAGTATTCGGATCGATATGACGCCGATGGTGGACGTTGCGTTTCTTTTATTGACGTTCTTCATGCTCACGACGTACTTCAGCAAGCCTCAGACGATGGAATTGAACCTTCCACCGGATGAGAAGTCGCAGGTTGAGGTCGCTGAATCAAATCTGCTGACGATTCGTGTGGCTCCCGCTCTGACCAGAGATCCCAGTGGTGTGAAAATTGCTGAGGTCTTCTGGAACATTGGCACCGAGCCCGCGAACCGCATTGAGCAGAAAGAGTCTGCGGAAGTTCTTGACGGACAAGAACAAGGAGAATCCTAAGCTCATCACGCTCCTCAAGATTGATCGAGATGGCTCGTATGACATGTTGATCAAATTGATGGATATAGTCGCCTTGGCGAAGGTCGACACGATTCAGTTTAGCGCAGATGACGCTGTACGACAAGCGCCAGATCGAAAAAGCCAGAGGATCGTAAGAGAGGGAAAAACCTATGGAACAACTCGAAATAAAATACAGAACGGATTACGGTGCGGCCGAGCTGAAGAAGATCTACAAGAAGTATTTGACAATCGCGCTCGTCATCGGAATGGCGTTCCACTTCTTGGGGGTTGGAGTCTACTGGGGTGCAATGTACCTTTCGCAGGAAGATGCGCCCAAAGGCACGGTGAGGCTGATTGTAAAGTACAGCGATCTTGGACCGCCCCCATCGCTGACACAAGCAATGGCTGCTGCCGTCACAGCCGCGAGTGCTGGCGTGAAACCGAGCGTCGGTATCCCTGTGCCGGTGCCGGATGCCGAAGTAAGCCCGGACCAGACGATTGCTACGCAGGCGGAAATGAGTCAACAGACAGCGCCCATTGATCAGGGTCCAGGAGGGGGCGGCGAGAAGGAGATCAAGATCGAAGAGGATGAAGCTCCGCCGGCAGACTATGTCCCATACGAGAAGGCCCCGGAGGCCGTGAAATCGGTTACGCCGAAGTATCCTGACCTTGCGACGCGTGCCGGTCTCGAGGGCACCGTGTGGGTAAAGATCTGGGTCGATAAGCAAGGGAAGCCGAAGAAGGCGGTGGTGCAGAAAAGTGACGCGGAAATCTTCAATCAGCCAGCAACGGAAGCAGCGATGCAGTGGGTTTTCACGCCGGCAATGATGAAGAACGGACCGGTTTCGGTCTGGGTTTCCATTCCTTTCCAGTTCAAGCTGGCGGGGAAGTAGGGGTTGAAGTTGGCTGGTGTCTTTTCGATGGTTCTGGGATACGGCCTGTCGGTGTCGATGGCCATTGTCGGGGTTCTTGTCCTGGGCGGCATCTTGGTCAAGGATGGTACTACCGGTTGAACTACGGATTCTCTTTGGCATTGTGCTGATCCTGTATAGTGTGTATCGCTTCATGATGACTCGGACGCGCGCAAAACAGGCAGAAAGCCCAGAAGAATGAAATCCGCGGTTTTGTTCTCAGTGCTCATTGCTGTTGAGCGTTGCTGGATGTACGAAGCGGCAGGGGTCGATATCCGGAGCGGGACGTTGACCGTCCTTGCGACGGAATCTCACTTGCCGCTTGTACAGCAACTGGCTGCACAATTACTGCAGCATGTACCCCGAGGTTGTGCTCTCGGCCTATGGAACGACAACACGGGGCGCAATTGTTGACATGGTCAATGACAGTGTCCATTGCATCATTGTGGATCGCCGGTTGAACGATGAGGAGCGACGCTGCTGCTCAGAGTGCCCGAGCTCAGGGTCATAGAGACAGAAATTGCTCATGATGCGCTGGTCGTTCTCGTTCATCCCAGGAACAAGCTTTCAGCGGTATCGATGGATGCGTTGGATCGATGCTCGCCGGTGATGTAGCGCTGTGGAGCAAAGCTTCCTGAGGTCAAAACTCAACGGAGTTATCGAGCTCTGTCTGACAGGCAGGAATTCGGGGTTGTATGAGATGGTGACGCGGAATTTCTTCAAGATACGACAAGACATCCCGCTGCGTCGCTGTCGCGACATCACAAGCAAGCATTCATTGAATATGTTGCCGACACATCCCGAAGCGCTCGGGATGGTTTCCTATGCAACATGGAAGGACACGACGCACTCCGCCGAGCAGCAGTGGAAAAAGAATGTCCGGGTGCTCGATCTTCTCGTAAGAGACACGGCGGGAGTTCTCACGCCGGTGAAATTGAATCAGAGAAACATTTTTGATCGAGATCTACCCGTTGACGTATTCTCTTTATATCTACACGTCGGAGAAAACGCCGGGCACAGCGTATGGGTTCAGCGCTTTTGTCGCCGGAGACGTTGGGCAGAGGGTTTTCTTGTATGCTGGACTTGTTCCTAAAACGATGCCATATCGGACTATCCAACTCACACAGGAGTAGGTGTAGAATGAAAAAGCTCGTGGCTATTGTCATCGCATCGTGCATCATGTTTGTGTCGGGGCTCTTGGCACAAGCACAACTGGACAACGCAAAAGAGCTCCTGAAGCAAGGCAAAGCCAAAGAAGCTATTGGTCTCCTTCGCCAGGTACTGGAACAGTCCTCGAAGAATGTCGAGGCCTGGCGGCTTCTCGCCCAGGCCTACTGGAAAGTGAACAACCTCGATTCGGCCAAGATCGCCGGTCAACGAGTGATCTCAATTGACGAGAAAAACGTCGGGGCATATCTCCTGGTTGCAAAGATCATGGAAACGCAGAAGGATATCAAAGGCGCTTACAGCACCCTGAATGCCGGGTTGGTTGAGAAGAAAAACGATGCACAGCTGTTGACCGCATTGGGCACTTTGCTGCTGGCTGCTGATTCCACGGATCGCGCTGTTGTGGTGCTGACCCAGGCAAAGGAAGCTGACCCCAATTCAGCAGTTATCTATGATGGTTTGGGAGACGCGTACAATAAACAGGGCGTACCGGCATTCGCAATTACGCAATATGAAAAATCCGTCGAGTTTGATTCCATGAACGCCGAGGTGTACAACAAGCTCGGAAAACTGTACTACAAAGAGCGTCGTTACAATGATGCCGCAAGGGCATACGCGGTGTGGTCGTTCTCGATACCACGAACAAGCCGGTGCTTCTGGAACTGAGCCGGATGTATATGAACACGAGACCGAAGCAGTATGACAACGCAGGCCGATACCTCAAGCTGTACGTTCAGCGCTTCCCAAAGTCTGATGAAGCGTGGGGAATGTATGCCGAAGCGCTCTTCTATTTGCGGCAGTACCCGGATGCCGTGGACGCCGCCCAGCGTGTGCTCAAGATCGATCCAAAAAGTGGCAAGGCCATGCGTTACCTTGCCGTGTCGCAGTATGAGTTGAAGAAATACAAGGAGAGCATCGACGCTTTCAAGAAATTGCAGATGGCCGATACGATGAAGGTTGATGATTTCGTGAAGCTTGCCGATGCCTACAAAGAAACGAAACAGAATCCACTTGCCCTTGCAGCATACGAGGACGCGCTGAGGCTCGACCCCAATCAGAAGCAGATCTATAATAGTGCCGCAGAACTCTATATGACTGAGAAGGACTGGGCCAGGGCCGCGGCAATGTATCAGAGGCGATTCACGACGGACTCTTCATCTCGTGCCCTTGGCGCCTATATCAATTACGGAAACTGCAAGCTGATTTTGAAGGAATATGATTCTGCGCGTATAGCATATCGCACCTTCATCAGCAAACGGGCGGATTACCCGACAGCCTGGCTTGGTCTTGCGCGGGCTCTGATGTATATTTCGACCGATTTGCATATGTCGGATTCGCTGCAGGCGGCGAAGAAGGCGTATGAGGAATGGTTAAAGCTGATCCCCGCTGCCGATGAAGCCAAGTACAAAAAGGATCTCGCGGAAGCGCACAAGAACATCGGTGTTGCTTTCCTGGTGGAGAAGCAATATGAAAAGGCGATCGCTCCATTGAAGAAATCGCTCCAATACAATGATACTGACGATGACACGCATTACCGCGTAGGATTGGCGTATGCTTTGACAGGTGAGAAGGAAGAGGCAATCAAAGAGTATCAGAAGGCGATGAAGCTCAATCCGAAAAACAAGGATGCCAAGAAGGGGCTTGAACTCCTGGGCATTCCCGTTGATTAATCCACAAGGACGTTCGAAAAAGGAAATCTCTGTATGGCAGATCAGGAAGTTGGACAGAAAAAGGAAGACCGCCCGGCGACGGGGTTCTATATTTTCATGGGATTGGTTGTTCTGACACTGGTAATTATCCTGGGATATGTTATTCGATCATATTTCGCAGGCTGAGGGGACCAACGGACCACATATCTCATAAAGAAAGGATCTCTACGATGAAGCACAGACTGCTCGGTATTGCACTGGTCATTGTCCTTGGGTTGGTGGGATGCACCAAGAAGGAGCCGCTACCGCCAATTACCGATTGGGAAAAGAACCAGGATCCGTACTTTAAGGTTCGCTTCGACTATCCCAAGGGATGGTTCAAGGGTGGCGAATCCGGAAAGATCACCTTCACGTCGTCTGAGGGCGCGGTTGCGAAGTTTTTCGATCCCACATCCAAAGATGCCCCGGATGGTGGACAGATTCTCGTGAGTTATGAGAAGGAAGACACCCTGAAAACTCTACAGGCCTATGTTGATGAGGATCGTAATGATCTGAATGCCAGCGGGTTCAATTTGAAGCCAGTTGAGCAAGCGACGGTCGATGGCACTCCTGCTCTGAAGTTCAGCTATGATGGCCGGTATACCGAGAAGACAAGCCTGGCAGCGACGCGTGTCTACATCTTGAAGGATTCTGTTCTCTACAAAGCATCATTCTGGGCCTTTAATGATTACTATGAGCCTTACCGAGTTGCGATCGATACCTTCATTGCGACAGCTGAGCTTCCCAAGCCGAAAGCAGCTAAGGTGGATGAGTCAATTCCTTCGTCAACCTATGACACCTTCTCCAACGATGTTCTCTCGATCTCCTATCCGAACAACTTTAATCCGTTGACGCCTGCTCCGAAAGGTGAAGTTCAGTTCACCCTGGTGCTCCAGGGATATCGCAACGATTCGAACATCCTTATCGATGTGCGGCCGGCGAAGAAGCTTACGCTCGAGAAAGTCGTCGACCAGAATGCAAAGTCGTATAAAGCAACATTGAGTGGAGAGACCATGATCGATGGGCAGAAAGCTCATTATCTCAACTACTCCAGCTCGAAGGTAGTAGCAAGCAGAGTGTATTTCGTTGTCAAAAATGACAAATTCTACCGCATTATTTTCAACTATTTCGAGCCTTCCAAGAAGGACTTCCTGCCAGCCTTCGAGAAATCTGTTGCCTCCATTCGCATAAAATAGTACCATAGGCCGGGTTTTGACTGGGAAAGCCGGGGCAGTCGTTGCCCCGGCTTCCCTTTTTTGGTACCGGACACACGCCTTGTCTCAAGACGCCACCGACATCTCGCTGCCTCACCTGGGAGTAACCCGACTCGCCACGAGTCGCCCTCGCGTTCTGGGGTGGATGCGCAGTGCGGCTATTCTTGATGGTGATTGGGGTACCAGCGCAGCCTATGTCATGGGCATCGGTTTTGCCCTGGCAGGGTACAGCAGTTTTTGGCACCTCGGCGCTATGATGGCGCTGACCTCTCTTGTCGCCATCAACTACATCACCATTTGTCGACTCTATCCGAATGGTGGCGGAGTCTATAGCTCCGTCTATCACCGATCGAAACTTCTCGCCGTTGTCGGTGCACTTCTGCTTGCCGCTGATTACATCATCACGATGGCCTTGTCCGTGCTGGATGGCTGTCATTATCTCGGACTTGAACATCCCGTTCTGTGGGCCATCTTCATCATCCTGGCCATTGCGGCTATAAACTGGTTTGGACCGAAGCACTCGGGCGGTCTTGCACTCATCATCACGATCTCTACGCTCGTCACACTCTTCATTATCATTGTTGTCTCAGCCCCGACCGCACTGACCTCCGCGAGAATAGCCCCTCCCGAGGGAGGCATTCTTCACAATTGGGGTATCTTTACCGGATTTATTCTTAGTCTTTCCGGCATTGAGGCTATCTCGAACATGACCGGGCTGATGAAAGACCCGACGCGTGATTCCCGTAAAGCTATCCTCTCAGTCCTTGCCAAGGTCTTGATCGTGAACGCGTTTCTCGGGCTTGCCATGCTTGCGGTGCAGGGCTTGAAACCAGGAGACCATCTCGAGAACATGATCCGATTTCTTGGGGAGCACTATGTCGGACCATGGTTTGGGTTGTTTGTAGCGCTATCGTTGGGGGTTCTCCTCATTTCCGCGGGCAACACGGCGCTGAACGATTTGATCTCCATACAATTCTTGATGTCTGTTGATAGAGAGCTCCCCTCTTCGCTGCGCATCCTGAATCGCCATGGGGTGCCCATCGTGCCACTTGTCATTGCGACGAGCGTGCCGATTATCGTTTTGCTCCTGATCGGTAATGTGGAGATGCTCGCACACCTGTATGCCATTGGTCTTGTCGGGGCTATGACTATTAATCTTGGCTCGACTGCGACGGATAAGACTATCAGCCTCAAATCGTTCGTCCGCTCGTTCATGCTGATCTCAGCGACAGTCCTTTTTCTCATTGAATGCTCGATTGCAGTGAACAAGACCCAGGCGGCAATTTTCGCTTCGACTGTTCTTGTGGCCGGCCTTGGCGCGCGAGCACTCGCCAAACGTCGTTACAAAGCCTTGCCCCCTGTGCCGGAAGCAGTTCCCGCTCCAGCCCCGCTGCCTCGACGCCATCGGGCTATCCCAAGCACAAAATACCTCCTCGCGCTCAAGGAGATGAATGAGAAGCTCCTTCGCTTCGGCATAGAGGAAGCAAAGTCTCGTAACGCTTTCCTGTTCATTTTGAGAATAAAAGAAATTGCCGTGGGTACGTTGCCTGCCCAGTTGGATATGCCGACCAACGGCCAGGAACAGTGGATCGAACGCGTCTGTTCGGAAGGAGGTATCGACTATCAATCCATACAGATCCCCAGTTATGATGTCGGTTACACCATAGCTGAACAAGCCGCGACCTTCGGCGTCGAACGCGTCATCATCGGTGCACAGCAACGAAGTCGGCTGGAGTACGTGCTCAAAGGGAGTGTCATGAGGGCCTTGAGCAGTCTCTTGCCGGAAGATGTTCAACTGGTCATCTATGGTGGCTAGGCGCCGGTGCGTACTGCTCGCCATCCGTACCAATTTCCGCTTGGAGATTTACACAATAATTGCTATCCTTTGCAGTGATTCGACTCTGCTCGAACACGTTGTTTCCTGAACTGACCTTAATGCCACCCAGTCCTCGGGTTTGCAGATTCTCTTGCGTTCCAGAACATTCAGTTGTTGATTTCCCCCACGCTGAGAACGGAACAACACATGGCAATTCATATCTTTCGCAGGAAAAGCCTCGACCGCATTACCGAAGACGCTGAGCGTTCAACGGAAACTCATCTCAAACGCACACTCGGAGCTGTTGATCTGGTCTCCCTTGGAATTGGGGCAATTATCGGTACCGGCATCTTCGCGGTCATTGGAACTGCTGCTGCGGGGGGGCCTAACCACCTTGGCGCAGGTCCGGGAGTCATGCTCTCGTTTGTTATCACGGCGGTAGCTTGCGGATTCTGCGCTCTCTGCTATGCTGAGTTTGCTGCGCTTGTTCCGATTTCGGGCAGCGCCTACACCTATTCGTACGCCACCCTGGGTGAGATCATTGCCTGGATTATCGGCTGGGATCTTATCATTGAGTACGCTGTTGGCAACGTTGCCGTCGCTATCGCGTGGGCGGCCTATTTCCGACAACTGTTCGACGGGCTGGGGATTCATATTCCGGCCTGGCTGGCGGTCGATTATCGGTCTGCACACCAGGCGGCAGAGGCAGTCGCTGCAGCCGGAGGTTCAGTTTCTCTCGACCTGGCGCTGCCATTCGAAGCCTGGCAGAATGCCCCGATGCTGGCGGGGGTCCATGTCATTTTCAACTTTCTTGCAATCGCCATTGTTGCGGGAGTGACATGGATTCTGGTCATCGGCATCAAGGAGTCCTCCCGAGCAAACAACATCATGGTTGCGCTGAAGCTCATCATCCTCGTCTTTTTCATCGGTGTGGGAGCATTCTATGTGAAACCGGCTAACTGGTCACCGTTCATGCCAAACGGGTTGGCAGGGGTTTGGACCGGTGCGAGCCTCATCTTCTTTGCCTTCATAGGATTTGATGCGATTTCCACTGCAGCCGAAGAATGTCGCAATCCGGGCCGGGATATGCCCATCGGAATCATTGGCTCGCTGGTGGTGTGCACGTTCATCTATGTTGCCACAGCCGCGGTGTTGACAGGCATCGCGCCATGGAACCAGTTGGGTGTTGCCGATCCGCTTGCTGAAGTGTTTCATCAGCTTGGGTTGGATTGGGCAGCGGGTATCGTCGCCCTAGGTGCGGTGATCTCCATGACGGCAGTCTTGCTCGTCTTTCAGCTCGGGCAACCGAGAATCTTCTTCTCGATGTCCCGTGACGGTCTTCTGCCAAAGTACTTCGCCCGGGTGCATCCAAAGTATCAGACTCCCCACGTCACAACGATCTGGACGGGGGTTGCCGTTGCAGCGGTCGCGGCCGTCGCGAATATCAACGAGATTGTCGAGCTTACCAACATCGGGACCCTCTTTGCGTTTGTTCTTGTCTGCGCCGGGATTATCATTTTGCGTCGGACCGACCCTGATCGCCCAAGAGTCTTCAAGACTCCCCTCGTACCATGGGTACCATTGCTTGGCATTGCCATGTGTTTCTATTTGATGCTGGGTTTGCCGACGATCACATGGATTCGGTTTGGAGTGTGGCTTGTTGTCGGCATGGTACTGTATTTCACGTACGGCTTCAGGAAAAGTCATTTGCGAACCCGTCGTGAAGGAACTGCGAGATGAGCGCGACCCCGTCGATTGAACCAACTTCTCCCGGGAAGCCCGGTCAGCCCCAGCTCTTGCGCGCTCTCGGTCTTCGTGAAGGGATCGCGATTCACATGGGTGTGATCATCGGCTCGGGCATTTTCATCGTGCCGGCAACGATCGCGGGCCATCTTCAGGCGATGGGTCCGATCATCCTCGTCTGGGTGGTCGCCGGACTTCTTACGCTTTTCGGTGCACTGACGCTGGCGGAACTCAGCTCCGTCCTGCCGCAGGCAGGCGGCCCTTACGTCTACCTCCGGCATAGCTTCGGGAGGCTCTGGGGTTTCCTCTTCAGCTGGAATGACTATTTCATCAACAAAGCGGGTTCTGCTGCTGCCATCGCAGTGGCATTTGCAACGTATCTCGGATACTTCATTCCAGCCCTCAACCCCGCGAACCCAATGCTGAAAGGTGAATGGTCGATCTTCGGCCATCCCTTTGAGTACTCGTTTGGCTGGGTCCAGATCGTCGCGATAGCAACGATTGCCCTGGTGACCTACATAAACGTTCGGGGGGTCAAATTCGGCGGTTGGGTGATGGATATCTTTACGTCGGCGAAGGTCCTGGCGCTTATCGGGCTCATCCTGGCCGTCATCTTTTCGGGAAAGGGAAGCACGGCGAATTTTGCCCCCTGGTGGCCAGAACATTGGACGAGCGGGATGACCGCGGCATTCGGCCTCGCGATGATCTCGGCGTTGTGGGCATATGACGGCTGGATCGATGTAACGCTGACGGCAGGGGAGTTCAAGAACCCGGAGCGCACGGTGCCAATGTCCCTTCTTATCGGTACGCTTGCAGTGATCGTTCTCTATCTGGGTGCGAATCTGGCGTTTGCCTACGTCATTCCCGTGCAGTCCATGCCCGGCTCTCCGCGCATTGCGGCTGATGTCGCACAGACGGTGCTCGGGCCCATTGGCGCTTCGCTTGTCGTCATTGGCATCATGTGCTCGACGTTTGGAACAACCAACGGTATGCTGCTGGGCGGACCCCGATCCATCTATGCAGCGGGAGTCGATGGTACGTTTTCAAGATCGTTTGGGAAAGTCCATCCTCAGTATCGCAGCCCGTACATTGCGATCATCGCGCTCGGCGTCTGGGGATCGCTTCTCACATTCAGCGGTACCTACGACCAGATCACATCCTATGTCGTATTCGGATCGTGGGCATTCTATGCGATGACGGCTGTGAGTGTGATCATCCTCCGGCGAAAGATGCCGAACGCAGACAGACCCTACAAAGCCTGGGGATATCCCTATGCAACACTGCTCTTTGTCGCAATCGCTGCATGGTTCATCTATAATACTCTCGTTGAAGACACCCGCAATGCAGTCATCGGCATTGTCCTCCTGCTTATCTCGTTACCGTTCTATTACCATTGGACTCGAAACGTACGCGCTTCCACGAACACCGAATAGCCACGGCTTGTTTTCAAATCGAGCGTATCTTACGATAGGCATTAGATGAGGGTAGAAGCATGAAGATTCCCAGACCATCATTGACGCAATGGATCTTTGTCGGGATGGGTGTCGGCCTGATTATTGGCTGGGTTGCGCCAGATTTCGCGGTCGACCTTCGCCCCTTCAGCACAATATTTCTCAGGTTGATCAAATCCATTGTTGCACCACTGATCTTCGCGACCTTGGTGGTTGGTATTGCAGGGCACGGCGACCTGAAACAAGTGGGAAGAATGGGCGTGAAGGCGCTCATCTATTTCGAAGTTGTGACGACGATCGCGCTGCTCATTGGTCTTACCGTCGTCAATGTGATGAAGCCGGGGGTCGGTGTGAGTTTGCAGTCGGCGGCAAATGCCGCAGAACTCGTGGCGAAGAAGCAGACTTTCTCTGATGTTCTCATCCATGTCGTTCCTCAGAGCTTCTTCCAGGCAGCTGCTGAAGGGGAGGTGCTTCAGGTTGTTGTTTTCACGCTCATCTTCAGTTTTGCTCTTGCGATGTTGGCGAAGGAAAAGCGCGATGTAATCCTGATGTTCTGCGACTCCCTTGCAGAAACGATGTTCAAGTTCACGAACATCGTCATGAAATATGCGCCCATTGGTGTTGCGGCGGCGATCGCCGCAACGGTGGGCAATAAAGGTCTCTCTGTGCTCGTCAACCTCGGCTTGCTCATCTTGTGTTTGTACATCGCGCTCGTCCTGTTTGTTGTGCTTGTCTTTGGAACTGTTGCGCTGATCGCCAGGGTTCCGATCAGACAGTTCATCAATGCGGTCAAAGAACCTGCACTGATAGCATTCTCGACAACGAGTTCCGAAGCAGCATTGCCGAAAGCAATGCTCGCGATGGAGGCGCTTGGTGTGCCGCGACGCATTGTCTCCTTCGTCATCCCAACAGGCTATAGTTTCAATCTGGATGGGACGTCACTCTACCTCTCACTTGCTGCAATCTTTGTGGCTCAGGCGGCGGGCATCGATCTCCCATTCGGTCAACAATTCATCATTGTGGTGACACTGATGTTGACAAGCAAAGGTGTAGCTGGTGTTTCTCGGGCTGCGCTTGTGGTTCTCGCGGGAACGCTCTCCAGCTTCGGGTTGCCATTGGAGGGGGTGGCCGTTTTGCTGGGCGTCGATCAGTTGATGGATATGGGCAGAACCATGGTGAATGTCATAGGCAACTGTCTGGCCACAGTGGTCATAGCCCGTTGGGAAGGGGAATTCAAGCCGGCTTCGTAGAAGGTCGCGCATTTGGACAGAGAAACTCTCAAAATTTAGAATTTCACATTGCCAAAGAATTTCGTAAATTATTGCCCCCTTGCTTCAGGTTCGACCCCCCAGTGTTCGTCTTTAGCAGTAAGGAATCACGGAGAGATTTATGGAATTGTATCTTGTCTTAGGTATTAGTGTCATCGGACTTCTCTTTGCGCTCTACCTTGTCCGCGATGTTATGAGGCGCGGGGTTGGTACCGAACGCATGCGGGAGATCTCTGACGCCATCAAGACTGGAGCAGAAGCATTTTTGCGGCGGCAGAACCGAACAATTGCCACGCTTGCCGTGGCACTTGCCGCGCTGATCTATATTCTTTATGCATTTGCTCGAACCCCCACGGAACACGATCCCGCCGGACCTGCTGCTCTCGCCTTCTGGACGACCCTGTCGTTCCTTCTCGGCGCTGCTTGCTCTGTCGCAGCCGGATATATGGGAATGTGGATATCCATTCGGAGCAACATCCGCACGGCATCAGAGGCAATGAAGGGAATCAATGGAGCGCTCCAGACCGCGTTGCGTGGAGGAGCCGTCTCAGGATTCTTTGTGGTTGCCATGAGCCTGCTCGGTGTTGGAGGATTGTTCGCGATCGTCAATGCCCTTGGGGTGACAAAGGATATGACGAAGATACCTCTTCTGATCGTCGGATACGGCTTTGGCGCGAGCTTCGTCGCGCTGTTTGCTCAGCTCGGCGGGGGAATCTATACGAAGGCTGCGGACGTAGGGGCGGATCTAGTCGGCAAAGTGGAAGCAGGAATCCCGGAAGATGATCCGCGCAACCCCGCGGTGATCGCAGACCTGGTTGGGGACAATGTTGGCGATTGCGCAGGCCGCGGAGCTGACCTTTTTGAGTCAACCGCCGCTGAGAACATCGGTGCAATGGTGCTGGCAGCCAGCCTTTATGTCGCCAACGCGAGCTATTTCGAAAGCCAGGGTCTATCCCTGGTCGCAGTCTTGCTGTTTCCGCTCGTCGCCCGCGCGTTTGGCATCCTTGCCTCAGCTGTCGGCATTATGGTTGTGAAGACGCATGAGGAGGAAGATCCGATGAAGGCGCTGAACCGCGGCTACTACGTTGCAGCAACGCTCGCGATGGTCGGTTTCTTCTTTGCATCGCGTTGGCTGCTCGGCAGTGAACACTACTTCAATTTCTTCCTGTGCGGCGTGATCGGTGTGTTGATGTCAATCGCTTTTGTGTACATCACGCAATATTACACTGACTATACACACCGTCCGGCGAAGTTCATCGCGGAAGCTTCCCAAACAGGTCCCGCGACAACAATCATTTCAGGGCTCGCCGTTGGTATGGAGTCGACCGGTCTCCCAGTCCTCGTCATTGGGGTGGCAATCGTTGCGACCTATCTTCTCGGTCAATTCTCCGGCCTGGCGCATGGTGGATTGTTCGGCACGGCTGTCGGGACGATGGGGATGCTTGGAACCGCAGCGTACATCCTTGCGATGGATACCTTTGGACCCATCACCGACAATGCGGGCGGCATTGTAGAGATGAGCCAGCAGCCGGAAGAGATCCGCAAGAAGACTGATCGACTGGATGCTGTGGGAAACACAACGAAAGCGCTCACGAAAGGTTATGCCGTTGGCTCGGCCGGACTCGCAGCCTTTCTGTTGTTCAGCGCCTTTTTCGATGAAGTGCGTAACTATGGACTCGACCTTCGTTTTATCGACCTGTCGAAGCCGGCGGTGTTTGTCGGTGCGATGTTTGGTGCGATGCTGGTGATGATCTTTTCGTCGCTTGCGATTCGTGCGGTTGGGCGCGCAGCGTATGCGGTCATCAACAACGTGCGTGAGCAGTTCAGAAATAACCCGGGAATCATGGAGGGGACTTCGAAGCCCGACTATGGTCAATGTGTCGATATCGTTACGAAATCAGCTTTGAAGGAAATGGTGCTTCCCGGTCTCCTGGTGGTTGTTATGACGCTTGCCGTTGGCATCGGATTCCGTTGGCTCTTTGTCCTTTCCGGTAGCCCGCCCGATGGAGCAAGCGGGGCAGAAGTTATTGGAGGCTATCTGATGGTTGCTACCATCACAGGCATTCTGATGGCATTGTTTATGAACAATGCAGGCGGGGCGTGGGACAATGCGAAGAAACTCATTGAAACCGGATTGTTTGGTGGAAAGCGATCAGAGACTCACAAAGCCGCTGTCGTGGGGGACACCGTGGGTGATCCCTTTAAGGATACCGCCGGACCATCGTTGCATGTCCTGATCAAGTTGTTGAGCACCCTCACTCTCGTTCTTGCACCGCTCTTTATCTGATAAGCGGAACGTTCTTCCGGAAGTGCCCGATGACATCCGGAAGAGAATCATTGAATCGATTCTCGGTGCAAGAATCTCGCGCGTGTTGACTTGAATTCGTCAAGGCCGTCCAAGATTCCAGAAGGACGGCTTTGTCATTGTGGGAGGGCACTATTCGCTTGTTTCCGAATGCAAAAACAATTAGAATGAGCAACATCGTAGGTTTCTCCTCGGAGTATTCTTAGACCATCAAAGGAGGTCCGTTGCATGAGTAATCAGAATTCTCAGTTATCACGCCTCTTGGTGACCAAGCCGCTTGACCTTTTGCTGAACGAGGCGCAGGAAACCGGTGAACATAGTCTGAAGCGGGTCCTCGGTCCGATCAACCTCATTACGCTTGGCATTGGCGCCATCATCGGCGCTGGTATATTCGTACTGACCGGGGCAGCGGCTGCCAACTATGCCGGACCTGCCATCATGCTGTCGTTCGTGCTGGCGGGAATTGCCTGCGTTTTTGCAGGATTGTGTTATGCGGAGTTCGCTTCGCTCATTCCGATTGCGGGTTCCGCCTACACCTATGGGTATGCGACGCTTGGCGAACTGTTCGCCTGGATTATCGGCTGGGATCTGATTCTGGAGTATGCCTTCGGAGCTGCGACGGTTTCCTCAGGGTGGAGTGGTTATTTCCTTAGCCTCATGAATGATCTTGGCGTGCATTTTCCACCGGCTCTGACCGCGTCGCCCGGAACCATGCTTGTGCAAATGCCCAATGGTAACTGGGAACACCTGTCACGCATGCAGAACACACTGAGCACGATGGGAATTGATCCTGCCACCCTGCCGCAGATGGCAGCATCGTTCAATCTGGTGGCCTTTCTTGCGATTCTCGCTGTCACAACAATTCTTGTGATCGGCATCAAAGAATCAGCAAACTTCAATTCGACGATCGTCATCGTAAAAGTTGGTATCGTGTTGGTGTTCATCGCAATCGTAGGATGGTATGTACTACAGAATCCCGAAACGACCATTTCGGTCAACTGGAAAAACTTCATTCCAGACAATACTGGAGAATGGGGACATTTTGGGTGGTCTGGCATTGCGCGTGCAGCGAGCGTCATCTTCTTTGCCTACATCGGTTTTGATGCCGTTTCCACTGCAGCTCAGGAAGCGAAGAATCCCCAAAAAGACATGCCGATCGGCATTCTGGGTTCACTAGCGATATGTACTGTCCTGTATATTGTCGTATCAGGATTGGCGACGGCTGTGGTTCCATACTCAAGCCTCAACGTTGCCGAACCCATCGCGGTTGCAATCGATGCGACTGGAGTGAAATGGGGAAGCTACCTCGTCAAGGTTGGTGCGATCTTTGGCTTGGGGACTGTGATGCTCGTAATGCTCCTTGGTCAATCCAGAGTGTTCTATTCGATGTCACGCGATGGCTTGCTCCCGAATTGGGCCGGCAAGGTGCATCCGAGGTTTCGTACACCGTACATCTCGACAATCATCGTCGGCGTTTGCGTGGCATTCTTCGGCGCCCTGTTGCCCATCAATGTCCTTGGCGAATTAGTGAGCATCGGCACGCTTTTAGCGTTCGTTATTGTCAGTGCGGGTGTGTGGATCCTGCGGAAACGCAGACCGGATCTCAGTCGCCCGTTCAAAACACCGTGGGTTCCCTTCGTGCCGATTATGGGTATCGTGATCTCAGGGTTGCTGATGTTGAGTCTTCCACTTGATACCTGGTTGCGGCTTGTCATATGGCTCGTGATCGGATTAACGACGTACTTCTCCTATGGTCGATATCACAGCAAGTTGGCCGAGGGACTTCAGCGCCGGAGCGCACTCATTCTTGTCGGTGCTGTGATTAATATTGTGTCAAGTCTGGCTGCCATCTGGGCATATTCGTACATGGAAATGCATAAGCTCGCGGCAACGCAGACCACAACATACGAGACTGCTTACTGGACACTCATTGCCACAGCCGGGGCATTTGTGATTGGTGTCGTGTGCATGACAATCGGATCGGTCCGCAAGGCTTGACGCAGGAGAACCAGACCGCAGCCGCGGCTGTTCCGCGCGAGTTCAAGCACGGACTCGGCCTGCTCGATTCGACGATGATCGTTATCGGTTCCATGATCGGATCCGGTATCTTCATCGTAAGTGCGGATATCGCCCGCACGGTAGGATCGCCAGGCCTGTTACTGCTCGTGTGGTTGATCACCGGCGTGATCACCGTCCTTGGCGCACTGAGCTATGGTGAACTGGCAAGCATGATGCCTCAAGCCGGCGGACAGTATGTCTACCTGCGAGAGGCGTACAATCCACTCATCGGGTTTCTGTACGGGTGGACCCTGTTTCTTGTCATTCAGACGGGGACGATCGCAGCTGTTGCCGTCGCCTTTGCGAGATTTACGGCTGTTCTTGTCCCCGGTCTTGGCGAGCAGAATATCGTTGCTGAAGTTTTCGGGCTCCGGATCTCCGCTGCACAGCTATTTGCGATTCTCTGCATTGCCGTTCTCACGTACATCAATACGCGGGGACTTCGCGAAGGGAAGATTGTGCAGAATATCTTCACGATCGCGAAAACAGCAGCGTTGATCGGACTCATTCTCGTTGGAATCATCGTTGGGCGCAATGCGCATGCGATCGAAGTCAACCTTGCCAACTTCTGGAGCGGAACGTGGACGCACATTGCTGATGGCAAAATCCTTTCCATCGAGAAGCTCTCGGGCGTCATGGTGCTGGCTGCCATCGGGGCGTCCATGGTTGGGTCGCTTTTCTCAAGTGTTGCGTGGGAGAACATCACGTTCACAGCGGGTGAAGTCATTAATCCCAAACGCAATATCCCTCTCAGCCTGGCCCTGGGGACCGGCGTGGTCACGGTGCTCTATCTTCTGGCCAATGTCGCATACATTCTTATCTTGCCTGTTGCAGGATCTCCTGGAGCAACGGATCTGGTAGGACGAGGCATTCAATTCGCCGCCTCAGATAGGGTCGGCACGGCAGCAGTGATGGTGATCTTCGGCGAATCAGCTGCCATCATCATGGCTGTCCTCATCATGGTTTCCACATTTGGCTGCAACAACGGTTTGATTCTCGCCGGTGCGCGCGTTTACTATGCAATGTCGAACGACGGCGTGTTTTTCAAGGGCGTGGGGATCTTGAGTGAGCGATCGGTGCCGGCGAAGGGGTTGATTGTTCAGGGCATCTGGGCGAGCCTCTTATGTCTGACTGGCACCTATAGCGATCTGCTTGACTACGTCGTCTTTTCCGTTCTCATTTTCTACCTCCTGACTGTTGCGGGGGTCTTTATCCTGAGAAGGAAGCGGCCGGCTGCTGCAAGACCGTACAAAGCGTTCGGCTACCCGATCTTGCCCACACTCTATGTGCTGTGCGCATCAGCGATCGCCACTGACCTTTTGGTGTTCAAGACAAAGTATTCGGGATCGGGTTTGGCTATCGTTCTCCTGGGAATACCAGTATATTATATCTGGAAGTTGTTCTCCGGCTCAAAGCAAGGAGCTGTCCATTGAATCTGAAGTACCTGCCGCTTGGGGATCATGCTCCCGGCGTGGTCAATGCTGTTGTTGAGATTCCGAAGGGGAGCAGGAACAAGTACGAGTACAATATGGAACTCGGCGTCTTTCAACTCGACCGGGTTCTGTATTCTTCCATGCATTACCCGGAAGCATACGGATTTGTCCCCAGCACGTTGTAAGAAGATGACCGGTGGATGTGCTCATCGTGATTGATCAGCCGCTGCAGACCGGGATCATGCTCGAAGTGCGGCCGATTGGTATCTTGAAAATGCAGGATGAAAAAGGAACGGATGACAAGATCATTGCTGTAGCGAAGCACGATCCTACATATGCGACCATCCGAGAAGTCAAAAACCTTCCGAGGCATACGCTCATTGAAATCGAGCATTTCTTCACGAGCTACAAAGAGCTCGAGGGTAAGCACGTCAAGAGTTTCGGATGGAACGGCGCGGCAGAGGCAAAACAAGCCATCGAACGAGCTTCCAAGGCTTTTGCCAGGACCGTGCAAATGAAGTACCGAGATTTCGAGGCAGACCACTAACGTTGTCCGCACGCATTCTTGACACGTTTTTCGGATCTATCCGTTCCCGCACCTTCGTTACCGGTACACACCATTGGATCCACGACCATCGTACGGGTAAGCCACACACCCTTTGATCGACAGGCAGTGCCAGTATGAAAAGTAGGGATGTTCCACGATGATACCAAACGAGATCTTGGCGCTAGCGATCTTTAACGTCTTTATTATCGCGATGCTCGTGCTCGACCTCGGGATTTTCCAGCGTCGCGAGCATGAGATTGGCATCAAAGAGGCTCTCGGCTGGAGTGCTTTTTGGATAGCCCTTTCTCTTCTCTTCAACCTGGGACTCTATCTTTGGCAAGGCAGGGAGGCTGCTCTTCAATTCTTCACTGGCTATCTCATCGAGAAATCCCTGAGCGTTGACAATCTCTTTGTTTTCCTGATGTTGTTCATGTATTTCAAAGTCTCTGGAAAGTACCAACACAAAGTGCTTTTTTGGGGAATACTTGGAGCCCTGGTGATGAGGGGTGCTTTGATCGCCGCGGGTGTTGCGCTTATCTCGCGGTTTCACTGGATTCTCTATCTCTTCGGCTTGTTCCTTGTCTTTGCCGGCGTTAAGATGGGCTTTCAGAAGGAGACGGTGGAGGTACATCCCGAGCGCAACATCGTCGTTCGCTTTTTCAAAAGAGTCATGCCCGTTACATCCGATTATCACGGTTCGAGGTTTTTCGTGAAATTGGATAGTCGGCGATACGCGACATTGCTGTTTATCGTTGTCATTGTGATTGAAACGACCGATTTAGTCTTCGCTCTTGATTCGATTCCCGCGATTTTCGCGATATCGACAGATCCCTTCATAGTCTATACCTCCAACGTCTTTGCTATTCTCGGTCTTCGTGCCCTCTACTTCGCGCTCGCTGGCCTCATGAATATCTTCCATCATCTCAAGACAGGTCTTTCTGTGGTCCTGACGTTTGTGGGTGCGAAGATGCTGCTGTCAGAGGTTTTTCCTATCCCGATTACCATCACCCTTCTGGTGGTTGGTGGAGTGCTTCTTATCGCTGTTCTCGCTTCGATTATCTGGCCCAAGCGGGAAAAGGCGTAGGAACTCACAGAGGACGGAACATTCGTTAATGGAGCTCAAACAAACACCCACTCAGATGCACCATCGCGGCCATCCGGAGGTTTCAGTCGAGGTCAGATTTGCTCTTCCTGGCGGCAGACTACCTGTTTGTCCTGAAGCCAGCCTGTAACAGCGGCCGCGGACCGGTGTCTATTTTCTCCGCCCGGGTGCAGTTGGCGATCCAGGCAGCGGATCTTGCAAGGTGGCCACACCTGACCGCCTCGAATATCGCCCAGGACGTTTCGAGAGCGCCCCCCTCCGGGTTTTCAAAAACCCCTTCCCTTTCAGGCTTTTTTGTCATATTATCGATTGATTCGTAGCCGCTTCTCTCTCGACCATTGCTTCGCGTATCAGCAGCTGGCGAAGAAATCCATCTGTCAGCCTGCTCAAGAGTTTATGTTCATGAAAAGTCCTGGCTTCATAAAGCTGGTTGTGCCGACTATTTTTGGCTGCTTCACGGCCAATGCGCAGACGATGCCAATTGGGGTGGGGCAATCACCACAGTGTTCAGGCTCGGTGGTGGTTGCTCACCTTGATTCACTGGCTGAAGCACACACCGATTCACTCAGCCTTCAGGTTGATCGAAAGACCCCACTGAAATGGTACAGTATGATCACCAATATTCCGGGTGATTTGGTTCAGTACACCAGGCAGAAATTCCAAATTCCCAGCATCCCGGAGTTTGTAGGCATCAGTGTTCTGACTGCCGGCCTGCTCGTCACGGATGAGGCGACGTACAATGTTTCCAATCGCTGGTACAAAAGTTCCCGCGTAGTCTCCGGCGTCAGTGATTTCTTTGTCAGCCTTGGAGATGGAAAATCGCAATTTGCTCTAGGGGGAGCATTCGCGGCGTACGGGTTACTGACGGATGATCAACGCGTGCTTCGCACGGGAAGCCAAATTGTGCAGGCCGTCCTCGCTTCAGGGACTGTCGTGCAGGTGCTCAAACACATTACGGGAAGAGAGAGCCCATTTGTGCGATCATCACCCACGGGAATCTGGCGATTCTTGCCAAATCAGCTCGATTATCTTAAACACGTTCCGATGTATGATGCTTTTCCATCAGGACACATCTGCACGGCCTTGGCGACAGTCATTGTCATCGCAGAGAACTATCCAGAATCGACCTGGATCCGGCCGGTCGGTTACATAATAAGTGGCCTTGTTGGCGTTGGGATGGTGAACAGAGGAATTCATTGGTACAGTGACTATCCGCTCGGTTTGGCAATCGGATATGCGTTCGGCATGATTGCAGCTCACCCCCACGGGATCGAACTGACTTCCACGGATCGGGCAAGCTCAACACATGTGAGCCTTGCACCGAGCGTGAGCGGAAATAGTGTAGGCATTTCATTGGCAATCGCATTCTAAGGGCAGAGTCGGGAAGGTAGAGAGGACACTACTCACTCAAACCCTGGTTGAAAATCGCATGAAGCTGACATCTCTCTCTTCAGTCATCATACGCATTTCACTCCTTGCGTTGGCTCTCTTCGCTCGACCGCTTTCCTCTTACGGTCAAAGCTCGGAGCTGGAGCCCGTTTTCTTCGATGAAAATCTCCAGCCAATTGCTCTGAAGCCCATGGTCGAAGCGGCATCGAATCTGGATGTTCTGCACCAAGAGACCAATCTCCAGTGGTACAGCATGTTTAGCCAGCTGCCGAACGACTGGGCCAACAGCGCAAGCCTCGTGTTTAGGAAAGAGTCCATCCCCACCGTGGCAAGCCTTGGAGTGCTTACGTACGCGTTGATGCGAGTGGACAACGAAACGTGGCGGTCGACCCGCAGGATCGTCAGGCAATCGGAAACTGCACACGAAGTAGGCAACTATGCGGTTGCACTTGGTGATGGAAAGCTCCATCTTGGCATCGCAGGTGTGTTCGCTGGGTACGGATGGCTGGCGAGCGATTCGAAGGCATTGAGGACGGCAAGTCAGACAGTCGAAGCATTTCTGGCCACAGGTCTGACGGTCCAGATTCTCAAGCGCGTCACCGGAAGAGAAAGCCCTGCCGCAGCGACACACGCAACCGGCCGATGGAAGTTTTTCCCTCATCCTGGACAATACAACAAGCACCAGCCAAGCTATTATGCCTATCCCTCCGGTCATATCTCAACCGCGATGGCAACCTTGACAGTAGTCGCTGAAAACTACCCGGAACAGCGTTGGATCAGGCCTGTCGGATACACACTTGTCGGCGCTCTTGGTGTTGGGCTTGTCGCCAAGGGAATGCATTGGTACAGCGATTTGCCCGCGGGCATAGCTTTGGGGTATATCTTTGGAAAGGTTGCTGCAAATCGTGAGCTACCGGATCTTGTGAGGTCTCCGAAGGATGGTGGAATGCAGGTTTCGGTTGCTCCGGCCTTTGACGCCCAGTGGGGAAGCGGAATTCAACTTGCTGTAACGTTCTAATCTCACGGCAATCAGATATCCCTTCAGCGCGCGATTCTCTTCATCAATTTCCCATATCTTCAACATTTTTGCCTCCGCTGTCGGCGTTGTGTGTGTGCCCGCAACGACAGGTCCCTCCTTGTCCCAATACTTCCCGCCGAGCTGAGATTTTGACGTGCTCTCGTAAAAAAGGACATTCCGAATCCGCGCTCTTGACAGCGACCCATGTCATCTGACGGATTGTGCCCTCATAAGTTCAGCAGTCCGAGGGTGTTGTGTGTACCCAGTCGATGAGAGCAATTGACCGATGTGCCGAATGATTGAATTTTGGACCCCGTTTGGCTATTTTCTGTTGAATGATTCATCTTGGTGAGGCGCGATGGCTGACAAGAGAATTGGAACCTTAATCTACCGGCGAGATCTTTCACCGATCCTTAGCGTCTTCCGCCTAGTGCCTGAGGATGGCAGCGAATTCCCTCCCTACGTGGGTGGGCAGTATATCGCGCTTCGGCGCGACAACTGTCGGCTCACGAAAAAGGCCATCGGTCCTGATGGGCGGATTTAGTATGTTCCCGACATCGATGAAGCGGGACGACAAAAACGAGGACCGGTGAGCCACTCCTATTCGATATCCTCTGCCCCCTATGAGACACAGCTTCACCGCTACCTTGAGTTCTATGTTATCTTGCATATGGATGATAAAGGACTACCAGGCAGACTGACGGATTCGCTCTTCCGCATGGAGTCAACTGGGGACACGATGATCGGTTATTTCTACAAGATCACCGGTGACTTCACACTGGAGAAACGTGCAGCGGGCTTCCAGAATGTTGTGATGGTGGGAACGGGGAGCGGACTCGCGCCCTTTGCCTCCATGATCAAACAGTTGCACCATGAAGCAACACAGGGGAAGATGAGTGATGTTCGATATACACTGTTCCACGGCAATCGAGGATATCGGGAGCTTGGTTATAATGACGAGTTAACGTTGATCGAAAAATCGCGGAAACTTGACTTCATTTATGTCCCCACGGTCAGTCGACCTTCGAAACTCGACTATGAACACCTGGGTCTTGGAAAGGGACGTGCGAACAACCTGTTTCGCCTGGTTTTCGACATGCGGCTCAGAGAAGAGAAAGAATTTGAGCGGCTGTCAGTTCAAGGACTCGACACTACGCGGGCGAAGGCGTCTCTGGCAAAAACCGTTCGACCCGTGTTGCCACATCATATCTCTCAACAGGAGCTTCGTCAGCGAATGAATCCCCGCACCACAGTCGTTCTTACCTGCGGCAATCCCGACGGAATGGCTGACATCAAGATCATAGCGGAGGCGCAAGGGATGCAATTTGAGATGGAAGAGTGGTGATGGATGACTATCGTTCCAGAGCACGATTGGTTTCTCAGCAAACTCATTGGTGCAGAGTAGATCGACGATTAGAGTAACGAATTCGCGGGATTGACGAATTTATCCTGGTATGCAGGAGAGCGAAGGAAAAGAGAAAGAAGAATTGAAGCTGGTCCGGTTGCGCCAGCCTCAGTTGTGTGGGGTGATTAACTACGCGCTGATGAGTCTCATTTGGGCGGACATACGGGCATCGATCTCTAGCACCTGTGGGACATCGGCGCTCACGGCGACGGCCTGATCAGAGTAGAGCGCGAAATGGGCCTTGCCGTCCTCTGTGGGGAATGACCCGTTGATCGGATTGCTCGTTCCGTTGAGTTGCAGCAGCGATTGTAACTCTGAATGAATCTCTTCGAATGTTGCGGGGGCAGGCGTGTATCCCATCAACCCGGAGAGTTTGTTAATGATATCGATCGTTCGGAACCCGTTCGCAGGGGGGCCGATAGGATTTGTCTTCTGCTGAAATCCAAACCAATTGGTCAGGTGGCCGTCTGTTTCCATCGATGCTGAGAGAGGCAAGAAAACGTCAGCCGCCTGAGCAGTCTCGGTCAGGAACATATCGGCAACCACAAGGAATTCCAGGTTGTTTACAAAGTGGTGGTACTCAGGCGCTACGGATGGGTTCTCTCCGAAAATGACGGCGGCTCGGATTTTATCTTCTCGTATCTTTCGACCGATGTTCGTGCCGGATGTTTCAAAGAGTTTCTTGAGATCTGTCTTCCACATTCTGCCTGCAGCCCCGGCAGAGTGATCATTGCTCATGAGGGCACCGCCGGGAAGGAGCCGGTTGTCGAATCCAGCCAGACACATCCCTGCGTTATTGCACTGACCGGTCATCAGTGCGATTCCAGATTCCCCAACTCCGATCTTTCCCAAGGCGAGCATCAGCGTTGTCAATGCTCTGAGGTCGTTTGTTGACCTGTCGATGCGACTTTCGATGTTGTAGTATGCAACGATCTTCTTCTTCGGATCTGAAAGAACGTCAACAATGCTGCGAATGGTATCGGCAGCCACGCCGGTCACGGACGAAACTTCGCCCAGATCGTACTTCGCCAGGCTCGCAAAGACCTGAGATGCATCCACCGTGCGCTCGGCGATGAACTGCTGGTGGATCTTGTTCTGTCGAACAAGCTCGGCGATGATGCCATTCAGGAGCGTCGTCGCCGTTCCGCGTCGGGGGTCGGCCCAAACGGTTGCATAGGCAGCTAGATCGATCTCGCCGGAGTTGATGACGATAGCCTGAGCTCCCTGTTTGATACGGCGCCTGATTTGCCATCCGAGTACCGGGTTCTCCGCTGTTGGATTCCCGCCGAGGATCACATAGAGATCTGCAGTTTCAATTTCCCTCGTTCCAATGGTGGACGCCGTTGTCCCTAGGACAGCATCAAGGGCGTGATAGTCTGCCTCATTGACCATGCGATGAAACGAAGCAATGTTGTTGGTCTGAATGGCCGCGCGGGCGTACTTGCCTGCAAGGTAAAGCTCTTCATTGGTCAGTTTTGGGGATGCCGTCACGAGAATGTGGTCCGGGCTGTGATCTTCGATCACTTTTGCCAGACCTCGCTGCGCGGCAGCAAACGCCTCTTCCCACGAGGCCTCTCTGAGCTTCCCTTCTCTTCTGACCATCGGGCGTGTCCGGCGAGTTCCGTCAAGGTAGTGCTCATAGCCGAACCGACCCTTTACGCATAGTTCCCCGCGGTTGGGGCCGAGTTCCGGTGATGCCCCCGTGATATAGAAGAGATCAGAAGTCTTCACCATGAATGTGACGTTGCAGCCGACGGAGCAATAGTTGCAGACGTTGTAGAAAGGATCCATCTTCCAGGGTCCCGAACGTCGGAATGGCATCTTCTCAACAAGGGCTCCGGTAGGGCATACATCGATGCAATTGCCGCAGGAAACGCAATTTGTCTCGTGGAGCGCTTTCTCCATTGCCGGCTTCATGATCGTACGGAAGCCGCGATTGACGAACCCCAGGGCGGCAACATTCAATATCTCCGCACACGTGTTGACGCATCGCCCGCAGCGAATGCACTTGTTGAGATCAATCTTGATGAACGGATGACGGGTGTCGACCTTGTAGCGGTTGAAGGCGCCGGCGAATCTCTTCTGGTCAACGCCATACTCGGTGCAATAATCCTGCAGTGCGCATGCCAACCCAACGTCGCAGCCGCATTCGGCGCAGCGAAGTGCTTCGATCTTTGCTGCTTCATCATCATAGGCATGTTCAACTTCGTTGAATCCAAGTATGCGCTCGATGACCGATACCTCATCCGGATGCTGCCTGCTGATTTGTTGGAGAGGAGGGATGTCTTGAGCCGTCAGCTTGTGGAAATTGTCTCTTCGGCTCTCGAAGCGTGGAGTCAGTGGTTCGATGATGCCGGTTTGGATGTACTTGTCAATGGCCAGGGCTGCTTTGCGACCGGCTGCGATGGCATCGATCGCGTCTGCCGGGCCCGTGACAACGTCTCCGCCCGCGAACACACCAGGTCGTGCCGTGTTAAATGTGCCCGCTTTGGCTTCAACAGTCTTCCACTTGGTCACTTTGATCTTGTCATCGCTCTCGACGCCTTCGAGGTTTGCTTCCTGCCCGATGGCGGAAATCACCCAGTCGCACGTAAGCACATACTCCGATCCCTTTATAGGCACCGGTCGCCTTCGCCCGCTCGAGTCTGGTTCACCAAGTTCCATCTTGATGCACTCAATGGAAGCCATGCGGTTGTTCTCTACGTTTACACGCACCGGAGCAGCGAGGAACTGCATCTTGACACCCTCATGTTCAGCGGCCTTAATCTCGATGCCGTTTGCGGGCATCTCCTTGCGCGTCCGGCGATAGAGGAGAATAACATTATCTGCTCCGAGTCGAAGTGAAGTGCGCGCGGCATCAATGGCTGTGTTTCCGCCGCCAACAACGACGACGCGACCTTTGACCGGCGGGTTGGTCTTCATCTCAACTTGCTTGAGAAACTCAACGCCGCTCAGCACTCCTTCCGCTTCCTCGTTTTCAACCTGCATCGGCTTCCCAACCTGTGCCCCAAGTCCCACGAAGACCGCTTTGTATCCGTTGCTGAACAAATCGTCAAGAGAGAAATCCTTGCCAAGAGTGCGGTTCGTATAAACATCTACACCGAGATCCATGATCCACTTGATTTCCTTGTCTAAAACTTCCTTCGGCAGGCGATACTCAGGGATGCCGTAGCGGAGCATACCGCCCATTGAAGGAAGTGCCTCAAAAATAGTAGGCTGATATCCCTCCAGCACGAGGTAGTAGGCGCATGTGAGCCCTGCTGGCCCGCCGCCGATGATGGCTACGCGGTTGCCGTTGGTTGGTTTCAGCTCGGGTTTCCACATTTCGCCGATCATATCTTGGTCGGCTGCGTAACGCTTCAAGAAATCGATACCCACGGGTTCGTCGACTATTGAGCGGCGGCAATTCACCTCGCACTTGCGCGTGCAGACTCGGCCGCAAACCGATGGAAGGGGATTCTTCTCCTTGATGAGAGCAATTGCCTCCTTGAACTTCCCGAGATGAATGAGGGACATATATCCCTGGATGTCGACATCGGCGGGGCAGTTCAAGCGACAGGGACCGAAACAATCAGCGTAGTGATCGGACAGAAGGAGCTCGAGACAGGTCTTCCGTGCCCGAATGACCTTCTCCGAGCGTGTGTAGATTTTCATTCCCTCCGTCACCTTGGTGGAGCAGGCGGGGAACAACCGGCTTTGCCCTTCGAGTTCGATGACACACAGGAAACATGAACCGAACGGCTGGAGCTTCTCATCGTAACAGAGGGTCGGAATCGTATCGAGTTTCAGCTCTCTACAGACCTGAAGAATCGTTTTGTCCGGTGATGCGGTGATCGGTTGTCCGTTGATCGTCAGGGTCACCATCGTACTCCTCAGTCCTTTGTTACGGCGTCAAAGCGGCACACGGTGAAGCACTTTCCGCATTTGGTACACTTGTCCTGATCGATGACATGGATCTCCCGTTTCTTTCCCGTGATGGCTACTGTAGGGCATGCGCGGGCGCACACCATACAGCCGGGGCACTTGTCATTGATCGTGAACGTCAGCAACGGTGCGCACACATGAGCCGGACACTTTTTCTTTTCGATGTGTGTCACATATTCGTCGCGGAAGTACTTGAGTGTCGTCACAACCGGGTTCGGAGCCGACTGACCAAGTCCGCACAGCGAGGCACATTTGATCTGCTCGCTCAACTCGCTCAGATTGTCGAGATCCTGCATCGTCCCTTCGCCCATGGTGATGCGGTCGAGAATCTCCAGCATGCGCTTCGTGCCGATCCGGCAGAATGTGCACTTTCCACATGATTCAGCCTGTGTGAAGCTCAAGAAGAATTTTGCCACGTCGACCATGCACGTGGTTTCATCCATCACAATCAGACCACCCGAACCCATGATGGCCCCGGTCTTCGGGATCTGCTGATAGTCGATGGGTGTATCGCTCATCGTCGCCGGGATGCAGCCGCCGGATGGTCCGCCCATCTGGACCGCCTTGAACTCTTTGTCGTGCATGATACCGCCGCAGACATCGAAGATGAGCGAGTGGATGGAGATCCCCATCGGAACTTCAACGAGGCCTGTTCGCTTCACCTTGCCGGCCATTGCAAAAACCTTGGTTCCTTTGCTGTCAGCGGTGCCGTAGGCGGCAAAGGTCGATCCGCCGTTCATGATAATCCACGGCACGTTGGCAAAGGTTTCGACGTTGTTGATATTGGTCGGCTTTCCCCAGAGGCCTGAATTGGCAGGGAAGGGGGGGCGGAATCGAGGCATGCCGCGTCGGCCTTCAACGGATGCTATGAGAGCGGTCTCTTCACCGCAGACAAATGCTCCTGCGCCTTCTTTCACGGTGATGTCGAAATTGAACCCTGTGCCAAGGATATTTCGACCGAGGTAACCTTTCTTTCGTGCCTGTCCGATTGCCTGTCGCAAACGCGTGACAGCTTTTGGATATTCAGCGCGGCAGTAGATATATGCTTCGTCGGCACCGATGGCATAGCCACAGACCATCATTCCTTCGAGGACGGCGTGCGGATCGCTTTCGATCACGGAACGGTCCATAAATGCGCCCGGATCGCCTTCGTCCGCGTTGCAGATGACGTATTTCTTCGTTCCAGCCGCTGCCCGCGTGAGCTTCCACTTTGTACCAGTGGGGAAACCGGCACCGCCCCGGCCGCGAAGACCAGAAGTGATCACTTCGTTGATAACGAGCTCCGGCGTCATCTCCGTCAAGACCTCCCTGATCGCCTGGTAGCCGCCGACTTCGATGTACTCGTCAATCGAGCCCGGATCGATCTTGCCGCAATTACGCAGCACGATGCGCACCTGGTTCTCGAAGAAACCTACTTCCTTGCCTTCGCCCGAGACAAGCCATTCGGGGATCGGTCGGTCGTTGAGTACGTCTTCCTCAACGATTTTCCCAACACGGTCTGGTGTCACATCGCCGTACATGCGGGGACTTCCATTCCCATTGGAGATTTCAACGAGCACTTCCCGGTAGCACATACCGATACAACCGGTTTCTTTCAGGAGAAACGCATCCGGGCGTTCCTTGAGTTCGTCCTGAAATGCTTTATAAACCTTCTCTCCGCCGGCAGAGATGCCGCATGTTCCTAATCCGATGGATACCGTTTTCATTCAAGACCTCATTCTTCGACGGCTCGTGAGACTGCTCCGACGCGGCGCTTCTCCTCACGAATGGCCCTGCGGACTTTGTTTGATTCCAGCCTACCGTGTGTCTCTCCGTTGATCGTCATGACAGGGGCGAGGGAGCAACAGCCAAGGCAAGCGACAGAGAGCAAGCTGAAGTTGCCGTCATCGGTCGTCTCGTCATACGTGATCTGCAGCTCGTCCTCGATCGTGTCGTACACATCCCTGGCGCCATTGACGTGGCATGCCGTGCCATTGCAGATCTTGATGACGTTCTTGCCGAGCGGTCGCGTACGAAATTGGGCATAGAAGGTCACAACGCCGTAGATCTCTGCGGCAGGTATTCCCGTCACGTGGCTAATGTGGTCGATCACCTTCTCGGATACATAGCCGTAGGTGTTTTGTGCGGATTGCAGGAGCGGGATGAGCGCGCCTGCATGGCCGTCAAATTTCCAAAGGTCAACATTGAAAGGTTTGAATTCTTCTGTGACCTGTTCTGTCATGGTTCAAACCTCATATTTGTTTCAGATTGATGACCCGGTCCTGTTTCAATCGAAGGACACCGTCGGTGGTGCGTATCTGTTCGTTGATGGCGCGATCGATTGAGCTGAACGTGTTTCCACGGATGACTGCAACGAGTTCATCTGATCCCTGGATCGGTGAACAAAAAGCAACCTCCTTGAGGCTTCGGAGCTTGTCCCGCACGGGCCGGAGCTTCTCGCGTTCCACTTCAAGAAAGACAAAGGAGTGAGCGTAGGCGGGGTCGCACACAAGATCCCCGCTCTCCTCAGAAAGATCGAATGCGTACATTTCAGCGATGCCCGGGAGGTTTCTGAGCTGATCCGGTAGCGCTGATGCCGGGGTCTTGATCTTGGCAACGAGGTCAATGTGTCCGTCGACAGCATTCCAGCAGTCAACGAATTCCGAGTGCTCGAACACTTCAGCGGTGGGGACAAGTCTCTCAGGATCGGAGAGACGAGCAATAAGAAGAGCGCCTTTGCTCATAGAACAGATTCCTTTTGAAGAGGTTTCAGCATAGAGATCCACCAACATCTCCAACACCTCCGGATGTGAGGTGTTCGACAAAGAGCGTACTTGTCGCTCCCGTCGATCTGAACGCTGCAAGCAATTTAAGGAAGCTCACCATCGTCTCTGATGCAATTCATCGGGCACACATCCATTGCCCGCTGAACATCTTCCTGTTCCCGCGGATCGGCAGGCTGTTGATACACGTAGTAGTATGAGGAGTCGTTGCTGTACATGAAGTTCTGCAGTGCGTACGAGAAGCAGATCCCGCAGCCGTTGCAGGCGCTCGTCACATAGTATCGACCCGGGACGTTTTCCTGAAGCCTGACCGCCACTGAGGACATAGAGATCTCCTTATACTAGAAGGCATAAGGCCATTGTGGCATGGCAACTTGACAAGGATTGTGCCACAGAAGGGGTGTTGTACAGCTATCGATTTGAGTGATATCGGGTCAGCCGCCCGCGAGGAGTAAGGGATATTCTCATTTCTGATAGAGGCATTCCAACATACGGAAACGTTCAACGCGTTGAAAAAATCAACACTAAAGACGGGCAGAATGACAGCGTCGTGCCGACTGATCGCAATGTGCAATGTTTGTATTGCTCGCGGGCTGACCGACTACATTATGGCCAAAGCCCGTTCGAGGTCGTGGATGATGTCCTCGGGTTTCTCGAGACCGATCGATAGCCGAATTCCTCCCGGATCGATTCCTCGTTTGAGTTGTTCCTCCGGCGGGATGCTCGAGTGGGTCATCGATGCAGGGTGTTCGATCAACGTTCTGATGTTGCCGAGGCTTACTGCGAGCGTCATGGTGTATGACTTGTCGGCAATGTAGTTCACGAGACGATCGGCCTTCCGGTGTCGCTCTTCCGGACCCTTTCCCTTGGGGATGAAGTACATCAGGGTTCCGGGTGCGAATTCTCCATCGTAGTTTCGCATCTGTGTCCGTGCAAGACCTCGCTGAGGGAACGAGTCGAGACCCGGATAGCTGACGACGCCGATCCGTTTGTTTCCTTCGAGAAACTCCGCCACGCGCTGCGCTGTCTGGATCTGTTGCCTGAAGCGCACCGCAAGCGAAGGCAGCCCATAGACGAGAATTGGCCACGCGCTCTTTGCACCGAGCACGCCGCCGAAGTCCTTGCGATAAAGTAATAAGTGATCGTAGCTCCATGATGGCCCAATCACAACGCCCCCCATGTCGGTGCCAAAACCCAAGATGCCTTTCGTCAACGATTCTACAACGAAATCCATGCCGAGGTTTAACGGTCGCTGGCAGTACGGTGTGGCGAACGTGTTGTCGACAGCAGTGAAGATCCGGTTGGCTTTGGTTCTATGCCTGTTATGACGTTTCGCGATGTCAGCTACTTTACGGATCTCGATCAATTCCATCGTCGGATTAACAGGGGTCTCGAAGTAGAGCAATCTCGTTCGCGGGGAGATGGCATTATTAAGGGCCTTATGATCATTGAAGTCCACCCACTTCACTCTGATATCGTAGCGTGGCAACCAGTTCTTGAAGAGCGAGTATGTACATCCATACAGCATCTTATGGGCGACAATCTCGCTCCCGCTGCCAAGAAGTATCCCACACAATGCGGATTCAGCGGCCATACCCGTGGCGAATGTCACCGCACACTCGCCCTGTTCGGCAGTAACCAGGTTTTCCTCGAGTAAGTCCTTGTTTGGCTCCCCAAGTCGGTCGTAGATGTAGATGGGAGCTTTTGACTTGACTTGAAAATCGTCGACGTGGTGGGCAAATTCGATGAATCCTTTCGCGCCCCGTTTTGTTGTTGAAAGCCGGAATGTCGAGGATGATGAGATTGGTGGAATGACGTGGTGGCTGTAATCCCATTTAGGGGTGAACGATTTTCCCCAGATCAGGCGGGTCTCGGGTGCGTAAGAGCCTTTCGTAGCTCGCGCCTTTTGGGATGATGTTTTCTTCTTCATTGCCGATTATCTCCTTTCGAAGCTTTGAGTGATGTCACAAAATCACGGAGGATCGTCTTGAGATCCGGAGTGCCAATTTCCTCCAACTCGTAGAATACGCGTACCGCAGGTTTGTTCATTTTCACGATGCGCTTGAGGTTGATCGGAGTCCCGATGATAACCGTATCGCATGGAACTTTGTTGATCGTTTCCTCAAGGTCCTTTACTTGCTTCTCGCTGTAGCCCATTGCTGGGAGAAGCTTGCCGATGCCAGGATAGGAATCGAAGGTTTTCTTGATCTCGCCGGTGCAGTACGGACGCGGGTCGATAATTTCGCTGGCGCCGAATTTCCTGGCTGCAACTGTCCCGGCGCCGAATTTCATCTCACCGTGAGTCAGGGTCGGGCCATCCTCGATGACGAGGACTTTCTTGCCAGTGATGAGCTCGCTCTGCTCGGCGTCGATCGGGGACGCGGCCTCAATAATACGGGTGTTTTTGTTGACTTTCCGTATGTTCTCGCGGAGCGTAAAGACTGCCTGGGGTTCTGCGGAGTCGACTTTGTTGATGATGACAAGATCGGCCATGCGGAGGTTCGTCTCGCTGGGATAGTATGAGAGTTCATTGCCAACGCGAAGGGGATCTGCCACCACAATGGCGAGGTCAGGCTTGTAGAAGGGGGTGTCATTGTTGCCGCCATCCCACACGATGACATCGGCTTCGCGTTCGGCCTGATCGAGAATGGCCTTGTAATCGACACCCGCATAAACGATTGTGCCGTTGACGACGTGAGGTTCGTACTCCTCCATTTCCTCGATGGTACAATGGTTTTTTTGAAGATCTTCGATGGAAGCAAATCGCTGGACCTTTTGACGCTCGAGATCGCCATACGGCATGGGATGTCGGATCACCGCGACTTTGAATCCCATTCCCTGGAGCAATCGGGAGACCTTCCTGCATGTTTGGCTCTTGCCGCTGCCGGTGCGTACGGCGCAGACGGAAACGACAGGCTTTGAGCTTTTGAGCATTGTCCGAAGTCCGCTCAGGAGCTTGAAATGTGCCCCCGCTGTCGAAGCGCGTGAACCGAGGCTCATGACATGCTGGTAGGACACATCGCTGTAGGAAAACACGACTTCGTCGATCGCGTATTTCCGAATCAGCTCTTCCAGCTCCTCTTCTTCATGGATGGGGATGCCGTTTGGATAGAACTTGCCCGCAAGCGCTGCAGGGTACTTCCTGCCCGCAATATTAGGAATCTGCGCCGCGGTGAAGGCCATGACGTTATAGAAATCATTGTCTCGATAGATAACGTTGAAATTGTGGAAATCGCGTCCGGCCGCGCCGACAATGATCGTGTTGATTCGTTTCATTTCTGCCATACAAGTTCCTTCTCGACTGTTGCGTTCTCAGCGGGATTCTCCATGGTTTCCGGCTTCAGATCTATTCAGCATCAAAGACCATGGTCAGGAGTGCCATTCTGACAAAAAGCCCATTCTGCGTTTGCCGGAAGTAGGCCGCGCGGGGGTCACGGTCGACCCGTGGGTCGATTTCGACTGAACGCGGCAGAGGATGCATGATGATTGCGTTGGATTTCATTTTTTTCAGCATGTCAGGATTGATGTTATACTGTGTCACTGGTACATCTTTGCTCTGAAGCCGTTCGCGGTCGATTCGAGTCTGGTACACGACATCGACATGGGAGATCACTTCTTCCGGATCCGATTCGAGTTGGAACCAAACGTTGTGTTCCTGCAGATGGTCGATAATGTCTTGCTTGATCTGCAGCTCGGGAGGGGCAAGAAAATAGAGCTTCACTCGTTCAAACTTGCTGAGCAGGTAGGCAAGCGAACGGACCGTGCGGCCCGTGTCGAGGGCGCCGATCATCGCGACCGAAAGTCCATCGAGGGTCTTGCATTCGTTGTATATCGTGTACAGGTCGAGCAAGGCCTGTGTTGGGTGCTGTCCGCCGGCACCATCGCCGGCATTGATGATCGGGACGGGGGAGACCTCGGCCGCGCGTTGCGCACCTCCCTCCTCATTATGACGAAGAACAATCACATCGCAGTAGTTTGCTATGATACGGATGGTATCTTCCAGTTGCTCGCCTTCGACCGCTGAGGAGAAGGCTTTCGCCGATTCGGTCGAGAGCACGCGGCCTCCGAGGCGGTACATGGCAGCCTCAAACGAAAACCGGGTCCGTGTCGATGGCCTGTAGAAAAGCGTTGCCATCACTTTGTCCTCGTAGTCACGGGTTCCTCCGCGCTGACAATTGTTTCCATCTGCCGCGTTCGGCCAAACAGCTCCATCAGATTGGGGACGGAGAACTGTTGCGATTGAATCACATGCTGTAGTTTCATAGTTCCTGCTCGAGTTCGTGACGTGCCGTGATATGCGTGCCAGCTTTACCGTGGATAGCTTCGATCAACTGATCGGCCGATGTGATGAATGCGTCCCTTCCACCATGCCGGATGAAACGGGTCGCAGCTTCGATCTTTGGCCCCATGCTTCCCGGGGGAAACTGACCGCTTTTCAGGTAATGCTCCATCATATCGGCTGTGGCCCTTTTCACACCGTGCTGCGTAGGTTGCCTGTAGTTCAAATAGACCTGATCGACGTCCGTGCTGATAACGAAACAGTCGAGGCCAAGTCCCGAAGCGAGGAGTGATGAAGCACGGTCTTTGTCAATGACCGCTTCGACGCCTGTGATGGAATGATCTTCTCCCACCAGAACGGGGATTCCACCACCCCCAAGAGCAATGACAATAATGCCGAGTTCCAGGACTTGCCGGATGACTTCCAATTCCAGAACCTCCAACGGCTCCGGTGAAGGGACGACCCTGCGAAAGCCGCGTGCAGCGTCTTCGACCATCGTCCACCCAAACGCGCGCATTTTTTCTTCGGCCACCTTTTTAGAATAGAATGGGCCTATCGGTTTTGTCGGGTTGTTGAAGGCAGGGTCGTTCGCGCTGACACGGACCTGGGTCAGGATGGTGAGCACAGGCATGTAGAAGCCCGCCGCGCCGCAGCTCGCACTCGAGGCCGCGCTCGAGCATATAACCGATTTCGCTCTGGGTTGTTGCGACACAGACGTCCAGCGGCTGCGTATAGGCCTCGCCGGCTGCCCGCTCCGATCGGAGCAATGCTGCACCAACCTGAGGGCCGTTGCCATGGGTGATCACGATGCGCCAGCCATCGGCGACAAGCTGTGTGATCTTGCGTGCTGTCGTCTGGGCATTCGCGAGCTGTTCTTCGATGGTTCCGCGTTCTCCCACCCGGATGAGCGAATTACCGCCAACTGCTATGAGTGCACTTCGGGCCATGCGTTGTAATTTTATTTCATGAGTTGAACCATGACCGCTTTCTGCGCGTGCAGCCTGTTTTCCGCCTCCTGGAAGACAACGGAGGAAGCGCTATCAATGACCTCATCGGTGACCTCATCACCACGGTGGGCAGGCAAGCAGTGCATGAAGATCACGCCGCTCTTTGCCTTTGCCATCAACTGCTTGTTGACCTGGAACGGCTGGAAGATGGCTTTCCTCGCCTCGGCTTCAGTTTCCTGTCCCATGGATGCCCATATATCCGTGTAGATGACGTCGGCGTTCTTGACTCCTTCTGAAGCATCGTGCACCACTTCGATGTGAGCCCCCGTTTCTTTTGCATCTTCGGTGGCGTGCTGAACGGCGACAGGGCTTGGCTCGTAACCTTTTGGACAAGCCACGGTGACATGCACACCGAGTCGCGCTCCGGCGAACATCAGGGAATGTGCAACATTATTGCCGTCGCCGACGAAGCAGAGCTTGAGGCCTCTGAGTTCGCCTTTGACTTCCTGGATCGTCATATAATCCGCCAGTGCCTGACAAGGATGGGAATAGTCTGTGAGTCCGTTGATGATGGGAACGGAAGCGAACCGTGCCATGTCCAAGACAATTTGATGCGCGAAGGTGCGGATCATGATCCCCTGGACCATGCGCTCGAGGTTCTTGGCGACGTCGTGTATCGACTCGCGTTTTCCGAGGCTGATCTCCATCGGCAGGAGACAAACGGAGAATCCTCCAAGCTGATGGATGCCTACGTCAAACGTGACGCGCGTGCGAAGCGAAGGTTTTTCGAATATCATCGCGAGCGTTCTGCCCTTCAGGGCTGAGGAATAGTTCTGAGGATGGGCTTTTATCTCAGCCGCGAGTTTAAGAGTTCCAAGGATCTCCTCACGATTGAAATCACGGATTGTCAAGAAATCTTTTTTCATCGCGCTACCACTCCCTTGTATATTTATGCACGAACATTGATGAATATTGAAAGGCCCGCAGAAAAAGCTTCATAGGATTGCCGGCTGACTGCGTGGTCATCGGCAGAACTATCCTCCTCGTGGTTCAGGCACAGGGAAATGCTCAAGTTGTGTGCCACGTGATGGATTCCGACACGTAGAAATATGTGATGGGCAGTTTGGGAATCCCGTCTGAAAGTCGATTGAAGTTAAGAATGGTTCCGACGAGAAGGTAGGTATTTCCAAAAAAGGACAAGGCTGTCCCAAGCGTGGGAATGCTCAGATCGCTCGAACTGGGGCAAATTCCCCACAATCCTATTGCCTTTGCGGCGGAGTTTTGGTATTTTCATAAGCAAAGCCTGTTATGAGAATAACGGGCTTTTCGGTCTTTCCACGGTGATCATAGTTCAGTCCCAAATCGACTTGAGTTAGCGAAGCTAACTCATCTGTCGATTTGAGGATCTCCCGCTTCTTGGATTCCCCGCCAAAAAGCATGGCAGGCGCTCGTAGGCGGGATTCAGAAAGCGGAACCGACGCTTTTGGTCGGGATCGGGTGAGCACCAAGAAGAACAGCTCTAACACGGTGATCATAGTTCAGTCGGTTAGAACGCCAGGTTGTGGCCCTGGAGGTCGTGGGTTCGAATCCCACTGGTCACCCCAGAGAATTGCGGATTTCGAATTGTCAATTGCGAATTGAACTTGATGGCGGGTAAGGTTCCTCAATTTCGAAATTGTCATTTCGCAATTCGAAATTCATGTTGCCCCCATCGTCTAGAGGCCTAGGACACGAGCTTTTCAAGCTCGGTACACCAGTTCGAATCTGGTTGGGGGTACGACAACTAGAGATGAGCTAAGTTGTTGGTTTTCAACGAGCTCATCTCTTTGTTTTTTGTGAGGTGGGAGATGAGTGGGTTCCCGCAAAACGTCCAGGAGGGGATGATGCTTGAAGGGAGGGATGGTGCGGATGTAACAGCGGGCAACTCGTTTCTCTCGGTCGATGATGATCTGCTTTACGAGCTTCTTTATTCCCGCCTTTTTTTCTGCCAGACTCAAGTCGTTGAAGCTGTGAACGAAATCCTGTACAAATCTCATTGATTCTTGGGCAAGGTCTAAGAAATCTTCCTTTCCTATGTTCTGGTTCTGCAGCTCCTTGAGCTCGCGCTTGAGGGAAGTTCTCTCATCCTCCAAAGTTCTGATGCGGTTGGCAATTGTATCAACGTTGACCCCCTTCTCGACGAGCGACAGGAGAGCAGAGATTTTCTTGTTGCGTTCATTCAGTTTTTGTTCCACCTCTTCTCGCCGCACATTGAGGTCAGGAAAAATGCCTTCGAGTTCTTTCGCCAAGGCCCTCTGGAGTCTGGCTTGGAAGTCTGAAGACAGAAGGTGTTCGCGCACCGCTTTGATGATGAATGCCTCAATGGCCTCTTTGTCGATATTCAATGATGAACAGACAGATGGTCCTTTTCGTGAGTAGCCGCTGTCGATGTATATCAACTTCGGCTTTCGATTTCCTGTTCGCCCGGACAACATCTTGCGGCCCGTGAAGGCGAATTGACAATGGGAGCAGCGGATCAGGCCAGAAAGAAGATAAGGGCCTTCCTGCGTAAACCGATTCACTTTGCCAAATCGGGACTTGGTCTCACTGTTGACTGCCAGCCAAATTTCCTTTGTGACTATTGGTGGATGAGCGTTTTCGACAATGATCCAATTTGTCTGGTCTGTTTGTTTGTATCTTGGGGCGAACTTGCCGATACCTCGTCGCTTGTTGCGATTGTATACCCGGGCGCCGGTGTAAGAGAGATTTCGAATGATTTCGCCGACGGTTGACGCGCTCCACTTACTGTCTATGTTTCTCCATCGGCCTCTGCGCGGGCACTCAATGTTCATAGAGTTGAGAAGCTTGGCGATCTTCGTATATCCAAAGCCTTGATTTGCGCTCCAATCAAATACCCTGCGGACAGTCTCGACTTCGATTGGTTCTCCGAGTTCCCATAGAACATACTCCTCTTTGGGTTTGCGTTGCTCGAACATCGGCAACCCTTTTCCATTCAGCAACGGGACACGTTCTGGCGTGAAGATCATACCCAGGGGTCGTTTCTCGCCGGTGAACTTGTTGGTGGCGACACGTTTATAGCCGTAGGGAGCAGTTCCTCCAGCGCTCCAGCCCTTGAGACTGGCGTTGATCCCTCCATCGAGGCAGCGTTCCGATTTCTTCTTAGATTCTTCACGTGAAAGCCCGCCCTCGAACGCTTCCAACATGGTATCGATCACCTCGTTGCCCGTGCTGGCAATAGTCCGGACGAGTCTTACTTCGACATTGGCGAGCTTCTCAAAGTACATCTTATAGAAGATGCTTTCTTTCGCACCCGCACGACCCCATCTGGATTCGTCCAACACAATAATGGACTGGAAATCCCGGTGGTTTTCTGCGTCATGTTTGAGTTGCACAAAGGCTGGCCTTTTGTCGAAGGAAGTGCCGCTTTTGCCGGCATCTTCATACCATCGAAGGATCTCGTAACAGTTGCTTTGAGCCCATTCCGAGATGATACGTTTCTGCTGCTCGGGCGATGTGTCGGCCTGCATGTCAGTTGAACATCGAATGTATCCAACAGCCGCCTTACGATGGTCAGTGTTGACTGCCGGTTTCAGAGGGAGTGCCATTAGCCGTTCCTCATCCTTCGTAGTTTCCGAACAAGTGCTTGCGCGAATAGCCTTGCCAGTGATTCGAGTTCGGGCTCCGTCAGTTGGTCAGATGGAATGCAGGCAAACTCAAGTTCGTTTGATTCTGGCGACTTAGATTTCGTGCTATCATGAGCAACGCACCTGCGCTCCTTCGCAAGTCTTTCTGGGGTTTCAGGTTGCTGTTTGCTCACAAACGCTCCGGACTGTAAAGAATTTGCCAATCAAGTTCAAGATTATTCGCTTTGCAATTTGTGCTTCTATCTATGCTTCATCTGTATTTTTGGGGCCTGAAGAGGAAGAACGCTCTGAAGACACGAAAGATCATGTACGCGAAGAAACCAAGTGTCGAGAAGTAGATGTAGAATTCTCTGTTTTCCATGCCGATGGAGAAGATCTTGAAGATTGTGAATATGCTTACACCAAAGATGTAGATCGGCCCCATGTTGAAGTAATGTCCTTCGTCGACCTGGCGGAGTTTGCGAATCTCGGTGGTGTCGAGATATTTCTCACGGGAGCCGTGCCATAGCATGTTCTTGATATGAAAGGGATTGCCGTTGGATGCTTTGAGGATTTCCCTTCGATACAGTTCTGGATCGATGATGTGCAGAGGATAGTTCTCGAAGAAGTAGTTGATGAGCTGGATGGAAACGCTTTCCGGCAAAGGCTCCAATTCGATCTTGGTGAAGGAAGCCCAGATGCGCTTGAAGAAGAAATTCTCCTTCATCTGAACCACGGCAGCACAAATGAGGGCAATGTTCAAAAGGGTTTCCAGGAACTTCTGTTGAGTTGGCGAGATCCTGTCCAGGTTGTCGAAGAAGATGAGATAAGGCTTTTGCGATTGAGAGATTCCCTCGAAAATCAACGCTTGGAGTTTGTTGCTCCCGAGGCCTGACAGCTGTTTTTTTGCCGAGGTCCAGTCCGCCCGCTCCTCATCGAGCTCGACGTGGAGATCCCCGAGGTAGAAGAGGTCCTCTGCGATCTCCTTCAGGCAATCACCTAACGGGCTGGAGTGTTCGATGAAGAGCATCTTGTATTGGTCTGGTTTGATGCGAACACCCAGGTTGCCGCGTAGCTGGGCGATGATGTTCGCTGAGAAATCGATACGCCGGGTTCGCCCCGAGAGGATCCACTTCGCTTCAAGAATGAGCCGGCTCTTACCAATGCCCTTGTCTCCAGCGATCAATGTGTGACGGCCTTTTGAAAGATTCTTGACGAGTATATACAGTTCTTCGGTCCTGCCAAAGAAGGTTGTGTCCTGCCGTAGGTCCAATGAGGGCCCGGATTTGTTCACGGTTTCATCCGGAGGAATACTACTCCTGTGTTTCGCATATATAGCATGCATCGGGGCGCAGTTGAGCCGAAGCGATTCTTGGAAGCAAATAGAATACGGTGATGACTCTGGCCTTCCTGAATGTCGAGATGCAGAACTACGTCGACGGCGTGCTCGAGAAGTTTCGGCCCAGCCGCCGTTTTGTTTTTCGTAACCTGTCCGACAATGATGAGCACAAGGTTCTTTTGCTGAGCCAGGCGACGCAAGATGTAACTACATTTTCGTATCTGCGTCGGACTTCCGGGCAAGGCGGAAGCCGCATCGGAATATATGGTTTGAATTGAATCTACAATGAGCATCCGTATCTTTGTCTGGTCGACGTGTGATAGGACTGCGCTCACGCTCGTTTCGAAGAGGATGAGTATGTTCTGCGACGATATCCTCAAGCGATCGGCTCGAAGCTTTAGCTGCTGAACAGACTCTTCCCCCGTGACGTATAGTGACGGGATGTTCATCTTCTTCAGCAGCTGCATGAGTAAGGTTGACTTGCCTGCGCCTGGAGGTCCGGTGATGAGCACCGAGCTCCCGGGAACAAAGCCATCGCCCAGCAATATGTCGAGTTGTTCAATCCTGGTCTTGATTCTTGGTACGACGAACGATTCAATTTTGGCAAGTGCAACAGGTTGTGCGCTCGCGTTAGAAATGACATTCGTTTGCTTTCTGAGAGAATTCCATCGGCCGCAATCGGGACACGCAAGCTGGAAATTCGGATATGTTCGTCCACAGCCAGTGCAAGCATAAGGCATACGTTGGGCACTAAGAAAGTCGTTTGATGATGAAAGTGACCTGGGTTTTGTTGTTGTGTGGGACCTGACGGATATCCATAAGCAGGCCGTTGACGGTTGAGAGGATCTCGGATTGTGTTTCTGCTGCTTTCGCCTTTGCTCTGAGCTGTCGATTTGCAAGAGTCAATCGTCGGATTTCGAGTGTGATCTTCGATGAGGTTGCAGATGTTGATGAATTGAGCTGCGAGAGTTGCGTCTTGCTCTTTTGCCATTTGAGTTCTGAGAGCTTGAGCACGCGATCAGATGTGAATCCGTCCCTCGAGAGTTCGGTTCGATGTGTATGTTCAGTCGAGTCGATCTTTGCTGCTTGCTCTGCGTTAGCAATCTTCTGATCGATGTCTGATAAAAAGGAAACCTTCTGGCTTTCGAGCGATTGGATTCGCTCTTGATTCAGGCCGATTTGATCCTGGAAAAACTGGGCAAGGTTCTTCCTGGCGATGAGTTCTTTTTCTCTGACTGTGTCCCCCCTCGACTTGTAGAACACCACGGATTCTTTTGGATCGAGCGTGAAGGAAATCTGGGTAAAGTTCTCGAGTTTTGGCAAGGTCAAACCTACCGGGGAATGACTCTCCTGGCCTTTGCCGGGAAGAATCGATTTGACTGTCAAGATGCCCTTCGTGATGAAGACGTACTCGAGATTGAAGGTGCATATATCGTGGTATCTGGCGTAGTTAAACTTGATCGTGCCTCCACCCCCGGTGACCGGGCTGAAGATTCTAATGTTTTCAGGGAGTGAGACTCTGTCGGCGGTCGAGAGATCGCCAAAGAGATAATTCTCCACCGATGTATCGATATACGTCGTGATTTGAATGAGCAATTGGTTGCTGAGATCGATGCTTCGAACGAAGGAACGGGCGGGCTCACCTTTCTCACAAAGTATGTTCTGCGCGACATAGTCTGCCTCAAAGTCTTTTCCGAGTGTGTGCAAGTCGCCGTCAACTCCCTTGAAAATCAGCGTGGAGGGGTTAAGAGCCCCGATGAGCTCAACCGTACCGTTGAAGGGTTGTTTCGTGAGCATGTTGTAGGCCGTAGTGTTCGCGAACACCAGGTTGTCTTTTGAGAATCCGTTGTAGTCACGGACAGCTGACTCAATATTGCCTTGTGTGGATCGGATGAACCGTTCATATCCCTGGTTGGCGATCAAGAAGACCGGAATGCAGCCAAGGAGGAAGAAAAGCCCGAGTATCCTGTCCATCCTTGATCCAGTCTGTAGCCGATACCGGTGGGGATTATTGACCTCCAACGGGAATACGCACTTCAAGCTCGAGAGAGGATAGAAAAGCTTGACGCCGTGAACCGTCATTGTGTCAAGGAAAGGGTGTGAGGCATATCCGGCCAAAAGGCAGGTGTAGGTGTTTGGGCTTAGCAAGTGGAGAGGAAGGAGAATGGTGGCAAGCGTGACGATGAATATGACCGAGTGTGTGAGGGTGCGATGACCAAATCGGCGCTCCAGTTTGTTGGAGATGAATGGAATTGCCCGGCCGGGGAGACTTGCAGCTGTGTCGATGTCGGGCAAGACTGATGCGATCGCAATGGTGGCCGCGTTGGGAGTGTTCAATGCGACACCCGTAGTTGTGAGCAGGAGCAAGTAAGCGAATTCAGCGAACGTTATGTGAGTGGGAGCGGTCATGGAGGAGTATCAAGTATATGAGTAGCAAGTATGTAAGTAGCTGAGCATCGGGAAAGCTAGCTTTCATGCATTGTTGTGAGTGCGTTCTCGAAGTATCGTGACAAGATTCTTGTCAGGCGGATCACATCAAACTCAGTGACGATGGATTCGCCGCTCCGCCCATCCAGCTGAAGCGTCTTGGACCAAGCGTTTAGGATCGTTTGAATCTCAGGGGCAGTAGGGATCATGCGCACGTTGGGCATTCTCTGTACTCCCTTTCCTCAGGCGGCCGATACTCTAACCTCAAATGGCGAAAAATCTCTTCTTCGCTGCGAATGGGAATGATGCTTCCTGTGTCTGTCAACAATCCGCTGCCATCCGCCTTGAGGTGCATATGGAGTTCCATCGCTCTTCGAGCAAGTTTGACGTTGTGGTTACGGCTGCCTGTGCGAATTAGGAGCAAAGTCCACCACGTCGGCTCGGCGGCGACGTACAAGTCGATAGGAACGGCATCACCATCGACCGTTTTGAAGAAGCGTTTGATCTTTGAGCCGTTTGCCTCAAGCTCTAAGTCTCCCTGCAGACAGAGTTGAGAAAGCTGTTTGTCGAGCTGATTCTCTTGAACTGGTTCTCCGAAGAGGGTGTCGTCGTCCGCCTGGATGAACCTAGGAATCGCGAGGATGTCGATGTCGTTGACAGCGACTTTGAGTCGGCGAAGTGAACCTACGATTTCGATGCGACCGCAGGCTGCGGATATCTGGTTGACGAAGTCTTCGGCGATCTCACGGGCGAAGGTGTCGGGGAACATATAGAGCCCTTTCGTGCAAGTGCTTCTTGGGATCTCCGACAGGAATGTCGGAGTTACGGCGCAGGATAGGGCTACGGTGGATGGTTGTCGCGGACACGCCTTCGAAGTATTGACGCGAGACTGTTCTCCTCGTCAGCGGTCAGGAGTTGAACCCAGGGTAGCGTTCCATTGCCGTTGCCGTGGAGGCACGTCCACATCCAGGCGAAGGGATTTGTGATTCGAGTTTTCTCGCTGGCCTTCAACATCAACCTGAGAGCACGTAGAACAAGTTCAGGGTAGTTCACCTTCTCAGTGAGGATGTTGTATGCGTGATAGCACATCCTGAGTTTGTAGTCATCAGAGCCGCCTAGGAAAAGTTTGCGGAGCTCTGAATCGAGTGGGACCCAGTCAAACCTGTTTGAACGATCATCGTTCCAATTGGCTATTTCGGACCGGAACGATTGGGCGTATTCCTCAAATGCGGAGTCTGAGAGAGCGATGAGATACAGATCGGTTCCTGACTCGACTCGGTCAGTCTGAATCGCAGGCTCAGCAATCTCCGGCTGAGTGGAAAACTTGTGAATATCTCCGGCGTCTTTAACAAGCAAATCTTTTTCTGTTCTATCTCTATTCTCCTTCTGTATCTGCTCTTCTTCTGTTTCTAGGAGGAGTTTTTTTGAGTTTGTTCGAAGCGACTCCGGAGTTTGTCCGATGTTGTCCGGACAATCTTCGGACAGTCTTCGGATATTGTCCGAACTTTGTTCGGAGTGTGTTCGAACAGTGTCCGTCTTCTTGTGAAGGCGTCGCGTGTAGTCGTCCGCACGTTGTTCGAATGAGGGACTATACAAGACGTTGAACTTGAGCCACTTCTGGGGATCAAAGAGACCGGCCTCTACGGATGTTCGGATGACGGCGGTGAGTTTCTTGCTGGAGGAGAAAAGATTCTTTGCAAGAATCTTCAGCGGAAGGCGCGGGACCCTGCTAATGTCCAAGCTGGATCCGAACAAATCGGTTGTTCGTGGTTCCATGTCCTGAAGGAGATTCATAAAAGAATTGTCAGCTTCTTCCGAGATCCCCAACACTTTGAGGTGAAAAGTGTCTGAATGTTGTCCGATTTCTTCGAGGAGTCCCCAGAAGATGCCGAGACCTTCGGCTCCATGGGTTGAGCCGAGGATCTGGAGCTTCGGATCATGCCGTGCTGCACATTCATGGTGGAACCATTTCATAGAATTTAGTTTCTGATGTTGCGCAGATAAAGCGCTCGAGCCAAAAGTAAGTGGCTCGCGTTACATAATGCTCAGAAGAATCAAATCCCCCCAACCCCCCTTTGCGAAAGGGGGGACGAGCATATGCGGAGATCTTGTGTATAGCAGCTGCCTACACCGCTCGTCAGAGTCCGTTAGACTCTGCCGGAGTCTGACGACCATCGATTTCCGGGGCTGGGTTCAATCATAGCTTGGTGCTTTCGCAGAGCCCATAGCCAGCGAAATTCCACACACCCCTCTGCTCCCCTCTCACAGCCCGCGGGCCTACGCATAAGAGGGGATGTTCTGAGCAAAGGCAGAATGCCCGCGTAATACGTGGGCTTGGCCAGTCCCCTGCGGGGCATACACATGTATAGACAAGAAGTTTCATTGAGGTCCTTTGTAAACAACGTGAGTCATTTTTTGAGCCGGTAGTAGAACTGCTCGACTTTGTCGATGACGCCGTGTTTTTCCAATAGCTCGTACTGTTTGTTATAAAGATCAGCCACCAGTGTCAGTGCAGCCTGGCGAAGTCGGGGACGTTTCAAGAACGACGCTTTGGCTGCGATGTTTTCGATGAGGTCTAGTACGATGATAGCGGTGCTTTCGTTGAGCGAATGGAGATCAAACTCGGGAGTGAGAAACCGGACCTTGGATTCTGCGTCGGCGATAACTGAATCGCATTTGTCACCAAAGCTATCAAATACCCGCTGACGAAAAGAGCGAAACAGTCGTTCGAAGAGACGGAGGTATTCAGATGATTCCGGTAGTGATGTCGCGCTTTCGTTCTCCGAGGTGTCTTCTCGAGCAGGATCATTTCTCGGCTTCCTTGGCGGTCGATGAGCCCGCCCATGAGTGGGCGGGCTAGGGCGCGGAATCGAGCTAGACAGCGATACTTGTTCAGGTTCACGATATGTGATAACAAAGGAATTGGAGTGCTCACTCTCTTGGTCGATGCTTAATTGAGGGTCATTGTTGGCAGAATGCGATGAGGCAGCTCCGCTTGTGTCACCTTCTGGCGATATCGTGGGTGGTGCTGAATTGAGGATCTGTGTAATGAATTGTGTGAATTCTTCTGCCTCCTTCTCATCGACTGCTGAGACAAGTCCATCAGCTGACTTGCCGGGAGATGCGTGGTGGGAGCGCATGAGGCTCTGGCCGGGGTTCATGGACGGGCCATACGAGGGGGCTGTCGAGCGAAAGGGGTGTGAAGCATACCTAACTTCCACTAGTTCTTTGTTCTTCTCGAGATCGTACAGCAATATGCGACCGTGTTTGAAAGGGGGTCGATATTGGCTGAGGTCCTCTGGTGATGCTACATCCCTCAGATCAAGCGATGGGAGGACGTCGATGAACTCATTGCATTCGATTATTCCCCTCTGACACCCTGTGGTTGACACGAGCCTCTGCATGTGTTTGTTCGACAATCCCTGAGCCTGGACCTTCAGGCATGGCTCATAGAAGAAGGTTGAACGAAATCGAGTGAGGACCTCATCTGTGGCAGCGAAGAGAAACACCCGGGTGCTGTCTTCCCTGCCGGCGCGTTTGAAGGTTTGCAGGGCGACATCTAGGTGAAGTTGGAAACGCAAATCACGATTCATTCTGGCACATTCACAAATGTGAGACCCGCGGAGGAAAAACAGATCATAGAACCGTGAAAGCGGTGTATCCGCATTTGCTGATTGTGTAGCATATGCGATCATCATAAACCCCAATGAATCATTCGACTGAGATTGAGCGAGTAAGAGAGGATCAAGGTGTTTTCCAGGGACATCACCGATGATTTGCAGTGCACCATTGATCATTGTTCTATGTAGCTGAGTTTCAGTTGGATGAGTGCTTCTTGTTGGTGGATGTGCATTATCGTTCTCATTGCGCTTGTGAGCTCGAGCTTGGTGCGTGTGAGTGCGTCGAATTCAATCTTGCCCTGTTGGAAGCGCAATTCATTGAAGTGGAGCAATTCCTGGATGAGGCTCATGTCTCTTTGAAGCGATGCCGACTCGGCCTGCAACGCTTGCAGTTGCCTTTCAAGAGACCTGCGAGCCTGTTGACGCTGGGTAGTGCGCAGTGATAGCTCAGCTTTTAGCCGGTCCAGTTCTAAGGTGGCCTCGGTGTGCCTAGAAGAATTGACAACCTCATTCAATGGCAGGCTGATCGTTAGTCTGTATGCGTCGCGTGGAAGAATGTAGGGTGTGAAGGAACCCGGGTCGATGAATATCAGATCGTGCATGCCGAAGCTGGCCGATAAATGGATCTGTGGAATGATGCGTCTCCAAAAGCTGGTTTCCCGAGCTTGTTCCGATGCTTTGGCGATCTCGAAATGCAGCAAGACGAGTTCGAGACTGTCAATAGAGGAGCTCTGAACCAAGGTGTCGATGAAAATGAGTTGAGTAGCTGCCACACCTGCGTCTGATGCAGGACGACTAACAGGTTCGCTTGCATTCAGAGAGCCCTGGTGGGCAGGTCCGCCTACGCGCATAGTATTTCCGCGGACCTGTCCACAGAGTGGGATGCTGCAGGAGGTGAATGCAAGCAGGAAGAAAATCCTGACACGTATTGAGATTGATTGTAGGGTCATAGGTTTTTCTGTGGTCAAGAACGACGACAGAATTCCAATGTGTACTTATGCTGAAACATGTACAGGCGGTTTTGCTATCGGCATTGCCACACCAGAACAAAGTGATCGCGTGTCCCAAGGTGCCTCACGGCGAGAGGGGCGGCCAACTGCAAGGTTCGCATCTTGAGAAGTTCGTCCGCACATCGTGAGGATTGGGGGTTTCGGAGGACGGCCGACAGCGCAGCCAGAGGCAAATGATGAGATTGCTGGTGACTGTTCGCGAGTGGTCGCTCCATCAGCTTTTGCGTGCCCGTGGGGAGGGATGCACCGGAGGACCGGAGGGCGGGGATGTGCAGTACCCCCAGAGCCCAAAGACAGGACGCCTGATGTCGTTTCGCGAGTAATGGTGCCATCGGCGTGTCCGAGCGTGCGAACCTGTCTCCACGAGCAATCAGGAAATTCCGTTCGCGTGACTGTGCTGCCATCGGCTTGGCCATAAATGTAAACTGTGTCGCTAGCCGTCTTCGTGAGCGTCATCTTTTTGGTGGCTGGAGCGTCGTCCGTGACGGAAAGGTTGGGTGCGTTCGTGAACGTATCTGCCCAGTCGGCGATGGCGTGGACTTCATCAAGAGCTGAGATGAGGAAGTCTTCGCCGGTGGCTTCGAATTCGTATTTCGAGATGTCCGGGGGAGCGGATGGTTGAGTGAGAGGGCTGTCGGTTTGACACGCTGCGAGCAAGATGGCTACGAAGCAGATAGTGGGTAGCGCCAGCGAGAGCCGGCCTGGATTGAGTGATGGGGTCATGAGAACCTCCGTGAAAGTTGTGAGTTGTTTACACGTTGGTGAGGAATAACCGCCCCTGAAGAAACTTCTTCGGGGGAGGCAAGACCGTTGAGAGCGCCAAGAAATACTGAATTGGTTGGAGCGCAGAGGGTAATACGATTAGTCCACTTTCTTTTTGCTCGCCCAAAAAGAAAGTGGACAGAAAGTCCCGCTGTACGGGATCCCGCCTTTCGTATTTTGAAGCGGGAAAAAAGGGCGCCGAAATCGAAACCCACGTGATAGAGCTTCCGCACACTTGCCGGAAATTTCGGTGAGGAATGGTAACTACTGTCTCGGCGATTAGATTGAGACTCACCGAAATTTGAACGCACGTGGTTAAGCCGCCTACGCACGCCGCCGACGATTTCGGGGGGCGATGAGGCAAGGTGGAGCAAGGATGTTGAGAAGGCAGAGATAGGGTGGAAAGGATCCATTCATACCTCAAAAGTGAAAGACAAGAACAGTGGCTTGGAATGAACGGTCTTGAATGTGAATCACGCCGGCGTATAAGCCAGAGGGGGTGAAGAGTCCGTCATCGGTGTCGCCGAGCCAGGTGTGGGCATGTGAACCCTTTGATTCGGTCGCGTTGAGTACGAGAGTCTTCACGAGATGCTGCATTCCGGCTGAGTCAACTTTCACGATGTATGCGTTCAGTGTAGCAGGAGCTTTGAGCGTGTAGAGAAGCTGGGTGTTGGACTTGAACGAATCGGATGCGCTGGGTGAAAAGCGAAGGCTGCTGACGAGCTCCGGATCATCCAGTGCTGAGGGGAGCGTGCAACTGGTTGTGAGCGACAGTAGTGTCGAGCAAGTCAGTAGGAGACTACGCATTTGAGGCAGCACCAAATTTGTGAGTGAATCCGATGGAAACGATTTCTCTGATGAGCGGCTCTCTGATCTCTGGGTGCTGCTGCAAATAGAGATAGGTGTTGTGCAGCGATTTGGGTGAGCAGTCGAACTGCAAGGCCTGGCTGAGATCGCTCAATGCATGGCGGATGCCCCAGTAGTCCAGAGGCCTCTTGCCGAGGGACTCAAGGAATATCGTGTCGGAGTCAGAGTTTCTGGCTTCAAGGTATGCGCGGAGCTTTCTGAGGACCTGGGCATGAAGTCGGATGGTGGACACTGTGCTGATGATGAGCGTTATAGCTTTCTCTTTTGCTTCAATGGAAGAGAGCTTCAAGTTGCAGACCTGATACTGCCGGATGCCATAGAACATCATGAGAAAGAGAATGAGCTCGTCCCGTAGATAGCGAATGACGTCAGACCCATCGGCAGACATCTGGCGCCGGTTGAGGTACTGGAAGAGAGAGACAATCTGATCGGTTGAAAGAACAGCACATTGGACAGGAGCTACACGGAGGGCAGCGGCAGGGTTGTCCTTTCTCACGCCCTGGTTGACCAGGAACAGGAAGAAGTTCTTGAGGGCACATGAGGTGCGCCGGACAGATGCGAATTTGGATCCTGCACGCGCCAGGCTGTGGAGGTAGTCTTCGATGTCCTTTGTTTGAATCGCGAGGATCGAGCGAAGGTCAGAGGAGGAAGGTGCAGATCGCTGCAAGAACCCGTTCACATCGGACGAATATGCCTTGATTGTTTGTTCGGACATCTTGTTTTTTCTGAGGTGGTCGATGAATCTAGCCACAGTGGTTTGAGTGTTATTGGGGGTCTCTGGTGAGCGCATTCGCTATTGGTTCGGGAAAAAAATCTTGTAGAAGGGGCACCCTTCGTCGATTTTGTTCGGATAACGCTTTTTTGAGAAATGGGTGTTATCAGATAACTCTTCATTGAAAATCATTGTTATCACCGTTCCGTGATGCAGCGTGTTGATTGTGACAGTGGGTTCTCAAGGAACTCAGTGGCTAATAAAGGGGTACGAGTGAGGGATTACAAGCCGGCAGATTTGCCGGATATTCTGGGCGGGGGTGGAACGAGGTGGTGAGACGTGAGGGCCTGGGAAAAGCTGTGAGGGTGAGACGTGAGACGTAAGACGGGAGACGGTTAACTGCGTAAGTGGTTGATGGGTGATCGGGAGAGCGGGGGAAAATGGGAGACGGGCGAGACAGAACTTCTGTCGTGAGAAGTTAGACGGAAGACGTGAGACGGGGGGTGTCGGGCAGAATGTAGTTCGCAGTTCAAAGATGCAAAATGAGATTCGGGGAAGGGGAGAACGGGAGATGGGAGACGTGAGACGGGGAGAGTGCAGCGGGCGGAAAGCAGATGGCAGACAACGCACGCAAGTAGGGAGGCGCGTCAGACAGAGGATCGCGAGAGAAAATGTGACAACAAGTAAGAAGTAAAAAGTAGAAAGTAGAAAGCAGGAACCGAGGACGGTGATCCGTTAGACGTGAGAGGTTAGACGGGAGACGAGACGGGTGATGGAAGACGGACGATGGAAGCCGGCAGAATGTAGTTCGCAGTTCAAAGATGCAAAATGAGATTCGGAGAAGGGGAGAACGGGAGATGGGACGGAAATCTTGGGATCCGAGAACGGCTGGCCAGGTTGATGATGGTTCGGAGGCGACCGGGCATGTAACAAGAGAGTTTTGATGAAATCGCTGCAGGACAGGAAAGGAATCTGTGCGAGTTCTCAAGCTGCGACGATTTCTGCTCCCGAGGCTGTTTTCGCATCAGTTCCGTCTTTGTGAAAAAGGAAGCAGCAAGACGCTTTAAGGGACGAAATTTCAACAGGTTGCACCGATAATGAGACTGGTTTTTACGAAATGCAATATACCTAGTTTTCGGTATTGACATTCATACTGCAACCGCTAGCTTGTAGTTGATAATCGTCCCCCAACACCGTGCCCGCCCTTGAAACTCTCGTGCGCCCGTGGAATGCGGGTTTGAAAGCCGCCGGATCCGTGAGAAGCGATGAAGGAGGTTTTTGTGTTCTAACGCGTAACAGCAAGATTCAGCCAAAAGCCATAAAAACGCAATGCGCATATACGCCCAATACGGGCACAAAATCGCAATGCGATATTGCATTAGTTATGTGAAAATTGTTTTGCTTCCCTCGGTACGATGATGGCAACTTTCAGAAAGTAGACCATGAGAAAAGCACTTCGACTCTTTCTAGTGTGGGCAAGCATCTCGTCAGCTCTTTCCACCGCGGCAGTTTCACAGCAATCAAACGGTGGCACTTCCCAGCTCTTATCTGTTTTGGCAAAGGAGTTCCAGAAGCGCAACCCGAACATCGCTCGCGTGGAAATTTTCGATATACGCCCCCTCCTTTTGAATCCAATCCACTACCCTGAGAAACCGAACCATTATCTTGTCATAGCAAGAGGCATACGGGCTGACATGAGTTTTCAGGGCAATTTCTCTGATGAGTTGCTGGGAGTTTTTCTTCTTGATGATTCGCTCTTCTCGGTAAAGCGCGCTCTGGACTTTGTACCGACACAGCGTTGGGGGGATTTCATTCTGAAAGTGGTAAAAATCTGGGATGATACAGTCACAGTGCGCGGAGAGGATCTGGAAAGGGGCGAGACGGGTTTTGTTCGGCGATACTATCTTGAGAGATAGCTCATGCAAGCTCAGTTTGCTCCGACTCGAACACTCGGGTCTTCTCTTATCGAAACGCAAAACAACTTCACATAACAAACGGCAAACCGCCGCTCGCGGGCTAATGGAGGCAGGCTAATACCATGTCGAAGTTGTTACGAAGCTCTGTTGAGCTCGTTCACTCGCTCAATGGTTTTTGGTGTCATTAGTAGGCTGACGTGGAGCGAAGTCAAGTCTTGGTCACCAAAAACCACTGCGGTTTGCCTAAACGTTAGCTGCAAGCGCCACGGTCAGTGGTAGGTAATTCTGCTCACACTCGCCGGCGCACCTGGACTCAGATTTGCTACGGCTGAAAGACAAGAACTTTTGTTGAGTTCTATTTTCTCATAGATTCTCGCAACCGTCGAAATTCATCGCCACCTCTAGCATTCACTTTTTCTGTCCGGCGAATCGGAACCGATGAATGATTGAAAGCGCAAGGTTTACAGCATGCGCCAGCGAGACCAGAGGTCAGATTATTGCGAACTCAAAAAGTTGTGGCAGGGCGCCTGCAGCTAACAAGCGGCACACCGGCGCTCGCGGGCTAGTCTAAAGCTCATGCACTCGCTCAATGCCGTTGCTCACACAATAGTAGATAAAAGGAGTTCGCAACGGCACTGCGGTGTGCCGCGAACGTTATGCGCCACCGCCTTATCAGGTGAGTTGCGCCGTGCTCACTACCGAGGAGTCTTTGCCATGACGTCGTCCAGCTTTCCAGACTTTGTCCGGAATCTTCCGGAAGCCGATCTGCCATTCGTCGGCCTCCGAGGCTGGCTTTTACTATCCGAGTCGGGCCAAGTCATGTTCAATGAAGCTGATATCGAGCTGACCGTTCCTCAACATTCTCACGGTGACCAATGGGGCGTGGTCATTGCTGGCAGGATTGATCTCACTATCGATGGCGACACTCAAACATTCAAGCGCGGTGACACCTACTTCATCCCAAAGGGAAGTCCGCATCGAGCGCTCATCTTTCCAGGCTTCCGAGCCATCGACTATTTCGCCGACCGCGATCGCTATCGGATACGTTCGCACGGCGCGTGACAATCCCAATGAGGCGCGTCACTAATCGAGAAGTTGTAGTTGTTGTTGACTCAAGCCTGTTCGGAGGTACTTCGCAGATGACGGCGGCGGCGCATAACATACGGCAAAACGACGCTCGCTCACTGCATAAGCAAGGTTGAATCTATGCTTGGCTATATGTAAAGAGCTCGCTCAATGGTTTTTGGTGTCTTTCCCAAGGCTATGGTTGGGCTCTGTCCAATCTTGGGCACCAAAAACCACTGCGTTTTGCCTCGACGTTATGCGTCATTGGCGGCGCAACAAAGCGGCGGGACTTCAGTGCATCAGAGCATATCCACGAGATTTGTTCAACAAGGAGGACATATGGGCAAAGACAGCGATCAATCAGACGACAAACCATCATCCGAGGACAGACCAGAACCGCCCAGAAAACCGGCTGACGACGATGACCCAAACGTCTTCATAAAATCGATTCCACCTGACGAAATCAAGAAGCCGTAATCCACATCCACAAGGTCGCAATCTCGGCCACGAAGCAAATGATCATCAGGATTGAAATCCGGCCTTTCCAGTTCACCAGGTTCTGATTGTGGTTGAACGCTTTGCCGGCCCAATAGACGATATCGATCTTGAAGGTTTGTTCATCTTTGTGCAGATGCTTCGCGTGGAGTTCGCTTGGTGAAATGAGTGCAAGGGATCCAATGACTTTCGTGGCAATTCCAGCTACGATTGACCCTGCAAACAATATCGCCGCGGTTCTCAGCCATTTTGAATCAAGTGAACCCTTGATATGCTGTCCGAAAACGAATGTGGGAATGGCAATGGATACGCTCGATATCCATGCAAGCAATTTATCAATCGTGTCATCGATCGCATTTGATCGGTTCAAAGACCAGTCGTAGGACTTGATGGCGATATCGTACGCACTGTCTGTTGAGGGATACTTGGGTCCTTTGGCTTGCTGTGGGTTCTTTGCCATACTTGCTCCTTTCAAGATATTGTGTCCAATATATCGAATTTTCCAGTGTCTCGGTTCAACTCCATTCTCGGAGAAACGTTGCGCCGCCAACGAACGCATAACAAACGGCAAACCGGCGCTCGCACACTGGATGGGCGGAGTTGAAACTGACTTTGGCTAAACGTAAAGTGCTCGCTCCATTGCTCGCCGCCACAGCAATGAGTTATTTCGATAGTGGCGGCTCGCAACGGCGGTTTGCCTAGACGTTAGGCGCCACCGCCGACTATGATTCCGATTACACCATGACTACAATGAGCAGACCATTATCCTTACTCTACTTCTTCTTCGGTCTTCTGTGCGGGCTTCTAGTCGGCGTTTCTCTTGACAAACGATGGTCTGACGTTGTCGCCAAGATCATCTCAGCGGGTGCAATTATTCTCATGACATTCTTCTGGCGGAGAATCGAGTCTTTCGCTCACAAACGATACTTGGAAACGTGGGCGACTAGGCGATCTCGTGGAAAGTGGTTCTTTGTCCTCACCGACTATGTCTTGATCCGAGGAACCATCCTCTTTGTCGCCGCGGCGGGACCAATGTTACCGACACTGACATTCACGACGTACACCGTAAGTATTATTCTGGCGTCTGTTGTCGTACTCGCATTGCTGCTAACCTATCTCGGCCATGAAGCCTGGACAGCGTGTGAGCAAGACTACGCCGTTCAAGTTTTGCGTCAAGCAGCAGAACAGTCACGAATCGAAAGCAACTAACGGCGGCGGCGCCTAACAAACGGCAAACCGCCGCTCGCGGGCTATTGACAAGCTGATTCACTCGCTCAATGGTTTTTGGTGTCATTAAGAGGCACAGTTGAAGCGAAGTCAAGTCTTGGTCACCAAAAACCACTGCGGTTTGCCGCAAACGTTAAGCGCAACGGGCGAGGGGAGGTGGAAGGATGTTTCGAATTGAACAAGAACGTCGTTTTGCTTCGCAAAACGGCGAGCGAGTGTCAGCAAAAAAAAGTGGAACAGGGTAGAATCTGGGGTGTTGAGCAAAGCGTCGTTTTGGAGTGAGTGACCAAACCTTCTTACCCTGCTCAGTGTGGTTCTGCTAGGATGTTCTAGGATCAGGCAGAGGCGACTCGTTGCTTCCCAGATTCATCCATTGCTCCAGGCTTGGCTTGCTCAGGCGATTCTCAGCTTTGCTCTTGAGTGGTCACTCACGATCAAATAAGACGCTTTGCTCAGACGAACGAAAATTCAATTTGTTCCCCTTTTTTTCGCTGCCGCTTCACTCTTTCGATTGGCAGTTTTGTGAAGCGGACTCGCTCTACATTCTTGTTCATTTTAGGCGATTCAGGACTCGACAGGCTTTTCTCTTCGAAACTTTCTGTTCTGTCCCCCTCGCCCGCTGCGCTTAACAAGCGCCTACACGGCGCTCACACAATTGGGTATCACTGCAATCGGAAAGTATTCTGCGTCCGTCTATTGTGTTCGCTCAATGGTTTTTGGTGTCTTTTGATAGGCTCTGACAAAACTCATTCAAATCTTGGTCACCAAAAACCACTGCGTGTAGGCGCAACTCGTTAGGCGAAATGCAAAAGGGCAATCGGCATGGCATCCAACACACAACAGTTGTTTCAGACTATAGACAGGACTCAACGCAGCGCCATCGCTATGATAGGCGTAGATGTTCTCAATGCGAGTGCAAAAGACATCGAGCAGTCGCTCTGGGGCTGTCCTCGCATTCAAGAAATTGTCAACAGTCGGGCATTCACAGAAGGCTCCATTGAGTTCTTGCGCAATCCATTGGTAGCACATTACTTATCTTCCGTTCGTGGCAGCGACTCCATTCGTGACAAGAAACCAATGCTCAACATCTTCCGCGAGGTGCTCAGTCGCATAGACAGAGTGCGAAGTATCGATGAAGCCGTTCGACAAGTCGTGGATGAACTGACTCAGATCTTGTATAGCAAGTCGTTCCAACTGAGGGTGTTCACTATCCTTCAAAACTTCAAAGCCGACAACGATTGCTCGCTCTCGATTGGCCGAGAGGTAAGAATCCGCAAAACCACATATCAAGAGACCTTGCCCATCCACGACCTAATCATGCAAGCTAGCACAATGTGGGACGGATTCAACCATGACACAGCATTCTACATTGCCGAGATGTCATTTGACCATCTAGTAGAAAACGAGTATCGGGAGACGGCGGATTCAGTGCTGCAGCAGCTCCACTGGGCACTCAAACTATGCAGTTCCAAGAGAGTCTCGATCTCTTCCACTTACTATGTTGCAGGCCCATTCAACTGGCACCCCTTCCACCTAGCAAATGCGACTAGGCTAAGCACCGTGGAGCCTGTGCATTGGGACGGTAAAGACGAGTTCGTCCTGGACACGAGTTTGCTCAGAGCTGTGCAGTCAACAATTGAATCGATGCGCCCCAAGTTGGACAACTTGCCGGAGGAGTCCGCCAGCAGATTCAGTGCAGCGATCGATAGGTACGTCAAAGCAGATTCAAGTCGAGCAATCGTAGATATTGTGACTGCGTTTGAGACTATCTTGCTACCCGGTGTCGAAGCTGAATTGGGATTCCGGCTTGCACAACGTACAGCCCGTCTCATCGGCATCACATTTGAAGAACGCACCACTATCTTCGACAACATGAGAAAAATCTACAGCGCTCGTAGCAAACAAGTTCATGGGCACCTCGGGCGCAAGCCATCTGCTGAACTCATCGAGCTTGATACATTGGCCCGCGACTATCTCAGGCGATCCTTGACGTGTCTCCTGGATATAACCGACAAGGACATCGGGAGATATCTGGATCTTCTGTCCTTCGTTAGCTAGCCCTTTTGCACTTCGCCTAACAAACGGCAAACCGGCGCTCGCACACTGGATGGGCGAAGGAAGTTCAATGTTTGGCTAAATGTAAAGTACTCGCTCCATTGCTCACCGCCACAGCCTATCGGTCGTTCGATGGTGGCGGCTCGCAACGGCGGTTTGCCTGAACGTTAGGCGAAAATTGCTTTGCGCGGCTCATTTGTCTAGTACCGGTTAAACGGGGTGCCGACTTACTGCGGCCACCACCAATTGGTTTTGCCAAATCCATCATCTTTGCAAAGGATAACCTAGCCATGAAAAAGCGAAAACTGTTTCTTGCCTGCCCTATCGGCTCCGAGGGTAGCCCAGAGCGTCAACGTTCTGATGGTCTACTCAAGTATATCATTCAACCGGTAGTCGAATCGCTTTCTGAAACCGATGTCGAAACCGAAGTGCTTCGCGCTGACAAGCTCGGCGAACCCGGACGCATCACTAACCAGGTAATCCGTGAGCTGTGTTCCGCTGACGTTGTCATAGCTGATCTAACAACCACGAATCCAAACGTTATGTATGAAATTGGCATCCGTCAGGCAATAATGCGTCCATATGTGCTAATGGCAGAAAGGGGCCAGGCACTGCCCTTCGACTTGTCGGACTTTCGGACTGTCTTCTATCTTCTGCAACTCGACGCTATTGAACAGTCGCAGGCCGAACTGAAGACGCACCTTGAGAAGGCTCTTGACGGTCAAGTCTCAGTTATTGATCAGACCATATTTTCACAGATTCATGAGGACAACGCGGCAAACAAACCACCCTTGCCTGACCCAACCTTGCTTGTTGTCTTGGAAGCCTGTAACCAGATTCTCCGGGAAGCACGTGAGACAAAGAGCCTTTCGATGAAGGTGGGTGAAATTGCTCTTGATCTCCGCGACATCCATCGCTCGGAACAGGAAGCCAAGCGGCAAAGCGAGCAGCAACAAATGGGTATGTGGCTCTTCACCAAGTTTCTCGAAAACCCTGAAGCAGTGGAAAAGATAATGCCAGCGGTCGAGACGCTCGCGAGGTTTGGCACGGCTCAACAAACGGGTCGACTGCCTGGAGGTCAGTTTCCGCCGGATTTGACTCCGAAACCTCCTGAGAGCTGACTTCGGTTCAAGGAAGGTGGCCGCAGTAGACGTGGACTTTCGCAGTCCGCTCAAGAGCGCAAAGCAACTTCGCCTAACAAACGGCAAACCTGCGCTCGCACCCTGGATAGGCGATGTTAGAACTGAGTTTGGCTAAATGTAAAGTGCTCGCTCAATGGTTTTTGGTGTCTTTAATAGGCTCAGGTGAAGCGAAGTCAAGTCTTGGTCACCAAAAACCACTGCGGTTTGCCTAAACGTTAAGCGTCATTGTTTTGCCGGGCTAGGTTACGAACTCGAATCGAATGGAGGTCGATCGAACAATGCCAATCACAGTCTCCGACTACATCGATGTAATCGGTCAAGCGACCAAACTTGACCTCAATGTGCCGCAGGGTCTCTCAATTCTGCCACGCAATTTCGATGTTGCCAATGAAAAAGGGGAGCTGCTGCACGAGAGCTCCGTCGCAACTGTCCGATCTTTGTTCAGACAGAACGGAGTGACCGAAACCAAGCTGGAAAAGGCAGGCGAGCAAATTCTGTCGCTTCAGCAAAACGAGTTTGCCCTCACTCTCCCCATTATCTTCGTCAGCGCGTTGCTCTACTCACAGAATCCTGAACTGGTCACCATCGCCCTGAACATACTTTCTAACTATGCCACCGACTTCTTCAAAGGCATTCCCAGAAAGCGAAAGGTTGTCTTGGATGTGGTCGTCGAGAAGAAGGCGGGCCGGCACGCCAAGCGACTGCACTATGAAGGCGACGGCACTGGTTTGAAGGAGGTCGCAGATGCCATCAGAGAGGTCTTCAATGAACCCAACTAGCGCCGCAAGTTACCGGCCACATGTCAATAAACTGCTGACAAGCGAACAGAGGTACGCAGTCTTTGTTAGAGCCATTGAACTACAGCAGGAGAGCGCCGAGCGCCTGCAAGGGCTGATCTCGCAGTGCAAAGATCTCAAGGAAGCATGGATAGCACTGGGTGAGGACTCAGAAGCTAATGCATTCCTATGCTTCGAACAAATGGCCACCGCACTCTTCGAGGAGATCCAATGCTATCTAGCTCTCAAGGCTGACGATGCCGACGGCGCATGGAATCATCTGATCAACGCCGAAGGTCACGCGTCAAGCGCAATGAAGGCCCATGAATTCGCCTCTCACTTGGAGGGCTACATCAAGCGACTCTATTCCTTGGAAGAGGCTTTCTTCCCTTTACCCGTGTTTTTCAGCAGCGGATTCATTGTAAAGAAATCACAATGCAGCATCTGCGGTTCCGAATATGGCGAATGCGACCACATCAAAGGACGCCCGTATATGGGGAAAATCTGCGCAAGGATTATTACGGAGGCGGAATTGCTTGAAGGCTCCGTAGTCTCCGATCCCGCTGACCGACGCTGCAGGGCACTCAGTTTCACTGATGAGGGAGTTACCCGAAACGCATTCACGCTCCGTGTTTCCGATTCCGGCAAAACAACGAACGCTTAACAAACGGCAAACCGGCGCTCGCTCTTTTGATAAACGGCTGGCGTGTTGTAAATATCTACGGCGTGTAGTACGTTAGTATAGTCCATTCAGCGCACTGTTGGCAATTTTCTACTACCAGAAGATCAAACTCAGTCTACACGCCAGCCGTAATTGAGCTCGCTCAATGGTTTTTGGTGTCATTAATAGGCTCACTTGAAGCGAAGTCAAGTCTTGGTCACCAAAAACCACTGCGGTTTGCCTAAACGTTAGGCGAAACCCACCCCCATGTTGGGAGACACAATGAACACAGTCGACATACTCATTTGGGTGCCATTATTGGCGGTTCTCGTCGCGATAATCTCGCTGATTGTTCAATCCCGACGATCCAAGTTCTCACTCAACGTGGATTTGCTACTAAAACTCGATGATCGTTTCAATAGCGAACAGTTCAAGGCTCTCCGAAAAGCTGCAGCCCAATCCATAAAGGCTGGTACTTTCGAAGACGCAGAAGAGATCATCGACTTCTTCGAAATGATTGGATTGCTCGTTCGTCGTCGCGCTCTTGACGTTGAGCTGGTGTGGCACTCTTTCTTCCATTGGATTCACCATTATGCATTCGCGTTAGAGCACTATATCGCGCTGGCCCGCGAAAAAGACCCGACCATTTGGGAGGATTTCGTACTGCTACGCGAGAAGGTTGTCGCCATAGAAAAACGCAAGAGGAAGTGCTCCGATACCGCTCTTCAGGTGAACAAGACTGACTTGGAGCAGTTTGTGCGAAATGAATCCAGGCTCAAATAGGGGTGGGTGTTCGCCTAACAAGCGGCAAACCGGCGCTCGCAGGCCAAGATTGGCAGGCTATGAAGTAGGCAAATATTTTTCGAAGCCATCGTTGGCTCATTCACTCGCTCAATGGTTTTTGGTGTCATTTCTTAGGCTCAGGTAAAACTATGTCAAGTCTCGGTCACCAAAAACCACTGCGGTTTGCCGCAAACGTTAGGCGAAAGCCTTTTTGCGATCTATGCTTTGACTCTTTTTCACACCTACTCGGAGGCACTTATGCAACCCCTACCACCACGGCCACGTCCACCGCTACAACCCCCACCACCACCGCTTAACCTGTTCAGCCAACTCGTCGTCAATTTGCTCAACGCGGGTCAGCCAAACCCACCCATCTGGGAGACTGATAACCCACACATGGGCAATCGCCAACCTTGGGTCCGCATCTTCAAGCGAAACTGGCGTCAGCGTTGGCTTCCGGTCGGCCACGCCGACGCCGAGCGCATGTATCCCGTGCTATGGTTTGAGATCAAGTGCCATTTCAACTATGAAAGAAACGAAGGCACACCGCCATTCGACATTTTCGTTCCCATTGACGAACACGGCCTTGGTTTTGGGGATCGCGAGTTCCAACCAATTCCAGATCAACCCGGCTTTTTCCTTCCGGTCCCCGATACATATCGAACCATTCTTCTTACCCTGTCTGATTGCTATCAAACGAATGTCACTCTCTGGAATTACAACGTTACCAATTCAATCAATAGGTATCTGGCTGAACATCATTTTGTGGGTCCCAACGCTCTCCCGAGAGAAAGGCCCAGAGAAGAACTCGATTTTGGCTTTGTCCAAGCGCACCACGCAGACGACGAAGACGCTCAAAGGTGCGCTAGATTCATTAACAAGCGAACGCCCACCATCGACTGTCTTATGAACTTGGGCTAGTACAGCTCGACGCAAAAAGGCCTTCGCCTAACAAACGGCAAACCGGCGCTCGCACACTGGATAGGCGATGTTGAAACAGAGTTTGGCTAGATGTAAAGTGCTCGCTCCATTGCTCGCCGCCAAAAGGTGAAGCACGGCGGGCAGGGCCGCCGCGGAATGGAGTCAGTCGTAGCGGCGGCTCGCAACGGCGTTTTGCCTAAACGTTATACGCCACGCAGCCTAGTCAGAGGTTAGCGTGCGCACCAACTACTTATGGCCCTAAACTTCTACAAGATCTATCTCGAATCACTATCCATCGCATTCCAATACGATATCACTTTTGATGTACTTCATGAACTTCATAAGACAATTGAACGAGTATCTAATAGGACATTTGATATTACCAAGGGCCTCAGTCAGGATATTGCTGAGCTGATTTGGGAGGACACCAATGCGGCCGTCGACGATCTACACGGAGCCGCGTTTGTCATCTGCCAAGCAGCCATCACCTCGATCGTTTCCCGAGTGAAGGCTCTTCACAAATTTGCGCAATCCGCTGGTAACGCGATAAACTCAGTCCCAAACGACAAAGGTCAGTTGCTGGCGTTCAAATCTGCAGTCATTCCTTCCAAAACCGTTACTCAGGTTGAGGCAATCGATGCTTTGGCGAACTATTTCAAGCATCATGATGAATGGCGTGCTGGTTGGGCCGACCCTGATGCGAGAAGCAAAGCAGCTATTGCAACTTTGCAGGCACTCGGTTTCCAGTATGGGAACTCGGCAATTCTGAGAAATGCTGTTACCTTGTTTGAATCAGATCTTCTTGCTCTAGTAAATGCAGTCAATGTATGGCATGAAGCAATTCTTGCCGAATTGAGGAAAGAACTTATTTCTCTAGGACTCCTGTAATGGTGCGCACGCCAAGTGGTCGGCTGCGCAGCGTATAACAAACGGCAAACCCCGCGTAGCGGGGTAAACCGGCTCGCCAGAAGGTTCCGCCAGAAAGCAGCGGACGCGGGAAACGCGGAAGCATGGCGGGTAAACGCTCGCACACTGGATAGGCAGAGTTGAAACAAAAAGTGGCTAGATGTAAAGTGCCCGCCCGAACGACCGACTCTGGGCATAGTTATCGTTCGGTCGGGCGGGCTCGCTCCATTGCTCGCTGCCGGAACAACGGAACGTCTGTTCGATACCGGCAGCTCGCAACGGCGGTTTGCCTAAACGTTAGCTGCAATTGCCCGTCACAGTTTGGCAGATAAGGAGAAGTACTTATGAAGACCACTCGAGGATTCTTTTTGATCGTGTTTTGGGCAACCACCAGCATCACCCCGTTGCTTGCGCAATGGGTGCAAACCCGCGGGCCTGGAACTGGAACAGTATTGTCGTTTGCTGTTAGCGATGCAAAAGTGTTTGTGGGGACGTATGCTAGTGGCGTCTTCTCCTCCACGAACAACGGAGCCAGTTGGCAGGCGTGCTGTGGCTTCGCAAACAACTGTGGTGTTAAGAGTCTTGCAGTCTGCCCTCGTCCGACGGGCGGAGTGAATCTCTTCGCGGGGACTTACTCGTACGGCATCTTCCTCTCCTCCGACGAAGGATCGAGTTGGGCCGCCACCAACGTTGGACTTCCCACCGATATTAGTATCAATGCTCTCGCGGTTATCGGTACAACTGTTTTTGCAGGGACGGCCTACTACGGCGTATACCGCTCGACCGACAACGGGGCGAGGTGGTTTGAAGTCAATAACGAATCAACCAAATGGGGAGTTAGTTCCTTCGCTGTTAGCGGAACAACACTTTTTGCCGGGACGGCCAAGGGCGTCTTTCTTACCACCGATAATGGCGCGAACTGGACCGCAGCGAGTAGCGGGTTGCCTACTAGTGATGTTCGTGCGCTCGCCGCGAGCGGTACAAATCTGTTTGCCGTGATATACCAGGGAGGCGTCTTTCGTTCTACCAACGATGGAGTAAGTTGGACAGCCGTCAATACAGGCTTGCCAAGCGCGGACGTAAATGCCCTTTCTCTCAGCGGGACAAACGTCTGGGCAGGAACCTCCGGCGGTGTTTTCCTTTCCACCGACAACGGCGCAAGCTGGCTTGCCAAGAACGACGGGCTGCCGTTGGCATCTGTTGGTGCACTTACCGCGAGGGGTACGACCATCTTTGCGGGGCTTTCAAGCAAGGGAGTCTTTGCTTCTCTGGATAACGGTACGAGTTGGTTTGCAGCCAGCGAAGGCTTGGCAATCGCCACGGTCGATGCTCTGGCTATAAGCGGAAAGAACATTTACGCCGGTGATGGAGGCGTTTTTCTTTCGACCGATTCCGGCTCGACATGGATTGACAAAAACGCAGGTTTTGACATCCGTGTTGTTGAGGACATTTGCTCTAGCGGAACAAAACTATTTGTTGCGGCGTACACTGGACTGTTTGTTTCAACTGACAATGGTACGAGCTGGACCAATCAGAAAACCTACTCTTCATCCACGCTGCGCGATGTCCTCTCAGTCGCTACTCGGGGATCATCTGTCTTCGTCGGTCTCTATGCGTTCGGAGTTACCATATCGAAGGATTATGGCACAACATGGTCCTGGCCAACTCTCTCAGGCAACAGTGTTAGGACGTTTGCCTTTAAGGACTCGAGTGTTTTTGCCGGTACGGATCACGGCGTCTTTCTCTCGACGAACAACGGAACAACCTGGACTCAGGTCAATGCTGGCCTTACAAGTACGTCGGTCTACGCTCTTGCAGTGAGCGGGTCGCAGGTTTTCGCAGGGACTTCAGGCAGTGGTGTGTTTCGTTCGACAAACGACGGTACAAGTTGGACGGCAATGAATACGGGGCTCAAGCAGGGAGTCTCTGTCTATGCGCTTGCTGTGTGCGGCTCAAAACTCTTTGCCGGAACGTATGATGACGGTGTGTTTCTTTCCAGCGACAGCGGTGGGAGCTGGGCTCCAGTAAACTGGGGCTTGACAAGTACTTATATCTGTTGCCTCGCGTGCAACACCGAAGTGGCGGGTGACACCGTTCTCTATTCCGGGGTTCGTGATGGTGGCGTTTGGCGGCGAGCCCTTTCGAATATGACGTTTACTACGGCGGCGGTAACCACCCTAGCTGTCTCAGCCGTTAGTGCAACCGGTGCGACAGTTCAGGGGAGCGTCAATCCTAACGGGTTATCGACCAGTACCTGGTTCGAGTACGGGACGAATCCATCACTTTCTACGTACAACAGCACGCCAAGTCAGTCGGTAGGTTCCGGGACCACAACGCAGACGATTTCAACGACGCTGAGCGGATTAGCCCCAGCTACCATGTACTACTATCGGGTCGCGGCACAAAATACCGCTGGGGTCAGCCGGGGACTTATCCGCACTTTAAGCACACTATCGTCGGTCGAAAGAGTCGATAATTCATTGCCGCGAGAATACAGCCTCGGTCAAAACTTTCCCAACCCCTTCAACCCCGCTACCACAATTTCCTTCGGCCTTCCAGCACAATCATTGGTATCACTGAAAGTCTTTGATGCGTTGGCAAGAGAAGTTGCCACGCTGATCTCGCAGGAATTGTCTGCAGGCAACTACACGCAGCAATGGAACGCTGAAGGTTTGCCCAGCGGAGTGTATTTCTACCGCATGCAAGCAGGGGCATTCACAGAAACCAAGAAACTTGTTTTGCTCAGATGACGGGCAACTGCAGCTAACAAACGGCAAACCGGCCCGCCAGAAGGTGAAGTCCCGCTCTTGGATTGTGCAATAAAGCGGGATTCAAAATGCGGAACATGGTGGGTAAACGCTCGCACGCTGGATAGGCAAATGTGAACCTTAGGTTGGCAAAATTCAAAGTGGTCGCTCCATTGCTCGCCGCCGAAGCAACGGAAGATCAATTCGATATCGGCGGCTCGCAACGGCGGTTTGCCTAAACGTTAGCTGGCATTTGCCACTTATCGATCCCGAAAGGATATTGCCATGAACCATCGACGGCCAGCATCGTTTGTTGTCCTCCTGGTAGCACTCTTTTGCACCATTGATACCTACGCGCAAGACGATCTTCACATTTGGAGAGACTTCGCCGGTGCACTCAGAGCTGGAAAGATGAGCGTCGAGCGGATCCGCCCTCTGGCACAGCTGGGTGACCCATTCAAACCAATCTTGATGGGCTTTCTCGACTCCCTCAGAGCTTGGGCGTCACCGGCAGACTGGGAAGCTACTCCCGAGATCTTTCGAGTTGATGACCGCATTCAGTACATCCTTCCTTGGACAGAGAGGAATCGTAAAGTTACATATTGCTTCTCACTGCTCTCAGACGGAGCTCGATGGTACTTTCAGCATCTCGAGTGTATCTTCATCAGACTTGACACGGTCTCCAAATGTCCCACCTCAAGCTTTCCAGATGTTCCCGAGCACATGAAGAATCTGGGCACGCGAAGAAATCTTTTGGTCGTTTGTCGTTCTCAACGTCTACCTCCCCGTCACCGCCGATCGCGGAAAGCCAGCAGCGCTGAACTTACTCAAGGACGGCGGTGGCTACTTCGTTGGTGCCCGAACCTGGGTACCGTTTGTTCCCCCGCACAAAGCATTCGTTCTTTATCTGTGCTGGGAGCAGGCAAATCTCAGAGGTAACCAGGTCACACTCCTTAAACTACAGGACACTGAAGCAATCGTACATCTCATTACGCATTTCTTTTCCCTGTATACTACCGCGTCGCATCTGAAACCAGTTATCTCTTTTGATGACTACAAGCAGATTTTTGAGACCATTTGGCAGGATCGGGCGTCAAACGCCGGTTGGCATCTAGATATACAGTATTCGCCAGACTACGAGGTCACCTTTCGATTGACGAGAAAGTAGTAGGAATCCCAACCAGCGTGGCAAATGCCAGCTAACAAACGGCAAACCCCGCGTAGCGGGGTAAACCGGCGCTTCCGCCCAAATGATGGCGGACGAGCGCACACTGGAGAGGCAAAGGTGAAACAAAGGTTGGCTAAATATAAAGTGCTCGCTCCATGCCGTTGCTCACACATTTGAATTTCTAGAAGGAGTTCGCAACGGCACGGCGGTTTGCCTAAACGTTATGTGAAAATTGGCGCACAACACAAGGATTCTCTGCATGGCTAACAAGATTGCTCAAGATGCCGCGAAGGTCATGGAGGCAATGTTCAAACGAGGCGAATTCGATCCCAAACTCCGCGATGGTTGGTTTTCAGGTAGAGATCTCTGCGACTTCACTGGTCTCTCATTTGCTGAGGTCAATGACGCCGTGGATTATCTGGATGATCGTCACTTCCTCACACGCATGAACTACAAAGGGACCGCTCCTTTTCACTTCGGTGAAATCAATCTCACGAGTCGCGGTAGATACGCGTATCACGAAATGACTTCTGCTTCTCCTCCTAACCAACCGGCCATGCAGCCTGATGCATCAGCGGCGCTGGAGAATGCACCGCTTCTTCCAGTCGGGTCGCCCTTTGGTTTCACCGACCTTGATTGGGAATTCGTCCAACGAAGAAAACGTCAACGAACAGTGCTCTTTGTCGTGATGGGCTTTCAGTTTTCTTCACAGCATTACGACACGGAAGGACTGAGATCAAATGTCGAGGACTCATTTAGGAAGGCTCTCAATTCGTACAATCAACGGGGAGGCCGAGAAAACGTCACCTTGGATTTCAAGCCCCTCGCTGCCGGCTACGGTGAGCATCTGTTCAACCAGATTGCTAGGGACATCATATCAGCGGACATCGCGGTCTTCGAAACGTCCGATCTAAACCCTAACGTCATGATCGAAATGGGCGTTGCATTGACTTGGGGTAGCCGAGTCCTCCCAATCAAGAAGGTCGGGTGCCCCAAGCCCCCGTCTGATATTTCCGGACAGACCTGGGCTGACTACTCAGACAATGCCTCAAACTTTGTAAATCCAAACCATGAAGAGGACCTGGTCGCTATGATCGAACGAGCTATTCAGAAGAAAGCTGTTTAGTTGTGCGCCAACTTCACATAACACTTTATAAAAGGTCGGAGTCAAGAGAAAACTCTTCACCCGTCTCGTTGCGATAGCAACGAGTTTGTTCCTGTTCTTTGAAGACATCGATCAACGGCTGCACCAGCCGCCGAGGAGACATCCCTGAATGCGGGGCACGATCAGACTTCGAACTGGTCCCAAACACTTTACCGGGCTTTGGCCTCAGCACAGATCTCCAGCACGTCCCAGATGTTTCATCGGCAGCGCACTCGTATCCCAATCAAACGGGCGGAGGACTTAGATGCCACCAGTTAGGCGCACGGGCTTACGAGCACGAGGCCAGTTGCGAAGTTTGTTGATCTCGATGCCTTTGAATGTTTTGAACTCTTGTTGTCGACTTAAGACATAGTAGCTGATCTTCGCCAGTTCTTTGGCAACGACGGTGCGAGCAATGGCTTTGGTGGCATCGACGTTCCAGTCTGCTGGCAAAGTGTTTGATCTCAGGGTAGAACCTCATCGCTTTGATGGCCGATTCGGTGAAGGCATACTTGAGATACTGGTTGCCATCTTTGGACCCTGAGCGATGTGAATGTTTGCCACCGGAGTCCTTGGCGCCAGGAACCAGCCGGCAGTAGGAGCAATAGTGTTTGTCATCGGCGAAGCGATGGATGTCGCCGGTTTCCATGGCAATGATAGATCCTGTGATGTCACCGATGCCCGGGAGGGACATCAAGAGCTGCACAGCCGGTAGTTGGTCGCAGATGTGCTTTGAAGTGCTTTTCGAGTTGCTTGCGATGCTCGGTGGCCTGAAGACACTGGTGATGGTACATCATCAGAGGTCATCCGATATTCTTCTGGGATTGGGCACTGGTTGAGAAAGTCAGCAAAGCCGGGCTGGTATGGTGAAAACGGCAGGTCGGTGATGTTGAACTGAGCGAGGATGCTCGTGACTCGCTGAATGATGTTGGTTCGCTTGTGTTCCATCACCATTCGTTGTCGCAGGAGATCCCGCATTGCACGATATTCTGGCGGGAGTTGATGGGCTTCGGGAATGTAGCCCATCCGCAGGAGCTGTGCCAACGTGAGAGCGTCCACAGCATCGGTTTTGACTTTGGCATAGGAGATGGCTTTCAAGTACTTTGCATGGGCCAGGACCACATCGACACCGAGTGAGCGCAGAAGATCAGAGAACCAATACCAGCCGGTTGTGCATTCGACAACCGCGCGGTGCTGATCGGGCCATTGCCGGAAGTAAGCAGTGACCAAGTCGGGTTGTGTTTTCATGGACTTGCGAGCGACGATGGAGCCGCTTTCGTTGACCGTGCAGATGACGATCGAACGGCGATGAAGATCAACACCTGAGTATAACATAAGAACCTCCTGTGAGTCTGTGAGTATGAGCATGAATTGGTGTGGCAATCAATCATACTCATTTCTCCTGACTCACGGGAGACCTTTTAGAAATATCAAACGGCAAACCGGCGCTCGCTGTCTGGCGTTGAGCGAGTTCACTCGCTCAATGGTTTTTGGTGTTAGTCATATGCGCGTGTGAAACAAGGAAATTGTACATTGTCACCAAAAACCGCTGCCTGCCAAACCGCCACACAGATGGCGGTCAAGAAAGGCGGTGGGTAAACGTGTTGCCGCGGACGTCATGCGCAACGCAGGCTACTGGGGCAACAGACTCTACGGAGGCAATGATCTTATGAAGCAATCTGACTACAATCCTCACCTGAATGCCACGATTCTGCAAGCCGTCGATACTCAATTGCGCGATGACACTCCTCCGATCACGCGAACTACCCTGGAGAGACTCAAGAACGAGGGCCATTCGGAGGCCGAGGCAAAGCGACTAATTGGTGCAGCCCTTGCGGCAGAGATCTACGAAATCATGAAAAGTGCTAAGCCTTTTGACTTAGTGCGATACACTCGAAATCTCAATCGGCTTCCAACTATGCCGTGGGAACAAGAGGGCCATTAACTGCGCGACGCACAACGGCAGCAAGCACGACGCTCGCGGGCCTCTCCGGGGTATCAATCACGCCCGTGTCAACCACTACAATTGTCCTGAGGAGGCATATACACTCTTTCTTCATCACAAAGTCCACGAAATGCCATACACCCTTATCAATGTCTGTTGATTTGTTGTTGAATGACTAAATGCCAGACGAGAAATGATCCTCACGCTAATAAAGAAACAAATCCTTGAAGACATTCTTGATATTCGTTTCACGATCTTGTTCGCGATTTGCGCAGTAATGATTCCATTGACGCTTATCATTGGCCAGAGGAATGTGAGCGTCGAACTATCAGATTATCAACAGTCAGTGAGAAAGTATGAGGACAAACTCAGTAATGGATCCTTCAACGCTTTGACTTTTGAGGCACTCGGATTCCGCCCACCGTCAGAGTTGCAAAGCTTTTGTATCGGTTTAGACGATAGAATTCCTCGAAGAATTCGTACTTCCTACGGCGAAGGAATAAAAACTGATGATAGTGCAACAGAAGAGAATCTCAACTTTTCGCTTTATGGTAAGCTGGATCTTCTTTTTGTCATCAAGGTGGTTCTATCGCTCGCTGCAATTGTTTTGACTTTCAACACAATCTCGGGTGAAAAGGAACAGGGAACGCTGAGGTTGATGATTTCGAACTCTTTGCCACGATATGAAGTCATTATCGCTAAATATCTGGGAAATCTTCTCATCATCCTGTTGCCTCTTGTTTTGGGGTTGATTATCGGACTGCTCTCGATCTTTCTCGCATCAAACTCTCAGGTGTTGGGACCTGACAACCTCACAAGAATTGCATTAATGTTCTTTGCGGCAATAATGTATGTATCCCTCTTTGTTGATCTTGGCATCCTTGTATCTGTAGCTACATCTCGATCCTGGACCTCAATAGTCGCATCGCTATTCTTATGGGTTATTCTCATTCTAGTGATTCCACAGACTTCCGGTATGATCGCTGAGGCTGTTTATCCGATCAAAAGTCGAAAGATAGTTAATCTCGAAAAGGATGTCTTGAAAACAGATATTGAAGCTCAACGGAGCAAGGAGCTGCAGAAAATATTCCGTGAAGCAAACTATGTTGATCTAAGAAAACCCATCGTGCAGAAGTATCAAGCCATCCTAGATCGAGAGAGTGCGAAAATTGAACAGGATTATCAGGTTCAACTTCATGCTCAAAACGTCATTGCTACAATAGTTTCACGAATATCGCCGGCCTCATCCTTGACTTTCGTCTTCTCTGCACTTGCCAAAACAGGTATAGCCGAGATGGAGAATTTTATGCACACAGCAGAGAGATTTCAATCTACAATCGAGCAAGAAGTGTATAAGAATGCATACGCTGATAACACTGAATCTGGGGCCAACGTCAGGCTGTCAATGGGAGGCTTCTCCCAAACACCACGATTTCAGTACACACACGTTGGAATGAGCGAGACTATCTCAGAGATAGTCCCCGATTGTATTCTCTTGATAGTACTAAACATAATATTCTTGTTCCTCGGAGTGTTTCTATTTTTGAGACATGATGTCAGATAGTTACATCCAAACCAAGGAGACTAGAGTGGCTCGCAAGAGAAGGGTTGTTGATCAAACGAGCATTTTACTGCTGTTCATTTGCCTGACAACATTTGCCCCGCAAACGCATGATTCCACTCAAAGGCAAACTGAGAAGGCGGTTGAAACAATCATGCAAGAAAATTGCGATCTCAGCTACTTTGCCAAGGGCATCAGACCCCAGTTTAGAGTTGGTCAGACGCTAAGGTATAAGTCGTCCTTGAAGAACGGACAATCTCAATCAATAGAAGTTCAATCAATAGATAACAAGTACCTAGTTAAAGGGGAACCCATACCGTATGAACAGACCATAACAATCTCTGATTATGTGAAGCACGTGGGAGATTCTTGCTACGTAATCAAGCAAACAGGTACGATTGAGAATATCCTTTACAAGGTGGACCCGACGACGATGCAAAGACTCTCTGAGGAAAGCGCGACAAGCTACGTTAAGAACACGGGGCAAATCCTCTCTACGGAGTCAAAGGTGAAGATAAGGAGAAGAGAATCCGAGAGCGTAAGCACGAATGAGCAATCAGGGTATGACGAACTGGCAACTATACACTTCTTTTATGGATATTGGATGTTGTCGCTTAAAAAGGATTTCAATTGGGAATGTGTCAAGACAGGTTCAGAAGGTGAGCTCGTCCTTACGTATATTCACGTGAAAGGAGTCGACAGGATTAACCATAGAGACTGTTACGTCGTGGAATATGGGAAAAAACGAGAATCTACCGGTTTGGTGACTACAATCTTCTGGGTTGACATTAAGGAACGATTCGCAGTCAAAGTCAAGAGAGGGGACATTCAACTAACGCTAATCGAATGATTTGCGTCATTCGGGACTTTCGCTTGCCGATCCGACTCAAGTTGAGCGCAGCTAAATGCCATCACCATCCTTTTCGAAGGGATGAGAGAGCCGGGACATTACGATCTGCGCTGGAACGCCAACGTCCCAAGCGGCGCCTATTCCTATCGTATGCAGGCAGGAGAATTCGTGGAGACGAAGAAGGCGATTTTGCTCAGGTGAGCTCGCAACGGCACTGCCCGCCAGACCGCCAGAAAGATGGCGGTCAAGAAAGACGGCGGGTAAACCCGCCAGAAGATGAAGTCCCGCTCTTGGGTTCCGCAATAAAGCGGGATTCAAAATGCGGAACATGGCGGGCAAGCGCTCGCTCTCTGCATATTCGATGATCTAACTGAGATCAGCTAAATGAAATTCACTCGCTCCCCGAAGGGGTCCTTCGGACAATGCCGTTGCTCACACAAGTGTAGGTGAACTTCGGCTTGAAGCTCTCCGCTATAGTGAGATGCCAGAGCCTACAAGTAAAGGGACCGCATGAGACTGAAGATCAAGGAACGATTCTTAGGGAGATCCCTCAGCCAAAAAGAGCGCTTAACATGGAAACTATTGGCTCAAGGACTCACGAGCAAAGAAATCGCCAAGAAGCGAGGGGTATCGGTTGGGACCGTACTGACAGTTCGATCAGTGCTTTTGAGCAAGCTCGGAGTACACAACGCCACACGCTTAGTCGCTTTGTGGTACAAGAGGAAGATAGCCAGAATTCGTAATAGACGAAGAAGATGATGTTGTTGCTGAACACATAGCGGTACACTCTTTTCACTTCACAGCAAAGGCTCGGCAATCCGCTGGGCCTTTGGCATTTTTTGGGCAGGGGTCAAGTTGGTGAATGGTTAGTTGGTGAGTGGTTAATTGGTTGATTGCCAGATTTTGAGTCTGCTATGCGAGCTCCACGGTTCATTGAAGCGACTTCACTGCTGACACTGAGCACAAGAAGATCTGCCGTGAGATGACGAAACTACTCTCACCTTCGTTCGGCGGCAAATACACATTAATGAATTGTCATTCCGGCAGATGCGGCAATCCCCTCAACCAAAAAAAATACCTAGTTTTAGGTATTGCGCTTTACGATGCCGCTGGGTAGCGTTCGTTAGAGCACAGCAGATTACTCACTTCTAACCGTAAGCACCGTAGCAGGGAGAGCGGATCTTGGCAATGTGGCGATGAAGCTAGTGCGCGAAATGCAAAGTTCTCACGCTTGACATTGGTTCGCGGATGGCCTAAGTTACATCGCAGTTGATTGCGAGTACTCCCTCCCGCACCGTTTTCGCAAAACGAGGTGTGATATGTCTACCCTCCCCAACAGGCTCCTCAATACAGTCGTTGCTCTGACCATTCTCGTTCCGGGCGTCTTGCTTTCTCAGGTGAAGATCAAAGAGAAAGTGGAGATACAGCTAAACCCGCCGGCTCATGCTGCGCGGATTGGTAGGATCTACGATTTCTATTCTCCACCGCTCTTCATTACCGATGCTTTTGTACTGTCACTCAAGAGTGCAGTCACCATCACCGGCACGGTGGACGTCTCAGATCAGATCGGATACTTCCAGAGTGCAGACGTCAGCTATGTGGTCTATGATTACTTCGACCCCTCCGTGTTCTATGGCACGGCCGTAGCATGGAAGGGACGGGAACCAGCTGCGTGGGGTGGTCATTTGTATGAGGGACAGCAGCCGTGCACGGATACACTTGAGGCTGGAACAACACCAGACGTTGAGCTCTTGCTCGGGTTTGCCGGTTTTGATGGGTTCGGTGCACGTCAATTCATAGGGAGCGAGAGTGCGCTGGACTTCAGTTTCACAGGTATGCGGACCAAGCTGGATGGATCGCCTGCACCGGTGACTGGCACGGCACATGTCATCGGCAGCGTTGTTCCGTCAGCCAGGTTCAGCGGCTGGAAGATTGAAGCCCGACCGCCATTTCTGGGTTGCGGACAGAGTACCTTATTGAGCATCACTCCTCTTGATGGGAGTGGGGCGCAATACTCCCCAGCAGCCTCGGAATTGATGAGCGGGAGCTTCACGGTGAGCGTGAGAGCAAAGGGAAGTTATGCTTGTCTGGAGTATGGCGATCAAGAAGGAGGGCAAGTCACGATAACCATTCCGCAAGAGGATGAGTGTATCCTGGTGTTAGACACGCGGCGCGGTGATATTCCCGGTGGTCTGGACACGGCGATTGTAACGGTGACGGGTGGAGGGAAGAGCGCGACGTTGCAGGTCACGTTGAGGTGTGAGGGGGGGCTCCATTTTGATTTCGGCGAAATCCAGGATGTGCAATATGGTGAGAGTCGCTATATGTGGGTTGCAATCCGAGATGCAAGCGGAAACGATGTTGATAACCCCCCGGAAAACTTCTTCAAGTTTGAGCTTCTGGGCGATACCCTGGCAGGAGGTACTGCACGATCTCGACAGGGGCCTCAAAGGCACCGTCCTTGATTCGGTGGCTTCCACATTCATAGAGCTCGACGCGTGGGGTAAGGAACCACAGTCGCCTACACAGTTGACAGTAAGAATCAGTGCGGAGAATGGGTCGATACCTTCTGCAACGGCAACGTTCACGGTGTTGCCGCCGCAAATGCGTGCAGTTGCCGGGAAGACAACATTATCGTATGGAGATACGACCTCGCTCACGTTGCAGTGGCGAAATCCCGATGGTCCGTGGACGAACAAACCGGGCGATTGGTCGGCGATGTCTTCTATTGTGCAGGCAGACACGTTCGGGTTTCTGTATACCGTAGATAGCAGTAAAGTGGACATAGTTATCATTGACACATCAACGGTTCTTGATTACTACGCCAAAGCAGAGACCGAACCGGATTCGATTGAGGTATTGATCCAACTGATGTCGCAAGAAACGGGCAGCCCGCCCGTGGTAGCAGCGCGACAGAATGCTCGAAGCAAAAGCTTGCCGCAACAGCAACCGAAGGCGCTGCAATTCAAAGTAAGTGCCAGAGGCGCGAAAAAGACGCCAGCTAAGATATTGGGTGGTGGTGTCCCCGGTGGTGCCATACACTATGGTCTTGCGCGGCTGAAGGTGAGGAAAAGTGAAATTCTCTTGGGCGAGACGAAGTACTACTATGTGAAGGATGAGGGCGATGGAAACCGGAGTGTCGAAGAGACAACGGACCCAAGTCGAAATCCCGGCGTGCAACAAGATGTTTGGCAGGGCAGCCCAGTGACAGTCGTGATTGACAAACCGAGCGCTGGTAAGAAGCTGGGCGTGTATTGGGAGAAGAGAAAACCAGATGGGATGAGTTTACCAGTCGGCATGATGCGACTGATAGGCCGATATTGGTATGCTGACTCTGTCTATAAAGTAAATCTGACGGCAACATACGACGGTGCCCCGAGCAGGACAGTTGAGGTGAAGAAGCCGGCGAAGCTCGGAGACACACACAATGCAGGAAACGATGTCCACCTCAAACCGTTCAACCTTGATAGCCTCATCATCTACTATGCTGGAAACAACGGAGTTCTCCCGCAGTATCTAAAAGCATTGGTTTCAAAGGAAACAATGGGATATTTCGATCCATGCTATCGCTATGAACCGTTCAAAGATATACAGGAGCTTCAGGTGAAAGACAAGAAAACCCTTAAGTATGCATATGAATCGATCATGTACAGAATACTCAATGCAGACGATAAAGGGATGCCAGCTATTCCAACCGATCACGTTAACGTGCGCGATGCAAGCAAAGAGCGGGTGCCATATCCAGGATATCAAAAACTTTGGGATTACTATTGGAACCACATCAGTTTCTATGGTCTTAACCATTACAGCGGCAACAATGATTTTGAAAAGTACTGGGAACAAGAACGGAAAAAAATACCAAAAGAATTGTTTAACAAGGCTGAAGCGGCGCTATCTTCTACTGAACGACAAGCTGCATCTGATTCGACAGATGCACGTTTTTTCCGATGGATAAGATATGAGTATGATGGCGGTATGGAGAATATGGTTGCTCAGACGCGGATTTGTGCTTCGTACGGGTTGCTGCAACTTGTGTATTATGGCGGCACCCCGTATCCCCAAAATGACGGACAGTACCGACCGGAGGACATTAGTGATCATCCCATTGGTTTTCGTTATGGGGTACAGCATCTGATCGGAAAATTCAATAAGAAGAGTGTACTCAATGGCCATTTTGCTGAGTCAACGTGGCAGTCCGGGCTTGAATTGAAATACAAAGAAGCGCTAGGGCAATGGAACCTGGGCAGAGGGTATGCAGATGATGTTATCAGCCGGGTTCCACAATTCTTACCGAAACATTGAAGGGAAGAGCTAATCATGAAAGCCAATTCTTTTCTACTTCTTCTAGTAATAGTATGCGCATTTCAGCAAGTGAGTGCTCAGGGTCAAACCAGAGAACAAAGAGAATCAGCGGCGTCAGCACAAGTCGAAGGAGAATTGAGGTCTTTGTTCGGACCGACATACTATGCCCCGTTTGTTTATGAGGTGGATTCCCTTCTTGGTTACAACGGATATTTTCTTGATCCGCTCGATGATCCATATGGTACGCTTAAGGGATGTTTTATCTTTGTCGGTGGTCCTGATATTTCGCACGGAAACGTTGTTGGGGTGTATAAAGATGGACGTGTGTTGTGGCATTCAGATACACTAAAGTGCTACTCGAATCTCAATTTGTTTACAGCCCAAGATTTGAATAATGATGAGACTGTTGATCTGGTTTTTGAAGCCGGAGTTGAAGAAGCCCAGCTCTGGATTTTCAGCTGGGATGGTCAAACAGGAAGACGAATTAACAGTGTCGATGAGGATGGATCGTCGGTTATCGAAGGGCACAAGGGCTATTTCTCTTTCATCGATGTGGAGGGGGATGGAATATGGGAGATTAGAGACGGGGCCGTTGAAGACGGAACAGCATCTTGGAGTTGGAATGGACAGGAATATGGTCACTGGCCAAGTACGCCGAATACAGCGGTTCCTTTTCCCCCAAGAAACAAAATAGATGTATCAGTAACCTGTCGCATAGATAAGAGACTCGATACCGTGTTCTTCAATTACCAAATCCTTAACAAGCCGTCAAGCAAGCAACGAGTCATAGACTTCCGCATATGGTGCAAGACCTTTGGAGTTTATCATGTTTTTGCTCCGCCCTTTTGGTCCTGTGGTTACATCAACGGTTGGGAATTCATTTGGTGGGATGCATTGACAAGTTACCATACGGGCCATATTCGGGTGGGCAGGAGCATGGGTGGTTACGCAGTCGAATCAAAAAGCCTTTGTACGATTTCTTCATTTGACTCGCATGGATATAACAGCGTTGGGAAAGGTGGGTTGTTTGCTAATCCAGAGAATTCAGAAGCAATTACGAAGGATGATCTGGAAAACGCTTACTGGGGTAAGACCATCGGCCCCGCCGACCCCCCCTCTCCGTTTGTGCCGATAGACTTCGTGGACACACTCAGTGGCTTCACCACGCAATCTCGCTCCCTAGGTTGGATAACGAGTCAACAGATTGCCGACAAGTATCTCGGCTACTTCGCATCAGCGAAGTCACAACTACAAGGGAACAATACTGCGGGTGCACGAGCCACACTCCAGACGGTCCTGCAAGATGTCAATGTCGACAGCACAAGCAATCTGACAACTGAAGCCTATGCCCTCATCCGCTACAACACGGAGTATTTGTTAGGACAATTGCCGGTTGCTCCACCGCCCGGTCTAGTTGTCAAGCTCATCAACAGCGCTGGGACCAACCTCACCGGCGGCGCGCTGCAATACTATGATGGCTCGTGGAAAGACGCCGTCAATAACAACGACGGCACGTTCAAGGTGAACACGACTCTTGCGACGGTCAGCCTGCGAATGACATACGAGTATGCCTCGCAGACGAAATCAAATGTGACCGTCGGACCCGAGCCGGTAGTGTTTCAAACGGTCAATACTTTAGTGAAGCTGCAAAACAGTGTTGGTAGCCCCATAGACATAGGAACAGTACAATACTACTTCAGCGCGTGGAAAGATTTTGGAGCCACGACAAACGGAACTGCGGCAAAAGAGTTGTTGCCAGGAAACTACACCTTCAGGATGAGCTATGCGGCTGCCACAAATGATAAGCAGCAGGACATAGGTATAGATCCCACGGTTGTGTTCACGACAGTGAATGCTGCCGTGCAGTTGAAGAACAGTCAGGGGGATTTCATCGATCAAGGGAGTGTCCAGGTACTACTTCAGCTCCTGGCAAAACCTCGGGACAACCTCCAATGGCGTGGCAGCGAAAGAGCTGCTGCCGGGCAATTACACGTTCAGAATGGCATATGCTTCTGCAACGAATGACAAGCAGCAGAACATAGGCACAAATCCTACGGTGGTATTTAGCACGGTGAATGCCGCGGTTCAATTGAAGAACAGCCTAGGGGAGTTCATTGACCAGGGGACGGTGCAGTACTACTTTAGCTCGTGGCAGAGTCTTGGGACAACATCAAGCGGCGTAGCGACAAAAGAACTGTTGCCAGCCAACTACACGTTTAGAATGGCTTATGCCTCTACAACCAACGACAAGCAGCAGAACATAGGCACAAATGCCACAGTTGTTTTCCAGACCGTCAGTGCTGCGGTCCAGCTCCAGAATAGCCAGGGGGCATTGATAGACACCGGGACGGTGCAATACTATTTTAGCTCCTGGCAGAGCTTTGGAACGACCACGAGCGGTGTGGCGACAAAAGAGCTTCTCCCTGCCAACTACACATTCAGGATGTCATACGCATCTGCCACTAAGGACAAGCAACAAAACGTTGGCACAAATCCCACTGTTGTGTTCAACACAGTGAATGCGATTGTGCAGTTGAAGAACAGTCTGGGAGCGTTCATCGATCAGGGAACGGTGCAGTATTACTTTAGCTCCTGGAAGACCCTTGGATCAACAACGAACGGGGTAGCAACGAAGGAACTGTTGCCGGGCAATTACACGTTCAGGATGACCTACGAGACCGTGACGAACGACAAGGTGCAGGATATCTCAACGAACAGCACGGTCAATTTTACGACGGTGTTGTGCACGGTGAGGGTGAGAAACTCGCAGAGCCAGCCGGTGGATGGTGCTTTGATAAGCTACTATTTCTCCTCGTGGCGGCAGATCGGCACGACGGTGGGGGGCGAGGTAACGAAGGAGCTCTTGCCGGCGAACATGACGTTCAGGATGAACCTCGGCACGACACAGCAGGATAAGGTGCAGAACATTGGCACGAATGCGGTGGTGGAGTTCAGTGTGCAGTAGGAAGTAGAAAGTAGGAAGTAAAAAGTATTAAGTATGCAGCGGGTGGATTGCCGTTTGCAGACAAAAGGCGGAGACGGAGATGCGGCGATGGAACTCAGGCCGCCGAGAGGGCTCATAGCACCCTTCGACTGCGCGCAAAGGGAGCGCTCATAAGCTCCGCTCAGGGTGTCTTTCTCTCTTTTTGGTGCGAGGAGTTTATCCGTCAGGTGTAAATATCGAATATCGAACATCGAACTCCGAATGTTGAAGGGGGAAGAAGAGCGGGAGAAGGGGAGATGGGAGACGGAAGTGCGAATTGTGAAAGGATGAAGCCATGAAAAGGCTGATTGCATTGATGACGATTGTTGTCACGGTTGCGGTGGGGCAGACAACCCCGAACAACAGCATTTCGGGGCAAGTCTATCAGCTTCCGTTTGCATCGTCGGGGAACACGATCGAGCTTGCGGTGGCAAACACGGCAATGATCCCGATATCGGCCGTTAAGGTGGAGGTGATGAACCTGCCCTCGTGGTTGAAGTTCGCTGCCACGGAGCAACGCATTGCGCTGATCAAGTCACAGCAAGAGCAGCCTGCGACGTTCACGTTCTCTGTCGATAAGACAGCTCCGGTGAAGAAGAGCCAGATACTGAAGTTCATTATCTCCGCTCCGACTGGCGAAACGTGGACCAAAGAAATCACGGTTGCCGTGGCTGCGCCGGAGAAGTTTGAAGCGTACCACAATTATCCGAACCCATTTAATCCTACGACGACGATCAGCTATCAGTTGACAGCCAACAGCCAGGTGAGCTTGAAGATATTCAATTTGCTAGGTCAAGAGGTGGCTTCGGTAGTAGATGGAGATCGGCTCGCAGGGTATCATCAAGAAGTGTGGGATGCGACGCGGTGTGCGAGCGGCGTTTATGTCTATCAGCTGATTGCCACGGACGAGCACGGCGTGAAGCAGGTTGCACGCAGGAGGATGCTGTTGCTCAAATAAGACGGATTTCAAATAAGCAGGCCACTGTGCTTTGGCGGGAATCGTGCTGATGCAGGCTCCTCCAGAGTCGAATGAAAGAGCCCTCGAGTCGTTGGAGGGCTCTTTTGTTCTTCATAGTGCGACGCTTAGTACATCGTTGACCGTTTGCCGCAGGGCGGTCATTTGCCGCGCGGCGCTGGAACTGGGCTTTCATTTGACGTGTCTCTAGAGCTACAACCAACCGCGCATCAAAACACAGTTAGGAGGATGCCATGCACCATGGAAATGTCTCGGCTCAGATTGCACAGGGCCTCATTGCCCTGAAGAAACGAATCGACGATGCAAAGATTCCACCGTCCAAACTGGACGAAACCATTAACGTTGCAGTGTGGAACATCCGCGAATTTGGCAAAAAACGCCGCACGGAAGCCGCCATCCACTACATTGCAGAAATCCTTGGCCAATTCGATCTAATTGCGCTCGTTGAGTTGCGTGATGATTTGACGGATCTCGGCCGAGTTCTCCCGATCCTGGGGTCGAGTTGGGATGTGGTGTACTCCGACTGGATGGACGATTCCGGGGGAAACAAAGAACGCACAGCATTCCTCTTCGACCGTCGCGCGGTGACGTTTAATGGGCTGGCGGCAGAAGTTGACGCCCCGCGCGAGAAAAAGGGAACGGAGTTCCTTGCGACACAATCATTCTGGCGAGCTCCCTATATGTGTTCATTCCGAGCGGGTAACTTTGACTTTATAGCCATTGCCACGCACGCTCGCTGGGGTGATAGCATCGAAGGACGCCAAGCGGAGTTGCAGATGCTCGCCGACTGGATCAAAAGTCGCTTTGAAGACAAGTATGCCGAGGACCACGACCTGATTGTTATGGGTGATTTCAACATCCCCAAAATTGATGACAAGCTCTTCAAGGCACTCACCAGCTGTGGCCTTAAAATACCCAAGGCGCTTGTAGACCTGAAGGTGGGCGAGAGGGTTATCGGCGGGTCCAACCTTGGGGAGGATGCCCGCTACGACCAAATTCTGCACATGCCCACGCTGGATGAACGATTCAGCAAGATGGGGGGGGCAGTCGATTTTTTCAAGGGCGAATCAGGAATTAAGGAATTGTTCCCGGAAAGCGATTACACAAGCCAACAATTCAGCTTTCAACTCTCTGACCACTTCCCGCTATGGGTTCAAATAAAGACTGATATCGATGGTGAGCGGCTGGATCAGATTGTTCAAGACAGCAAGAAGGCGTGATCAACATGGAACAATTTGCGGCGCAGTGGCGGATCGCGGGATTGCAGACCTCTGGATTCGCGATCAAGCGGATTTTGTGTTGATAAGACAGATTGACGGAGCACTGCGTGCATGCTCCTGTATTGGCAGGATAAACGAGTTACGTCATGATACAAGTTCTGCATCATGCACGGAGGCATCCAGAAAACCAATGAGAATGAAATCATGTAACAGCCGGAGGTGCGTTGAGCTGCAGCGCCCCATAATCATAGACGTCTTCGTGCAGCATAATCTTAAACTAGGAGGTGATCATGCCTGAGCGCGTTGCTACACTTGTACTTTCAGGGGGAGGAGCAAAGGGGGCTTTCGAGGTAGGTGCTGAGCGCGTCTTACGGGAAGAAAGGAGTTACAGATGGGACCGTATCTTTGGGGTGTCCGTTGGAGCGCTTAACGCGGCGCTTCTGGCGCAAGAACAGTACCCGACAGCTCAAGGACGTGTGGTTTACGATCCGAGAAGAGGATGTCTACAAGAAATTTGGCTGGCTGCGCGTTGCCTGGCGGCTTGCGGTCGAAAAGAAACTGGGCGCATACGACAACGCGCCGCTCCGAGACCTGATCCAGAAAAATGCGGCTGGTAAACCATTCCGTGTTCCAGCTCATGTGGGGCGGGTGTCCCTGACCAGCGGCAGATATGAATCGGTGAGCAGCGATGCTCCGGATTTTCTAGACGCAGTGTGGGAAAGCGCGACGATGCCAATCATCTGGGAGAGCATCGGAAGGGAGGCGTACGTCGACGGTGGGCTGCGAAACGTTACTCCGCTTGGAGATGCACTGGACTACTCGCCGAAGGAAATCGTGGTGGTCGTCTTAAGTCCTGAGGAAATCGAGCCTGCGCCATATCCAAATGACATCATTGACACTGCAAAGCGAAGTCTGACCGACATCACGATCAATGAAATCCTAAAGAATGACGTCGATGATTTCGTACGAATCAACAACCTCGTCAAGCAGGCTGAGAACGCGCGTCTCAAGTTGAAGAAGCCAAAGGAGAACCCTACAGATCCAGACGAGTACTACAGATACTGCCCGATTACGGTAATCTGGCCGTCTAGGCCGTTGGGAGATTCACTTGATTTTTCTCAAGACTCGATTCGAAGGCGTTATGCAGAAGGCGAAGAGGCGGCTAGATAAGAATTCCTTAAGCGCTCGAAGGTCACCGAGATGTATACTTACGTCAGCACCAAAATGTTAGGGAGGGTTGTAGATCCGTTAGATCAAGCGTCTTGGGGCGGCCATAGGCGAGAAAAATGCTACAAGTCTCAGTAGTGCAATGGTTATTTGAATTGTGCACGCCAATGATCATTCAAAACCCCGAGGCAAGATAGACAGACAACGTGATCAGGCAACAAGATTTGACCACTGATCTCGCTCGAAACAAAATCGTGAAGAGTAGTCCGAGCCGCCGCGCATGAACGCATGACCAGCGGCGCACAGCCGCTCGCTGTCTGGTGCTAGGCGCATACACTCGCTCAATGCCGTTACTCATCCCGATGCGACACAGTCGTATCGGGACAACGGTACAGCGTTTTGCCCACACTGCTTGCGCAAGCAGCCATACAATGTACTTTCAACAACAGATTCGGGAGTATCCACCTTAATGAATACCGAATACAAGCACGCCGCTCTTGCGTTTCATCATGATGACAACAGCTATTCACATACTATGAGGACTTCTGCTGAAAGGAGTGCCGCGCCATGAGAAATAGACAACCAGGAGATAATCTCTCTGTTCGAGCAGTTTCCGGCAGCCATGTGGTGGTGCTGGCCTGGGATCTCAAACAGGAAAGATTCGATACTCACGATTTGCTCGGATTCGCCATCGAGCGGACGGAATTCCACGACGCCGCTGTATTGGAACGCTACTTCCTGCGGGGCATCAAACGCTTCGAGGATAAGGACAAAGGAATCCCTGCCGGAACGCCGGTGCCGACATCAGAGCATCCGATCCAATCATTCCAGTGGGGTGACTACACAGCGAAGCCGTCCACGAGATACAACTATCGTATCGTTCCTGCAACGGGTGCGCCCAAAGCGCTGACGTTGCGTGACGACCTGTCCGTATCCGTCGATATTGAGACCGAGCCGCTTTACGGCGCCGTCCATTCGATTTTCTTCAACCGCGGCGTGGCGGGCTCGCAGGCCTATGCCCGGCAGTTTCCGGATCCCACCCCTAGCACGACCGACCCGCAGTCACCGCAAATGGCGTGGCTATCGCGTGGGCTCTACGAAGCCTTGATCGAGTTCATCGGGCGAGCAAAAGACAGCAGTTATAGCCTGCGCGCTGCGCTTTACGAGTTTCACTACAATCCCGTCGGGGAGGCGTTCAAGGCTGCAATCGAAGACCGGAACGTTGACGTGAAGATTCTCTATGATGAACCCAATTATGGGAAAGAGAACCAAAAAATGATCGATCATTGCGGCCTGTCGAAAGTGTGCGCTCCACGCAAGTCGGGCGGCGCCCAGAAGCACAACAAGTTCATCGTGCTGCTCAAGGATGATCATCCAGTGGAAGTGTGGACCGGTTCAACAAACATCTCCGACGGAGGCATCTTCGGCCACTCGAACGTGGGGCACATGGTTCATGATGCAGGCGTGGCCGAGAAATATCTGGCCTACTGGAATGCGCTCTGCAATCCGATCGACCCGCCGCCTCCCGCCTCCAGGCCATTGAGCAAGACACGGATCGATCCCGGGACAAGCGGGCTCGAGACGCGAAACGATCGCGTCACGCCGACTCCGTCAGAAAATCCGTCAGCCGATTCAATTACAGGTACTGTTCAGTCCGCGCGATCCGGGTACACTCCAGTGGTATGCGGACCGTATGGCGAAAGCAAACCAGATGGTCTGCTTCACGGTTGCCTTCACCCTCGCGAAGAATTTCGAGCCGTTTTTGGAGGCGGACTTGGACGTCCTGCGGTACGTTCTTTCAGACAAAAAATTGAAGCAAGGCGACCTGATTACGCGTGACAGGGACGTCCTCTATGCCGCCGGTGCAAAATTCGAGAAAGGCAGCTTACCGAATTTTCTTGAGGAGAAACTCACAGGATTGAACAAGAATCTCTACATTCATGACAAGTTCATGCTCATCGATCCCCTGAGTAAAGATCCTACCGTAATCACCGGGTCGGCTAACTTCAGCGGCGCATCGCAGAGCAATAACGACGAAAACATGCTGATCATCCGGAGTGATCGACGCGTCGCGGATGTCTATTTCGGCGAGTTCATGCGCATCTTCGACCATCTTTATGCGCGCTACCTGTCAAAGAAGATTGCGGAGGAAAAAAAGAAGAAAGCAAAGGAGAAAAAGGGGACTAAGAGCTCAAGCGGTTATCTACGACCGGACTCAAGCTGGGTGAGAGATCATTTTGGCACCGGGCCCAAATCACGCCGGCGGCAGTACTTTCATGGTGAGTGGAAATCTGAGACTGTATAGCCCGAACCCGGTGGCTGCCGTTGCTTAACAAACGGCAAACCGCTTCTGAGGAACAATCCCGATCAGGCGAATGTCGGGGCGGGCCCGCCTTCGCTGTCGGTACGGCGGGTTCCGCCCTGTGAATCCCGCAGATGAGAGGGCTGCAAATGCGGGACAGGCGGTTTGCCTAAACTGCCATTTGCACATTGAAACCAACTTGTACCGAAAATAAAAGGAGGCTTTGTATGAGATCTATCTCCGTTTTACTTGTTTTCGTTCTTTTATCTTCGTTCGGTATTGCCCAAGATTTCTTAGCCTTTCAGACAAAGGAAAGTAGGTGGGCAATAGAGTGGAACGAGTTCAAAGCAACCCCCCAGAAGTTCTTGGTGAAGGACTCCTCACTTCTCCAAATCAAAATGGATCCTGTTTTGGACATATTCACTATAGTCTACTATGACGACGACAATCACATTGGAATGATGGTGGACACTAAAACGATTGACTCACTTGGCATCATTGTCGAAGGGATCAGCATCGATCCACTTGTTGATAGCATTGGGAAGTACGACGGCAAAACTTATCTTCTCGATATCACAGAGTCAATCAGAAAACACATCTTTGCCACCTACCAAGGGCGAGGTAGAACACCTGAAGAGATCCAGGATAAGGTGAAGAAAATTGCATCCAAATACATCAAAATGGGCGGTGAAGTTGTAGTCAGGCTCTGGAAGAGTAATGACAGACAGCCACTTTTGTTTCGTGTGATACCTGAAAAATACGGCTTCTCATTCTACAACGAAGCTTTGCCTATCAATGGGCAATACTCTACCTCGTCCACTGGAAACAGTGATCTTAAGAACCTTGTAAACATCTATTACCCATTCCAGTATGTCATTGAGGCCAAAGATCGAAAAGGGTTTAATGTGACAAGTATTACCAAACGGTTATCCTTCGGCCCATATCTCCTGGCGACTCTTGGAAATAATCTCTCCATGAAAGGTGGTGGCTTCTTACTAGGTTTTGCACTTTCCGGCAAGGGGCTCCCCGTTGTCGGCATTGGAATCGGTTTTTCTTCAATTAGCCCACCATTCGTTGTGTATACATTGAACCCCATCGAAATTGGCAGGATACTTTTCCACCCGGCCGAGATATGGACCGACTGAACTAAATGTCAAACAAAGGAGTGAAGAATAACGAGATACAAATGCACCAACTGCAACTACGTTGTTGTAGCTTCCTCTAGGCCCCTTGTTTGTCGCAACTGTAAAGCCAAGGGAACGATGGAACCGATTGGGGATAAGGCCTCAAACTTGTTGACCGCTCGTTCACCTAAAAAACGAGTAAGCAAATTGAAACGAGAAAAGACTGGAATGAAAAGAATGAAATGAGCTTGTTCTAACCTGGCAAGTGAAGGCAAACGGCACATAACAACACAAACCACGAAACTCCCTTTATTGAAAAGGAATATTGTGGTCGTTCCATTGTTTTTGCCGCGAAAGAATTGGTCGTGCGATAGCGGCAAAAACAATGGTGTGGTTTGTGCAAACGTTATATGCCATTGGCCAATTTTTTAAACTAATTACTAGGAAACCAAAATGGAACCGATGAAAGTCGTACGAGGTCAAGTCTCATCAATGATTGATGTGGACTTCTTTCTCACCGAGGCCGACCAAAACGCTAAGTATGAGGATGATCGGATTGCTGAGATCATCAAAGGATGTGTCTACCAACGAACCAAGCAACGAATCAATGATTTCATAGCCCGCTGTGAGCAAACTCTGGCAGGATTACAAGACCGTGTAAATCAGACCGAATCCGAGTTCTCATCACTTGTCGCAAGGGCGAAAGCTGAGCAACCAGGGAGCGGTCCTTCTGGCATTTTTCTTGACAAGAGCAATCCGAATTCGGTTGCTCGTTACAACGAAAAGGTAGAAAGACACAATGCGCAGGTCGAGCTTCACCGTAGAATCGTTGACCAAGCTAACCGTGCGAAGGAACGGTACGAGGATGCCGTTGCCAAGTTCAACGAGAAGAAAGCAGAACTAGAGGAGCAGATTCGGGAAAAACTCGAAGAACTAAAACCGGCATTGGATCAGGACATCCTCACGCTCTTGGGCAAGATGGAACAACTTGCCTATGATAACATCAAGAATAAGAACAATCTCTTTGCTGCATTTCTGCTAAGCTATATGACGAAGAAGGCTTACGTTTTCCTTTATGACCGAATTGATAGTACAACCGAGCAACGTGCGGCAACAGAGATCTTCAAGAAACTCAATGACGAACTTGATAGTATCATATCGGGAAGCGGTCACGAAGTCAAGGACGGATTAAAGCAAGCTGCGCAGTATCTGGGAACGTGTTTCCACGAGAATGAAACGCTGTTAAAAACCACAGAAGAGAATCTACAGCGTCTGCCCTACCAACAATGCACAGACAATGAAGGTGAGACTCAACGACTCCTCTCTCTGCCAATTGAAACGAGTTTCCAATACAAGGACATTATTGATCCTGCCGAACTAGCGAAAGTAGAAGAGCAGGTTCAAAAAAGGAAAGCTGATTTTGAGCAGCAAGTCGGCACAGTCGACACGTTTACTTCCAAGATGAACCCAACATTCGACGCTATACTCAATATCAAGACCTTTGTCGAGGATCGACTAGTCAGAATGAAGCAAAACAAAACCGACATGCTCGATCCTATTTTCAAGGATTTGATGTTCACGCTAGGCGTGTTCAACGAAGAGGATCAGGAGAGATACCTGAAAAAGCATATCCAGTGGTTCAGAGAACTTCACAAAGAAGTAAATCAAGCGATCAGCACTGACGTGGCTGAGTTGGCTCGGAAAACTATAGACACAGACCTGCTGACTAAGCCTACGGCAGAACTTTTGAACACAAACGCGGCCCTGCTGTTTCTCTCACACAAGGAACGGCTTGCACAGAAGAAGCAGCAATTCCTCGATGGGATTAAAGCTCTTGATTCAAACTTGGCTGAGATCAACGAGCTTCCCCGAGAGAAATCAGAGGAGTGTCAAAAGAAGATGTCCAACTTGTTAAACGTCTCAATCCTGCCTCTCGGCAACGTTGGCGTGCTCTACTCTATCATTGCATTAATCAAGCAGTTTCTCCCTGCACTTACAAGCCGAAATTCGTTCTATGTTCAGCTCAAGGAGACTCTTGCCAAGAAATTCCAAGTCTTCTTGTACATACACGCCTCTCTCACTGTTATCAGTGGAGTTGGTTCATTTCTAGTTGAAGCATCTACCCAAGCGGTCTTGTGGTTTGTAACCTTCACGTATGTTGTATCGACGGTGGTCATCTACTTGAAAGGCAGTGAGTTAAAGAAAATCTGAATCAATGATTTCTCCATTTCACAGGAGATCATCACACTATGAGCAAACGAGTTTGTCCCGTCTGCAACGGTAGCGGCAAGTGTCCGACTTGCCACGGTCACGGTGGCGGGTTTAACTATGTCTGCAAAACTTGCAAAGATTCTAAGAAGTGCCCCCGCTGCAAAGGTGAAGGTGTCGTGAAAGACTGATTTTGTGGAAATCCTATTTGCAGCAATATTCTTTTTCCTGTTGCTCATTTTTGTTCTTCGTCTTTTGCTTGGTAAGGCTGTCTTTAGTGTATTGGCCGGTCTTTGGGCATATGATGTTTCTAAGTTTATAGCAAAAGCACTGTTCAAATTGTTTTGGTATATCTTTAGCTTGTTCGGACGGTTATTCAGACTGTCAAAACACAAATGACGATTTGGGCAATGGCATATAACAAAAAGCAATACGACGCTCCCTTTGTTGTTAAGGAATAGTTGAGGTCGCTCCATTGTTCTTACCGCGAGAGAATTTGTTGTTTGATAGCGGTAAAAACAACGGCGTAGTGCTTCAAACGTTAGCTGGCATGTTGGTGGAACTCTCTAATGGAAGCAGTCGGTTAGTCAAAATTCCTAAAACATCATTATTAGAAAGGGGTCCTTATGTCTTTCCTTGGTTTGTGCGATGGCGACCCGTTGGTGGAAACACTAACCGAAGTATTCGGAGCCAACATTGTGCGAATTCCTGAAGAACGAATTCAGCCGATCTCTGTCTTGACAAGTTACGACGGCAAGTCGGCCTTTCGTGGCGCTTTGGCTCCGATGCTTGTGGGCGATCCAAGCATAACTGTACCTATTACAACGTTGCAAATGTCGGATGTTTCCGGCAAGAGATCGAGGAGGGTGGATTTTGACCTTGGCCTCACTATTCTCGAAGGGTTTCTGAAAGGGTTCGGGATACCCTCTGCTGGAATCGGCCTCAAACTGAAAGGAGCTTCTGAAGTATCATTCACGTTCAAGGATGTTTTGAGGGCATTCGTTGATATAAACCTACTCGGACGAGTGCTTACTGGAAGAACTGTTGATAAGAAAAGTCCTGCTGCTTCAATCTTCTTCCAAGATGGCAAGTACACATTTCTCGTCATCGATTCGGTCATTACCAGTAGCGATTTTGCGATAAGTGTGGACAAGACGAGCGACCAAGGATTCAAATTGGATGTTCCTGCAATTCAAAACATCGTGTCAGAAGCTAAGCTCGGGGTGTCAGTGAGTACCACTTCAGGATACGATCTAGTGTTCAAGGGGAGTAAACATCTCGGATTTGCTTTCTCGTGTGTTCGCCTTTATCTGGATTCAAATGGCACAATAACAGCTATGCCGCCAGAGCCTGAAGTGCCTGCTCTCAATATAGCTCTTGACAGGCTCAATATGCCAGGGCATCACAAAGTTCACTACAGTCCAGACCGAATAATGTTGAGCGAGAAGTCTGGTATGTTGTCTTGGGACCAATAGTTGTCGGACATGCCACAAAAACGGCAACTAACAGCACAATCCACGACGCTCCCTGTGTTTACAGATGATTATTGAGGTTGCTCCATTGCTCCCCGCCACGAGAAGTAGATCATTCATGTGTGGCGGGTCGCAACGGCCCGCCAAAAGGTAGAGCATGGTGGGTAAACCCGCCACGAAGACGGCGGGCAGGCGTTTCGCCTAATCGTTAGCTGCCACGCTTGCGCCTGTTGCCCAAATGGAGATGACCATAACTGCAAGTTCGTACATCGATCTTCTGAAACAACTGCGTTGCACTGACATTTCCGTTCCGCGGATTTCTCAAGGTCGCGCTAAGCTTCACACCGAACGATGGACGATGTATAGGTTCTTAGCGACATTTGGTGATCGGCTGGGCTTTAGCTATCCAATAGCTATTCAGCATAGAGACAAGCCCGACTTCCGCATAGAATTGCCGGACCGTGATGTGGGCGCAGAAATCACGTCTGCGATGCCAGAGGAGTATGCACGCGCCCTGGTCTTACGGGAGAAATTCCATCCAAACGCTCCAATCGAGCTCGATCATTTTCGCTGGGATGGACCTAGGCGGACGACCAAGGAGATTCTCAAGATCCTCAAGGAGTCACAGTCGAGGCTCACCGGGATGGGTTGGGTTGGCGATTCGGTAGAACGTGAGTGGGCCTGTGCAATTTCTGCCGCTTTGCGAGGCAAGAGCATGTTGCTTAACTCAAAGGGCTTCAAACGCTACCAATGGAACTGGTTACTCGTATATGACAACATACCCCAAGCGGCACTCGATCTCGAAGCGGCGCTGAAGCACTTGATGTCTGAATTGAAAACCGTGCGAGATAACCGTCCCACATCCGACATCGGGTTCAACACTTTGTTTGTCGAAACACACAATCAATTCGTTGCAGTTGAAGATGGAAAGTGGTCAGTGACCAAAATCAAGAATCTCTGGCGCAAGCGCGGCACCTGACAAACGGCAAGACGCCCCCGACTAACAATCCCGACCAGAAGAATATCGGGACAGGCATGTCGGGGCAGGTGCTCGTGGGCTAATATGGGCAGGCTCATTCCAAATCAAAGTTGTTACAAAGCAACGCGGGGCGAATCCACTCTCTGGTTTTGCCTATAAGCGGAATGCCCACATTCACAACTGATTGACAGGAGATTCTTATGTTATACTCTGCCGAACTAGACTTTAAGGCGCTCAACCGTCAAAACAAAAGACACGGAAGGAGGCTCTAATGGGTCTATTCAATAAGCTATTCGGGCAATCTCAGCAGAGTCCTTCACCCCTTACTCTGCAGGAGGCAACTGCTGGCACCCTTATTGGAGCCATGCTTTGTGTCCGGGGGACGATAGATGCCCAGGTAGACGCGTGGGGACTCCTTAAGGAGATTCCAGTGTTCGACGGTTACGACGACTTTCAATGCTTCCGACTTATCGAATCCTTTACTCGTGGGAAACGGAAGGTCGATACCGACTTTCTCCTGCGCGCAGCAACGGTCCTCTCACTGAGCCAGCGAGAGACAGTTGTCGAGTGGATCGCACGCTTCATTGAAGGTGCGGGATCTCCACAGAATGCACAGGACTATCTTCGCCTTGTTCGGAGCGCCTTTGCTCCTCGCGGAGAAGAAGAGGGCTAAGGCGCGACCTTCAAGGAGACCAACACCATGAGAAATTCATCGCATACTGAAGATGACTCTTTAGCTGAGTTGTCCAAGTACATTGGAGAGTTAATGGACTTAGCTCTTAATCGCCCCGAAGAAGCGATTCCAAGAATCGAGACATTCAACAGTCGCCTTGTTGACTCAGGAGTCAAGCCAAATGAGAGTGTACCTTTCCTCTGTTTTCTCGCGTACGGCAAGCTTGCTTCACAAAAGGCAGAAGAATCTGCAACAAGCCCCAAAGACATTGTTGCTCTTTGCCAGAAATCACTATCGCAGTACCGGCTTGCCTTAGAACTGGCTCAGTACGAAACCACTGAAATTTACCAAGAGGAGGTTGTTGTCAAGCCTGCTGGAGTATTCAGGAAGGCGGAAACCGGGTTTAGCACCAGGACACGCACCGTGACAAAGAGCCGTCTTGATCCAAAACTGGTTGCACAACCACTTGATCATGTTTGCAGATTAATAGAGAATTACTCTCCCGGCGATGTTCACAAAATTCTTGGAGAGGTCAAGCTCAAATATCTGGGATCTGCAGACCATTTGTTCTGGGCAGCAGCCATCCAAGGAGCGATCGAGAATGGGTTATGTACTAACGAGGATTTGTTGTCCATCAGCGAACTCGCCGTGACCGCATCCGGGCCTATTCGATCAGTCTTCGTGAGTTTACTGTCAGGAGGAAGTGAACCAAAATTCTTGCTGACATTCTTTGATAAACCAGAACCTTTCACCGGAAGTAATACAAACGCTGTTGGGATGTGTACAGTCGAAAAGAAGAAAGGAGTCTGGAGTATTGCCAAAGATAAACAACTATCTATTCAGCTTTAAGCTCAAAGGAGGTGACCATAATGGCGACTTGCAAGACCTGCAATGGCAAAGGGTCCATCAAATGTCCAAAGTGCAATGGAACCGGAAGAGTTGGTGGAGGTGCGTTCTCTTCGTCAAGCCAGTGTAACAACTGTGATGGTTCAGGGCTTGTGAAATGCGGAGTCTGCCACGGCAAGGGGTCCGTATAGCCTGAAGTGTGGGCATTGCGCATAACAGAACCCATATTGTCACAAGGTGATGCCTTTCCGAAGGAACCCTTTGGGTCGGCAAAAGAGAAAGGTGAGAAGAAGCGGAGAGAAGTCTAGAGAGCTGTACAACGGAAAACCTCCTGACGATAAAGAAGATTGGGACAAGATTCTTTGAAAGATTCGGAGATTATCGCTGGCGTGAGTTTGTTTTTCGCCGGAACGCGCGGTCGCTGATGCCGAGGAGTTGAGCAGCCTTAGCCTGGTGGCCGGCGTTCTCCGCTAGAGCTCGTTGGATTATTCCGTCCTCAATGATAGAGAGAGAATTGCGCAAGGGAAACTCGCTTCCCTCAGAGAACATTGGAATGTAGTTAATTGGTGAATGGTTAATTGGTGATTAGTTAATTGGTGATTAGTTCATTAGTGTGATGTCTGTGATGAACCGATTCATGTTGAGAGCACAGCGTTATGGGATGAGTTGGATGATGTCTTGGAAGGTCGTCGGTGCTGATGGGTAAGTCATGAATGGAAAACATAAGGAATGCGCTACTTCAACGAGGATCATGTCCTATTGGTGCCCGTGAACATTGGTTAACGCACTGTCGGTTCGGAGCGTGAGCTTTGAATCTCTGCGGAGAAATTAGTAGTATCTACCAATCTGGTTTCCCAACACTCCCCCTTGTACCGTGAAAGTCAAGAACTCGCACAAGAGTCTTCTCAAGGCAATCTTCTCGGTGAGCTACACACCGCCGGAGCTCAGGGAATTCGTAAGGCTATGCCACAACCTTGCCCTTCCGCTCATTCGTAAGAAAATGGCTACAGGAAGACTGAGTCTCGGTCCACTTCGAATGGGTCAGCCGGACGTTATCTATGATTGCCTTGCCGATCTTTTCGAGCGGAGCGAAGATGGTCGCTTTGTGCAGATTGAACAGTTTTTCCACAGAGAGGGTGTGGATGTAGAATCGGCGACCGAGGAGTTGTTGATTGAATCTCTTCGCAGGATTGTATTCAAGAAGGTGAACACGAACCTGATTCGGCTCTATTGTGATGCAGATCCGACGATTGGCAAGATTATCCACAACGTTGACATGGCTCTGCAGAGAACCAAGATCTTTGAGAAGATTCATCGCTATGGTGAGCCGTACCTCGTCCCGTGCGACGGGGATGTGCTACTGGATCGACCACCGATGCCTTCCGAATACCTTCAGCAGCAGTTTTACCGTGTTGTAATCATTCACGAGTCATTACCTGATATGCTCAAACGCTTGCGTGAGGTAATTTGCGGGCAGAAGGAATTTCAGCGGGCAGCTTCTCTGATGTCGGTTGCATCGTTGCTGAGGCAGGTGTACGCTGTGAGGGTAGAGTCGGAGACACAAGTAGAGAACGCAGGGGAGGGAAAGCTGGAAGCCGAAGGTGCACATTGGGCCATTCGTAAGACCTGCGATGACGTCCGTACGGAAATGTATGAGCGGTACGTTGCGAAAGGCAAGAAAACGCAAGAGCAATTTGAGATGTACATCGTAGCATTGAGGAAGATCCTGAGTGATGCGCTGAACGATGGCGCGAGCAGTTCGAAATCGTTCTATGAGTACCCTACGGGCGCAAATGCCGACATTGACCCAAAAGGAATACCAACAACATCACAGAACGGTTCTTGAGTACCTCGCGAGAATCGCCAGGCAAAAGCTGAGAGACGGGATGGCCAGATCGTAATCTGCGAGCGAATCGAAGTGAGGTAGATATACATGAGCAAGGACTTGGGGGAGAGAAATAGGGTGTTATGAATCATCCAGATGAGAGAACCATCGCGCTCTACGTGTTGAACGCGCCAGACGTGGAGGCGGAGCGCGCTGTGATCGCCAGGCATCTTGAAGAATGTGCCGGCTGTGTAGCGGTATACAAAGAGCTTGCCGAGCACTATGCCGACTTTAGCGCGCTGGAGAAAGAGCAGGCTGAAAGAAGCACACTCGCGTTGTATTCGTCGGACCGCGCGTTAAGGCGCCAGGTGCATGAAGGAGCAGCGATGCGGCCGTTTGTCAGACCGACAGTTACGCAGAGGTGCATCGGCTCGGTTGTCAAATTCCCTGTGAGATGGTCGAGCGGACTCGTGCTATTTGTGCTTGCGTTGCTGCTGCTGGTCCCAAGGCTTGCGAGTGGGCACAAGAGCATAGCGTATGCGAGGGCGAAGGATGAGTTCCTGATTGCTTATGACGCGCGAGGTGACGAGGTGTGGCGAAAACACATGGGCGTCGGGTATGACCTTACAGAGGTGATTCGCGAAAATCCTGATAAGGAAGAAAGTCTCCTTGCGACGGTAGATGTTGATGGCGATGGTAAGAAAGAGGTGATTGCGATTTTTGGTTGGACCACCACTGCGATTCGCCGAAAGGAGGTGGTTTGTTTCGATTCTGAGGGAGAGGAACGGTGGAGCCTACAAATGCGACACACCGATGAAATTCAGGGGGAAAACATACTCGGGCGACTATACCATAACGGGTGTATCTGTCGACGATTTTGACAAGAGCGGAAAAAAGCAAGTCATTGGGTATGCCCACCACATACCATTCGAGCCGACAATTGTTTTCCGGCTGGACGCGGCTACCGGAAGGCTTCTCGACACCTATTGGCACAACGGCTATTTCCATGCGATGAAGCACGGGGATGTTGACGGAGATGGTCGAGAGGAGCTTCTTCTTGTTGGCGAAGACAATGGCTACGATGCGGCGTGCCTGCTTGTCTTAGATTCCCGATTGATGCGAGGGTGTGCTCCACTGCCTTCAGGATATTCTTTTGAGGGGGTTGACAAGGGGGCTGAGAAGTTCTACATACTCTTTCCCAGAACGGATTTGCACAGACTCCAAGGCGGCGTGCGTAACGTAGCCGCAGCGATTCATGTGTACGCCGATAAGAGGTTTATCGTCGGTGTTGCGGAAGACAAGGATGACTGGTCGATCGGTGTGAATTATCAGTTTGACTCCACGTTGACCTGCGAGCGGGCAGAGCCATCTGATCGGTTTATCGCCCGACACCGGCAGCTGGAGCAAGAGGGGAAGCTGAAGACAAGGGTTGATGACGGTTACAGGGAGAAGTTGCGCAGAGCACTCCTTTATTGGGATGGGGAGAAGTTTGTGAACCACCGTGCAATGAACGACAGACACAGCCAAGTTGCTCAAAAGTGAGAAAAGGGAGTCGAAAGGTTAGGCCGGTCGGTTTGGCCTAGAATTGTCCAGACATCGGAAAGAAGCCGGACTGAGGGAATTAAGGACTCAGTCCGGCTTTCTTGTTTCTGGGAGGGACAGATTGTGAGGTAGAGGTGAAAGCAGGGGGATTGCGCGAGTGAAGTGTGTGTAAGGAATTCATAGAGAACCCAACCTGATTAGCCCAAAATGCATCTTCTTAGAAATCGAGCACTTTCTGCTATGAGACAGATCCTTGTTCTCCTCGCATAAAGCAACTATCTGGCCGTTGGTCAAACCGCTGATATGACGCGTCCGCGAGTTATCAAAGCTTTTTGTTGAACGTGGCGCAGCCGACTAATTGGGTTCAGACAACGCTTCAGAGTTTACGGCGAAGTTTGTGCGTCAATGGCTGCAGTGGGCCGGGGTGAAGGCTCTTTTCATCGAACCCGGTAGTCCCTGGGAAAATGGCTAGGTTGAATCAGTCAACGGAAAGATGAGAGATGAGCTTCCCAACGGAGAGATCTTTGACTCGATCTTGGAGGCAAGAGTCATCACAGAACGATCGCCGAAGACGTACAACACGATAAGGTCACACAGCTCATTAGGATATCGTTCACCGGCACCAGAGGTACGGTATCCTCTCGGCTTGCCAATGGCTGATCAGATCAACTGACTTTGCATTGGATCATGAACTGGGGGCTGGACAAAAGCGATACTCTACTTCATCTGCTAGTTTAGTGAGATACCCGCGATTCGAGAAGATCCTTTACTGACAAACTAATCGTGGTCAGAGAGAGAACTAAGTATCAAACAAGATTGCCAAGGAGAACGCCATGAAGAAGGTCATTCGGTGTCTGTTGATTAGTGTCCTGTCTTGCACTATTGGCAAGGCATATGCGCAAAGCCTGACGATTGGTACATCGACAGTAACGACTGCGGGTCAGACGGTGACAGTGCCGATAACAGCACCGCAGGGGTTGAGTGATGTGGGGGCGATCTCGTTGCAGATAGGGTATAGCACGACTTACCTGACTTTTGTGGGGATTGAGAATGGCCCGAGTGGAGCCTTGGCGAATGCATCAGGGGGGAACATAAACATTGGGTGGTTTAGCACGACGGCATTGAATGTTGCGAGTGGAGGGAAGTTGTTGGATTTGAAGTTCACCTACAATGGTGGATTGAGCAATGGGCAATCGACGCCGTTGGCGTTTGTAACAAGTGGATGCCAGATATCGAACTCATCGGGGGCGACAATCACAGTAACGTATGATGATGGCTCAGTCGTGATCGGAGTAGGCACACTCCCGGTGCTAGTCGTCAGCTCGGACTCACGGGATGTTGCATACACTGCAGGGAGTACGTCGTTTAGTGTTTCGAATGGGACAAGCGGAACGACGATGAACTGGACGGCGAGTGTAACGAATGGGAGTAGTTGGCTGACGATTTCCTCGGGGAGTTCAGGAACGAACAGCGGCACGATAAATCTTAGCTATACAGCAAATGCAGGCAGCGCGAGGTCTGGCACGGTAACCATTACAGCGTCAGGTGCGACAGGAAGTCCCAAGACACTGACGGTAAACCAAGCACCTGGACCTGTGGGGGACATCGCATTGACGATTGGTACATCGACAGTAACGACTGCGGGTCAGACGGTGACAGTGCCGATAACAGCACCGCAGGGGTTGAGTGATGTGGGGGCGATCTCATTGCAGATAGGGTATAGCACGACATACTTGACCTTTGTGGGGATCGAGAATGGCCCGATTGGAGCCTTGGCGAATGCATCAGGGGGGAACATAAACATTGGGTGGTTTAGCACGACGGCATTGAATGTTGCGAGTGGAGGGAAGTTGTTGGATTTGAAGTTCACCTACAATGGTGGATTGAGCAACGGGCAATCGACGCCGTTGGCGTTTGTAACAAGTGGATGCCAGATATCGAACTCATCGGGGGCGACAATCACCGTAGGATATTATATCAATGGCTCCGTAACGCAAACCGCGGGAGATATTCCAATCGTCCTAACATCAAAAGACACCGTCAATGCCGGCGAAGAGTTCTATGTCGACATTGTCGTTGGCTCCGCTTCGAAGCCTGTGTCGAATCTTAAGGTGGTTTCAGGTACGGTGACGTATACGAATACCTCAGTGATTGACTACGTTTCGTATGAGATCGGGAGTTTCTTCGCTGGGGGGCAGGCAACGGTTGTTCCAAATGACCCCGCAGGAACAACAGACATCTCAGTGTATCAATTATCTGGTTCTCGGAGTGGAACGGGTACCCTCTTGCGTCTGAAGTACAAGATTCTCCCCACAGCGCAAGATGGTCAAGAAATCGCTTTCGATATTGTACCATTACAAGCAAACGCTGAAGACGGTAGTGCTATTGCGATCGTTCAAACCGGAAAGAGGATTAGAGTGTCATCAGGAGTTACGGTTTGGCCGGGTGACGCAAATAATGATGGAAGGGTTAGTATTTTTGACATCAATTCCATTGTCCTCAACTGGGGGAGGACCGGACCGTCTCGATCAGATCGAACAACAAATTGGTCGGCCAAAAGTGCATCACCTTGGTCACCGCTTTCGGCAACGTACGCTGACTGCAATGGAGATGGTACAATCAACATCTTTGACATCAATGTGATAGTCCTCAATTTCAACCAAATCCATACGCGTGTCATTCAAGCAGATCTTGGTAGAATGAACAAGATTACAAATCGTGAATCGATGCTGGACACGCCGTTGGAAATCAGCGTCCCCAAATACATAGGCATCAATCAGGAATTCACCGTCGATATCAAAGTCGGATCCGCTAGCCAGCCTATTCCCAACGCAAAGGTGGTATCATTTGAATTGTTTTTCACTAACACGGCTATTGTGGATTACGTCTCCTGTGATGCAGGTTCATTCATGAATGGAGGCCAAGTCCAAGCCGTGGATGAGGAGAGCCTCGGGAAAGTGAGCGTGTCTGTTTTTCAGATAACAGGAAGCAGTTCTGGGTTTGGCACACTTGTCAGTATGAAGTTCAAGACTCTCTCGAATGCGAGGGACGGACAAGCTGTTGCGTTTACGTTTGGCGCGATTCAAGCTAATAGCTCAGATGGAAATCTAGTTTTGCTATCGCCGACTGGCGCGACCGCCACAGTTAGTGCAACGACGAGCGTGAGCGGCGAAGGTGATTTGCCATCAGAGTTCGGGCTTACTCAGAATTATCCGAATCCGTTCAATCCATCGACAACTATCGACATAGTCATACCTGAGGCTGGAAATATCGACATTGCACTCTATGATCAGGCTGGAACAAAGGTAAAACAAATTGCCAATGATTATAAAGGAGCCGGACGGTACGCGGTGAGGCTGGACTGTCAAGAGTTGCCCAGTGGTGTCTATTATGTCGATTTTCGATTTCACGGCATGAGGGCAGTGAGGAAAATTACGCTACTGAAGTAGGTTCAAGGGATCAGGAGCAAGATGTGACAACCAATATGGAATGTGCCAAGTATCACAATGACCACAAATCTATCAGGGAGGTAATATGAAAGGCGTATCGTTGCTCAGCTTGCTGATGATTCTGCCAACCGTGGTGGTTTATCCGCAATCCCGTGCAGACTCGGCCAGCATGCTTAGAGTGATCCCGCTCTTCAAGGTCGTAGTCGGAGACAGCGGCAAAATCACGAGTATGACTCCGTATTCTACAGAGGTTGACAAGGCTAAAAATTCCATTGTCCTTCCCGCGACCAGCAATGAACGCGAGAAACCACTAGGGAATGGTCTTAAAGAATCGAATGCTGCCGCCAGATTTGCTGAACCGAGAGATCGTGGAAACATGGCAAAGAAAAGCGGGACGGAAAGACTTAACAGCAATCCAGACTTGCCAGCTCGAAGCAAGTACCCCGTTGATGCCGATGAGCAAACAAATGATGACACTCCTCCGGTCAAGGGCCGTTTCGACGGACAGATGATCCAGAACTCAAATGAAGTTTTCCAAAAGGAAGAAATGCAACGGCGGGTTAGGGATGGCCAGGGTGCGGGGAAGGTGAAGGATGGTCCTTCGTTATCAGTTCGCTCTCAAAGTATACAAGGGTGGACGACAATAATGTCCGAGACATTTGAAGGCTCTTTTCCTAGCACCGGTTGGAATGTTTATGGCCAATCTGGCTATACGAACGCGTATTGGAACGACGTCAATAGTCGATACCATTCGGGCTCTTGGAGCGGATGGTGTGCAGGCGGCGGTAGTCAAGCTGGAGCACTAGGAGGTAACTATCCAAACAATATGAGAGCGTGGGCTATTTATGGCCCTTTCGATTTAGCCAATGCAAATGATGCAAACCTACAGTTCTATTATTGGAATCAATCTGAGCTGAATTATGACTATTTCGGATGGTATGCCTCGACCGATGGATCCAATTTCTCAGGTACTAGGGTGAGTGGCAATTCCGGAGGTTGGACGTCCGTGACTTTTGATTTGAAGAACGTGCCGAGTCTTGGAAATGTCACTGGAGTATCTCAAGTATGGATCGCCTTTCTGTTCACGAGTGATGGCTCCAATAACGGTCTGGGTGCCTACATTGATGACATCGCCCTACAAAAGAACTACCCGCCCACGCCCCTTCCAGATTTGCATTGGACCACATTGGCCTTGTCTACTGATACCTGGCAGGCCGGCGTAACAAGTGTCACTGCGACATTGACAGAGGAGAACATAGGCACGGCGACAGCTGGTGCTCATCAGACTCAATTGTACTTGTCAACAAACAATGTCATCAGCACTGGAGACCTTCCGTTAGGGACACCGATTTCATTCAGCAGTATCAGTGTGCTTGCAACACAGTCTCAGAACAAGACGTTCACAGCGCCGAATGTCGCGCCAGGTACCTACTACATGGGAGCCATAATCGACATCAACAATGCGGTTCCAGAAATCAGCAAGAGTAACAATGCTGATTATAGAACCGGACTGATTACAGTCACGGCTCCAGATTTACATTGGACCTTTTTGGCTGTGTCTACTGACACCTGGCAGGCCAGCGTAACAAGTATCCTTGCGACATTGACAGAGGAGAACATAGGCAACGCGACTGCTGGTGCTCATCAATCTCAATTGTACTTGTCAGTGGATAATCTCATCACCACCTCAGACACGCCTCTAGGGACACCGATTTCATTCACCAGTATCAGTGCGGGTGCAACACAGTCTCAGAACAAGACGTTCCCAGCGCCGAGTGTCACGCCAGGTGACTACTACATGGGCGCCATAGTCGATATCAACAATGCGGTTACGGAAAGCGATGAGACTAATAATGATGGCTATAGAGCCGGAAAGATTACGATCCCCCCGCCCCCTGCGGATTTGCGACCGGCCTCAATCGCTTTGTCTACTGACATATGGACGCCTGGAGTAACAATCGTCACTGCGACATTGACAGAGGAGAACATAGGCACGGCGACTGCTGGTGCTCATCAATCTCAATTGTACTTGTCAGTGGATAATCTCATCACCACCTCAGACACGCCTCTAGGGACACCGATTTCATTCACCAGTATCAGTGCGGGTACGACACAGTCTCAGAATAAAACATTCACAGCGCCAAACGCGACGCCACGGACCTACTACATGGGCGCCATAGTGGATATCAACAATGCGGTTCCGGAAAGCGATAAGACTAACAATGCTGGTTCCAGGACTGGTCTGATTACAATTACGGCTCCAGATTTGCATTGGACCACATTGGCTGTGCAGCAATACGATGAGTCGAAGAACAGGACAA
>CAVUAC010000050.1:0-9290 GCA_963739335.1 uncultured Bacteroidota bacterium | reverse complement strand
TTCCCCGCCAGGCTTGCGGCGTTGTCGCCAACAGAGAATTTCCAGTTAACACCGGAGACATCTTCGCCCAGAACTTTGATCGTTCGCGGATCGCCACATCCCAGGCCACGCTCGTGTGCAAGACGGATGTACGGAATGCCCAGGGGATCGAACCCCATCATTTTTGCCGAGACCGCATCGATGGCGACCTGGTCAGCACTTGCAAGGATGAGGTTTTTTTCCTCGGGATACATCGTGCGTGGTCCGGGACCATTCCCAACGGTCGTCCCATCCATCACCGCAAAGATCCCCGTGTGAATTTCTTTCTGAATCGCAAGGAGATCAACCAACGTCTCATGAATCCACGAATGCGTGTAATGCCTGTAGGTGCTCAACAGACCGCCAAACGCGTTCTTCATTGCCCCTGTCGTTGTCGTGTAGATATGACATTTGACCGTCGGTAGATGAACGATATTCTTTCCAAAGAAGAGATCCGGGATCCGTATCCCCTCGGGATAAATCTGATCGAGCACCAGGAGTGGCGTCTTCGGCTTGAATTCGATCCACTTCATTTCTTCTTCTTTGAAGTTGAACTTCACGGGGATGTTGTACTTCTGGAAGAGAGGCACGTACTTGTTGAGGTCTTCCCCTTTGAACGCATCGGTCACAACGGTCTTGTTCTGAACGCACACGAGATCCTGGTATCCGGACTTCCGGAGACCCAGAATGGTTCCCTCGAGCTGCCATGGAGTCGTGTTCGCCGCAGGAAATGGGAAATGCCACGAGATGTTGTCCTTCAAGATCGTTGTCGCTTTGGGGTCAAGCGCCGATTGCAGACCAGCCATCTCCATGGCTCGCTGGATATCATTCAGCACGGTCGCTGGAGTCGTCTTCAGAACAACAACCCTTGGGTCAACCGGGCGAAAGCCGGTTACCTTCGTCGGAGATTTTGGTTCGGGGAGTTTCATCGCACACCAAGCCAGGCTTTAATCTCATTGAAATAGATGATGAGGACACAAACAGCGAACCACGCCGCAACATTGAGCAACGTCACAGGGTCTGTCATCAACATGTGCGTAGGGTTGTCTTCTGTCTTTCGAACCCTCACGAGATGAAGATACCGAAAAATGCCGAACAAGACAAAAACGGTCGTGAAAATCAAACTCGATGTCCCAAAGACGCTGATCGTCCGTTCCGCGACAGTGTAGAGCGCGTACGAGATTGCCATGCCCGAAGCTGCAATCGTCATCATCTGATCCATGAAATCAACATCATACTCACGGAGAACGGCACGGCCCTCGTAGTTCTCGGAATTCTTCACCAGGAGCAGCTCGCCTCGTCTCTTCGAGATCGAAAGAAAGAGCGAGACAAACAACGTGCAGAGCACAAGCCACTCCGACACCTGGACACCGATCGCAAACGCTCCGCCTAAGACCCGCAGCATAAAACCCGCTGCGACAATGAACACATCGACGAGTATGACCCGCTTCAGGAACGCCGAATACCCGAGGTTGAGCAGGAAATAGACGGCGGCAATGAAGATGAACTTTGGATTCAGCCTGGCAATGAGCAGTCCAATCGCGACAAGAAGGACGAGGGCAACTGCGATCGCCTGCGGGATCGAGACCTTGCCTGCAGCGATGGGCCGATTTCGCTTTGTTGGATGCAGCCGGTCGGATTCTCTGTCAGCAATATCGTTGATGATATAAACCGTGCTGGAAAGCAATGCGAAGACGACAAAAGCCTGTGCAGCTTGCCAGAAGTAATCCCCGTTGAAAAGGTGTTTCGAGAAGATCAAAGGGGCAAAAATGAAGAAGTTCTTGAGCCACTGTTCAGGGCGCAACAACCGTAGAAACGAGCGCATAGCAAATCCCCCTTGATGGTGGACGGTTAGAAAACTGCCGGCTCTTCGTAAACCCCAAACACTTCAGACAGCGCACTGCACATTTCCCCCAACGTCACGTACGATCTGGTACAGTCCAGAAGCCGTGGTATCAGGTTTGTCTGATCGACGGCTGCCTGTCTCAACGCTTCGAGCGATCGAGCGACAGCCTCCTGGTTCCTGCCCTGCCTCAACGCTCCCAGCCGCTGACGCTGTTTCACTTCGACTTCAGGCGAGATGACAAGGATCGGTATGTCAATCTTCTCTCCCTCTTCGACGAACTCATTGACGCCGACGATGATCTTCTCCTTTTCGTCAAGCTCCCTCTGGTACCGATAGGCTGCATCGGCGATCTCTCGCTGGAAGAACCCTGCTTCGATGGCTGGAATCACGCCACCGAGTGCCTCGATTCTGTCGAAATAATCCTCGGCCTCCCGTTCCATTTTCGTCGTAAGGGCTTCGACGAAGTAGCTTCCGGCAAGCGGGTCGATCGTGTTGGGGACGCCGGTTTCATACGCGATGATCTGCTGGGTTCGCAAGGCAATCTTGACCGCCTTCTCAGACGGCAGCGCAAGGGTCTCATCCATCGAATTCGTATGGAGAGACTGCGTCCCTCCCAGCACTCCCGCCAGAGCCTGGAACGCCGTCCGGACAATATTGTTTTCCGGCTGCTGCGCCGTCAGCGAACATCCGGCAGTCTGGGTGTGGAAGCGCAGCATCCAGGAGCGGGGATTCTTCGCACCGTACTTGTTCTTCATTCGCTTCGCCCAGATGCGCCTGGCAGCCCGATACTTCGCGATCTCCTCGAAGAAATCCACATGAGAATTGAAGAAGAACGATATCCTTGGCGCGAAATCATCGACATCCAGACCCCGGGCGATACCTGCCTCAACATAGGCAAATCCGTCGGCGAGCGTAAACGCGAGTTCCTGAACCGCTGTCGAGCCGGCTTCACGAATGTGATAGCCACTGACAGAGATGGGATTCCACTGAGGAACTTCCCGGTTCAGGTATTCGAACATATCGATGATCAGCCGCATCGACGGCTCAGGAGGGTAGATCCACTCCTTTTGCGCAATGTATTCTTTCAGAATGTCTGTCTGAATCGTGCCGCGGAGCGTCCGGAGGTCTCGTCCCTGTTCCTCGGCGACAGCCAGATAGAATGCCATCATCATTGCAGCAGGTGCATTGATGGTCATCGACGTGGAGATCGCACTGAGGTCGATCCCCTTGAAGAGGATTTCCATGTCAGCCAGCGAACTGACCGAGACGCCACAAATCCCGACCTCCCCTTCCGACTGAGGATCATCGGCATCCCGCCCCATCAACGTTGGCAGGTCGAACGCAACCGAAAGGCCTGTCTGTCCGTGGTCGAGCAGATAGTGGTAGCGGGCGTTCGTGTCTTCCGGAGTGCCAAAGCCGGCAAACTGGCGCATGGTCCAGAGTTTGCCTCGGTAGCCTGTCGGGTGGATCCCGCGCGTGTACGGATACTCACCCGGATATCCTATCTCGCTCAGGAAATTGATTTCCTGGATATCTTCCGGAGTGTAGAGCATCTCAATCGGCTCACCGCTTACCGTCGTGAATTTGACGTCACGGATCTTCCCGTTAGTCCTGACATTCTCCTCCCACAAGCGCCGCATGTACTTGGCGCGATCCGAGCTATGATTCATCCACTCTACCCTTCTGCATTACCCTGATTGATTGTCCACTGAACAATGGACCATTTGTTCCTTGTGCCATATCCTCAGCCTTCATAGGCCTCTCTGCATTCCCCACAAGTCTATGTTCTCCCAAATCTCTTGTCCAGCTCTTCGACGGATATCTTCACGACAATCGGCCGACCATGGGGACACACGTAGGGCATCTGCGTCGCGAACAGTTGGTCGATGAGGACAAGCATCTCTGTCGTGTTGAGCCTATCGCCAGCTTTGATTGCAGCCTTGCACGCGAACGATTTCGCGAGATTATCGCGCGCATCGATGTTCTGTGCATGCTCATTGTTACGGTACTCGTCAAGAACGTCCTGCAAGAATCTGCGCTTCGCTTCCAACCCGAACGTCCGCGGGGATACCCTCGATAACAACCGTGTTCTTTCCGAAGGGCTTCAGGTCGAATCCAAGCTTCTCGAGATGCGGTATCAGCTCTTTGGCCAGGGTGTAGTCGCTCGCGCTCAGTTGGACCGTCTGCGGGAACAGGAGCTGCTGCGTCGTCGGGAGGCTGTTTTCGAAATTCGCCAGCGCTTTCTCGTACAGGATCCGCTCGTGGGCAACGTGCTGATCGATGATCAACAGCCCCGTCCGGATTTGTGATAGGATGTACTTGTTCTGAACCTGCCAGATCGGTTTCCCTTCCTGGAGGGGTACTTGCCCGCCTCCGGACCCGATCGGCTTATGCTGAAGGATGCGATCCGGTATCGTGGGGGCTGGTCTCTGAAGATCGGTCGGAAATGTCGCTTCACCGTCCCGCCGGAGAGCACCATCACCGATTCTCCCTTCTATCCTCCGGAAAACACGGCCGAGGTCGATCTCCGACGCAACATCTGAAGATCCGGCCGGCTGACCGAGATCCATTTGAGAAGGCTGACCCTGTAGAAAACGCAGGCGTGTGTCTGGGCTTGTACCAGGTCCACTCACGTCCATTGAAATACTTGGCACCAGGTCATGCGCTCCGAGGGTCTTCCGGACGGCCGAAAGGACAAAACGGTATATCGTCGATTCATTCTCGAACTTCACTTCGAGCTTCGAAGGATGGACGTTCACATCAACCCTTCTCGGATCGAGCGAGATGTTCAACACATAAAACGGGAACGTTCCCTTCTCCATCAGATGTTCATAGGCCTGGAACACCGCATGGTTCAGTGCCCGGTTCACAATGTATCTTCGGTTGATGAAAAGGAATTGCTCAGCCCTGCTTTTCCTTGCGAAGTCAGGCCTTCCGATGAACCCCTCGAGTGTCAGGAATTCAGATTTCTCCGTGAGCTTGATCAGCGAGCGGAAATGTCGCTCACCGAAGAGATCCGTCAGACGGCCCTCCATTCCCTTCGGCTTCAGGTCGAGCAGTTTCTCGTCTTCGCTCACATACAGCCACGCGACCTCAGGGAACGCGATCGCCATTCTCGTGACCACGTCGGAAATATTCTTGAGCTCGGTGCTCTGAGTCTTCAGGAAATTGCGCCGGCCCGGAGTGTTATAGAACAAGTTCTTGACGGTCACTGCAGTACCTGGCTCAGCCGCAACCGGCGACTGCTCTTTCAGTTCGCTTCCGTCAATCCGAACCAGGGTCCCCAGATCGCTTGATGCCTGTCGAGTCCTCAGTTCCACCTGAGCCACAGCCGCAATGGAAGCCAGCGCTTCTCCACGAAAACCGAGCGTGCCGATTGCCTCCAAATCCTGCGCCGTGGATATTTTGCTGGTAGCATGTCGCTGGAAAGCCAGGGCTGCATCTTCAGCGGACATCCCCTCACCGTTGTCTTTGACCTGCAACAGGGTTTTGCCTGCATCCTTGACGATCACAGCGATGGATGACGCGCCGGCATCAAGGGAATTCTCGATCAGTTCCTTCACAGCAGAAGCCGGCCGCTGAACAACCTCTCCTGCGGCTATCTTGTTCGCGATATCAGCTTCCAGTATGTGGATCTTCGTTGCCATGGTTAGAGACGCTTCTCCACTCCGATTCCCGGTCGATCTGAGAGTATCAGCTGGCCGTCAAGACTCCGCACACCGTCAAATGGGTCGTTCGTGATCAGAACATTCCCATCGAGATCCGCATAGTCAATCAACGGCGACATCTGTGCGGCAGCAGAGATTCCGACCGACGACTCGATCATGCATCCCATCATCACTTTCAGACCACAAGCTCTCGCTGTGTTCAGCATTCGGTTTGCCTCACGCAAGCCGGTGCATTTCATGAGCTTGATGTTGATCCCGTCGAAAACACCCTGCAATCTTGGAACATCGTGCAGGCGAAGAGAGTTCTCGTCGGCAATGAGCGGGAGGTTCACACGCTCACGAACCCACGCTGTGCCTGCGAGATCCGAGGCCGGCATAGGCTGCTCGACGAATTCGACCCCCTCTTGCTCGAGCCACTTGATGCGTTCAACGGCAAGTTCCCGATTGCTCCACCCCTCGTTGGCATCGACTCGCAGGGTCTTCTTGGTGATCGTGCGGATGGTCCGGATAATTTCTTCGTCGTTCGTTCCGCCGAGTTTCACCTTCAGGACGGGATACGCTTCTGCCTCGCGCACCTTCTCTTCGATCACCTGCGGAGCATCGATACCGATGGTAAACGACGTCACAGGCGTCCTGGATTTGTCCAATCCCCAATACTTGTAGAGCGGAACCCCCAGCTTCTTCCCGATCCAGTCATGAAGTGCGATATCGATAGCCCCCTTCGCCGATGTATTGCCATCGGCAAGTTCGTCGACATACGAAAGTATGGATTCAAGCTGAAACGGGTCAGCGAATCGCGCAAGATCGACGTTCGAGAGAAAGGCCACGACAGAATCCACTGATTCGCCGTATCTGGCCGACGGAGCTGCTTCACCATATCCGAGGATCCCGTCGTGCTCAAGCTCGAGGATCACCACCGGCGAGAAATCGCACGCACCGCGTGCAATCGTGAACGTGTGTTTCAGGCGGAGATCGTATCGTCTGAACGCAATATGCATCGTCGCTCAACCGGGTTGTGGGAAGCCTTCGAACAAGGCATCAACAAATGCCTTTCGGTCGAACACCTGGAGATCATCGATCTTTTCGCCGACACCGATGAATTTCACCGGCACTTTCAATTCATTGCTGATGGCCAGCACGATTCCACCTTTTGCCGTCCCATCGAGCTTCGCCAGAACGAGTCCCGTCACTTGAACAGCAGAGCCAAACTGCTTCACCTGCTGAAGTGCATTTTGCCCCGTCGTCGCATCCAGCACCAGGAGCACTTCGTGCGGGGCGCCAGGGAGACGCTTGCCCATCACCCGACGGATCTTCTTGAGCTCCTCCATCAGATTCACTTTTGTATGGAGCCGTCCCGCCGTGTCGATAATCACGACATCAGCCTGACGGGCGATGGCAGAACTGAGCGAATCGAACGCCACAGCAGCCGGATCAGCCCCACGAGCCTGCTGGATGATCTCGACTCCGGCACGCTTCGCCCATATCTCGAGCTGCTCGTTTGCAGCGGCCCGGAACGTGTCTGCCGCTCCTACGATGACTTTGTAGCCTTGTTCGCGATACACATAAGCCAGCTTGCCAATCGTGGTCGTCTTCCCCGCTCCATTCACGCCGACGACCATGATCACATATGGCCGCGGGTCTGCCGGCAGCCGGATCTCCTCCTCGATCGGGCTCCCGTTGACGTGAAGAACTCGCGCAATCTCCTCCTTCAGCAACATCGTCAGGTGATCTGATGATTCGATCTTCTCCTGTTTCACGCGCTTCTTGATGTTGTCAAGAATGATGAGGGTCGTTTCGACACCCACATCCCCGGAGATCAGGATTTCCTCCAATCGATCGAGCATCTCATCGTCGATGATGCTCTTCGTGCGGACGAGGGTTGCGACCCTGCTGAAGAGGGTTTCCCTCGTCTTGGTCAGACCTTCTTTGAGCTTCGTCAGTACATTGCCGAATAACATCAACCGTTACTCCTTATTTGCCGACGGACTCCCCACAAACAATCGTTGCATGTAGACGACCAGTGAAACCACCATCATCAGCACACTCAGCCATATCATGACTTGGAGGAATCCTTCGAACGCCGGCATGCCAAGCACAGCGAGCAGAATGACCAGTGCTATGGAGCACATTGTGATCTTCCCGGGCCAGTTCGATTGAGTGATGATATTCTTTTTTGTCTTGATGTAGATGCCGCCCGTGAGAATGAGGACATCACGAACGACAACGACCACGACGTACCAAACCGGCAGCGCACCCACGGCAACAAGGAGAAGAGCGGATACTCCCGCGTCAATCTTGTCGGCGAGTGGGTCAAGGATCTTCCCAAAATCTGTCACCTGATGCAGCCGACGAGCCAGGTATCCATCCAGAAAGTCTGTCGAAGCCGCCACCACAATCACACAAGCCGCCCACACACGGCTGTTGGGAATATCAGCAAAAAGAAAATACGCGAGGGGAGCGAGCAGGACAACACGGCTGAAACTGAGGAGATTGGAAATTGTCCAGATTCGTTGCACCATCAGGCGTCGTTGACGTCCTTCGTCGTTTCTCGGTCAATGGGAACAGGATACTCGCCGCTGAAACAGGCCGTGCAATACTGTGCGCCACGGTCTTTGGGAGCCGCTTCCAGGAGGTTTTCCATCGAGAGATAGGCAAGCGTGTGGACTCCAAGTTCCTGCCGTATCTTCTCCACATCACTGTCGCACCGATTCGCGATCAATTCGCCCTTGCTCGGGAAATCCATTCCGTAGTGGCAGGGGAACTTGATCGGCGGCGAGGTAACCCGGAAATGGATTTCCTTTGGCTCGGCTTCCTGGATAAGCCGGACGAGCTGCTTGGACGTCGTCCCGCGCACAATCGAGTCATCGATGATAACGACCTTGCGCCCTTTGAGGACACCTCGAACGGTGTTGTACTTCGTCTTCACTTTGAACTCGCGGCTCCCCTGGTCCGGCATGATGAAGGTACGTCCTACGTAGTGGCTCCGGATGAGTCCAATTTCGAGCCGGACATCCTCCCCCATCTTATTTGATTCCCTGACGAACCCAAGCGTCGCGGTATTGCTCGAATCCGGAACACTGATGACGACCACGCGGTCGTCTTCATTTTCCGGCTTCACGGGAGCCTGCTGTGCGAGGAGCTTTCCCAGTTTGCGTCGGACCTTGTCGACATTCTCGCCGAAGATCTTGCTGTCCGGTCGTGAGAAATAAATGTACTCGAAAATACAGTGATGCCGCTGCGGCCTTTTCGAGACGTGATACGATTTGAGAGTCCCCGACTCAATCCCCTCATGGTCAATCACGAGAATTTCCCCTGGTTCTATATCACCGACATACTCTGCCCCGACGAGGTCGAATGCACAGGTCTCGGAAGCTACGACAAAAGCATCTCCGAGCTTTCCCAACGCAAGCGGGCGAAAGCCCTGCGGATCTCGCGCTGCGATAAGACTCGTATCGGTGAGGACAACAAGCGAATATGCTCCCTCAACGGTCTCGAGCGCTTCTTTGATCTGCTGGATCTGATCTTCCTTTCTGCTTCGCGCAGCGAGATGCAGGATCATCTCGCTATCAGACGTCGACTGAAAGATCGTGCCCTCTGCTTGCAGTCGTTCCCGAAGGATATTGAAGTTCGTGAGGTTGCCGTTGTGACTGAGGGCGAGGTTTCCCCCTCGATAATTCACAACGAACGGCTGGATGTTAAACTTGTTTTCGGATGCGCCCGTTGTTGAGTACCGGTTGTGACCAATGGCCGCGGTTCCT
>CAVUAC010000049.1:0-5049 GCA_963739335.1 uncultured Bacteroidota bacterium | reverse complement strand
ATATTCAGCTTTGATGTGATAATTAAGGCGTATGAGAACCTCGCGGCAGAAGTTACCGATGATGCTGCCGCTGTGGAACGCCTAGGATGTAAGGTGAAGCTCTATATGGGCGATTATAAAAATATAAAAGTGACCACAATCGAAGATCCAGCGTTAGCACGTATCATCGCAAGAGAATGGAAAGAGAAGAATTAAGCATTGGTACTGGTTGGGATAGCCATCCTTTGGTTTCGGGGCGCAAGCTAATTTTGGGAGGTGTTGATATCCCTTATGACAAAGGCCTGTCCGGGGGTGGAGCGATGCTGACGTGGCAATCCATGCCATAATAGATGCTTTGTGCGGGGCTGCTGACCTGGGCGACATTGGCACTTTATTCCCTTCTGGAAACCCGGAATATAAAGATATTTCGAGTTTGGTTTTGCTAAGCAGAACCAACAAACTGCTTAAAGCCAAAGGACTCAGAGTTGCTAATATTGATGTTACCATCATAGCGCAAAACCCCAGCTTTCCCCCTTCATCCCTGAACCAAGAGTTGAAGTGGAACTGGACAAGCGGTTCGCAGAGCTTCGGAACGCCGGAACGCAGGTTGCAGCTGTGGAAGCAGCCCTTCTCTATGAGTCAGGGTACGACAAACGTCTCGACGTTATGATCGTTGTCGACGCGCCGGAAACGGAGCGCATCAGAAGAGTGGTCGAGCGGGACAAAACGTCGCCGGAGGAAGTTCGCCGTCGCATACGAGCACAACTGCCTGCTGAGAAGAAACTCAGGAATGCTGACTATGTGATCCGTAACACCGGCTCGCTTCGCGATCTTGAGAACTCAGTTGATTTTCTGATCAGAGTTTTACAAAATACGATCAAATGATCATGGGCGACGAAAAGAACCTTTTCATCAAGGAAGAGCGATACTTTTTCAGGACATACAAACGGCTGAGCCTCGATATCGAGCGCGGTGACGGGGTGTACCTGTACGCGTGGGACGGGAAACGATATTTGGATTTCTTCGGAGGCCTGGCAGTCAATGCTCTTGGTTACAACCATCCTCGGGTCAATCAAGCGATCATCGAGCAGGTTCACAAGTACATTCACTTGTCGAACTTCTACGTGCAGGAACCTCAGGTAAGGCTTGCTGAGCGAATCATCGACGCGTCTGGTTATCGTCGCGTGTTCTTTGGCAACAGCGGGACGGAGGCTGTCGAAGGAGCGATCAAGCTCGCCCGGAAATGGGGGAAAAAGAATGGCAAGGCGAATCTCATCGGGTTGTCGAATTCCTTTCACGGCAGAACGATGGGTGCCCTGTCCCTGACGGAGAGGCAGAAATACCGTGAAGGCTACGAGCCGTTCTTACCAAATGTCAGTCACATCGAGTTCAACGATGTGGGCCAGCTGCGTGCTGCGGTCAATGAACAGACATTGGGGATTATTCTGGAGTTCATCCAGGGGGAGGGTGGGATTTTTGTTGTGGGTCCCGAATTCGCTGCCGCGTTGAATGAGTTGCGTGAGAGGTTCGGATTTCTGATTATCGGCGATGAGATCCAGTCGGGTATGGGAAGAACGGGGAAATTCTTCGGCTTCGAACACTTCGGAGTCCGACCTGATATTGTCGTCATCGCAAAAGCTATCGGCGGAGGGTTGCCTCTTGGAGCCTTTCTGGGGAATGAGCGGGTGGCTGACACGTTAACATACGGTGCGCACGGGACGACGTTTGGTGGAAACCCGGTGGCCTGTGCTGCCGGATCAGCGGTGCTCGAGGAGGTGCTTGACAGAGGACTGATGAAGCAAGCCGGCGACATCGGCAACTACTTGAAGGCGGAATTCGGAAACCTGAAGGATGAGTGCCCCTCGCTGGTGAAAGAAGTTCGCGGGCACGGTTGCATGCTCGGAATGGAGCTGCGGCAGGACGGACAGCCGGTCGTCGACCAGCTGCAGGATCGGGGATTCCTCGTCAACTGCACGCATCAGACGGTCCTCCGGTTCTTGCCGCCGTACATCGTCACGAAGGAGCATTGCGACGAGCTGCTGCAGAACTTGAAGCAAGTCCTCAGCGGATTGTCGGCAAAGTAATTGAGAATATGGAGAGAAGGATCTTCACGCGGGGCTAATCAACTCACAAACTTCCAACCAATTCTAGGAGGAAGCAATGAAGAAGGTCTCGTTGGTACTGCTTGTGGGCGTTTGCCTTGTCCTGGCGACGACAGCGCAGGCGCAATTCAAGATGGCCATCGGTCCCGCCATCGGTCTGAATTTCAACATTCACTCCGGGTCTGATCTGGACAAAACCGGAACGGGAGTCGGTCTCGTTGTTGGTGGCCAGGCAGATATGTCGTTCTCCAAGTCGTTGGGACTTTTGACCACGCTCTACTTCTATGACAACCGAAGCGGTTCTTTCTCGCAGACGGGAAGTCAAGGAGGCGTCAACTACACCGTGGATGTGTCTGCGAGCGTCGCGTACTTTGAGATTGAACCACTGTTCAAGTTCACATTGCCTGACGCACCAATCTATTTTGTTGCAGGGCCCGCCCTCGGTTTTAACGTTGAAGGCGAATCTGAGGCAAAAACCACTGTTACGACGCCAGGCTACTATTTCCCCGGGGGGAGCACGAGTCAGACAAATAAGGCGAGCATCAAAGACATGAACGTGCGGTTCGAGATGAAATTCGGCGGCGGTTACATCTTTCCGCTCTCAAAGGGAATGCGAATAAACTCTCAGCTTACGTTTGGCTATGGCCTGACAAACATCGCGAAGGATGTCAACTGGAAGATCATGTCATTCGGTCTACTGGGTAGCATTGAATTTGACGTTGTCAAGTAGCGGGGAGCATCGGAACGGCGGAAGGCGCCTTTCCTTCCGCCGAATGTTCTGCCTAAGCGTGCTGATCGTATGTCTGCACAATAGCATGAAGAAGCGGATCGAAGGCGACCGCCTCATGCTTTTTCTTGTAATAGCATGTGGAGATTAGTCCGTACTCTGTAGCACTGAGGTCCGCGAAAACCCCGATCTCAGCACGCACGAATGAAAGAGTTTGTTGACTTTGAAGTAGTAAGTTAATAGATTCAGAAGCGTCTGTCCGATCCAAACACTGCTTGTTTTCGACAAGACTCTAAATCAACTAATTCCCACAACTTACAAGAGAGGTGTCATAATGAAGAGATCTATACTGCTAGCGGCAGTGGTGCTGTTTCTCACCATTCCGTTTGTTGCCTTCGGCCAGTACTTCGAGGCTGGCAAGAGCTACGCGGGACCATCAATCGGTCTGTCATTCCTCGGTTCGGCCCCAGAGTTCGGCGTGAACTATGAGTACGGCATGAAGATGGATTTCGGCACAGTTGGAATTGGCGGACTCTTCCGTTACTGGGGATACAGCGAAGACTGGGCAGATGGTACGTTTAAATACACAAATATCCTCATTGGCGCGCAGGGCAACTATCACTTCAAGATGGATCCAGACAGCAAACTTGATCCTTGGGCTGGCGTTATTCTTGGCTACAATTCTTCGTCTGCGAAATGGACTTGGAAAAGTGGGTATACGGCTGGCTTCTTTGGGGTCTATGAGCCGTCCGCGACCTCAGGCGGCCTGGTGTTGAATGCTCATGGTGGTGTACGGTATTGGTTGTCCCCCACAATGGCACTAGTGGGAAGCATTGGATACGGATCCTTGAGTTATGGCGCATTGGACATCGGTGTCGATTTCAAGTTCTAAACGAACGTTTACTCTCATAGAAAGGCGGGGCAGCGTCTCCGCCTTTTTTGTTTCCTCTCGCGCAACGTTCGGGCGGGCTGGAGAGGTATGGCGCATGGAGAGATGTTGTTCTTCTACGTCTAACGCCGATGAGGGAAAAGGGGACTGTCGGCTTGTTCTCCTTGCCTTGTTCGGCTGCCATTTTTTCCTTACGTTTCAATGGAACTTGATCGTGAGCTTCCCGATCTGAAACTCCATCGTAGCGGCGGCTTTCAATTCACCGTTCTTGAACTACTCATGAGGGACACTTTGAAGCGATTCCCCTTGATCCTCATCGTAATTTTGTGCCTCATGTTCCCATCAACCATTCAAGCACAGTTCAAGATGGCGATCGGGCCGGTGTTTGGTGGAAACGTCAATGTCCATACTGGGGCGGCCCTTCAGAAAACAGGAACGGGTGTCGGATTCGTCATTGGCGGGCAGGCGGAACTGTCCTTCACGAAATCGCTTGGAGCTCTTGCGACGGTGAATTTCTACGACAATCGGATTGGCAGTTTCACGCACACTTTTGATACTTTGGGCGTTGCCTATTCTGCTGACGAATCTGAGACCGTGGTGTACCTCGACATTGAACCATTGTTCAAGTTTACGTTGCCTGATGTACCTCTCTACGTCGTGGCAGGCGCAAGCGTTGGATTCAGCATTCAGGGGAAATCTGAGGCGACGACGACGATAATGACGCCTGGCTACAGTTTCCCCGATGGAACCGACAATCTGCTTGTCAAAACGGACATACGGAACGTGAACACACGGTACGAGCTCAAAGTCGGCTGCGGATACATATATACGGTCGACAAGCGAACGCATTTGAACTTCCAATTCCTCTACTCGTACGGTCTGAACAAGGTTACGAGCGATCAGGATTGGAAGATTATGTCATTCGGGCTGACAGCGGCATTCGAGTTTACTTTGGGACAGTGATCCAGAATTCTTTTTGGTCGTTCAGAAGCCTGACTCCGTTCTTTGCTGGGTCAGGCTTTGTCGTTCAAGATTCGTGTTAGGAGGAAGGAGTTGCATGTCAGTCTTGTTTGGCCGTCATTTTTTTCTTACTTTCAGAATATGACAGAGCAGGATTTTGTTGAGGGGAAACCCCGATGTCATTGCGGGATCTTTGGGATTTTCAATCATCCTGAAGCTGCCCTTATGACGTACTTTGGTCTGCACGCGTTGCAGCATCGCGGGCAGGAGGCGACAGGCATCATCAGTCACGAATTTGTGACTGAAACCCGCAAACACCGGTTTCACACGCATAAAGGCGTGGGCCTCGTTGCGGATGTGTTTCGCGATCCCTCGATTCTCAAAGCGGAGCT